>NZ_LR880474.1:1369148-2053722 GCF_904066215.1 Microbacterium sp. Nx66
GCCGCCGACCGCTCCGGCACCTCGCTGGTGCCCGGATAGTAGACGAACCGGCCGGAGGGCGGCGCGGGCTGATGGAACTCCATCGCCACGAAGGTCTCGAAGTCCTTCGGGTTCCCGATGATCTGGAGGTCGTTCAGCGGGAGCACCGCGTTGGCTTTCGCCTCTTCCATCCAGAGCGCCTTGAGCTCCTCGAGCTTGTCCGGGTGCTCCGCGGCGAGGTTGACGGCCTCGGCGCGGTCGACGTCGGTGTGGTACAGCTCCCATTCGTCCTCGTCGAAGTGCCCCGTGCCGCTGATCGGGCCGTGGACGGTGACGGCCTTCCAGCCGTGGTGCCAGATGCCGCGCTGCCCGAACATCTCGTAGTACTGCGTCTCCTTCTCCGTGGGTGCCTCCGGCGCCGCGTCGAACGAGTACGCCATCGAGACGCCGGACAACGGCGTCTGCTCGATGCCGTTGTACACCTCTGGGAACTCGACGCCGCAGGCCTCGAGGATCGTCGGCACGATGTCGGTGGAGTGGTGGTACTGATGACGGACCTCTCCACGCGCGCTGATGCCGGCCGGCCAGTGGATCACCAACGGATCGCAGACGCCGCCCTGGTAGGTATAGCGCTTGAACATCTTGTAGGGCGTCGAGAAGGCGGCGGCCCAGCCCGTCGGGTAGTGGTTGTAGGTGTCGGGGGAGCCGAGCTTGTCGACCATGCGCAGGTTCTCGGCCTCGTCGTCCGGGTACCCGCCGAAGATCTTGCCCTCGTTGACCGAGCCGTTCGGGCTGCCCTCTCCGGAGGCGCCGTTGTCGGCGCAGTAGATGATGAGGGTGTTGTCCAGCTGTCCCGACTCCTCGAGGTAGTCGACGATACGGCCGACCTGGGCATCGGTGTACTCGCTGAATCCGGCGTAGACCTCGGCCATGCGCGAGAACATCGCCTTCTCCTCGGCGTCCAGGGAGTCCCACGGGCGTACCTCGTCGGCGGCCGAGAACGAGCCTTCCGGCATCGGGTTGAGCGGGGTGAGCTCGGTGCCCTCCGGGACGATGCCCTTCTCGATCATCCGGGCCAGTACCCACTCGCGGTACGCCTCGTAGCCGTCGTCGAACATGCCCTTGTACTTGTCGATGTACTCCTGCGGGGCGTGGTGCGGGGCGTGGTTCGCGCCGGGGCAGAACCAGAGGTACCAGGGCTTGTCCGGCTCCGTCTGCTTGACGTCGCGGATCATCGACAGCGCCTGATCGGCGAGGTCCTTCGACAGGTGGTAGCCGTCTTCGGGGAGGGCGGGCTGGTCGATGTAGTGGTTGTCCTCGGCGAGGGAGGGATACCAGTTGTTGGTCTCACCGCCGATGAAGCCGTAGAAGCGGTCGTAGCCCTGCGCCAGCGGCCAGTGCTTCTTGGAGGCGCCGGCCGTCCACTCGTCGATCGGGACGTTGTGATTCTTGCCCACCCAGAACGTCGACCAGCCGGCGTCGCGCAGGACGTGGGCCATGGTCGTGTTCGAGTCGGGGATGTGGGAGTTGTATCCGGGGAACCCCGTGGACGACTCCGAGATCGTCGCGAAGCCGTTCAGGTGGTGGTTGCGCCCGGTGAGGAACGTCGAGCGGGTCGGCGAGCAGAGCGCCGTCGTGTGCCACTGGGAGTAGGTCAGACCGTTCTGCGCCAGGCGATCCATGGTCGGCATGTTGATGCGTCCGCCGTACGGGGACCACGCCGCCATGCCGGTGTCGTCGTACAGGACGACGAGAACGTTGGGTGCTCCCTCTCGTGGCTTCGCCGGGAGGAAGGCCTCCCAGTCGGCCTCCGAATCGCGGACGTCGAGTTCGATCCTGCCCTGGAAATCACGGGCCATGTCCATCTCCTTCATCTCTGCCGAACCGCCTTCCCCGCACAGTACTGCCGCGCCGGCGCCGTGGTCACGGATGCGAGCCGCGTTCATCCGGGTGATCTCCTCGGCCAGCCGGACGCTGTGCTCAGAAGCTGCCGATGCCCTTGCCGATCATGGACACGCCGATGACGAGCAGCAGCACGGCCATGATGACCGCGTTCTCGGCGGCGAGCCAACCGCGCAGGGCGTCGAGCGGCGCGCGAAGTCGTGCGGCGGCGATGAGATAGCCGATGACGGGAACGAGGACCGTCGATGCCCCGATCAGGGTGAAGACGGCGATCACGAGGATCGTGGAGCCTGCGCCCAGCAACGCGCTGCCGATGTCGACGCCGGCACCGGCCGCGAGGAGGAGGTTCTTGGGGTTCACCGCCGACAGCAGGAGCCCGAGACCGAGGGCGGTGCCGAACGACATCGTGTCGATCGCCTTCATCCATGACGGCAGGGCCGCGGGCTGCCCCGCTTTCGGGCGTTTGCGCCACTGACCGACGGCCAGGACCAGCAGCAGGAGGCCGAGGATGAGCTGGATGACGCCGCGGATCGGCCGGGAGGCGTCGGGATCCTCCTCCGGAAGCACGGCGGAGAGCAGGGTGAAGACGGTGACCGCGGCGACGATGCCCACGATCCATCCCAGGAGGAACCCGATGCTCGTGACCCGCGCCTTCGGGGACAGGAGCATGAGGATCGCGGCGATGATCGGCACGGGGCTGATCGCGACACCCACGGCGAGGGGGAGGATCTCCCCGATGACGGCACCCATTCAGCTGCCCTTCCTGTGCGGAGCCGACGAGGCGGCATCGGTCGGCGAGAGGTCGGTGATCGCCGCGCGGTTGGTCGCGTAGACGGTCTCCCGGTCGAGGAGGCCCAGGGTGCGGAGGCGGCGGAGAGTGTTCGGACGGACGCGGCTGAAGGCCAGCGAGATCGACTGGGTGTCGAGCCACTCCCGGAGCGCCTGGAAGGCCTCAGCTCCGGTGACGTCGACGTCCGTGACGGCTTCCATGTCGATCACGACATGCTGGACGGCGGAGGGGCCCGCGGTGCGGACCGCGTCCTTCACGGCCGCGGAGAACACAGCGCCGTTCGCGAAGAACAGCGGGGCCGCGAGCCGGACGACGATGACCCCCGGTGCGGTGGTCGTGCCGGTCGGAGCATCCTCCAACAGGGATTCCCCGGGGTCGCCCGAGGTCTCCAGCACGTCGATCGCCGGATGGGAGGCGCGTTGCGCGAGATTGATGAGGGCGAGCACGAAGGCCACGACGATTCCCGCGATCGACCCGACGAACAGTGTCACGAGGAAGCAGACGGCACCGATGACGAACTCGAACCGATCCAGCCGCCACAGCCGGATGAAGTCGCGGATGCCGAGGAGCGGGATGATCGCCACGCCGACGATGGCGCCGATCGCCGGGGAGGGGATGTCGGCGAGGAGCGCGGTGCCGAAGAGCAGCAGCAGGAGTGTCCCGACCGCGAGCACGAGCGCCGGGAGCTGCGTGCGCGAGCCCGCCTGGTCCATCGCGGCGGTGCGCGAGGTCGAGGACCCGACCGCGAAGCTGCCCTGAGCGCCGGCCGCGACGTTCGCGACGCCGAACGCCAGCAGATCGCGGTTGGCGTGGAACGGGTAGCGGTGCTTCTCGGAGTACGAGCGCGACACGAGCAGGCCCTCCGCCGTGGTCACGAGGGTCAGGGCGATCGCGGAGGGGATGAGGGCGAGCCACAGCGACCAGTCGATGACCGGCCAGGTGAGCGCGGGAGGGCCGGCGGGGACCTCGCCGAGCACATCCACGCCCCGTCCGTCGAGGCCGGTGAGGACGACCACGACGGTCGTCGCGACGAGCACGATCAGCGCCCAGGGGACGGCGCGGAGGTAGCGCTGTCCGACGAGCAGCACCGCGACGGAGACGGCGGCGAGGAGCACGGACCAGCCATTGAGCGAGGGGAGACCTGTGACCAGCGCGACGACCTTGTCCACGAACTCCGCACCGGAGTCGATCTTCACGCCGAGCATCTTCGCGATCTGGCTGACCATGATGTCCAGCGCCAGGCCTCCGACGAAGCCGACGAGGATCGGCTTGGACAGGAAATTCGCCAGGAACCCGAGCTTGAAGACGGCGAGCAGCAGGAACATCCCGCCGCAGAGGATCGCCTGGGCGAGGGCGAGGGTGGCGTAGTCGGCGCTCCCGGCGACCGCGAGCCCGCCGATGGAGGAGGCCACCAGCGCGGCGGCGGCGGCATCGGGGGAGGCGACCAGCTGACGCGACGACACCACGAGCGCATAGACGACGGTCGGGATGATCAGCGCGTACAGTCCGGCGGTGGCGGGGAGCCCCGCGATCTGCGCGTATCCGATGTTGAGGGGGATGGCGATCGCCAGAAGGGTGACTCCCGCGGTGAGCTCGGTCGCGAGGTTGCGTCGGGTCAGGCCCGCGAGCGGACGCGGCATCCGGTCTCCCTTCCCGCCCGATGGATGGTTCCGGCTTCAATATGGCATCGACGGCAGCCGACGACCAGAGGGTCGGAGAGCCTCGCCCTGGTGATTTCGGATGAAAGAGTCGCCCGCGCCGCGTCAGCGTCGTCGGAAGCGGCGTCGGGTGGGCACCGCGGAGGGCTCAGGGGTCGGAGCCGGCGCCGGGAGGGCGGTGCGGTCGCCGCTCACCCAGCGCACCCACGTGGAGCCCGGGTCGCCCTCCAGGACGAGGGCGCGCACGAGCAGGGTGAGCGGGATGGAGAGGATGGCGCCGAGCGGCCCGATCACGAAGGTCCAGAAGATCACGGAGAAGAAGCTCAGCGTGAGGCTCAGGTCGACGGCGTCGCTGACGAACTTGGGCTGGACGAGCACCTGGAGCACGACGTTGACCACGCAGTACACGGCGATGACGCCGAGCAGCAGCGGCCAGCCGCCCACCACGAAGGCGAGGATCGCGGGCGGGATGAGTCCCAGCACGAAGCCGATGTTCGGGATGAAGTTCGTCACGAAAGCGAGGATCGCCCAGACGACCGGGGCGGGAACGCCCATCCACCAGAGCGCGAGGCCGTCGACGATCGCCACGACGGCGCCGAACGCGGCATTGACGACGTAGTACCGGCGGACCCCCGTCTGCAGGCGGGCGATGCGCTGCAACGCCGGGCCGTGCGTGGCGCCGAAGAGTGCAGGTGCCGTCCGGTAGCGAGCGGCGTCCGCCGCGAGGAAGATGATGTAGGCGCAGACGAAGAACAGGGCGGTGGCGACTCCGAGCACCGCGCTGCCCAGGCTCCCCGCCACACCGAGCAGGGTCTCGGGGTCGAGGACCGAGGCTGCGGCATCCGCCGCCTCCTGATCGAGTCCGAGGGACTGCAACCAGGCGACGATCTGATCGGCGGCGCGCACCAGCCCGTCCTGAGACGCGAGGTCGCCGACCAGACGGGCGAACTGGGTGCCGGCGAGCCACAGCAGCGCCGCCATCGCCAGCAGGATCACGTAGGCGAGCACGATCACGGCGGTCGTCCCCACCCAGGCGGGCCGACCGGGGCGCTGGAACGGACGGCGGATCGGTTCGCAGATCACCACGATGACGATCGCGAGGGCCAAGGGACCGAAGACCTCACGCGCCAGCGAGACGCCGGCGAGGACGATCGCGCTCGCCGCCAGGATCAGCAAGGTCCGCAAGGCGGGCGAGGACGCGCGGTCTGCCGCGGGGCCGGAAGGAGTCGGGAGCGAGGTCACGCGGCCAGCGTAGTCCCCGGCACTTTCATCCGGGTGATTGCGGGCCCACCCCCTGGAAGGGCGCTCGGGCCCGTGGTTTCGTGTTGCCATGCCGCCTCCCGTACGTTCCACGAGGCCGGGACCGGCGATGCGTTTCCGGCCGCCCGCCCCGCCCATCGGCGTCCTGCCGCGGGAACGCGTGACCGCAGCGATCACGGCGGCCGTGGAGGCCGACGGGGTGACGGTTCTCAGCGCGCCCAGCGGCTACGGCAAGACGACGGCGGTCATGGCCTGGGCGGTGGCGCGCGACGACGTCGCCTGGCTCACGCTGAGCGCCTCGGACGACGATCCCGCGCTGCTGACGTCCGGGGTGGTGAATGCGCTGGCGCTCGCCGCCGAGCGCACGGGGCGCGCGTTCGCCGTCCGCCGCGATATCGAGGATCCGGTGCGCGCCTACCGGCAGATCTGCGCGGCGCTTCAGGACGCCGAGCATCCGATGCACCTCATCGTGGACGACGCGCACCGTGCCGGCGAGTCCTGGCGGGAGGGACTTCTGGGGCTCCTCGCCGATCAGCCTCCGGACGGACTGCACCTCGTCCTCGTCGGGACCACGTTGATCGAGGTCACCCTGTCCCGACATCGACTCATGCATCCCGGATCGTTCGTCGGCGTGGAGACGCTCCGGTTCTCGACGGACGAGATCCGTCGTCTGCTGCGGTCGGCGCCCCGAGGTCTCGATGCGACCGCCGTGCGAGAGGAGACCGGCGGGTGGCCCATAGCGGTACGGCTCGTCCTCGTGGGAGGTGCGCTGCCGTCGACGGCCGCGTCCACGGCCGCGTCGTTCCTCGGCGAGTACGTCCGCGAGCACGTGCTGGACGCGTTGCCGCCCGCGCTCGCCGACTTCGTGCTCGACGGCACCGCCTGCGCGGAGCTCACCCCGGAGACCGCCGCACTCGTGACGGCGAGGGAGGACGCCGCCGACCTCCTGGAGAGCTGCGTCCGACTCGGCCTCTTCCTTGACCGGTTCGACGGCCCGAACGGCCCGACGTACCGGTGGCACCCCGCGTTCGCGCGTCGGTGCGCCGACCTCGCGCGGACGGATGCCGCCCGTTTCGCCACCGTGCACCGCCGGGCCGCCCGTGCTCTGGAGCACACGGATCCGATCGCCGCCGTGACGCACGCGCGGCGCGCCGGGGATCGCGCCGGTGCCAGGGCCATCCTCCTCCGGCACTGGTTGGGCCTCGTGGTCGGCTCCTCGGCCGGCGACGTGGAGCGGACGGCGACGACTCTCCTGCGCGACAACCCGGACGATCCGCACCTGCTGCTCGTGCGAGCCGGGGCCAGCGATGTCCTCGGGGACCATCGTGTCGCCCGGGAGCTGTGCCGACGGGCCGAGGCCCTCCTCGACCGCACGCCGGGGGAGGCCGCCCCTGCCGTCCTCCTCATCGTCCGCCTGCTGCTCGCGGAGTCGTCCGTCGAGGTGGCGGTGTCCGGTCCCGAGATCCGCGCGCTGCTCGATGCCGAGGACGACAGGATGTACGGCGGTCGGGTGGCGCTCAACCACCTGCTGGGGTGGACCGCGCTGCGCAGTCGCGAATCGCCGGACCTCGCGATCGAGTACTTCTCTGCAGCGGCGCGCGAGGCGCAGGAAGCGGGCGACCGGGAGCTCACGTCCCGCGCTGTCGGACATCTCGCCTACGGCCTCGCCACCTCCGGTCGGCTCACGGAGGCCGCGACCGTGCTCGCCGAGGCCGAGAGCACCCGCGAGACTCTTCTTCCGCGGAACACCTTCGCGCGCGGCAGCGCCATGGCCGCCGCGGGGTGGGTCGCGTACTGGTCCGGCGAGGCGGAGGAGGCGGTCCGGATCTTCGACGCGGCACGGGAGGAAGCCGCATCCGGCCGCGACCTCGCCGGGCATGCACGCATGATGGGCGCCTATTCGGCCGCGCTCACAGGAGACCCCGCGATATGTCGCCGGGCGGCCATCGGCGTGCAGGAACTCCCTATCGACGTCGTGCAGGGGGTGGCGTGGCCGGCGTTCCGAGAGTCGTCGGTGGCCCTGCTCGAAGAGGCGGTGGGGCGGAGGGAGCGCGCACTGCGCATCGCGAAGAAGTACGCGAGCGGTACCGACCTCCCGCTCGTGGGCGTCGCCCTGTCCGGAATCCTGCGTCGCGCCGAGGATCACGCTGCGGCGCTGGAGATGCTGCGATCGTTGCGGGGCGCCTCCGAGCTGTCGTACGTCAAGGCCGCCACCTTGATCACCGCGGCTGCGCTGCGGAGGGCGACCGGCCACCAGGAGGACGCGCATGACCTGTGCGAGGCCGCACTCGCCGTCGCGTCAGCGGAGAACCTCGTCGTGCTCTTCGGTCCGCGGGAGGTCGCGGTGCGCCGGCTGCTGCAGGCGCATGTGCATCACGGCACGCAGTTCGAGGAGTTCATCGAGACATGCCTCGCCGTCGACGCGGTCGGATCCGTGACCGATCGGCTGTCGGAGCGGGAACGCGACGTCTTCCACCAGATGCAGACGGCGCGCACGCTGCCGGAGATCGCGCAGGAACTCTCCGTGTCGGTCAACACGGTGAAGACGCATCAACGCGCGATCTACCGCAAGCTCGGGGTGTCGTCCCGGCGGGAGGCCGTCCACGCCATGGTGTGAGCGGTGAGCCGTCTCACGACGCTGCGCCCAGGGTCGCCGCCAGGGCGGCGTTCGCGACCGCGGAGGGGATCGCCTGCGTCGCCAGGATCCGATCGCCGCCGTCCTCGACCTCGCGGACGAACCGGACGTCCCAGCACTGTTCGACGAGGATCACGGCGGCGACCGAGCCGACGGGGACCCAGGGGAGGAAGTGTCCGACGTCTTCGACGCAGATGAGTCCGGGCGCATACAGGCGGAGACCGGCGAGCGCGAAGTCGTCGCCGTCGATCTCCGTGATGCGGTGTGCGTCGGCGTCCCGCCGCACCACGAGGAAGTCCAGCACGCGCAGGGTGCCTGCTTCGACCTGCCGCAGGAGTGGCTCGAGAACCGGTGGTCCCGGGTGCTCGCGGCGGAGCTCGATCACGACGAACGCGACGTCGCCCAGCACCCGGCTTCTCATGACCGCCCTCGATCCTCCATCGCTCCGTCCTTGATGGTGACAGCCGCGCGAGAGCCCGAGTACCCCCTCTCACCCGGAGCGGGTGAGAGGGGTTACGCGCCCCACGGTCGCGGTGCCATCCTGTTGCCGGACGAAGGGTGGCGACATGGAGGAGTTCCGATTCGGGCCCGTCGAGTTCTACCTCGTGGGCTTCGACGGCGACCGGCCGGACCCGGCGACGTTCGGGGCGCTGACCGACCTCGTGTCGAGCGGCGTCGTGCGCGTGCTGGATTTCGTGCTGGTGACGAGGACGGCGGGCGGGGAACTCGACATCCTCGAACTGGACGAGGGCGACGGGTCCCCGGCGCTCGGAGGGCTCGAGCCGATCGTCGCCGGACTCGCGAGCGAGGACGACGTCCTCGCCCTGGCGGAGGTCGTGCCACCGGGACGATCCGCGGCCGTGGTGGTCCTGGAACTCCTGTTCGCCCGGACCCTGGCCCAGGATGTCGCCGCCGCGGGAGGCCAGGTGCTGCGCACCGAGCGCATTCCGGCTCCCGTCGTGAACGCGGTGATGGACATCCTCGAACAGGAAGGTGAATGACATGCCCTTGCGGAGATTCGGCCGGCCGGGGCTCATCGGTCTCGCCGCACGGACCGCGGTGGTCGCCGGAACGGCGACCGCGGTGCAGGGAGCCGCCATGCGGCACCAGGAGCGCCGCGCGCAGAGCGAGTACGAGCAGCAGCAGTATGAGGCCGCCCAGCAACAGGCCCAGATGGACGACGCGGCCCGCACCGCGGCTGCGCAGTATGCGCCGCCGGCGTCCCCGCCGCCCGCACCGGCGGACGACCTGATCGCCAAGCTGCAGGAGCTCGGGTCGCTGAAGGCCTCCGGTGTGCTGACGGAAGAGGAGTTCACCGCGGCGAAGCAGAAGCTGCTGGGCTGAGCGCCCGCGACGATCGAGACGAGGCGCCCATGAGCGAGATCGACGATCTGCGGGAACGATTGCGCGCGCTGGAGCAGGAGAACGAGGAGCTGCGTCGCCCTCGACGTCGGGTCTCGGCCCGGAGCATCATCGCCGGGATCGTGCTCGTCGTCGCAGTGCTCCTCGCACCGATCGCGGCGATGGGGACGTGGGCGCGGCTGCAGCTCGTCGATGCGGATCGGTTCGTCGCGACGTTCGCTCCACTGGCCCAGGACCCGGACGTCCAGGACTTCGTCGCCGATCAGGTGACGACCGCCATCGATGAGCAGGTCGACCTGGATGCGGTGGTCGGAGAGCTCTTCGATGGGCTGCGCGCCCTCGATCTGCCGCCCCGTGCCACAGCCGCCCTCGGGCTCCTGGAAGCACCGGCCGCGTCCGGGCTGTCGTCGCTGATCGACGGTGTCGTGCACGAGGTGGTGTCGTCGCCGCAGTTCGCCGACATCTGGGCGGAGTCGCTGCGCTTCACGCATGAGCGTGCCGTCGCGATCCTCCAGGACGACCCGGGCACCGCACTGCAGCTGAGCGACGACGGCGTGCTCTCGGTGGACGTGGGGGCGGTCGTGGAACGCGTCAAGGAGGCTCTCGCCGAGCGTGGGGCCGGCGTGGCCGACCTCATCCCCGTGATCGATCGCACCATCCCGGTGGTGCAGGCGGACGCCCTCGCGTTGGTGCGCACGGTCTACCAGATCGCGGTGGCCGCAGGGTTCTGGTTGCCCTGGGTCGTGCTCGGCCTCGTCGTGCTCGGCGTGCTGCTGGCGGTGGACCGGCCGCGGGCGCTGTTCTGGACGAGCGCGGGCTTCGCCGTCGTCTTCCTGCTCCTCGCCGCGGGGATGGGGATCGGACGCGGGTTCTTCGTCAGCGCCGTCAGTCCGTCCATCATGACGGCTGCGGCGGCCGAATCCCTCTTCGATCAGCTCACGGCGCTCCTCGGGTCCACCATCGTCGCCCTCGCTCTCGTCGGCGTGCTCATCGCGCTCTGGGCCTGGCTGGCCGGATCGAGCCGCAGCGCCTCGACGGTGCGCGGTGCGACCGAGAGCGGCTCCGGGGCGCTGCGCGAGGCGGCGGAGGCTCGGGGGATATCCACGGGACGATTCGGGCGGGCGGTCGACCGCTATCGGGGCGCGATCCTCATCACGGGGATGGCGATCGGTGTGCTCATCCTCGTGGCGACGCGCCCTGTGACCTTCGGTGCCGTCGTGGGCGTGGCGATCGGCGTCCTCGTGCTGACGGTCCTCGTGGAACTGCTGCGCCGCCCGGACTCCGCAGCGGATGAGACGGACGAGCCGGTCGAGGATGACGCCACTGAGATCACCCTTCCCGGGTGAGAACCGTTGTCCACACGGACGCCGGCTCGGAAGACTCGTGCCGAGGAGCGCGGACGCGCCCTGAACGAAGGAGAGACGATGTCGGAATTCAACGCAGACTTCTCGGGCGAGATCACGCTGGACGTCCGCGACTCCCGTCCCGACTGGTCGCCGTACGAGCTGCGGAAGGCGCCGGACGGAGCACCGAACGTCCTCGTCGTGCTCTACGACGACACCGGGCTCGCCTCCTGGTCGCCGTACGGCGGTCGCATCGCGATGCCGACCATGGATCGTCTGGCCGCCGGGGGCCTCACCTACACGCAGTGGCACACCACGGCGCTGTGCTCGCCGACGCGGTCCACCATGCTCACGGGGCGCAACCACCACGTCAATCGCGCCGGCGTGATCATGGAGGGCACCAACGGCTTCCCGGGCTTCGCGGGACGGCTCCCGGCGGAGTGCGCGACGATCGGGCAGGTGCTGCAGGAGAACGGCTACAGCACGTTCTGGCTCGGCAAAGACCACAACGTCCCGGAGGAGGACATCGCGCCGGGAGGCAGCCGCTCGATGTGGCCGCTGCAACTCGGGTTCGACCGGTTCTACGGCTTCCTCGGTGGCGAGACGAACAACTGGTACCCCGATCTCGTCGAGGACAACCACTTCATCGAGCAGCCGTACAGCCCGGAGGACGGGTATCACCTGTCGAAGGATCTCGCCGACCAGGCGCTCGCGATGATCCGGAACCAGCAGGCTTCGAACCCCTCGAAGCCCTGGTACATGTGGTTCTGTCCCGGCGCGAACCACGCTCCGCACCACGCGCCGCAGGAGTACATCGACAAGTACAAGGGGGCGTTCGACGACGGCTACGACGCGTATCGCGAGTGGGTGCTCGCCCGCATGATCGAGAAGGGCGTGCTGCCGGAGGGCACGCAGATGACGCCGTTCAACCCGTTGCCGGACGAGGCGGCGAACCCGGCCGACCACGTGCGCCCGTGGGCGGAGCTGAACGACGACGAACGGAGGCTGTTCGCGCGGATGGCCGAGGTCTTCGCCGGCTTCTCCGAGTACACGGATGCCCAGGTCGGTCGGATCGTGGACTATCTGGAGGAGACGGGCCAGCTGGACAACACGATCATCTTCTACTGCGCCGACAACGGCGCCTCGGGGGAGGGATCACCGGACGGCTCCGTGAACGAGAACAAGTTCTTCAACGGCTACCCCGACGATCTCGCCGAGAACCTCGCGATGATCGACACCCTCGGCTCCGCGGACACCTACAACCACTATCCGACCGGGTGGGCGGCCGCGTTCTCCACGCCGTTCCAGATGTTCAAGCGCTACTCCCAGTACTCCGGCGGCACCTGCGACCCGATGGTCGTGCACTGGCCGAAGGGGATCGCGGCGAAGGGGGAGCTGCGCCACCAGTACCACCACTCGGTGGACGTCGTGGCGACAGTGCTCGACGTCATCGGCATCGAGATGCCGGAGTCCTACCGTGGGGTGCCGCAGAGACCGCTCGACGGCGTCTCGATGAAGTCGTCCTTCGACGCGGCGCCGGACGGTCCGACGCAGAAGACGGTGCAGTACTACTCGATGCTCGGCACGAGGGGCATCTGGAAGGACGGCTGGAAGGCCGCCGCCGTACACGCGCCGCTGAGCGGCGAGGGCCACTTCGACGACGACGTGTGGGAGCTGTACCACGTGGACGAGGACCGCTCCGAGTCGAACGACCTCGCCGCGACCCACCCGGAGAAGCTGCAGGAGCTCATCACCGCATGGTTCGCCGAGGCGGAGGCGAACTTCGCCCTTCCGCTCGATGACCGCTCCGCCCGCGAGATCCTGACGGTCCCGCGGCCCCAGGCCGAGTCGCCCCGGGATCGCTATGTGTACTTCCCCGGCACCGCGGCGGTACCGGAGAGCGTCGCGGTGAACGTCCGAGGGCGCTCCTACAAGATCATCGCCGACGTCGTGCTCGACGAGGGTGCCGAGGGCGTGCTCTTCGCGCACGGCTCGCGCTTCGGCGGGCACTCCCTGTTCCTCAAGGACAACAGGCTCGTCTACGTGTACAACTTCCTCGGCATCCCGCCGGAGCAGTCGTTCACCTCGGACGAGCTCACCCCCGGCCCGCATACCCTCGGCGTGGAGTTCGTCCGCGAGGGGGCGGGGGAGCACGGCGAGTCCGTCGGCACGACCACGCTGTACGTCGACGATCGTGCGGTGGCGTCCGGTCCGATGCGGGCGCAGGTCGGGAAGTTCACGCTCTGCGGCGACGGACTCTGCGTCGGGTGGGACAGCGCCGACCCGGTGAGCGCGCAGTACCGCAACCCGTTCCCGTTCACCGGCGGCAAGCTCCTGGGCGTGGCGGTGGACGTGAGCACGGAGCAGTATCTCGATATGGAACTCGAGGCAGCGGCGATGCTGTCGCGCGAGTGATCGACCGGAGCGGGCCGAGGCCTAGCATGAGGGCATGACGGCGATGATCGAGGTCCCCGGCGGCACGCTCCTCATGGGGTCGGACGAGTTCTACCCGGAGGAGGGGCCCGTCCACGAGCGGCGCGTGGAGCCGTTCACGCTGGACGAGCATCCCGTGACCAATCGCCAGTACGCGGCCTTCATCGAGGACACCGGCTACGTCACGATCGCCGAGCGGCCGATGGACCCTGCCGACTACCCAGGCGTGCACCCGGACGACCTCGTCCCCGGGGCCATGGTCTTCACGCCGACACGCGGTCCCGTCGACCTTCGCGACTGGCGTCAGTGGTGGCGGTGGGAGCCCGGGGCGTCCTGGCGGCACCCCTTCGGGCCGACCTCGTCGATCGATGACCGTCTCGATCATCCGGTCGTGCAGGTCGCGTACCCCGATGCCGTCGCCTACGCCGCGTGGGCCGGCAGGCGCCTGCCCACCGAGGCGGAGTGGGAATGGGCGGCGCGCGGTGGCCTCGTCGGTGCCCGCTTCGCCTGGGGGGAGGACACGAAGCTGGACGGCACCCTCATGGCGGATACCTGGCAGGGTGCCTTCCCGTACCGGAACGATGGCGCCGACGGGTGGATCGGCACCGCTCCGGTGGCCTCGTTCCCCGCCAACGGCTACGGCCTGCACGACATGATCGGCAACGTGTGGGAATGGACGGCGGACTACTGGACGCACCGACATGTACCGCCGGGAGCCGTGGGCGTCGAGGCGGGACATCGCGCGAGCCTGCTGTCCTCCGAGCCCGGGTCGCCCATCCCGCGCCGCGTGCTCAAGGGCGGCTCGCACCTCTGCGCTCCGGAGTACTGCCTCCGCTACCGCCCTGCGGCGCGATCGGCGCAGGCAGAGGACACCGCCATGACCCACATCGGCTTCCGCTGCGCCCTCTGACCGCCCGGCACTGCCGGACTCAGGCCGGGTCGGGGAACACGGACGCCCAGTCGTCCTTGACGCTGACCACGGTGTAGCCGCGGTCGTCGGCTGCGCGCAGGGCCTTCTCGGCTCCCGTGTCGTAGGGGGTGTCGTCGCGGCCCGCGTCGTCGTGATGGATCAGCAGCGCGAGTCCGCGGCGAGGGCCGCCGTGCGCGAAGTCGAGCATGGGCATGTCCCCGTTGGAGTTGCCGGCGGCGAGCAGCGGACGCCGACCGATCCGGCTCCAGATCCGCACCGGTTTCTCCGGACCGTCGTCGAAGAACGCCAGGGCGGACGAGTAGCGGACGCTGGCATCCTTCTCGTCGTAGGTGAGCCCGAGCGCCGAGCCGATCACGCGCTCAGGAGGGACGCCGTAGTTCGCCTGGGTCATCGGCCGCATGAAGTCGCGCTCGCCGCCGGAGACGATGTAGCAGGTGAAGCCATGGGCTTCGAGGTAGCGCAGCAGCTCCACCATCGGCGTGTACACGGAATCCGCGTACGGGCGACCGAGGATCGGGTGCTGCGCGGAGCGGTAGAACTCCGTGACCGAACGGGCGTAGTCCTCCACGCTGACACCGTCGGTCAGCCCCAGGAGCGCCTGGATGATGACGCCGAGGTCGGAGTCGTCGCCGGCGTAGTGCTTGTCGATCGCGGTGCCGAGCCAGGCGAGGTCACCGGTCACCGCCGCGCGGTACGGCTGGTTCTCGGCGAGGGACGGGTCGCGGGTGGCCGCCTCGCGCCAGCGCTCGACCACGTAGTGCAGCTGGGTGGGCATGGGCTTCTCCGACCACAGTGTGCCGTCGTTGTCGAACACGGCGATCCGTTCTTCGACGGGGACGGTCTCCGGGCCTGTGGTCGCGGCGGCGACGAACGCCTCGATGGCGCGGCGCGTGGTGGTGTCCCGCCAGGATGACAGGGGAGTGGAGTCCATGACCGCGATCCTCCCAGGCGCGGCGTCGGATGCCGAGCGTCCCTCACCCGGAGCGGACGAGTCCCGTTGCCGCCCGGGCGTGCGGGAATACCCGCGGAGGGTATAAGGTTGTGCCGAAGGAGTACCCCAGGGGGGTATCCCGAGGAAAGGAAAGCATGATGAGCACGAGCGAGTACCAGGTCACCGGAATGACGTGCGGCCACTGCGAGATGGCGATCCGCGACGAGGTGTCGCGCATCCCCGGTGTCGAGGGTATCGATGTCAGCGCGCAGAGCGGGAGACTCGTGGTGCGCAGCTCCGCCCCCGTCGACGACACGGCCGTGCTGGCCGCCGTGGACGAGGCGGGCTACCAGGCGGTACGGTCCTGATGGACACCCCATCCGCGACCAGCGTGGAGCTGGAGATCGGCGGCATGACCTGCGCGTCGTGCGCGATGCGGATCGAGAAGAAGCTCAATCGTCTCGACGGCGTCACCGCCACCGTGAACTACGCGACCGAGAAGGCGAGCGTCACGGTGCCGGCGGGCGTCGACACCGCCCTGCTCATCGCCGAGGTCGAGAAGACCGGCTACACCGCCGTCGTCCCTGCGCCTCCCGCGCCGGAGGGTGCGCAGCCCGACGGAGAGCAGCCGGATCCGGAGCTCACCGCGCTGCGGCAGCGGCTGATCGCCGCCGTCGTGCTCACCGTCCCGGTCATCGCGATGGCGATGATCCCGGCGCTCCAGTTCACGTACTGGCAGTGGCTGTCGCTCGCGCTCGCGGGACCCGTGATCGTGTGGGCGGCCTGGCCGTTCCACAAGGCGGCCTGGATCAACCTCCGGCACGGAGCGGCCACGATGGACACGCTCATCTCGATGGGCACGCTCGCCGCGCTGCTGTGGTCGCTGTACGCGCTCTTCTTCGGCACCGCCGGGGTGCCAGGTATGACGCACCCGTTCGAGCTGACCGTGGCGCCCAGCGACGGTGCTGCCAACATCTACCTCGAGGTCGGAGCCGGGGTGACCACGTTCATCCTCGCCGGGCGCTACTTCGAGAAGCGCTCGAAGCGGCAGGCCGGTGCGGCGCTCCGCGCGCTGCTGGAACTCGGCGCGAAGGAGGTCGCCGTGCTCCGCGACGGCGTCGAGACGCGGATCCCGACGAGCGAGCTGCGGGTCGGGGACCAGTTCGTCGTGCGTCCAGGGGAGAAGATCGCCACCGACGGTGTCGTGGTCGGCGGCACGTCCGCGGTCGACGCCTCCATGCTCACCGGTGAGTCGGTGCCCGTGGAGGTCGGCGCGGGCGATGCCGTCACCGGAGCCACCGTGAACGCCGGCGGACGGCTGGTGGTCCGTGCGACCCGGGTCGGCGCCGACACCCAGCTCGCGCAGATGGCGCGGCTGGTAGAGGACGCGCAGACCGGGAAGGCCGAGGTCCAGAGGCTCGCGGACAAGGTCTCCGGGATCTTCGTGCCGATCGTGATCGTCATCGCCCTCGGCACGCTGGTGGCCTGGTTGGCGGCCGGATTCCCTGCGTCCGCCGCGTTCACCGCCGCGGTCGCGGTGCTCATCATCGCCTGCCCCTGCGCGCTGGGTCTGGCCACGCCGACCGCCCTGCTCGTCGGCACCGGTCGCGGCGCCCAGATGGGCATCCTCATCAAGGGCCCCGAGGTGCTGGAGTCGACCAGGAAGGTCGACACGATCGTGCTCGACAAGACGGGGACGGTCACCTCCGGTCGCATGACGCTGACCGCGGTGCACACCGACGACGGGGTGGAGCGCGAGGAGCTGCTGCGGCTGGCCGGCGCCCTCGAAGACGCCTCCGAGCACCCGATCGCTCAGGCTGTGGCGGCCGCGGCCACCCGCGAACTCGGCGCCCTGCCGGCCGTCGAGGAGTTCGGGAACATCGAGGGCAAGGGTGTCCAGGGCATCGTGGACGGTCACGCCGTCGTCGTGGGACGCACCTCGCTGCTCGCCGACTGGTCGCAGCACCTGTCCGCAGGGCTGAGAGCGGCCACGACCGAGGCGGAGGCTCAGGGCACGACCGCGATCGCGGTGGGCTGGGATGGCCGGGCCCGCGGAGTGCTCGTCGTCGCCGATACGGTCAAGGCCACGAGTGCGGAGGCGGTGGCGCAGCTCCGCGCACTGGGGCTGACCCCCGTCCTGCTCACCGGTGACAACCGCGTGGTGGCGGAGCAGATCGCACGCGAGGTCGGGATCACCGAGGTGATCGCCGAGGTGCTGCCCCAGGGCAAGGTCGACGTCGTGCGCCGGCTTCAGGACGAGGGCAAGGTCGTCGCGATGGTCGGGGACGGCGTGAACGACGCGGCGGCCCTCGCGCAGGCGGACCTCGGGATGGCGATGGGGACCGGAACCGACGCGGCGATCGAGGCGAGCGACATCACCCTCGTCCGCGGCGACCTCCGCAGTGCCGCCGACGCGATCCGCCTGTCCCGCCGCACGCTCGGCACGATCAAGGGCAACCTGTTCTGGGCCTTCGCCTACAACGTCGCGGCGATCCCGCTCGCGGCGCTCGGCCTGCTCAACCCCATGCTCGCCGGTGCGGCGATGGCGTTCTCCAGCGTCTTCGTCGTCGGCAACAGCCTCCGCCTGCGGTCCTTCCGCAGCAGGGCGGTGGACACCCCGTGAACGAACGACAGAGGAGCACCGACATGTCCGATTCCCCCGCAGGATCCTGCTGCAGCGTCCCGCGCCAGAGCGGCGTCTCCGCCGACGGGCGCACCGACCTGCTCGCCGTGCCGGCCGAGGGCATGGCCGAATGCCCGGTGATGGCCGGAACACCCGTGGTGATCGCGACCGCCGAGGCCGCGGGCCTGTACCGCGACCACGAGGGCACGCGCTACTACTTCTGCTGCGCGGGCTGCGGGCCGGCGTTCGACGCCGATCCCGCGAAGTACACCAGGGCGGCCTGAGCCCCCATCCGTGCGGGGCCGCGACAGAATCGGCCCCGCACGGCATCATCGACGTTGGAGGGAAGACATGAGCACCTCGCACCACGACCATTCCGCGCACGGCCACCCCGCGGCAGCCGGGACCGGGACGCAGACGAGCCACTCCGGACACGCGGACCACACCGCGCACGGAGACCACACGGACCACGCAGGACACACCGGGCACACCGGGCACGGGGATCACGAGGGACACGGAGGTCACGGGGGCCATGGCGGTCATGGCGACCACGTCGCCCAGTTCCGGCGGCTGTTCTGGATCATGCTCGTCCTCGCGGTCCCCACCGTGCTGCTCTCGGGCATGTTCGCGATGATCCTCGGCTACCCGCTCCCCGGCATCCCGGGCCTGGCATGGGTGTCGCCGGTCCTCGGCACCGTCATGTACGTGTGGGGAGGGAAGCCGTTCCTCACCGGCGCCGTCAGCGAGATCCGTGCGCGCAAGCCCGGGATGATGCTGCTCATCGGTCTCGCGATCACCGTGGCGTTCGTCGCCTCGTGGGGAGCGAGCCTCGGCCTCCTGCACCACGAGCTCGACTTCTGGTGGGAGCTCGCCCTGCTGATCGTCATCATGCTGCTGGGGCACTGGATCGAGATGCGGTCGCTCGCACAGACCACCTCCGCCCTCGACTCGCTGGCCGCCCTCCTGCCGGACGAGGCGGAGCGCGTCGAGGGCGATCAGGTCGTGCGCGTCTCTCCCTCGGACCTCCGCGTGGGAGACGTCGTGGTGGTGCGCCCCGGCGGCAGCATCCCCGCGGACGGTCGCATCGTCGACGGCCGCGCCTCGATGGACGAGTCCATGGTGACGGGGGAGTCCCGTACGGTCACCCGTGCGACCGGCGACCCCGTGACCGCGGGCACCGTCGCCACCGACTCCGGGCTGCGCGTGGAGATCACCGCGACCGGCGACGACACGACGCTCGCGGGGATCCAGCGGCTCGTCACGGAAGCGCAGAACTCCTCGTCTCGCGCGCAGCGCCTCGCCGACACGGCCGCGGGTTGGCTGTTCTGGTTCGCGTTGGGTGCCGCCGTGATCACCGCCGTCGTGTGGAGCGCCGTCGGTCTGCCGGATGACGCCGTGATCCGCACGATCACCGTCCTCGTGATCGCCTGCCCGCACGCACTGGGACTGGCCATCCCGCTCGTCGTGTCGATCGCGACCGAGCGTGCGGCGCGCGGCGGCGTCCTCGTGAAGGACCGGCTCGCCCTGGAGAGCATGCGCACCGTCGACACCGTGCTGTTCGACAAGACCGGCACCCTGACCAAGGGCGAGCCCGTCGTGTCCGAGGTGTCGGTGGCCGGCGCGGAGACCGCGGACGAGGTGCTGGCGCTCGCCGCGGCCGCCGAGGCCGACAGCGAGCATCCGCTGGCGAAGGCCATCGTGCGCGCTGCGCGCGACAAGGAGCTCCCGGTGCCGGCCAGCCGCGACTTCTCGTCTTCTCCTGCGGTCGGTGTGACCGCGACGGTGGACGGAACTGTGATCCGGGTCGGCGGCCCGCATCTGCTCACGGAGGAGGACGCCCAGGAGCTCCCCGTCGCGGAGGGCTGGCGTGCAGACGGTGCGATCATCCTGCACGTGCTGCGGGACGGCCAGGTCGTCGGGGCGCTCAAGCTCGCGGACGAGGTGCGTCCGGAGTCGCGGGACGCGGTCGATGCGTTGCATGCGCTCGGCGTCCAGGTCGTGATGATCACCGGTGACGCGGAGGCCGTCGCGCACACCGTCGCGGCGGACCTCGGCATCGATCGCGTGTTCGCCGGCGTCCGGCCGGAGGACAAGGCGGCGAAGGTGCAGGAGTTGCAGCGCGAGGGCCGCAAGGTCGCGATGGTGGGAGACGGCGTGAACGATGCGCCCGCCCTCGCCCAGGCCGACGTGGGTCTCGCGATCGGCGCAGGGACCGACGTGGCGATCGCGTCCGCGGGGGTCATCCTCGCGGGCGACGACCCCCGCGCCGTGCTGTCGGTCATCGAGCTGTCCCGTGCCTCCTACCGGAAGATGAAGCAGAACCTCTGGTGGGCGGCGGGGTACAACCTGCTCTCCGTGCCGCTCGCCGCGGGGGTGCTCGCGCCGATCGGCTTCGTGCTGCCGATGTCCGTGGGTGCGGTGCTGATGTCGCTGTCGACGATCGTGGTGGCCCTCAACGCGCAGCTGCTGCGGCGGCTCGACCTCCGTCCGGAGGTCGTCACCGCCGAGATCCTGCAGCGCTGAGCCTCACACGCCGCCGTCTCGGTCCCGGCTCAGTGCCGGCGGCCGAGGCGGCGGAGAGCGCGGACGCCCAGGACCGCCGTCAGCGCCCAGGGCCCGACGACGATGATCGGGTCGAGCCACGTGTGCCGGAGATCGATGCGGCCTCGTCCGAACCGTGATGCGAGCGGACGGTGACGGGGCTCCGCGAGGACGCCGGTCTGGGTGATCGGATCGTCCGGTCGCCGGGTCACCAGGGAGCGGGCGTGCGCCGTCACGGCCTCCACACGGTCTCCCAGGACGAGCAGCAGCCAGCGGGTGTTCTTCGTCTCGCTGAACCGATCGTAGGCCACGCGCCGGATGGCTCCGGACACGCCGTGCAGCGGCTGCGCGGTGCCCCAGACCGGGGGCAGCATGCCGTGTTCGATCGAGCGCTCGCGGCCGCGGTCGGGGCCCTGACGCTCCGGGAGGTCCCAATGGGCGCCGGTGTCGCCGACATCGTCCACCTGCTGCCAGGTGCGGCGGTGCTCCGGGGCGAGGTCGGCGCCCCAGCCCGGGATCCGGGCGCGCAGCTCGTCGGGGGTCGGCGCGGGGACGGGTCGAGATCCTTCGTACGGCATGGTCATTCCTCTCCGACGACGATGAGCGGCTTGATGCAGTCGTCGAGCTTGGACGAGAACACGTGGTAGGCCTCGGCGATGTGCTCCAGGGGGAAGCGATGGGTGAGCAGCTCGGACGGACGGATGTGCCCCGCCTGGATATGTTCGAGCAGTCGCGGCCACTGCCGCTTCACGGGAGCCTGGTTGCCGCGCACGGTGAGTCCCTTGTTGACGATGTCCCCGAGACGGACGGAGGTGACCAGCGGCCCGTAAGCCCCGAGGATCGAGACCGTCCCTCCCTTGCGCGCGCTGTCGATGGCCCAGTTCAGGGCGACGGGGGAGCCGCCCTGCAGCTTCAGTTTCGCGCCGGTCACGTGCTGGACGACGCTGCCGTCCGCCTCCGCGCCGACCGCGTCGATCACCACGTCGGCGCCGAGGTAGCCGGTCGCCTTCTTCAGGGCAAGGACGATGTCACCGACCTCGTGGAGGTGCATCGTCTCGGCGAAGGCGAACTGCCTGGCCTTCTCGAGCCGGTAGTCGAGATGGTCGACGACGATGACGCGTCCCGCGCCGAGGAACCAGGCCGAGCGCGCGGCGGCGAGGCCGACGGGACCGGCGCCGAACACGACCACCGTGTCCCCTTCGGCGATGTCACCCTGCTGAGCACCGAAGTAGCCCGTGGAGAACGCGTCTGTGAGCAGCAGCGCATCCTCCGAGGCGAGCCATTCCGGGATCACCGACGGGCCGACATCGGCGAACGGCACACGGACGCGCTCGGCCTGCCCGCCGTCGTACCCGCCTGTCGTGTGCGAGTAGCCGTAGATCCCGCCGACGGCGGTCGCGTTCGGGTTCACGTTGTGGCAGTTCGAGAAGAGGCCGCGACGGCAGAAGTAGCACGACCCGCAGTAGATGTTGAAGGGCACCATCACCCGGTCGCCAGGGCGCAGCGTCTCCACCGAGGAGCCCACCTCCTCCACCACCCCGACGATCTCGTGACCGAAGGTGTGCCCGATGCGGGTGTCGGGCATCATGCCGTGGAAGAGGTGGAGATCCGATCCGCAGACGGCAGCCCTCGTGACCCGCACGATGGCGTCGTTCGGATGCTGGATCGTCGGATCGGGTTTCTCCTCGACCCGGATCTTGTACGGTCCGCGGTAGGTCATCGCCTTCATCGGGTGCTCCTTCGCTGCGTCGGGGTGACCGACGCTAAGCACCGCCTCGAGGATCACTCAGGGCGTTGACGAACGGCGCAGGAGAGCGTAGAGCGGGTGCTCACCTCTCGGGGAGGGCCCCGGTCTCCGCACGCGCACGACGGCTGCGGGCCGCGAGCACCAGGCCACCGAGGACCGCGGCGAGGAGCGAGCCGACGAGGACGCCGATCTTCACGTGATCGTCCGCGACGCTGCTGCTGCCGTACGCGAGTTCGCCCACCAGCAGCGAGACCGTGAACCCGATGCCCGCGAGCAGGGACATGCCCGCGAGATCCGGCCAGCGCAGCGACTCATCGAGGCGCAGGGTCGGCACGCGACTCAACAGGAAGGTCGTGAGCAGGATGCCGAGGGGCTTCCCGAGCACGAGCCCCACGATGATCCCGATCGTGATCGGATCGGTCAGCGCCGAGACGAGGCCGTTCATGCCGCCGATCTCGACCCCGGCCGCGAAGAACGCGAACACCGGCACGGCGACGAGGGTCGCGACGATGCCCCAGCGGTCGGCGAAGTGCGCGGCGAGCCCGTCGTACACCGGGGCACCGTCGCCGTCCGTTCCGGTGCGCACCCGCGCGCGGTCCGTCGGGCGCACCGGCACCATGAAGCCGAGCAGCACGCCGGCGACCGTCGCGTGCACCCCCGAGGCGTGCACGAATGCCCACACGGCGAGAGCGAGGGGGAGCAGGATCCACCAGGATCGGATGCCGTTCTGCACGGCGAGCGCGAAGCCTGCGAGGGGGAGGAGCGCGAGGATCAGCCAGGGGAAGCTGATGGTCTCGGTGTAGAAGGTGGCGATGATCGTGATGGCGATCAGGTCGTCGATGATCGCGAGGGTCAGCAGGAACACCCGCAGGGCCGGCGGGAGGAAGCGGCCGACCACGGCGAGAACGGCGATCGCGAACGCGATGTCCGTGGCCGTGGGGATCGCCCACCCGCGCAGCACGTCGGCGCCCGAGGTCGCGTTGATCGCGACGAACAGCAGGGCAGGGACGACCACGCCGCCGACCGCGGCGGCGATCGGAAGCGCGGCACGGCGCGGATCACGCAGGCGCCCGGCGACGAACTCCTCCTTCAGTTCCAGACCGACGACGAAGAAGAACACCGCGAGGAGGCCGTCGGCGGCCCAGGCACCGACACTGAGCTCGAGGTGCCACTCCGGGATACCGAAGCGGAAGTCCCTGATCGCCTCGTACCACGGGGCGGCGGGGGAGTTGGCGAGGATCAGGGCGGCGAGCGTGGCGGTCAGCAGCAGACCGCCGCCGAGCACGTCGCTGCGGGCGGTGGAGCGGATGCCGCGCCAGAGCTCATGCGGCGCGAGACGGAAACGGGCAGGGGACGACGAAGAAGACACAGGGATACCTCACGGCAGATGGATGGGTGACGCGATGTCGCCGCACCCGTCCGGGTGCGGCCTATCCCTGTGGCGGCGGGCAGCCCGCGATCTCGCCGTGCGAGAGGGTGCCCCAGACGCTCGTCCACCCGTTCGTGCCGGGGTGCAGGACCACGCGCATCCACTCCGTCATCGGCGTCGCGGACGACAGACGGCGCGGAGCGCGCGTCGAACCGGCGATGAGGAGGGAGGGCACGGATCCAGGCTACCGGTCCGTGCGTCGGGGCTGCTGACGGGACCCTGGGCGCACGAGAAGAGGGACCGTCCGTCTGGACGATCCCTCTTGTCTCAAGTGAAGTATCCGATCCAATTGCCCAGGCCTCAGCAAGCAGATCGGTTGGTTCGATTACCCGCGGTCGCCTTCAGCTCATCTAACACGGGCATCGCATCAGACGGGTACCTGCTGCGCGAGCGAACCGCATTCAGGGTGAAATTACGATTTGACGAGCTGATGCGCGCGTTGGTGAGAAACTTCGAACAAGTCGCCTATGTCCCGAAGAGTGATCTCTTGAGCGGCTAGCTGTTTGGCCAACGCTCGAGCTCGCTCATTCGCTTCGCGCTCTTTCCTCTCGGCCTCCGCGCGTTCGATCTTGATGTCTTCGAGGATCTGCGTGACGTGCTCTACAGTCCCGATGCGCTCAGCTTTGACGTGAATTCCGAATGAATCGAGTGGAATATCGAGGGTGACGGCGATGTACTCTTTTGCCATTTGATGCGCTTCCTTGATCGTGCGGGCTTGCGTGAGCCCATCGATCTCGGGGATGGCGACCATCCACCATTTTCCCTCACGGCTGACGATGACCTCATAGCTCTTCACTTGGTGGCCTCCTCAATTGCCTTGTTGATCTGGCGAACAACGCCGGGAGAGATCGTCTTGTGCCCGTCCGGGACGCTGATGCTGGTGTTTTCCTTTGCCCAGACGGTGTGCGACCCAACCGTTCGGACCGCGGTGAACCCGGCGGCCCGTAGTGCCTTGACCATCTTCCGGGTGGGTTGCTCGCTGACCATGAGTATAGTCTACCCAGGGTAGACAGTGGCATCAAGGGAGCCTAGACAGGCGATGGGTGGCTGCGGTTTCTTCGGCCACCCGCTCAGCCCTCTCTTGAACGCGCGCGAAGAATACGCCTGGAGTCACCCCGAGAACCTCGAGCAGATCAAAGACAGTCTGCACTCGAATCGGCCTCCCGCCAGTGACCGCCCTGAACAGAGTGGTGTAGTCGACGCCAAGTTCCGCAGCGACGTTTCGGATACTGCGCCCGGCTCCCGCGATCTCGGCCCTTAGCTGCACAGTGGTCGCGGCGGCGTAGTTGATCCCCATGCTCGCATCGTAAATGCCGCTCAATTGCGTGTCATCTAGAGAAGCGGATGCCTGACGCCACAGCGATCATCGGAACCGTGACGCCCGGTACTCGCAGTCGAAACCGAGACCCGAAGCGCCCCAACCGACACCCACCCCATCCGCGGCCCAACGCCACATCAGTGAAGTCCGCTACTGGACGCTCCTCCACCGCCGGGCGATCCATTCAAGGAATCGAAGCTGGCCCGGTGACGGCGCGGATGGTGAGAGAGCGGATCGGCAAAACGGTTCCGCGGACGGCTGAAACGTGCCGCCTGAGCGCGAAACGCCGATAAAAACGTGGCCACCTCGAAAATCGAGGTGGCCACAGTTTTGGCTACTGCGAGCCGGGGTTTCCCCAGCTCTCCCAGTGTTTTCTAGTGCCCCCGACAGGAGTCGAACCTGCGACCTACGGTACCGGAAACCGGCGCTCTATCCACTGAGCTACGGAGGCGTACCGATCGACAATATCACTCGTCGGGGGTGGTCTCCGACCCACCGGCCTCGGTGACCGGCGCGGCGCGCAGTTCGTCGAGCGCTGCGGCCAGCTTCTCCGCCAGGTAGCGGTGGCCGTCGGTGGACGGATGCTTGCGCCCGACCTCCACGTCGATGACGGCGAGATAGTTCTCGTCGGTGATCCAGTCCCGCTCGATCGGGGAGATGTACCACCAGCCGCGGGCCGAGGCGAGAGCCGCGAGGTCCCGATCGATCCGTGCCGTCTGCGCCCCGACCGGGAGCTCGTGCGGCGCGGGCCCGAGCACGACGATCGCCGCCTCCGGGTAGCGCGCCGTCAGCGCGTCCCATGCGGCGGTCACGGCGTCGCGATAGCCGGCCTCGCCCTGCGCCCGGTCGTTGATGGAGCCCTGGATGATGACGAGATCCGGGTCGAGGGCCGGGTCCAGTGCCGCGATGCGCTCGCCGAAGGTGGGGCCGTCGATGCCGGGCTTGAGGTAGCCGCTGCCCCGGACGCCGTCCACGATGGTCGTGCCGCGCAGGAGGTCGGCGAGCACGTACGCATACCCCAGGGTGGGGTCGGAGGCGGCCGAGCCGTAGGTCCAGGAATCACCGAAGACGAGGACGGTCGGCTCCTCCGGGAGCGCGAGCGGCGCGGGAGCGATCACCGCGATGGATTCGTCTCCGGCTGCCGCGCCGACGGGGAGGGACGACGGCGCCGGAACCCAGGGGCGCCAGACTCCGAGGACCCCCGCGGCGACGGCGACGAGAAGAGCGGTGGCGACGCCCGCGATGCGCAGTCGACGAGAGGCGGCGGGGGCGTTCATGGCATGAGAGTAGATCACGGAACGCGGAACGCAAACTCTTCGCGACGAGGGGCGGCGGAGAGGGGCGGCGCGCCCCCGTAAACTGGGGAGTCTATGAATCCTGAAACGCTCGCCCACGCCCTCCTCGCCGTCCTCGCCCCCATCGCCGAGGAACGACGTCCGGGCGAGCCGTTCGACCTCTCCGCCGCCGACATCGTGCTGGAGCGCCCGCGTAACCGCGACCACGGCGACTGGGCCTCGAACATCGCCATGCGCCTGGCCAAGCCCTTCGGCACGAACCCGCGTGAACTCGCCCAGCAGATCGCCGGCGGACTGGCCGATGTGGACGGTATCGCGAGCGTGGAGGTCGCCGGTCCGGGCTTCCTCAACATCCGTCTCGACGCCGCCGCCGCCGGTGCGCTCGCGAAGGTCATCGTCGACGCCGGTCCCGCCTACGGGACGAACTCCTCGCAGGAGGGAGTCAGCGTGAACGTCGAGTTCGTCTCGGCCAACCCCACCGGTCCTCTCCACATCGCGCACACGCGCTGGGCCGCCCTCGGCGACGCGATCGTGCGCCTGCTCCTCGCGAGCGGCGCCCGCGCGGTCCGTGAGTACTACATCAACGACGCGGGCGTGCAGATGGACCGCTTCGCCGCGTCCGTGCTGGCCGCGGCCAAGGGGGAGCCCACGCCGGAGGGCGGCTACCCGGGGCAGTACATCGCGACGCTCGCCGGTCGCGTGCTCGAAGCGCGTCCCGACCTGCTCGATCTCCCGGAGGAGGAGCAGCTCACGGTCGCCCGCGAGCTCGGCTACGAGTACCAGCTCGCGGAGATCAAGAACTCGCTCGAGCGCTTCAACGTGCCGTTCGACGTGTGGTTCTCCGAGCGCACCCTCCACGCGAAGGACGCCTCGGGATCGAGCCTGATCGACCAAGCCGTCGACCGTCTGCGCGAGCAGGGCCATGTGTTCGACGAGGACGGCGCCGTATGGGTGCGCACGACGGACTTCGGCGACGACAAGGACCGCGTGATCCGCCGCTCGAACGGCGAGTACACGTACTTCGCCGCCGACGCCGCCTACTACCTGAACAAGGGCGACCGTGGCTTCCGCGACAAGATCTACCTGCTGGGCGCCGACCACCACGGCTACGTGCACCGCCTCAAGGCGGTTGCGGGGGCGGCGGGGGACGACCCCGCGAAGAACATCCAGGTGCTGATCGGCCAGATGGTCTCGATCAACGGCGCCCGCCTCAGCAAGCGTGCCGGCAACATCATCGAGATGGACGACCTGCTCGACTGGCTCGGCACGGACGCGCTGCGCTACTCGCTGGAGCGCTCGCCCGCCGACTCGCCGCTCGACCTCGACCCGGAGCTGCTGCAGAAGCGCACGAACGACAACCCGGTGTTCTACGTGCAGTACGCACACGCCCGTACCCACAACGTCGCGCGCAATGCCGCCGACTCCGGCGTCGACCGCTCCGTCTTCGCCCCGGAGACGCTCACGCACGAGACCGAGGCGGCGCTGCTGGGCGCGCTCCAGGAGTTCCCCCGCATCGTGGCGTTCGCGGCCGAGGTGCGCGAGCCGCACCGCGTCGCGCGCTATCTGGAGGAGCTCGCCGGCCTGTACCACCGCTGGTACGACAACTGCCGGGTGATCCCGCTGAGCGACGCCCCGGTGGAGGACGTGCACCGCACGCGCCTGTGGCTGAACGATGCCGCCGGCCAGGTCTTCCGCAACGGACTCGACCTGCTCGGCGTGTCCGCGCCCGAGCGCATGTAGGAGCGCCATGAGCGACGACAACCACACCCTCCCGTATCCGAAGCCCTCGGACGAGCACCCGACGCTCGTGGTCCCGGACGCGGCGGACGGTCGGGGCGGTGCCGGACGTCGTCGCCGGCGGTGGCCGTGGGTCGTGCTCATCGTCGTGGTCGTGCTCGCCGCCCTCGTGGTCGCGGCCGAGTTCGTCGCCCGTGCGGTGCTGCCCGGTGTCGTCCGATCGATCGTCATCGAGCAGCTCGACCTCCCTGCCGACCAGCAGCTGGACGTCGAGACCGAGGGGATCCTCCTCCCACAGCTCCTCGCCGGTCGTCTCGACACCCTGCGCCTGTCGACGGAGGCCGTCACGCTGCAGGGCATCACCGGTGCCGCCGACGTCACGGCGACGGGCGTTCCGCTGCGGGGCGGCGACCTCGACGGCGCGGACGGCACCATCCGCATCGACCAGGAGCAGTTCACCGCTCTGCTCGCCGACTCGGAACTCCCTGTCGACACCGTGGAGTTCGTGGCACCGAACGCGACCCTCGGCGGCTCGTTCGACGTGCTCGGCACCGCGGTGCCGGTATCCGTGACCCTGACCCCCGGGGCTGTCGAGGGCGACCTCGAACTCACCCCGGTGGCGGCGAGCATCGGCGGCGTCGACATCGATCTCGATCGTGTGGGCTCGTCGTTCGGCTCCCTCGGCGAGGGGATCACCGAACCGCGGCGCGTCTGCATCGCGGACCAGCTGCCGGCCGGCCTCACCCTGACGGGAATCGAGATCGTCGACGACCAGGCCGTGATCGACATCGACGTGGACGGGGCGATCGTCACGGACGAGACGCTCCAGGAGAAGGGGACCTGCGACCGCTGAGCGGTCACGCACCGGTCAGGTGGCCAGGCGCTCCTCCAGACGCGCGGCGAGCTCCGCCGGCCGTTGCAGGGGGATGCCGTGTCCGCACCCCTCGGCGACCTCGAGGGTGCTGCGGGGATGCACCCGGTCCAGCAGCGCGGCGGAGCGGCGCATCATCGGCTTCTCCTCCGCACCGACCAGGATCAGGGCGGTGCCGGGATGCGCGCGCCACGCGGGCGGAGGCGTGAAACGGAGGTTCTCCTCTACCGCGCGCAGCAGGGTCGTGCGCGAGATGGCCGCGGAGGTCTCCAGATAGCGGGGGAGCAGCGCGTCGGGGATGAACAGCTCGCGGGCCTGAAGGCGGGCGAAGCGCTCGTTCCTGGCGAGCCCTGCCGTGAGGCGGAGCAGCGCGAGGGTCGGGCCGACGGCGCGCAGCGGTTCCGCCTGAGCGCTGATGACCACGGCGTCGGCGACGAGGTCCGGTCGTCGTGCCGCGAGCAGGACGGCGAGCTGGGCGCCGAGGGAGAACCCGACGACGGTCGCCGGTTGCGTCTCCTGCTCCAGCAGCGGGACGAGCGCCGCGACCGTCTCCTCGTGCGACACGTAGTCCGCTGTCGCGCTGCCACCGTGTCCCGGAAGATCCGGGAGGATGACCCGCCGTGCGGGGTCGAGGTGACTGCGCAGCGGCTCCCACATCCAGCCGGCGACCCCGCCCCCGTGCAGCAGGAGGAGGGGAGGGGTTCCTGCGGAGCCAGTCGTCTCGTGATGCATGTCACTCCGTCTCGAAGCTCGCGGCCATGCGGCCGACCGTGTCGATGGCGCTCTCCAGCGTCGCGCGATCGAGGGGCCCCAGGGTGCGGGCCGCGGAGAGCAGGCCGAGCGTGGCACTGGACAACGCGAGAGCCAGGGCCTCGGGCTCCACGTCCGGCGCGATCCGGCCCTGCTCCTGCAGCTCACGGATCCCGGCGACGACCTGTTCGTGACGCATCCGGCACCGGGCGGGTGGCTGCGCGGCGACGTGCGCACCGAGCACTCCCGCGTCGTCGAGGAACGCGGCCGTCATGAGCTCGTCGCCGAGCAGGGCAGCAGCTGTGGCGCGGTAGAGGGCACTGAGCGAGGGCTGCGGTCCTGCGGTACGGGCGACCGCATCGGCGATCCGAGACGTGCCGCGCTGGAGCAGCGCGTCGAGGATGTCGCGCTTCGCCGCGAACTCCAGGTAGACCGCGCCCTTGCCGATGCCGGCCGCGCGTGCGATCGCGGCGACGCTCATGGCATCGAACCCGTGGGTCAGCACCATCCGCTCCGCGGCATCGAGGATGCGAGCGCGCCGGTCGGGCACGAGCGGCCTAGGCATCGGAGCCTCGGGCGAACCAGTCCCGGAGGGCGGGGATCACGAGGTCGGGGCGGTCGCGTTGCACCCAGTGTCCGGCTCCCGGTGCCACCAGGAGCCGGCCGGCCGGCAGCGCGTCCGCCGCCTCCTCGATCCTCCGAAGAGGCACGCCGGAATCCCGGTCGCCGTGCACGAGCAGGACGGGGACCCGGATCTCGGCGAGCCGGTCGCGGTAGTCGGTGCGGAGTCGCAGCGGTCGCACCTGATCCCGCTGCCAGTCGCCGAACGTCGTGAGGCCGGAGCCGGTCGCTGCCTCGGCGAGCACCGCATCGACGAGAGCCGGGTTGCGGGCGTCCGGGGAGTGCACGAGATCCTGGAGGCCGCGCATCATCGCCTTCCGGTCGCGCGCGTAGGCGCGTGTCATGGCGCCGAGCAGCCCCGAACGCAGGAGCAGGAATGTCGACAGGTGCGAGAGGGCACCGAGGCGTCCGTCCGTCAGCCGTGGCATCAGCCCGTAGCTGCCGAGGAGGGCGGCGGAGCGCGCAGCGTCCGGGCGGTCGAGGAGGTGGCCCAACGCCAACCCGGCACCCAGGGAGAGTCCGCCGACGACGTAGGCCTGCAGGTCGAGGGCATCGACGAGGTCGCCGACGTACTGCACCAGGCGCTCCTGCGTCAGCGGCGCTTCGAGGCGCGGACTGCGTCCGAACCCGGGGTGGTCCGGTGCCACGACGCGGTGTCCGGCGGCCGCCAACGCCGGTCCGACCTCGCCCCAGGAGAGTTCTGCACTGTCGGCGCCGCCGCCGTGCAGAAGGAGCACGGGCGGCTGCGTCTCCGCCGCGGGGCACCATTCCGCGACCGACACCCGCGCGCCGGGAACGGTCACGGTGTGCCGTCGTGGTGCGGACATGCGCCCCCTCTCGTTGTGACCACCATATCGATTGCGGTCACAACGAGGAAGGTCACTTCTTCTCGGCGGTGCCGTTCTCCTCGGCCGCCGCGCGCTGGGCGTCGCGCAGCTCGGCCGTGGCGATCTTGACGTCCACCTCGGCGCGCTGCAGCCGCCGCTGGACGAACGTGCGTGCGCCGAACCGCTCGTGCAGGCGGTCACCGCGCTCCTCCTCGGCCGTGACGATGTAGGCGCACGAGACGAGGATGATCTGGGTGGACAGCTGGAGCCAGATCAGCAGCGCGAGGAGCGAGGCGAACGAGGCGAGCAGGGGGTTGCTCGTCGCACCGCCGACGAAGAGCCCGGAGAGCTGCTGCAGCACGATCAGGCCGAAGGCGCCGAGGAAGGCGCCGCTCCACAACGACCGCGCAGCGGGTCGGACGCCGGACAGCAGGAGGAAGGCGCCCACGATCAGGGCCGCGTCGAGGATGAACACCACGAGGAGCGACAGGATCCGGACCGTCCAGGCGAGCAGAGGGGAATCCGACGGCACCCCGAGCAGGTCGCCGATCCAGGTCACCCCGAGCTGTCCGATGAAGGTGATCCCGGCGGCGAGCACGAACGCGAGGCCGATGCCGATGCCGAGAAGCAGGTTGCGGACGATGACCCAGATCCACAGGATGTCCGCCTGGATCGTGCCGGCGATGGTCCGGATGGCCGTGCGGAGCGAGCCGATGGCGCCGAGCGCGGCACCGACCAGCGCGACGAGGGAGATGATGCCGGCGATCGAGAACGACGCCGGAGTCCGGAGGTCCTTCGTATCGATGACACCGCCCTCGCCGATGAGCCCGGGGACCGCGGACTGCACGGCGTCGATGATCGCGCGCCAGGCCTCCGGGTTTCCGGAGAGCCAGAGGGCCGCGAGCGAGAAGCCGAGGAGCACGCCGGCGAAGACGCTGAACAGGGCCCGGTAGGTCACGCTGTCGGCGAGCATCGGACCGCGGCGCTCGGAGTACAGCAGCACCGCCCTGACCGGGCGCCGGGCCAGGGCCCAAGCGATCACCGGTCCCGTGATGCGGGCGACGAGTCCCGGTCGGGCCGGGGCTGCGGAACGGTTCTCGGAGTCTCGCGTGTCGGTGTCTGCCACGCCCCCACCCTATGAGCCGCTCGGCACCCCTCCCCAGGGGGTTGACGCGGCGTGTCACCATGACCAGGCGGGGACAGGGGGTGCCCTAGAATCGGGGCAACTCGATGTGCGCCTCCGCCCGAGATCCGTCCCACGATTGGTGTTCCGTGCTCGACTCTGCCGCCACGCTCGCTCCGGATTGGCTCGTCGTCCCCGACGACCCGAACGATCTCGCGGTCGGGGTCTGGCCGTCCTCCACGGAGCGCGACGAGGACGGAGCCCTCGTGCTGGCGGGTGTGACGGCGCCGGAGCTCGTCCGGGCCTACGGCACGCCGCTCCTCGTGCTCGACGAAGACGAGGTGCGCCGCCGCGCCAGGGCCTTCCGCGACGCTTTCGACCGCGCCGCCTCCGCCCACGGCACGACCGCGCAGGTGTACTACGCGGGCAAGGCGTTCCTGTGCACGACGGTCGCCCGGTGGGTCGTCGACGAGGGGCTCCGCATCGACGTGTGCACCGGCGGCGAGCTCGAAGTCGCCCTCGCCGCGGGGGTCGCTCCGGCCTCGCTCGGCTTCCACGGCAACAACAAGTCGGTCGCCGAGCTCGAGCGCGCGGTCGCCCTCGGCGTGGGGACGATCGTCGTCGACAGCGCGATCGAGATCGAGCGCCTGGCCGCCATCACCGCCCGCACCGACTCCGTGCAGCGCGTCATGGTCCGGGTCATCAGCGGCGTACACGCCGAGACCCACGACTTCCTCGCCACAGCGCACGAGGACCAGAAGTTCGGCTTCCCGCTCGCCGAGGCGGAGGTCGCCGTGGCACGGATCCGCGAGATCCCCGGGCTGGAGTTCGCCGGACTGCACTGCCACATCGGCTCCCAGATCTTCGGCGTGGCCGGCTTCCGCGAGTCCGCCTCCCGCGTGCTCGAACTGCACGCCGCCCTCCTCGAGGACGGCCCCGTGCCGCAGCTGAACCTCGGCGGCGGGTTCGGCATCGCCTACACCCGCATCGACGACCCCACCCCCATCGACGAGCTCGCCGGCGGCATCGTCGCGGCGGTGGCCGAGGGCTGCGCGGCGCGCGGCATCCCCGTGCCGGCGCTGTCGTTCGAGCCCGGGCGTGCGATCGTCGGCACCGCGGGCGTGACGCTCTACGAGGTCGGCACGACGAAGGACGTCACGGTCGCCTCGGGGGCGACCCGGCGTTACGTCAGCGTCGACGGCGGGATGAGTGACAACGCCCGCACGGCCCTCTACGGCGCCAGCTACTCCGCCCGCCTGGCCTCGCGCGCGGGCACGGGCGACCCGCAGTTGAGCCGGGTGGTCGGCAAGCACTGCGAGTCCGGCGACATCGTCGTCGATCACGAATATCTGCCCGGCGACGTCGCCCCGGGGGACCTGCTCGCGGTGCCCGCGACGGGCGCGTACTGCGCCTCTCTCGCGAGCAACTACAACCACGTCCCGCGGCCGCCGATCGTGGCGGTGCGCGAGGGCCGCTCGCGGGTGATCGTCCGCGGCGAGACCGTCCACGACCTGCTGGCCCGCGACGCGGGCATCGACGGGGCGCACGCCCCCGAGGGAGCACGATGACCCACCCCAGAAGGAGCACCCATGACTGACTACAGACGACTTCGCGTGGCGCTGCTGGGCGCCGGAGCCGTCGGCTCCCAGGTGGCGGCCCTCCTGCTCCGCCACGGCGACGAGCTGGCCGACCGCGCGGGTGCCGCGCTGGAGCTGGCGGGCATCGCGGTGCGCAACCTCGACGCGCCCCGCGACGTCGAGCTGCCGAAGGAGCTCTTCACGACCGATGCCGAGTCGCTCATCCTCGGCGCCGACATCGTGATCGAACTGATCGGCGGGATCGAGCCCGCCCGCACGAACATCCTCCAGGCCATCGGCTCCGGCGCCGACGTGGTCACCGCCAACAAGGCGCTGCTGGCGACCCACGGGCCGGAGCTGTTCGAGGCCGCGGATCGCGTCGGCGCATCGGTGTACTACGAGGCGGCGGCCGCCGGCGCCATCCCGATCATCCGTCCGCTGCGCGACTCGCTCGCCGGCGACCGCGTCGTGCGCATCATGGGCATCGTCAACGGCACCACGAACTACATCCTCGACCGGATGGACACCGAGGGCGCCGACTTCGCCGACGTGCTCGCCGACGCGCAGCGCCTGGGGTATGCGGAGGCCGACCCCACCGCCGACGTGGAGGGCTACGACGCCGCGCAGAAGGCCGCGATCCTCGCCAGCCTCGCTTTCCACACCGCGGTGCCGCTGGAGGCGGTGCATCGCGAGGGCATCACCTCGATCACCGCGTCGATGATCGAGGAGGCCCGCGCGGCCGGCTTCGTCATCAAGCTGCTCGCCGTCTGCGAGCGGATCGAGGCGAACGGCGCCGAGTCCATCTCGGTGCGGGTCTACCCGGCACTCGTCCCCGTGTCCCACCCGCTCGCCTCCGTGCACGGTGCCAACAACGCCGTCTTCGTCGAGGCGGAGGCCGCCGGCTCTCTCATGTTCTACGGGGCGGGCGCCGGCGGCGTGCAGACGGCCTCGGCCGTCCTCGGCGACGTCGTCTCCGCTGCGCGTCGGCATATCGCGGGCGGCGTCGGCGTGGGCGAGTCCACCCGGGCGAATCTCCCCGTCGTGCCCATCGGCCACGTCACCACGCGATACCAGATCACCCTCGAGGTCTCCGACGCCCCCGGCGTGCTCGCGACCGTGGCGGGCATCCTCAGCGACGGCGGAGTGTCCGTCGCGACCGTCGTCCAGACCGTCGAGGGCGAGGACGAGCCGACCGCGCGCCTCATCATCGGCACGCACCGTGCGACCGAGCAGGCCCTCAGCGACACGGTGGACGTGCTGGCCGACAGCGATGTCGTCGCCCGCGTGGTGTCCGTCCTCCGGGTGGAAGGCGAGTGACCACGGTGACGGCTACGGCTCCCGCTCCCGAGGAGCACGGCGCCCGCATCGGCCGCACGGTCGAGGTGACGGTGCCGGCGACGAGCGCCAATCTCGGCCCCGGCTTCGACACGCTCGGCCTGGCCCTGAGTATCTACGACCGTCTCGAGGTGACCGCTCTGCCGGAGGGGGAGCTCGAGATCGAGGTCTCCGGTTCGGGCGCCGCCGACATCCCACGGGATGCGTCCAACCTCATCGTCCGGACGATCGCCTACGTCTTCGCGGATGTCGGCAGGCCGATGCCCGGCCTGCGCATCGTGGCCGAGAACGCGGTCCCGCACGGCCGCGGCCTGGGGTCCTCCGGTGCGGCCGTCGCTGCCGGCGTGCTCGCGGCGAAGGGGCTGATGGCCGGCGACGTCGACCTCTCCGACACCGATCTGCTGCGCCTCGCGACCGAGCTCGAGGGCCACCCGGACAACGTGGCGCCCGCGCTGTTCGGCGGGCTCACGATCGCGTGGATGGGGGAGCGGGGTCCGCAGCACAAGAAGCTCCTCGTGCATCGGGGCGTCTCGCCCCTGGTCCTCGTCCCCGCGTACACGATGTCGACCTCGCAGGCCCGCTCGCTGCAGCCGCCGCACGTCTCCACGGCCGACGCCGTGTTCAACGTGTCCCGGTCGGCTCTGCTCATCGCGGCGCTGATGCAGAGCCCGGAGCTGCTGCTGGACGCGACCGCCGACCGCCTGCACCAGGACTACCGCGCCGGCGCCATGCCCGAGACGCAGCGCCTCGTGCAGGCGCTGCGGGCCGCCGGATTCGCCGCCGTCGTCTCCGGCGCCGGCCCCAGTGTGCTCGTCCTCGCGGACGGTCCGGGCAGTCGCCTGGACGCCGTCGAGGTGGCCAATCGGGTGACCGACACCCCGTGGGAGGCGCTCCTGCTCGCCGTCGACGTCCGTGGTGGTACAGTGGGGGATCGAGCGGAGGGCTCCACGTAGCATTCGTGAATCTGGCCCCATTGCATCTCTTGCAAGACCCGCACGCAAACCCCTGAGGCCCAAGTGCCGAGGCTGGCTGACGCCGAGCGTCAGCCCGTGCGATCGTGCGCAGCACCCGTTGTGCGCGTTCACGCTCATTTCCCATGACCTATAAGGGAGTACTCGTGGAGAACCTCTCCGAGACCCAGAACGATCAGGCGGCTCCGACCGCCGACGCCCCCGTCGCCGCGCAGGCGACCGAGTCCGCTCCGGCCAAGAAGCGCGCGCCGCGCCGGGCGAGCACCGCGACGGCCGCTGCCAAGGCCGCCAAGGCGGAGGAGTCCGGCACCGCCGATGCTCCCGCCGCTGCCGGCGACTCCGCCGAGGGGGCAGAAGCCGCGCCCAAGGCGAAGGCTCCGCGCCGCACCCGCGCGAAGAAGGCGGACGCCGAGGCCCCCGCCGAGACCGCCGCCGCCGAGCCGGCGCCTGCTGCCGAGGCCGCCGAGGCACCGGCCGAGGCCCCGAAGTCCGGACGCGGCCGTCGCACGAAGAAGGCGGACGCCGAGGCCCCCGAGGCGAAGACCGAGAAGGCCGAGGCGGCACCGGCCGACGGCGCGACCGAGACGGCCGACGCGGGCACCGCCCAGGGCGGCCGCACCAAGAACGACGCGGCGAAGAACGAGCCGAAGAACGACGGCGCTGCCGCGAAGAACGAGGCCGAGGCGGACGCCCCCGCGAAGGACGCGTCCGGCGAGGGAGACAACGGCGACGAGCAGGGTGGTCGAGGCCGCAGCCGCAACCGCAACCGCAACCGCGGCCGCGGGCAGGGCGGCGGTCAGGAGCAGGCGCAGAACGCACCGGCCGACGACGACCAGTCCGGCAACGGCAGCGGGCGCAACCGTCAGCGCAACAAGCGTCGCGGCGCCGGCCCTGTCGACGAGTTCGAGACCGAGATCACCGAGGACGACGTCCTCATCCCGATCGCCGGCATCCTCGACGTGCTCGACAACTACGCCTTCGTGCGCACCACCGGCTACCTCGCCGGGCCCAGCGACGTCTACGTCTCGCTCGGCCAGGTCAAGAAGTACAACCTCCGCAAGGGCGACGCGGTCGTCGGCTCCATCAAGCAGCCGCGCGAAGGCGAGCAGCAGGGCCGCCAGAAGTACAACGCCCTCGTCAAGGTCGACTCCATCAACGGCCTCTCGGTCGACGACGCGGCCACCCGCGTGGAGTTCGGCAAGCTCACGCCGCTCTACCCGCAGGAGCGTCTGCGCCTGGAGACGGCTCCGGAGAAGCTGACGCAGCGCATCATCGACCTCGTCGCACCGATCGGCAAGGGCCAGCGCGGCCTGATCGTCGCGCCCCCCAAGGCCGGCAAGACGATCGTCCTGCAGCAGATCGCCAACGCGATCGCGCAGAACAACCCCGAGGTGCACCTCATGGTCGTGCTCGTCGACGAGCGCCCCGAAGAGGTCACCGACATGGAGCGCACGGTGAAGGGCGAGGTCATCGCCTCCACCTTCGACCGGCCAGCCGAAGACCACACGACGGTCGCCGAGCTCGCGATCGAGCGCGCCAAGCGCCTCGTCGAGCTGGGCCGCGACGTGGTCGTGCTGCTCGACTCGATCACCCGCCTCGGACGCGCGTACAACCTGGCCGCTCCGGCGTCCGGCCGCGTCCTCACCGGTGGCGTCGACGCATCCGCGCTCTACCCGCCGAAGCGCTTCTTCGGTGCCGCCCGCAACATCGAGAACGGCGGATCCCTCACGATCCTCGCCACCGCGCTCGTCGAGACCGGCTCCAAGATGGACGAGGTCATCTTCGAGGAGTTCAAGGGCACCGGCAACAGCGAGCTGCGCCTGTCCCGCCAGCTCGCCGACAAGCGCATCTTCCCGGCGGTGGACGTGAACGCGTCCAGCACCCGCCGCGAGGAGATGCTCCTCTCCGCCGACGAGGTCAAGATCACCTGGAAGCTGCGCCGCGCTCTCGCCGGCCTCGACCCGCAGCAGGCGCTGGAGGTCGTGCTCGGCAAGCTCAAGGAGACCCACTCCAACGTGGAGTTCCTCGTTCAGATGCAGAAGTCGATCCCGACGCTGCCCTCGGGCGCCCACGGGCACGACAACAACATCCGCTGAGGCCCGACGTGTTCGAGTCCGTCCAGACTCTGATCGACGAGCATCGCCGGGTCCAGGAGGAGCTCTCCGACCCGGCGGTGCACGCCGACGCGGCCCGCGCCAAGCGTGTCAACCGTCGGTACGCCGAGCTGTCGCGCATCGTCGCGGCGCACGAGGCGTGGACGGGCGCCGTCGATGATCTGGAGGCGGCGCGCGAGCTCGCCAGGGAGGACGAGGCGTTCGCCGCCGAGGTCCCCGCGCTGGAGGAGGGCGTGCAGGCGGCGCAGGAGCGTCTGCGGCGCCTTCTCATCCCGCGCGACCCCGACGACGCCCGCGACGTGATCATGGAGATCAAGGCGGGGGAGGGCGGCGCCGAGTCGGCGTTGTTCGCGGCGGATCTGCTGCGCATGTACGTGCAGTACGCCGCGTCCAAGGGGTGGAAGACCGAGCTGCTCGAGCGCAACGAGTCCGACCTCGGCGGCTACAAGGACGTCCAGGTCGCCATCAAGGGCTCTTCGTCCGACCCTGCACAGGGCGTCTGGGCGCACCTGAAGTACGAGGGCGGCGTGCACCGCGTGCAGCGGGTGCCGGCCACGGAGTCGCAGGGACGCATCCACACGTCCACGACCGGCGTGCTCGTGTTCCCCGAGGTGGACGAGCCCGAGGAGATCCAGATCGATCAGAACGATCTGAAGATCGACGTGTTCCGTTCATCGGGCCCCGGCGGCCAGTCGGTGAACACCACCGACTCCGCGGTCCGGATCACCCACGTGCCGACCGGCATCGTCGTGTCGATGCAGAACGAGAAGTCGCAGTTGCAGAACCGTGAGGCCGCGATGCGCGTGCTGCGCGCCCGACTGCTCGCCAAGCAGCAGGAGGAGCTCGACGCGGCCGCCTCCGACGCGCGCAAGTCGCAGATCCGCGGCATGGACCGCTCGGAGCGCATCCGTACCTACAACTTCCCGGAGAACCGGATCGCGGATCACCGGACCGGGTTCAAGGCGTACAACCTCGATCAGGTCATGGACGGTGCGCTCGACCCCATCATCGAGAGCGCCATCGCCGCCGACGAAGAAGCGCGCCTCGCCGCCGTCGGCTCCGAGGGCTGAGCGGCCGCCCACCGCGTCACGTGCGCGTCGCGTACCGGTGCTCGGGCCGTCCGGTCGATCCGTACCGCAACCGCACCTCGACGATCGTCCGTGCGGCGAGAGCCGCGAGGTGCCGTTGCGCGGTGGCCCGTGAGATGCCGACCCGCTCGGCGACCTCCGCGGCCGAGGACTCGCCGTCTCCGAGCGCTGCGAGCACGCGCTGCTCGGTGGCCGAGCGCGATAGGGACACCGGCTCGCCGCCGCCGTGCAGGATCGCGAGCGCCCGGTCCACGTCCTCCTGCGTGAGGGGCCGCTCACCCGCGAGCAGGTTGCGATAGCGCAGGTACCGGTCGAGGAGGCCGGTCAGTCCGCGACGGTCGAACGGTTTCACGAGATAGCCGATCGCGCCGGCCCGCAGGGCTCGTCGCACGGTGGGCGCGTCGTCCGCGGCGGAGATGAGGATCGCGTCCACCCCGACCTCGCGGACGAGTCCGATGCCGTCGCCGTCGGGGAGGTAGACGTCGGCGAGCAGCAGGTCGGGGCGTGTCGAGCGCACGAGGTCGCGAGCCTCGCCACAGGAGCGCGCGGTTCCGGTCACGGTGTATCCGGGATGGTCGTCCACGACCGCCCGATGCAGGTCGGCCACCCGGAAGTCGTCGTCGAGGATGAGCGCACGCAGCGGTTCCGTCACAGGTCCTCCTTCGAGAGATGCGGAGTGGGGTCGACGGCATCTCCGATGCGGGCGGCGAACACCGCGCCGTGGCCGGTGCCGCCGGGGTCGATGATCCAGAGGTCGCCGCCGCTCCGACGGGCGATCTCCGTGGCCAGGGGCAGGCCGATACCGTGCCCGTGCACGCGATCCTCGCTTCCCGCGTCGACGGCGGGCGCTCGGAGGTCGGGCTCCCGGATACCGGCGCCGGAGTCGGAGACGGTGACGACGAGCGCGCCGCCATCGCTCAGCGCGGAGACCTCGACCCACCGCGGGTCCCTCGTGCCCGTGACGGCGGCGGCGATCGCGTTGTCGACGAGATTGCCGAGCACGCTCGCCACGTCCTCCGCCCGACGCACGGTGCCGATCAGCTGCGTGTCCTCCGCGATCCGCAGGGCGACGCCCCGTTCGGCGGCCTCCACGCCCTTGGCTCCCAGGAAGGCGTGCAGGAACGGATCGCCCACGAGGTCGAGGCCGGCGACGGGGAACGACACGGGACCACGGCTCACCAGCTCGTCGAGGAAGGCGCGCGCGTCGGCGACACGGCCGGCGTCGATGAGGCCGGCCGCCACGTGCAGGCGGTTGGCGAACTCGTGGCGCTGGACGCGCAGTGCTGAGGTCATCGTGCGCACGGCCTCCAGCCGCTCGGTGAGGGCGATGAGGTCGGTGCGGTCGCGCACGATCAGCACGTCACCGAGTTCCTGCCCGTCGCGCCGCACCGCGCTCGACTCGAGATAGAGCACCCGGTCGCCGACGACCGCCTCCGCACGCTCGCGGGCTCCCGTGGCCGTGTCCCGTACGACGGGTGGCAGCGGGAGCTCGCCCACGCGGCGGCCGACCGGGTCGTGGAGCCCGAGGAGCCGATCCGACGCGGCATTGCTCACCCGCACGACGCCGTCCTTGTCGACCGCGAGAACGCCGTCGCCGACACCGTTCAGCACCGCTGTCTGGTTCTGCACGAGGGCGACCAGCTCCTCGGGCTGCACGCCGAGGGTCAACCGCTCCCAGCGGCGGCGGAGGAGAAGGAAGGTCGCGAGCGCGAGCGCGAGCGCGCCGGCGGCCGTCAGCCCGATCGCGGCGAGCACGGGCGGGAGGTCGTCGAAGACCCCGGTGCGCTCGAACCCGACGCTGATCTCGCCGACCGGCGTGCCGGTATCGTCCCGCACCGGCACCTTCGCGCGTGCCGACTCGCCGAGCGTGCCGGTCTGCCAGTCGACCACCTCGTGGCCCGCCAGCACCTCGGCGAACGGGGTGCTCACCACTTCGCCGATCCGCGACGGCAGGGGGTGGGCGAGGCGGATGCCGTGGTCGTCCGTGATCACCACGAACAGAGCCCCGGTGCGCGCCATGACGGCGGCGGAGACCTGCTGCAGCTCCCCGTCGCGCAGCGCGGCCGCATCCGGCTCGTCGTCCGACGCGGAGATGGCGGTCACCGTCTCCCGCACCTGCGCGTCCTCCGCCAGGGTCCTGGCGATGCCGAGTGCCGTCGACTCCGCCTCGGCGCGCAGCTGCTGGACCGCGAGCGCGAGATACACGCCCGTGCACAGCGTCACGACGAGGGCGACGGCGGCGAGATGCAGCAACAGGGCGCGGGTCGCGAACCGGACCCGCTTCTCCGTGGACATCGTCACCTCGCTCCCGACGCGCAATATGCGCAGAAGTCACGGTACGCGCACAACACCCGGGAATGCGGCATACCGCGCTCTGCTTCCCCGGATTGCCTAGCCTCGTCAGGATCCGTCAGCGATGACGGAGCGACGACGAAGGAGTCACGCATGTTCCACGCATCGACCGCGCTGATCGCTGCCGCCGAGGAGGCACCCACCTACGACGTGGCCTTCGTGCCGCCGGAGGGGGTGCTCGTCATCCTCGGCTTCACGATGGTCCTCGTGTTCATGACGCTGATCATGACCAAGCGCCTCACGCCCATGGTGGCGCTGATCCTGGTGCCCACCGTCTTCGGGCTGTTCGCGGGGGCGGGTCTCGGCCTGGGCGACATGATCCTCGACTCGATCGGCACCATGGCGCCCACGGCGGCGCTGCTGATGTTCGCCATCATGTTCTTCGGCATCATGATCGACGTCGGCCTCTTCGACCCGCTCATCCGGTTGATCACGCGGTTGCTCGGCGATGACCCGGCGAAGGTGGTGCTCGGGACCGCGATCCTCGCCGGCGCCGTGTCCCTCGACGGCGACGGCTCGACGACCTTCATCATCACGACCTCCGCGATGCTGCCCATCTACCTGCGCCTCGGCATGAGCCCCGTCGTCCTCACCTGCGTCGCCGGCCTCATGAACGGCACGCTCAACATCGTCCCCTGGGGCGGACCGACCGTGCGCGCCGCGACCGCGCTCGGCGTGCAGCCGACGGAGATCTTCGTGCCGATGCTTCCCGCGCTGGGCGCGGGCATCGTCGTGACGCTCGGCTTCGCCTGGCTGCTCGGCCTGGGGGAGCGGCGTCGTCTGGGGCGGATCGATGCGGACGGGCGGCTCACCGGAGCCGACGGCGGTGTGCTCGCCTCTGTGCCCCGCATCTTCCGCGGCGCCGAGCTCAAGCCGGGCGCGCGCGCCTCGCTGCGCACCGGCAACCTCGTCGTCGTCGCCGGCGGGCACGCCCCGGTCGCGGCCGGGAGCGTCGACCCCGCGGACACGGCGATGGCCGACACCATGCTCGATCCGGCCCGCCCCACCCTGCGCCCGCGGCTGATCTGGTTCAACCTCCTGCTGACCGTCGCCGTCATGGTGCTCCTTGTCGTCGACATCCTTCCGCTGCCCTACGTGTTCATGGTCGGGGCCGGCGTCGCCCTCGTCGTCAACTTCCGCGGCATCAAGGATCAGGCGGCGGAGATCGTCGCGCACGCCCCGAGCATCGTCGGCGTCGTATCGATGGTCATCGCGGCCGGCGTCCTCGTGGGAGTCCTCTCCGGCACCGGAATGGTCGACGCGATGGCGACCTGGATCACCACCGTGCTGCCACCCGCGCTCGGACCGTTCCTCGCCCCGATCACGGGTGTGCTGTCCATCCCGTTCACGTTCTTCATGTCGAACGACGCCTTCTACTTCGGCATCCTCCCCGTGCTCGCACAGAGCGCCGCGAACTTCGGCATCGATCCGGTCGAGATGGCCAGAGCCTCGATCACCGGGCAGCCGGTGCACCTGCAGAGTCCGCTGGTCCCCGCGATCCTGCTGCTGGTCTCGCTCGCCGGGGTGAACCTCGGAGACCACCACCGGAAGGTGCTGTGGCGCGCGGTCATCGTGTCGCTCGTGATGCTGGGGATCGGCATCCTGGTCGGCGCCGTCCCGTTCTTCGTCGCGCAGTGACGAAGGTCGCCGGCCGCGGGGCGAGCGTCAGATGGAGTAGTCCGGGGCGGTCAGCAGGGCCCTGGTGTCCTCTCCGGCGGTCCGCTGGCGCGGCTTCGCGGGAACGCCGACGAGCACGCTGTCGGCGGGTGCGTCCTTGGTGACCACGGCGTTGGCGCCCACGACGGAACGGGCTCCGACCGTGACGGCGCCGAGGATCTTCGCCCCTGCGCCCACGGCGACGCCGTCCTGCAGGGTGGGGTGCCGCTTGCCGATGTCCCGTGTCCGGCCCCCGAGCGTCACGCCGTGGTACATCAGCACGTCATCGCCGATCTCCGCTGTCTCGCCGATGACGACGCCCATGCCGTGGTCGATGAAGAAGCGCCGGCCGATCCGGGCTCCGGGGTGGATCTCGACGCCGGTCAGCCACCGGGAGATCTGCGACCCGGCGCGCGCGAGGAGCCGGAGGCGCCGCTGCCACAGCGCGTGCGAGACGCGGTGCGCCCAGATCGCGTGCAGGCCGGGGTAGAGCAGTGCCACCTCGATCGCCGTGCGCGCGGCCGGATCGCGAAGGCGCGCGGCGGCGATGTCCTCGCGCATTCGCCCGATCATGCCCATCGACGACCTCAGTCCTCGCGCAGGTCCTCGAACAGGGCGGTGGAGAGGTACCGCTCGCCGGTGTCCGGGATGATCACGACGATGGTCTTGCCGGCGTTCTCCGGGCGCGCGGCGACGGCCAGGGCCGCCGACACGGCGGCACCGGAGGACATGCCGACCAGCAGACCCTCCTTCGCCGCGAGCTCGCGGGCCACGTGCAGCGAGTCCTCGAACTCCGCCGTGATGATCTCGTCGAGCACCTCGCGGTCGAGCACGTCGGGCACGAAGTTCGGGCCGATGCCCTGGATCTTGTGCGGTCCGGGGTGCCCCTCGGTGAGGACGGGGGAGTCCTTCGGCTCGACGGCGATGACCTGGACCTCGGGTTTCGCCGCCTTCAGCGCCTGGCCTGTGCCGGTGACCGTCCCGCCCGTGCCGACGCCGGCGATGAAGATGTCGACCGCGCCGTCGGTGTCCCGGAGGATCTCCTGCGCCGTGGTCTCGCGGTGGATCTGCGGATTCGCCGCGTTCTCGAACTGGCGGATCCAGACCGCGCCAGGGGTCTCGTCGACGATGCGCTTGACCTCCTCGATCGCGCCCTTCATGCCCTTGGTGGGGTCGGTGAGGACGATCTCCGCGCCGAACGCCTTGAGCAGCACACGGCGCTCCTTCGACATCGAGGCGGGCATCGTGAGGATGACACGGTAGCCGCGGGCGGCGCCGACCATGGCGAGGGCGATGCCGGTGTTGCCGCTCGTGGACTCCACGATGGTGCCGCCGGGGGAGAGCTCACCCGCGGCCTCCGCCGCATTGATCATGGCGATGCCGATGCGGTCCTTCACGCTGGACGCAGGGTTGTAGTACTCGAGCTTGGCGAGCACGGTGGCGCCGAGGCCCTCGGTCACGCGGTTGAGGCGGACGAGCGGCGTGTTGCCGAAAGCGGTGGTGATGTCGGGGTGGATGCCGGACATGGGGGAGCCCTTCCTGTGCGGGTGCGCTGCCGATCCAGCCTAGGCGAGCCCGAGGGGGGACGGGGCATTGTGACGTGCGCGCACTCTACGCTGGAGCCATGCCCGACCTCTCCCTCGCTGCGGCCGTGCGCGCCGCGGCGCAGCGTCTCGCCGACGCCGGCGTGCCCGACCCCCTCGTCGACGCCGAGCTGCTCGCCGGACACGTCCGAGGACAGCGCCGCGGGGAGGTGCAGGCGGCCATCGTCCGGGGCGACAGGCTCGACGACGACGACGCGACCGCCTTGGACGCGCTCGTCGCCCGACGCGCAGGCCGTGAGCCCCTGCAGCATCTCACCGGCACCGCACCGTTCCGGCATCTGGAGCTCGCGGTGGGCCCTGGTGTCTTCGTCCCCCGGCCCGAGACGGAGACCGTGGCGCAGTATGCGATCGACGCCCTTCTGGGATCGGGCGATCCGTCCCCCATCGGCGTCGATCTCGGCACGGGCAGCGGGGCGATCGCGCTCGCGATGGCGACCGAGGTGCCGCACGCCCGGGTGTACGCCGCGGAGATCTCCCCGGAGGCCCATGTCTGGGCCCGTCGCAACGTCGAGGGTGTCGAGAACCTCACGCTCGTGCTGTCCGATCTCGCCGATGCCTTCCCCGAACTGGACGGCACAGCCGCGGTCGTCATCTCGAACCCTCCGTACGTCCCCGCTCAGGCGATCCCGCGCGACCCCGAGGTCCGGCTGTTCGACCCCGCCCTCGCGCTCTACGGCGGAGAGGACGGGCTGGACGTCGTCCGTGTGCTCAGCACCAGGGCTCTGCGTCTGCTGCGGCCGGGGGGCACGCTGGTGATCGAGCACGGAGAACTGCAGGGCTCCCCGATCCGCGAGCTGCTCGCGGCTGACGGATGGCGGGCCGCAGCCACCCATCGCGATCTGACGCTGCGCGACCGCGCCACCACCGCCGTCCGCCCCTGATCAGCAGACGTCGAGCTCGTCCCGAACCCGCGCCGCGTAGAATCGAACCGTCATGTCCCCCATCTTCGACTGCAGCGACGAGGCGCAGCTGCTCGCCGGGATGCGCAATGCGCGCCAGGCGATCGGCCGCGGCGACCTCATCGTCATCCCCACCGACACCGTCTACGGCGTCGCCGCCGACGCCTTCTCGCCGCCTGCGGTGCAGCGCCTCCTGGACGCCAAGGGTCGCGGCCGCAATCAGCCGCCGCCCGTGCTCGTCGGCACGAAGGAGACGCTGACGGCCCTCGCGGAGGCTGTTCCGGAGCCCGTCCAGCGTCTCGTCGACGCGTTCTGGCCCGGGGGGCTCACGATCGTGCTGCCGGCGCAGCCCTCGCTGGTGTGGGATCTGGGGGAGACCAAGGGCACGGTCGCCGTCCGCATGCCCGAGGGGCGGGTGGTGCTCGAGCTGCTGGCCGAGACCGGACCGCTCGCGGTGTCCAGTGCCAACCTCACCGGCAAGGCGGCAGCGATCTCCGCGCTCGACGCGGAGAAGATGCTGGGCGACAGCGTCGCGGTGTATCTGGACGACGGCATGAGCAAGGACGGCGTCGCGTCCACGATCATCGATGCGACCTCGCTCGTCCGCCGCGCGGGTGACGCCGAGCAGGGCGTCGTCCGGATCCTGCGGGACGGCGTCGTGACCAGGGAGCAGCTGCGCGAGGTCCTGGGCGACCTGCTCGAGCCGGACCCGCAGGACGAGGATTCGTGAAGCAGTACCTCTTCACGATCATCGTCACCGCCGCGATCACCTTCGTGCTGACCTGGGCGGTGTGGCGGCTGAGCCTCCGCTTCAAGCTGTATCCCGGCATCCGCGAACGCGACGTGCACACCACGCCCACGCCCCGACTCGGCGGCGTCGCGATCTTCCTCGGCATCGTCGCCGCCTTCGCGGTCTCGGCCGCCAACCCGTTCTTCCAGAGCATCTGGACGCCGCCGCAGACCATGTGGTCGATCCTCGCGGCCGCTCTGCTCATCGCCGTGATCGGGGTCATGGACGACCTCTGGGACATCGACTGGATGATCAAGCTGGGCGCGCAGTTCCTCGCCGCCGGCATCATCACGGTGGGCGGCGGCCTGCAGATCCTCTCCCTGCCGTTCGGCGACCTGATCGTCGTGTCGAGCTGGCTGAGCATCACGATCACCATGTTCGCGATCGTGATCGTCATGAACGCCGTGAACTTCATCGACGGTCTCGACGGTCTCGTCGCCGGCGTCTGCCTGATCTCGAACGGCGTCTTCTTCGCGTACTCGTACATCTTCACGCGGGACTCGGGGGCGTCGAGCTACTTCAACCTCTCCACGTTCCTCGCCGCGGTCCTCATCGGCGCCTGCCTCGGTTTCCTTCCGCTGAACTGGAGCCCGGCGAAGCTGTTCATGGGCGACTCCGGTGCTCTCGTGATCGGTCTACTCATGGCGACCTCGGCCATCGCGATCACCGGGCAGATGGATCCGTCCGCCCTGGACCCGGAGCGCCTGGGACGTTCGCAGCTGGTCGGCGCCTTCCTGCCCATCCTGCTCCCGTTGCTGGTCGTGCTCCTCCCGCTGCTGGACTTCGGCCTCGCCGTGCTGCGTCGGATGAGCGCGGGGCGATCGCCGTTCTCGCCGGACCGCAAGCACCTGCATCACCGGATGCTCGACCTCGGCCACCGCGACCGCGACGCGGTCCTGATCTTCTACGCCTGGACGGCCGTCATCTCCCTCGCCGTCCTCCTGATGTACGTCGGCGCCCGAGAGGACTGGCCCGGCCAGTACCTTCCGGGTGTCGCGTTCGGGGTCGTCGGCATCGCCGCATGCCTCGTCATCACCCTGAGTCCCACCCGCCGACGCAAGACCGCCGCGGGCGTCGCGCCCGACCCGATCCCCCTGGAGCCCCGATGAGTCCGAGCCCCGTTTCCAGCACCCCGATCCTGCGTCGCACCCTCGTCTGGTCGGCGGTGGCCACCGTCGTGCTGGCGCTCGTCGCCGGCGGGATCGGCTTCGCCGTCGCGCAGGGGGAGGGGCTGGTCAGCGGTCTCCTCGGTGTCCTCCTCGCCGCGCTGTTCCTCGGGATCACCGGGCTGAGCATCCTCATCGCCAACCGGTGGTACGGCGATCCGCTGTACGTGCAGCTCTTCTTCGCGATCGTGCTGGGCGGGTGGCTGCTGAAGCTCGGGGTCTTCGTCGTCGTGATGATCCTGCTCGCCGGACAGCCGTGGATCGAGCCGATGGTGTTCTTCCTGTCGATCGTCGCGGGGGTGCTCATGTCCCTCATCATCGACGTCGTCGTTCTCACCCAGATGCGGCTGCCGAACGTCAGCGACACCACGCTGCCCACCGAGGTGCCGGAGGACCGCGCCCCCGGAGCGGTGAACGATGCCTCCGACGGCCCTGCGGACGCGGCCCCGCGGTCTTAGGGCACCCTTGGATTCTGATAGTGTTGAGGAGTGCCCGCCGCTCGCCCGCGAGCGCTTGCGCTGTGTAGCACACCGACCATCGTCGCCCCGGTTCTGACCGGTGCCCCGAAGCTGGAGCCCGCGCTGTTTAATCTTGCTGCGACCCTGACCCCCCGACTCGCGTCCTCTGATGGCGAGTTCCACGGCCCTTCGATCGATGAGTTCTTCCCGGAGATCCTCTTCCACGTCGGACCCATCCCGGTCAACCGGATCCACCTGATCCAGTTGCTCTCGGTGATCGCCGTCGTCCTGATCCTCTGGCTCGGCACCCGCCGCATGAAGGTCGTGCCCGGCCGGTTCCAGAGCCTCGTCGAGATGGGCCTCGGCTTCGTCCGCGGCGGCATCGCGCACGACCTGCTCGGCCGCAAGGACGGCGACCGCTTCCTGCCGATCCTCACCACGATCTTCTTCATGGTGCTGTTCATGAACGTGACGGGAATCATCCCGTTCCTGAACATGCCGGGAACGGCGATCATCGCGGTGCCGCTCACGCTCGCCGTGGTCAGCTACGTCACGTTCATCTACGCCGGCATCAAGAAGAGCCCGAAGAACTTCTTCAAGAATGCGCTCTTCCCGTCCGGCGTGCCGTGGCCGGTCTACTTCATCGTCACGCCGATCGAGCTCATCTCGACGTTCATCATCCGCCCGGTGACCCTCACCCTGCGACTGCTGATGAACCTCGTCGTCGGCCACATGATCCTGGTCCTCTGCTTCGCGGCGACCCAGTTCTTCTTCTTCACCGCGGGCGGCGGCTGGGCTGCCCTCGGTATCGGAACCCTCGCCTTCGGCGGTGCCTTCACTCTCTTCGAGATCCTGGTCGCCGTCCTGCAGGCCTACGTCTTCACCGTCCTCACCGCGGTCTACATCCAGCTCGCGGTCGCAGAAGAGCACTGAGCGGGCGGGCAACAGCCCTCCCACCCAACGAAAGGAAAAACCCGTGGACGCAACTACGGTTCTCGCTGAAATCAACGGCCACCTCGCGGCGGTCGGCTACGGCCTCGCGGCCATCGGCCCGGCCATCGGTGTGGGCATCGTGGTCGGCAAGACCATCGAGGGCGTCGCCCGTCAGCCCGAGCTGGCCGGTCGCCTGCAGGTCCTCATGTGGATCGGTATCGCCTTCACCGAGGCGCTTGCGTTCGTCGGCATCGCCGTCGGATTCATCCCCTTCCCGTAATCCCCACCGACTTCTGAAGGAGACAGGATGCTGAACGCTCTTGTCACGAACCTCGCGGCTGAGGGTGAGGCGGCGAACAACCCGCTGATCCCCGCGTGGTACGACATCATCTGGTCGGGCTTCTGGTTCCTCATCATCCTCGCCGTCGTGTGGAAGGTCGCCCTTCCTCGTCTGACGAAGATGCTCGACGAGCGGTCCGCCGCCATCGAGGGCAACATCGCCAAGGCCGATGAGGCGCAGAAGCAGGCGGAAGCGGCTCTCGAGGAGTACACCCGACAGCTGGCCGAGGCACGCACCGAGGCCGGTGAGATCCGTGAGGCCGCCCGTGAGGACGGCAAGAAGATCATCGCCGAGGCGAAGGAGACCGCAGCCAGCGAGGCCGCGCGTCTGACCGCCACCGCGCACACGCAGATCGAGGCAGAGCGCCAGACGGCTCTCGTCTCCCTGCGCAGCGAGGTCGGCTCGCTCGCTCTGGACCTCGCCGGCGGCGTGGTCGGCGAGACGCTCTCCGACGACGCCCGCGCGGCCGCCGTGGTCGACCGCTTCCTCGCCGATCTCGAAGCATCCGACCTTCGACAGGCTCAGGTCCCGGGCGGGCAGTCGTAATGGGCAGCGCGACCGCTCAGGCACTCGCGGCATCCACTCAGACGCTTGCCGCAGCGAAGGACGTCACCCTCGAGACCGCGCGCGAGCTGTTCGCGGCCGCGCGGGCCGTGGGCGAATCGTCTCAGCTGAGCGGCGCGCTGGCCGACCCCTCGGCTCCGACCTCGGCGCGGCAGAACGTCGTGTCCGCGGTGTTCGGGCAGTACGGCTCCGCGGCGCAGGATGTCCTGCGCACCGCTGTCGCCGAACGCTGGTCGAACGCCTCCGAGCTGATCGACGGTCTCGAGGAGCTCGCGATCCGGGCGGCGACCATCGCCGAGCCCGGCGCGGACATCGAGGGCGAGCTCTTCGGCTTCTCGCGGGTGATCGCGGCGAACCCGGAGCTCGAGCTCGCGCTCGGCAGCCGGCTCGGGGGAGAGGACGCCAAGGCCGCCCTGGTCGAGCGTCTCCTCGTCGATGCCTCCGCCAGCGCTCCGACGGCCCTCATCGTCACGTCCCTCGTGCGTCAGCCGCGCGAGCGCCGGGTGCGGCAGCTGCTGAGCCGGGCGATGCGTATCGTCTCGAACCAGCGCGGTCGCCTCGTGGCCACGGTGCACACGGCGACCGAGCTCAGCGACGCGCAGCGCACGCGACTCGGCCAGACGCTCTCGCAGCGATACGGCGGCCAGGTGTCCCTCAACGTCGTCATCGACCCCAGCGTCGTCGGAGGCCTGCGTGTGCAGATCGCCGATGACGTCATCGACGGCAGCATCTCCGCACGACTCGCCGACCTTCGCCAGAAGCTCGCGGGCTAACACGACTTCGCGCGGGGAACCGCGCACCCAGATACAAAGGGAAGACAATGGCAGAACTATCGATCAGCCCCGACGTCATCCGTGACGCGCTGAAGGATTTCGCCGCCGCGTACGAGCCCACCGGGGCCGCGGCGACCGAGGTCGGCACCGTCATCGACGCCGCCGACGGCATCGCTCACGTCGAGGGACTTCCCGGCGTGATGGCGAACGAGCTCGTGACCTTCGCCGACGGCACCAAGGGTCTCGCGCTGAACCTCGACGAGCACGAGATCGGTGTCGTCGTCCTCGGCGACTTCACCGGCATCGAGGCCGGTCAGGAAGTCACCCGCACGGGTGAGGTCCTCTCCGTCCCGGTCGGCGACGGCTACCTCGGCCGTGTCGTCGACCCGCTCGGCAACCCGATCGACGGCCTCGGCGCGATCGCGACCGAGGGTGTCCGCGAGCTCGAGCTCCAGGCCCCCGGCGTCATGCAGCGCAAGTCGGTGCACGAGCCGATGCAGACCGGCATCAAGGCGATCGACGCGATGATCCCGGTCGGCCGCGGCCAGCGCCAGCTCATCATCGGCGACCGCCAGACCGGCAAGACGGCCATCGCGATCGACACGATCATCAACCAGAAGGCCAACTGGGAGTCGGGCGACGTCAACAAGCAGGTCCGCTGCATCTACGTCGCCATCGGTCAGAAGGGCTCGACCATCGCTTCGGTGAAGGGCGCGCTCGAGGAGGCCGGCGCTCTGGAGTACACCACCATCGTGGCGGCTCCGGCGTCCGACCCCGCCGGCTTCAAGTACCTCGCTCCGTACACCGGTTCGGCCATCGGCCAGCACTGGATGTACGGCGGCAAGCACGTCCTCATCATCTTCGACGACCTGTCGAAGCAGGCCGAGGCCTACCGTGCCGTCTCCCTGCTGCTGCGCCGCCCGCCGGGCCGCGAGGCCTACCCTGGCGACGTCTTCTACCTGCACTCCCGTCTGCTCGAGCGGTGCGCGAAGCTGTCCGACGAGCTCGGTGCGGGTTCGATGACCGGTCTTCCGATCATCGAGACCAAGGCGAACGACGTCTCGGCGTACATCCCGACCAACGTGATCTCGATCACCGACGGCCAGATCTTCCTGCAGTCCGACCTCTTCAACGCCAACCAGCGTCCTGCGGTCGACGTGGGTATCTCGGTGTCGCGTGTCGGTGGTGACGCTCAGGTGAAGTCGATCAAGAAGGTCTCCGGAACGTTGAAGCTGGAGCTGGCGCAGTACCGCTCGCTCGAGGCGTTCGCGATGTTCGCATCGGACCTCGACGCCGCTTCGCGTCGTCAGCTCTCGCGCGGTGCCCGTCTGACCGAGCTGCTCAAGCAGCCGCAGTACTCGCCGTACCCGGTGGAGGAGCAGGTCGTCTCGATCTGGGCCGGCACCAATGGCAAGCTCGACTCGATCGAGGTCGAGGACGTGCTGCGGTTCGAGCGCGAGCTGCTCGACTACCTGCGTCGCAACACGAAGGTGCTCGACACGCTGCGGGAGACCAACGTGCTGGACGACGCCACCGTCGCCGAGCTCGACAAGCAGACCGACAACTTCCTCCTGGAGTTCCAGGGCGGCAAGGGCCACGCCATCGGCGCCCCTGGCCACGAGGAGCACGCTGCGGCCGAGGCCGAGGACGTCAACCAGGAGAAGATCGTCAAGGGTCGTCGCGCGTAACCGCGTGAGGTACTGATTCATGGGCGCTCAACTCAGGGTCTACAAGCAGAAGATCTCTTCTGCTCAGACGACCAAGAAGATCACGAAGGCGATGGAACTCATCGCGGCTTCGCGCATCCAGAAGGCGATGGCACGCGTCAAGGCGTCCACCCCCTTCGCGCGGGCCGTGACGAGGGCCGTGTCCGCCGTCGCGACGCACTCGAACGTCGACCACCCGCTCACCCGCGAGCCCGAGACGATCCGCCGCTCCGCGGTCGTGATCTTCTCGTCGGACCGCGGTCTCGCCGGAGCCTTCAACTCGCAGATCCTCCGTGAGGGTCTCGAGGTGGCGGAGCTCCTGCGCGAGCAGGGCAAGGAGCCGGTGTTCTACCTCGTGGGCCGCAAGGCCGTCGGGTACTTCCAGTTCCGTCGCATCGCGGCCGCTGCAGAGTGGACCGGCGACACCGACACCCCCTCGTTCCACACGGCGGAGGAGATCTCGCAGACGCTTCTCGAGGCCTTCAACCGTGGCGGCGAGGACGGCGGCGTCGACGAGATCCACCTCGTGTACAACCGCTTCGTCAGCATGATGACGCAGTCGCCGGAGTCCGTGCGCCTGCTGCCGCTGGAGATCGCGGAGGCCGACGACTCGGAGGCGGGCAGCACCGTCTACCCGCTGTACGAGTTCGAGCCCGACGCCGAGACGGTGCTCGACGCGATCCTGCCGGTGTACATCCAGAGCCGCGTCTTCAACGCCCTCCTGCAGTCGTCCGCCGCCAAGCAGGCCGCGACGCAGAAGGCGATGAAGTCGGCCAGCGACAACGCCGACAAGCTCATCACCGACTACACCCGCCTGCGCAACAACGCGCGTCAGGCCGAGATCACCCAGCAGATCGCCGAGATCGTCGGTGGCGCCGACGCTCTCGCATCGAGCTGACAGACCCTCAGGAAAGAGACGAAGAAATGACCACCACCGCCACGGCTGAGCAGCCGGCGACCGCGGTCGTCGGGCGCGTCGCCCGCGTCAACGGTCCGGTTGTCGACATCGAGTTCCCGCACGACTCGATCCCCGACATCTACAACGCCCTGAAGACCACCATCGTGATGGGCGAGGAGTCCACCGAGATCACGCTCGAGGTCGCGCAGCACCTCGGCGACGACCTGGTCCGCGCCATCGCCCTGAAGCCGACCGACGGCATCGTCCGCGGTCAGGAGGTGCGCGACACCGGTGAGGCCATCTCGGTCCCCGTCGGCGACGTGACCAAGGGCAAGGTCTTCAACGTGATCGGCGAGGTGCTGAACCTCGAGCCCGGCGAGACCATCGAGGTCACCGAGCGCTGGCCGATCCACCGCAAGGCCCCGAACTTCGACCAGCTCGAGTCGAAGACGCAGATGTTCGAGACGGGCATCAAGTCGATCGACCTCCTCACCCCGTACGTGCTGGGTGGCAAGATCGGTCTCTTCGGTGGTGCCGGTGTCGGCAAGACCGTCCTCATCCAGGAGATGATCCAGCGCGTCGCGCAGGACCACGGTGGTGTGTCGGTGTTCGCCGGTGTCGGTGAGCGCACCCGTGAGGGCAACGACCTCATCCACGAGATGGAGGAGGCGGGCGTCTTCGACAAGACCGCCCTCGTCTTCGGCCAGATGGACGAGCCGCCGGGGACGCGTCTGCGCGTCGCCCTGTCGGCTCTGACGATGGCGGAGTACTTCCGTGACGTGCAGAAGCAGGATGTGCTGCTCTTCATCGACAACATCTTCCGCTTCACGCAGGCCGGTTCCGAGGTCTCCACGCTGCTGGGCCGCATGCCCTCCGCCGTGGGTTACCAGCCGAACCTCGCCGACGAGATGGGCCTCCTGCAGGAGCGCATCACCTCGACGCGCGGTCACTCGATCACCTCGCTGCAGGCGATCTACGTGCCGGCCGACGACTACACCGACCCGGCCCCGGCCACGACCTTCGCGCACCTCGACGCGACGACCGAGCTCTCCCGTGAGATCGCGTCGAAGGGTCTGTACCCGGCCATCGACCCGCTGACCTCGACGTCGCGCATCATGGACCCCCGCTACTTGGGCGAGGACCACTACCGCGTGGCCACGACGGTGAAGCAGATCCTCCAGAAGAACAAGGAGCTGCAGGAGATCATCGCCATCCTCGGTGTCGACGAGCTCTCCGAGGAAGACAAGATCGTCGTGTCGCGTGCACGTCGCATCCAGCAGTTCCTCTCGCAGAACACCTACATGGCGAAGAAGTTCACGGGCGTCGAGGGCTCGACCGTGCCGCTGAAGGAGACCATCGAGTCGTTCGATGCGATCACCCGGGGTGACTTCGACCACGTCGCCGAGCAGGCCTTCTTCAACGTCGGTGGCATCTCCGACGTGGAGGAGCGCTGGGCGCAGATCCAGAAGGAGAACGCCTGACCATGGCGCTGCATGTCAGCCTCGTCTCCGCCGACGCGGAGGTCTGGACGGGAGAGGCGAGCCTCGTCGTCGCCAAGACCGTCGAGGGCGAGATCGGCTTCATGTCCGGTCACGAGCCGGTGCTGGCCATCCTCGCCGAGGGTCAGGTCCGGATCACCCAGACGGATGGCGCCAAGGTGCTGGCGAACGCGCAGGACGGCTTCCTCTCCATGGAGGGCGACGTCCTGACGATCGTGGCCGGCAACGCGGCACTCATCTCCTGACAGTCCTGTACATCGCGTCCGCCTCGACACCCGCCCGGGTGTCGAGGCGGACGCGTCTCTTTCCCCTGAGGTCCCATGAAGATCCTGCTTCCGCCGTCCGAGACCAAGCGCGAGGGCGGTGACTGCGGCCCGCTGGATGTGCCCGCGCTGGCACTCCCGGACCTCACACCGCAGCGGACCGCCGTGATCGACGCTCTCGTGGCTCTCGCCGCCGATGAGGACGCGAGCCGGCGCGTGCTGAAGCTGAGCGATCGGCAGCGGGGGGACATCGCGCACAACCGTGTCATGAGGAGCGCGCCCACGATGCCCGCGGTGGACCGCTACACCGGTGTACTGTTCGACGCCCTCGACGCGGCGTCGCTCTCGACCGCCTCCCGTCGCTGGCTGGACGCCCAGGTGTGGATTCACAGCGCTCCGTTCGGCCCGGTCGCGGCCCTGGACGCGATCCCGACCTATCGCCTGGCAGCCGGCACCACGCTTCCGGGGATGCCGCCGCTGCGTCGCCACTGGGCCGATCCGACGGCGGCGGCGATCGCGGCCGATGCCCCGGCTTTCGTGCTCGATCTGCGCAGCGAGGCGTACGCGGCACTCGGACCCGTGCCGGCCGGGGTGCCGTCCGTGTACGTGCGGGTCGTCACGGCGCAGGGGAGGGCGCTGAACCACTTCAACAAGAAGTCCAAGGGGCTGCTCGTCCGGGCACTTGCCGAGGACCGGCCACGTCTCGGCTCGCTCCGTGGGCTGCACCGGTGGGCACAGGCGCACGACGTCGTTCTGCGGGACGGCGCCGCACCGGGGGAGATCGAGCTGGTCGTCGCCGACTGACGGTCCCGAGGCCGGCGAATCGCCCCCGGCGGTCGTTGCCGCCCCCTGGGCGCACCGCTACCATGTCCAATGCGAGGCGGGGAGTCTCGTGGCGGGGGACGAGAGCCGTCTCCCCTGACCAGAGAATGTGAGCCTCATGGGTTACGACGACTACGGAGCGGGCTATCTCGGCCTGCTCTTCGCCTACTTCTTCGTCATTCTGCTGATCGCGGTCGCCGGGTACGTCCTGGTGTCGCTCTTCTACATGAAGATCTTCCAGAAGGCCGGCGTGCAGGGCAACTGGCGTGCCTGGGTGCCCGTCTACAACATGATGATCTTCTTCAAGCTCGGTGACCTGAGCCCGTGGCTCGTCCTGTACGGCATCGCCGGCACGGCCCTGCTGAGCTGGATCGGCATCGGCTTCCTGTTCTCGCTCGCGCTCTCGGTGCTCTCGGTCATCGCCGCGTGGCGCGTGGGCCTCAAGCTCCAGAAGGACGCCGTCTGGGTCGTCCTCTACGTCTTCCTCTCCATCGTCTGGCTCGGTATCAACGCGTTCGACAAGTCGCGCTGGAACCCGAACATCCAGCCGGCCTCCTGGGCGGGTAACGGCTTCCTCGGCGACCGCACGGTGTGGGACGGCATTCCCGTCCAGCCGGCAGCGGCCGCCCCGCAGCAGGGCTACGGTGCGCCGCAGGGATATGGGGCACCGCAGGGCTACGGCACCCCGCCGCAGGGCTACGCGCCGCCGACGCAGGCGTACACGCCGCCTTCGGCACCCGGCTACGCGCCGCCCGCCGGCCCCGCCGCCCCGGCGACGGGTGCGCCGATCCCTCCGGTGCCGCCCACGACGCCTCCGGCGCCTCCCGCGGCTCCGCCCACGACGCCTCCGGCCCCGCCCGCGGCTCCTCCCGCCGCTCCTCCGGCGCCGCCGACCACACCGAACGATCCCACGCAGCCGCCTGCGTGACGACGTGAGGAGAACCCCCGGTCTTCGGATCGGGGGTTCTTCGCGTCCGTGGCTCCTCCGTGTCCCCACATGCCGCTAACGTGGAGACATGGACTCGTCGCAGCGGAGGGAAGTCGTCCCTCCTCCCGTCGCCCCGCGCCCCGTCCACCGCCATCCCGGTGCGGTCCCGAGGAGCGAGTTCCACTACGATGTGTGAGTATCCTGCGCCCGCCCCATCCGCCGCAGGTCCATCGGAGGCAGTTCGTGGCTGAGACCAAGACGCACACCCTCACGGTTGCGCATCGTCCGTTGCGGCTGTCCTGGGCCGGCGTCACCGACCAGGGGCGCCGCCGGGAGACGAATCAGGACGCCCTCCTCGCCGAGTATCCGCTCTTCATCGTCGCGGACGGCATGGGAGGTCATGCCGGCGGGGAGATCGCGAGTCAGAGCACGGTCGCGCGTCTGCGGGCGATGGTCGATGCCGACGACGTCACCCCCTCCGCGATCGAGAAGGCTCTCGCGCTCGCGGTCGACGACATCGCCGAGCACCCGGACACCACCGACGAGGGGACCGGCACCACGCTCACCGGCGTCTACCTGGACGAACAGGGAGACGAGCCGCACTGGGTGGCGCTGAACATCGGTGACTCGCGCGTGTACCTGTTGCGCGACGACCGGCTGCTGCAGGTCACGACCGATCACTCCGTCGTGCAGGAGCTCATCACCGCCGGCAAGCTCAGTCCCGAAGAGGCGGAGGGCCACCCGTACAGCAACGTGATCACCCGCGCGGTCGGTGCGAGCGAGCTCACGGCGCCGGACTACGTCACCATCGACGTGCGGCCGGGCGACCGTTTCGTCATCTGCTCCGACGGTCTCACGAAGGAGCTCACGGACTACGGCATCCAGCACTTCCTCCGCGCTCATGCCGACCCCGCGGAGAGCGTCGACGCGATGCTCGCGGCGGCCCTCGACAACGGAGGGCGCGACAACGTCACCGTGATCGTGCTGCAGGTCGACGATCCCGAGGATCCTTCCTCCCCACCCGCGGACTCGGGGGAGTAGCGCTCCGGACCCTGTGGAGAGGCCCTATCCGCCCCGGCGGTGAGCTCCACTGGAGGCATGCACTCCTCGCCCCTGGTCCTCCCGTCCGCCATGGCGCCGGCCCGGCGGCGCCCGCTTCCCCTCATCGCCGCCGTCGTCCCCGTGGGAGTCGGTCTGGCTCTCTGGTTCACGACCGGTGCGCTGCATGCGCTCTGGTTCGCGGCTCTCGGGCCGCTGATGCTGGGCGCGTCGCTCCTCGACGCAGCCCGCGGACGTCGTCGCGAACGGCGAGCCGAGGTGCTCCGGATGGACGCCGCATGGGCAGAGGTCGAAGCCCAGCTGCACCGCCGCCACGCGGAGGAGCGCGCAGACGAGGAACGTCGTCACCCGGATGCCGCCTCGTGTCTGCGCAGCCGCCCGTTGCAGGATGCCCGGCCGCCCGACCACGACACTCCGCTCGTCGTGGGACGCGGATCCCGGGTCAGCACCGTGCGCTGCGAGGGCGGTGACGACGAGCGCGCCGCTGCGTTCCGCCGCCGGTGCGGTGTCCTGGAAGACGCGCCGCGGGTCGTCCTCCTCGGTCGAGGAGTATGCCTGCGGGGCCCGCAGCCGCTCGCCAGGGCCGCCGCACGTGCGCTCGTCGTCCAGCTCTGTCTCCGCTTCTCCCCGAGTGTGCTCTCCCTCGTCGGCGACCCGGCGCGGGACGGGGCGCTGGCGGGCTTCCCGCACATGCAGCAGGCGCGACGCGGTGGTTTCCGGCTCGCCCTCGCAGAGGAGGCCGCATCGGCCCCGAGCGCCGATGCGGTGATCTGGACCCTGCCGACCGGTGCGGACGTTCCGGACGGCATCACGACGGTGGTCGACATCGTGGAACCCGGTGCGGCGACTCTGCGCACCCCGGACGGCGAGGACGGGGTGGACGTCGAGTACCTGTCGTCGGCGCAGGCGACGGCGGCCGCCGAGCTGTGCGGCGGGAAAGGGTCCGCGACGGAGGCGACCGGGGCGGCGGTGGCGCTCCGGGACCTTCCGCAGCCACCGGTGGGCCCAGGCCTCCTCGTGGCGCTCGGTCGGGGAGCACACGATGCCCCGGTGATGGCCGACATCGTCGAGGACGGCCCGCACGCGATCGTGACGGGGATGACGGGGACAGGCAAGAGCGAACTCCTCATCACATGGGTCGCCGCCGTCTGCGCGGGGTACGGGCCGGAGCGGGTGAGTGTCCTCCTCGCGGACTTCAAAGGAGGGACGGCCTTCGATCGCCTGCGTGAGCTGCCGCAGGTCGTCGGCGTCCTCACGGACCTCGACGAGACGGAGGCGCGGCGCGGCGTCGCCAGCCTGGCCGCAGAGATGCGCCGCCGTGAGGGTGCCCTCGCGGCGGCGCAGGCGCGCGACGTGCGTGAGACCGACCTTCCCCGACTCCTGATCGTCGTCGACGAGTTCGCCGCCCTGCTGCAGGAGCACACAGAGCTGGCGGCGGTGTTCACCGACGTCGCGGCGCGGGGGCGCGCCCTGGGCATGCACCTGGTCCTCGGCACGCAGCGCGCCGCCGGGGTCATCCGCGATGCGCTCGCGACGAACTGCCCGCTGCGGCTGAGCCTGCGCGTCGCCGAGACTTCTGACAGCAGGGCGATGCTCGGCACCTCCGGCGCCGCCGAGCTTCCCGGCGGAGCGGAGGGCCGAGGCCGTGCGCTCCTCCGTCGCCCGCAGGACGACGAGCCGCTGCCGGTGCGCATCGCCCTCACCGATGACGACGTCATCCGACGGATCGCGCAGCGATGGGCGGGAGCGCCGACGTCTCCACCTCCGTGGCGACCCGCTCTCCCGACGCGCCTGCCGCTCGACGCGCTGCTGACCGCTCGGGCAGGGTCCGCGCCTTCGGAAGCCGGGCCCTCCCTGGTGCTCGGACGCGCTGACGAGCCCGAGAATCAGGCGCAGCCGCTGGAGATTCTGCATCCTGGCCGCGACCGCGGGCTCGTGGTCCTCGGCGCCCCGGGAACGGGGCGGACGACAGCCTTGCGTGTGATCGCGGCGCAGCATCGCCACAGCGCGTGGTTCCCGGATGATCCCGAAGCGGCCGTCGACCTGCTTGCCGCGTGGGTCGAGGGCGGCACGGCGCCACCCGACGTCGTGCTCGCGGATGATCTCGATCTGCTCCACGCGCGCCTGCCTCTCGACGTCGGCCACGAGTTCGTCCAGCGGTGGGAGCAGCTGGTGCGATCATCGGCCACCGTCACCTGGGTGCTCGCGGCCGGTCGGGCGACGGGTCCGCTGGCCCGCGTGCTGGAGGCACTCCCGCGTCGGGCCCTGCTGCGGATGCCGACACGCGTCGAGCACATCGCCGCGGGCGGCGAGGTCGCTCACTTCCGCCGCGATCGTCCGCCGGGGAGGGCCGTGTGCGGAGAGCGGGAGATGCAGTTCGCCTGGGTCGAGGGTCCCGGGGTGGAGTCGCGCTCCGGAGAGCTGCGGGGGAGCACGCCGGTGTGGGTGCCGCAGGCGGAGATCACGGCGTTGGTCACCCCGGGCGTCGTCGGCGTCGTCGCGGCGTTGGCGGCCGCGCATCCCGACTGCGACGTACAGGCGGTGGGTCCGGAGGTGAGGGGAACGGGGCGACCGCTCGTGCTGGTGGGCGATGCTGAGAACTGGCAGCGTCAGTGGGCACTGTGGCAGCGGGTGCGATCGCAGGGGGAGGTGCTCATCCGGGCGGAGCGGCCCGGCGAGCTCCGCCAGCTCGTCGGCATCCGCGCTCAGCCGCCGTACGCGCGACCGGACGCCGGGCGGGCCTGGTCCGTGATCGGAGACCGCCCTCCCCGGCGGGTGGTCCTCCCGGCGCTGGACCGGCGATGACGGTCAGCGGCACGGGGACGAGGTCGGGTCAGATCCCCGCACCCGGACGGATCGCGCCGACGTTCGCGCCGCCTCCGAGCACCGTGAGCGGCAGGGAGTCGGCCAGTCCGGTCACGTCGGCGTCGCTGAGCCCGCCCGCGCGTGCCAGCAGCATGGCGGCCACGATCGTGGACGCGCGTGCGCCGCCGTCGAGCATCTTCAGCGCCACCGTGGTCCCGTTCGGGGCGACCATCACCATGACACCCTCCGCGCCGCCCTTGGCGAAGACCCCGAGCCGTTCGATCGCGATCGTGTCAGGGCGCCCGGGGCCGTCGATGGTCCAGGGGTTCTCGCGCACCGCCTTCACCAACGAGCCCGCCACGCGGTGCAGCGCGAAGGGGGAGCGCTCGGAGGCGGTTCCGATGCGGTGGATCGCGCGGGCCAGTCCGGTGAGGCTGAGCGCGTACACGGGGGCACCGCAGCCGTCGATCGCGGTGTGGGCCATCTTCTCGCCGGTCAGCCGGGCGATCACATCGCGGATGTGCGCCTGGAGCGGATGCGAGGGGTCGAGGTAGCCGTCGGTCGGCCAGCCCGTCGCGACGCAGGCGCGGAGCATCGCGGCGTGCTTGCCCGAGCAGTTCATGCGGATGCGCGCCTCCTGGCCGTGCTCGCGCACCATCTCATCGCGGGTCGCGGAGTCGCTCGGCCAGGCGGGAGGACACGCGAGGTCGTCCTCGTTGAGGCCGCCCGCGGTGAGCATCTCGCGCACGACCTCGGCGTGCCGATCGGTGCCGGAATGGCTCGCCGTCGACAGCGCCAGCTGCTCGCCCTCGAGTACCGCACCGGCGGTGAGGCAGGCGACCGCCTGCAGGGGCTTCAGGCTGGAACGGGGGAGGATCAGCGCATCCGCATTCCCGTGCCGCGCGACCACCTCACCCTCGGGCGAGAGCACCACGGCCGCCCCGGCGTGACGCGACTCGATGAAGCCGCTCCGCTCCACGACGGCGAGCTCGACGGAATCCTGAACGGTGAGAGTCTCCAGCACCCGACAACTCTACCGGCGGGTCCGGCCCAGCCTGGTCGGGTGCCGAGTCGGCGCCGTGTCGGCCGCACCTGGCAGACTGAGCGCATGCCAGAGCAGACGACTCCGCGGTCCCTCGGCGAGCACCGCTACGCCCTCACCTCCACCTGGACCGGCAACACCGGATCCGGCACGAGCGGCTACCGGGACTACCGCCGCGATGTCACGATCGAAGTCGCGGGCAAGCCCGAGCTGCTCGCCTCCTCCGACAAGCCGTTCCGCGGCGATCCGGCGCGGTGGAATCCGGAGGATCTGCTGCTGGCCTCGCTCTCCGAGTGCCATCTCCTGTCGTACCTGCACGCCTGCGTGACGGCCGGAGTGGTGGTCGTGTCCTACCGGGACACCGCGAGCGGCCTGATGCGCGAGGACGGCGCCGGCGGCGGTTCCTTCGTCGAGGTGCTGCTGCGCCCGGAGGTCGTCGTCGCCGAGGCCTCGATGATCGAGGCGGCCGAGCGCGCGCACGCTCAGGCGAACGAGTGGTGCTTCATCGCCAACTCGGTCAACTTCCCCGTCCGGCACGAAGCGACGGTGACGGCCGCCGGCTGAACGGACTCCTCAGCGGCGTTCGTGCGGGAGCGCCTGCTTGATCTTCTCGATCGTGTTCTGAGCCGGCGCCTCGTTGTAGGTGCCCGCGAGCTCCTGTCCGGAGAGCGCGTGGATCGCGGCCATGATCTCGTCGGTCGCGAGCCGGCGCGCGCGGCCGCTCGTGGCCGGTCCGTGCGGCGACAGATCCAGGGGCTCGCCGAAGCGCACGGTGATCCGCTCGGACAGCGTGGGCATCTTGGCGCCGACCGGCATCACCTTGTCGGTGCCGATGAGTCCCACGGGGACGACGGGTGCTCCCGTCTGCAGAGCAAGGAAGGCCACGCCCGTGCGGCCCTTGTACAACCGGCCGTCGGTGGAGCGGGTGCCCTCAGGGTAGAGCGCGACGGCGAGGCCCTCGTCCAGGAGCTGACGCTGCAGGTCTAGGGCGTCCAGCGCCGCCTGGCCGGCGCCGCGGCGGACCGGGATCGCACCGATCGCCTCGAAGAACGTCTTGGACGCCCAGCCCTTCATGCCGGTGCCCTCGAAGTAGCTCGACTTGGCGAGGAAGTGCACGGGACGCGGAGCCGCCACCGGGATGGCGATGGAGTCGATGAACGACAGGTGGTTGCTGGCGAAGATCACCGGGCCGGTGGTGGGGACGTGCTCGCGTCCTTCGATGCGCGGCCGGTAGACGAGCCGGGCGAGCGGGGCGATGAGGCTGCGGCCCAGCGTGTAGGTGAAGCCGGCGTGCCGGGGCTTCGGGGAGTCCTCTGAGGGGGTTTCGGGGTCCGCGGACTGCTCAGAGCTCATCAGAGCAGGCTACTCCCGGATCCATGCCGACGTGGGAATGAAGACTCGCGCCGCCGCTTCCCAGCGCGAGCAAAGGGCGATGAGGCAGGATGGAAGCTCCCGCCCGCGATCGTGAGGTCTTCCTGTGCGCACCCGTCCGCTGCTCGTCCTGTCCACCGTCGCTGCGGCGACCCTGCTGCTGGCGGGATGCTCCGGGAACGGCGATCCGCAGAGCACCTCCTCTCCGGACGCCTCCGGGTCGAGCCAGTGCCTCGTGAACGCGAAGGCCGGCGACACCTCGGACGCCATCGAGGTGGACGGCGAAGGTCTCGACGCCAAGATCACGGTTCCCGCCGATGCGGAGTTCGCGAACGTCGAGCGGACCGTCGTGTCCGAGGGCGAGGGAGACGACCTCGCGGCGAACGACCTCGTCTCCGTCCAGTATCAGATCGTCGATGCCGCCAGCGGCGACGTGGTCGACTCGTCGGCGCGCGGCGAGGACGGCACGCTCCCCGTGCTCCTCGACCCGAACCAGTCGTCGCTGTTCGTCGCCGCGCTCGAGTGCGAGCCGGTCGGATCCCGCGTCGTCCTCGCCATCCCCGGCAGCGCGCTCGGTGAGGGGCAGAGCAACATCGTCGTCTACGCGGAGGCCGTCGACCGGCTCCCCGAGGTCGCCTCCGGCAAGGAGGTCGAGCCGACCGCCGGCATGCCCGAGGTCGAGCTCGACGACGATGGCAAGCCGTCCGTCACGATCCCGGACGGCGATGCGCCGACCGAGACGAAGGTCTCCGTCCTCAAGCAGGGCGACGGCGCAACGGTGGCGTCCGGCGACCTCGTCGTGGTCCAGTACCTCGGGGTGAAGTGGTCCGACGGCGAAGAGTTCGACTCCAGCTGGAGCCGCGATGCGGCCCCCGCCCAGTTCCAGACGACGGGAGTCGTCGCCGGGTTCCAGAAGGCGCTCGAGGGTCAGAAGGTCGGTTCGCAGGTTCTCGTCGTCATGCCGCCGTCCGATGGCTACGGCGCGAGCGAGGGGCACGAGCTGCAGGACGAGAGCCTCGTGTTCGTCGTCGACATCCTCGCCACGACTCCGGTCCAGCCGCAGCAGTAGCCGCGGCCCGGGAGAGCCGGCGGCGTGTCCTAGGCTGGCGTCATGCGTCGCGTCATCATCCTCGGCTCCACCGGTTCCATCGGCACGCAGGCGCTGGATGTGATCCGCGCCAATCCGCGACGCTTCGAGCTCGTCGGTCTCGCCGCGGGGTCGAACGCCACGATGGTGGCCGAGCAGGCGGCGCAGTTCCAGGTGGAGCACACGGCTCTCGGCGCGGTCGAGGCGGAGCAGCTGGTCCGCGACGTCGAAGCCGATGTGGTGCTGAACGCCATCACCGGCTCGATCGGTCTCGGCTCGACGCTCGCTGCGCTGGAGGAGGGGCGGACCCTCGCGCTGGCGAACAAGGAGTCGCTGATCGTCGGCGGTGATCTCGTGCTCGCCGCCGCGGCACCCGGGCAGATCGTCCCCGTGGACTCCGAGCACTCCGCGCTCGCCCAGGCCCTGCGCTCCGGCACACACGATGAGATCCGCCGTCTGGTGGTCACGGCCTCGGGTGGCCCGTTCCGCGGCAGGTCGCGCGACGAGCTCACCGGAGTGACCCCGGAACAGGCGCTGGCGCATCCGACGTGGAACATGGGTCGCACGGTCACCACGAATTCGGCGACCCTGGTCAACAAGGGGCTTGAGGTCATCGAGGCGCACCTGCTGTTCGACGTGCCCTACGACGACATCGACGTCGTCGTGCACCCGCAGTCGATCGTCCACTCCATGGTGGAGTTCGTCGACGGCTCGACCATCGCGCAGGCCTCGCCGCCGGACATGCGTCTGCCGATCTCGCTGGGCCTGGACTGGCCGCACCGCGTGGGCGGTGTGGGCCGTCCGCTGGACTGGACCACGGCGACGTCCTGGACCTTCGAGCCGCTCGACGACGACGCCTTCCCCGCGGTGGCGCTCGCAAAGGCCGTCGGGCGCGCCGGAGGCACTTTCCCCGCCGTCTACAACGCCGCCAACGAGCAGGCCGTGGACGCGTTCCACGAAGGGCGCCTGCCGTTCCTCGGCATCGTCGACACCGTGCAGCGGGTCGTCGACGCGCACGACGCTCCGGACGCGTTGACCGTGGAATCGCTCGCGGCGGCCGAGGACTGGGCGCGGCGGAAGGCCGACCAGCTCATCGCCGCCGTCTGACGCGGCGCGGGCTCAGTCCTCGTCCGGGTACGGCACGGGCCAGCGCGGCTCCGGCACCGGCCAGCCGGCGGCCTTCAACGCACGCCGGGAGAGCTCGCGGGCCGAGTACGGCGTCCGCACCCCTCGGATGTCGCGGTAGTCCTGGTGCCCGGGGCCGGCCCAGAGGATCGCGTCGCCGTCGCCGACGAGTCCGACGGCGGCCACGATCGCGGCCTCCGGCGGGGAGTACTCGTGGATCTCGGCGTCGGGACGGGCGCGACGCGCGCCGTCGACGAGCGTCGCGCGGATCGACGCCGGGTCTTCGAATCGCGGGTGGTGATCCGTCACGACGAGGATGTCGCTCCCCTCCACCGCGGTGCGGGCCATGTCGAAGCGCTTGCTGGCGTCCCGGTCCCCGTCGGCCCCGAAGAGCATGAGCACCTTGCCGGGAGTCACCCGCCGCACGGCGGCCAGGGTCTTCTCGAAGGCGTCGGGCGAGTGGCCGAAGTCGACGAAGACGGCCGGCCCCCGCGCGCCTGAGACGAGCTGCGTGCGCCCTGGCAGGTAGGCGTGGATGCCGCCGTCGCGCTGCAGGGCCTCGACGATCCGCTCCCAGGCATAGCCGCCCTCGAGCAGCATGACGATCGCGAGCGCCGCGTTCGCGGCCATGTGGGGGCCGATCACCGGGACGGTCGTGGTGAGCGTGCCAGCCGGTCCCGTCATCGTGAACGTCGTTCCGGTCGTCCGCTCGTCGTCGATGACGACCACCCAGTCCGCTCGCGATGCCTGATCGGCGTCGGCGGCGATGGAGGGCGTCCCGACGGTGATGACGGGGATCTCGGAGCGCTCCACGACCAGGGCCCCGGAGGAGGAGTCGAGGCACACGACGCCGCGGACGGCGCGATCGGGCCGGAAGAGCGGCAGCTTCGCCTCGAAGTACTCCTCCATGTCGGCGTAGTCGTCGAGGTGGTCGTGGCTGAGGTTCGTGAATCCCGCGACGTCGAACCGGATGCCGTCGACACGGTGCCGGGAGAGGGCCTGGGCGCTGACCTCGACCGCGACGGCCTCGACCTCGCGCTCCCGCATCAGCGCGAGCAGGGCGTGCATCTCCGACGCCTCAGGGGTGGTGAGCCGCGAGACGATGACCTCGCCCGCGATGTGTCGTTCGGCCGTGGAGGAGAGCCCGGTGACGACGCCCATCTGTTCGAGGATGCCCTCGAGGAGGTGCGAGACGCTCGTCTTGCCGTTCGTCCCGGTGGTCGCGAAGAGGAGGGGGAGCGGGTCCTCCGCTCCCGTGCCGTACACCCAGGCGCTCAGCGCGCCGAGCACGCCGCGGGGGTCGTCGACGATGAGGATCGGGAGGCCGGCGTCCGCGGCGATGTCGGCGCCCGCCTGGTCCGTGATCACGGCGACCGCCCCCTTCTCGGCAGCGGTCTTGGCGAAGTCCGCGCCGTGGCGGTTCACGCCGCGGATCGCGACGAACGCCTCGCCGGGACGCAGGTCCGCCGTGGCGAGGGTGATGCCACTGAGAGCGACGCCCTCCACGTCGCCGCGCACGGAGCGGGCGAATCGGGAGGCGAGTTCGGACAGCTCGCGCCGGGGCGGGTTCGCGGGGCGGAGCACGGGGGGCAGGGTCGGCTGTTGTTCCATCGACATGTCGTCTCCATGTTCTCATGACGGCGGTGTCGCCCCGGGCGGGTCGGTCCGCCGCGCGCCGGAGCAGGGCGCGGCGGACCCGGGACGCTCAGGCGCGGCGGCGGAACGCGAGCACGGCGACCACGAGCGCCGCGACACCGGCCAGGAGGCCGCCGGCGCCCAGCGCGATACCCAGGGCGTCGTCGCCGGTGTCGGCCGTCGCGGGCTGCGGTACGGTGCTCGTGCCGTGACCGCCCTCGGCGTTGTCCGTCACCGTCACGACGGGAGCGGGGGAGTCGAGGTCGTGCGGGTCCTCGCCCTTCTCGGCGAGCTGCGTCCACTCCGTCGCCCCGTCGACGCACTGCTGGACCACCGGGAAGGCGAGCGTCTCGGGCGTGTCCTCGTCCAGTCCCACCGACATGCTGACGGCGCCGCGGAGGTCGGTCGGCACGGGCGTGAGGGCGGTGTAGGTGACCGCGCTCACGAGACCGTCGTCGCCGCGTTCCACCTGGATGCTCCAGTCGCCGTCGAGCGTCGGGGCGACGGAGGCGAGGCCCTCCGGCATGGTGACGCGCAGGGCTGTGGTGGGCGAGGTGCCGCACCCGTGCGAGAAGGAGAAGGTCAGCACGCCATGGTCACCGGCGGCGAGCTCGTCAGGGCTGACGGTGACGTGGGCGCCGGCCATCGCCGGGACGGCGAGGGCGAGGGCGAGTCCGCCGATGATGCCGGTGGCTCCGAGGAGGGCGCGGCGCGGACGGCGGGGGCGGATGGTGGGGTTCGACATGGGGTCTCCAGATGCTCGTGTGGGGCGCGCGGGAACAGCGCGGCCCGAAGGGGCCGTCTCTCGAGGACGGCAGGGTCGGCGGGGCGGCTCAGCCGCCGACGGGCACCGGCGGACCGCGCCGCGACACCACCACGGTCATCGCGGCATCGAGCGGAGAGCGGAGAGCGGAGCGCAGCGGACGCGGCGGTGCGGGAGGCGCGGAGGTGGGAGTCGCCGCGCGCCGGAGCGCGGCCTGGAACCAGCGGGCGATCGCGCGCAACACGCTCTCGCCGTGCCACAGCAGCAGCGTGGTCAGCACCGCGCAGGCGAGGTGCGCCGACAGCATCAGCGTGTCCGGGCCGGGAGCCGGGGACAGCGGTGCGAGCGCGCCCAGGTCGAGGTGATGCGCGTGCGTGCCGATGACGGACGCGCCCCCCGCTGTGGGCGCACCCAGAAGCTGGAAGAGCAGGTGGAACGCGGCCTGCGCCAGGAGCACGGCCACGGCGACCCGTGCGCGTGACGGCCGACCGCCGGCCACCGCGGCGGAGAGGGGGACGAAGAGCACCGCGACGGCGGCGATGAGCAGGGGGTGCGGAGCGGCGCCGCCGGCGAGCGTGTGCGACACGGCTGCGAGGAGCGTGGCGATCGCGGACACGGCGGCGGCGCGGAGGAAGCGCAGCTGCCGGGACGTCATCCCGCCAGCCTAGCCATGCTGTGCGAGCCGGGCGGATTCCTAGGCGGTGGGCAGTAGCGTGGGCACGTGGAATTCCTGCTCTATCTGGGCGGCATCGTGTTCATGCTGATCGGCCTCGGGCTCTCGATCGGTCTGCACGAGGTCGGTCACCTCGTCCCTGCGAAGCTCTTCGGCGTGCGTGTCGGCCAGTACATGATCGGCTTCGGGCCGCGCCTGTGGTCGAAGCGGATCGGCGAGACGGAGTACGGCTTCAAGCTCCTGCCTCTCGGCGGCTTCATCTCGATGTCGGGGATGTATCCGTCGTCGAAGGACAGCGGACCCGCGTCCGGCGCGTTCCGCACGCTCATCCAGGATGCGCGCTCGGCCAACGACGAGACGATCGCCGAGGGCGCCGAGGATCGGGTCTTCTACAAGCTGCCGGTCTGGAAGCGCGTGATCGTCATGCTCGGCGGACCGCTCATGAACCTCGTGCTGGCCGTGGTCATCTTCACCGTCCTCGTCAGCGGAATCGGCGTGCAGCAGGGCACCACGACGGTCGCGGCGGTGAACGAATGCGTGGTCCCGGCCTCATCGTCGGCGACCGAATGCGGTGCCGACGATCCGGAGTCTCCGGCGGCGGCGGCCGACGTGCAGCCAGGGGACGTCCTCGTCTCGATCGACGGGACACCGGTGGCGACCTTCGCCGAGGCGACGGCGATCGTGCAGGCCTCGCCGGGGCAGCCCCTCGATCTCGTCGTGCGCCGGGACGGCACGGAGCAGACGCTCACCCTCGCGCCGATCGCCGCGGAGCGCACCATCACGGATGCGAGCGGGCAGCCGGTGCTCGACGACGACGGCGAACCCGTCGTGAAGGAGGTCGGCTACGCGGGCATGATCGCGCAGATGGGCTACGTGCAGCAGCCGCTCACCGCCGGACCGCAGATGGCGGCGGACACGGTCGCCCGGGTCGGCTCGCTGATCGTCACGCTGCCCGTGCGGCTGTGGGACGTGGGTGTGTCGTTGGTGACGGGTGGGGAACGCGATCCGAACGGGCCGCTGAGCGTCGTCGGTGTCGGGCGTCTGGCGGGCGAGGTGGCCGCGACGGACGCGCCGGTCCTCAACCGCTTCGCCGTGCTGCTCGGCCTCCTCGGGTCGCTCAACGTCGCGCTCTTCGTGTTCAACCTCATCCCGCTGCTGCCCCTCGACGGCGGACACATCGTCGTCGCGCTCTGGGAAGGGATCAAGCGGGCGTGGGCGAAGCTCTTCCGGCGGCCGCCGCCGGCTCCGGTCGACGCCACGAAACTCGTCCCGCTGACCGTCGTCGTCGCGACGCTGCTGATCGCGATGGGAGCTCTGCTGCTGGTGGCCGACCTCTTCAACCCGGTCAAGCTGCTGGGCTGAGCGACCGGGACGCACTCAGCGCAGGGCGTGTGCGACCAGACGCTCCAGCGTGCGGATGCCGTCGCGGGACAGGATCGACTCGAGGTGGCCCTGCACCGATGCGAACCCGTCGCCCCGGAGGGCGTAGACGTCGCCGGTCGCCGGATCCGCCGACACCTCGGCCGCGCCCACCGTCGTCACTCCGGGGTCGACCCGTGCCGTGAAGGTGTTGTAGAACCCGATCGAGGCGTCCTCGCCGAACACCGGCACGGCCTTCTGTAGCCCCTGGTGCGGAGCGTCGAGGGGCGTCAGCGCGATCCCCATCCGGTCCGCCAGGATCTGGTGGCTCAGGCAGACCGCGAGCAGCGGGGCATGCGCCTGCAGGCTGGCCGCCACGACCTCGCGCATCCGGGCGATGCGCGGGCTCGCGTCGTCTCGGGGGTCGCCGGGGCCGGGGCCGGCGACGACGAGATCGGCCGTCTCGACCGCCTCGTCGTCCACGTCGTCCCAGGACGCGATGGTCACGTCGAGCCCGAGGTGCCGCAGCTGATGCGCGAGCATCGTCGTGAAGCGGTCCTCGGCGTCGACCACGAGGGCGGAGCGGCCGGAGAACGGCCCCGTGAAGTCCTCACCCTGCGGGTTCAGCCAGAACTCGGCGAGGCGGGCGTTGCGCGAGGAGAGGAGCGCGGCGACGTCCGGGTCGTCGGCGAGACGCCGGGGCTCACCGGGGGCGTCGGCGTCGCTGCGGGCTTCCGCCACACGGTCCCGGTCGATCGCGCCGATGGCGCCGAGCACACCCGCTGCCTTGCCGTGGGTCTCGGAGACCTCGCCGTGCGGGTCGGAGTGGCGGACGAGGGTGGCGCCGACGGGAACGCTCAGCTCGCCGTCCTGCAGATACACCGTGCGGATGAGGATCGGCGCGTCGAGGTCGTGGCCGCCGTCGGCGTTGGGGGTGAAGAGCGCGGCGACGCCGGAGTAGTAGCCCCGCGGCTTGCGCTCGTGCCGCCGGATCACGGCGCAGGCGTTCTGCATGGGGGAGCCGGTGACGGTGGGGGCGAACATCGTCTCGCGGAGGATGTCCCGGGGGTCCAGAGCGCTCCGGCCGCGCAGCATGTACTCCGTGTGCGTCAGCCGCGACATCTCCTTCAGATGCGGGCCCGTGATGCGTCCGCCGTCGGCACAGACGGCGCTCATCATCTTGAGCTCCTCGTCCACGACCATGAACAGCTCCTCGGTCTCCTTGGTCGAGGCCAGGAAGTCGGTCAGCGTCTCCTTCGTCGCGCCGCCCGCCGGATGCCGGAAGGTCCCCGAGATGGGGTTCATGGTGACGACGCCACCGCGGGCCACGACGTGTGCCTCCGGGCTCGCCCCCACCGCGATGTGGCCGGGGGTGAACACCGCGAACGTCCAGTAGGCCCCGCGCTCATGGGCGAGCAGAGCCCGGAACCAGGTGAGGGCCGCCTGCCGTTCGTCCGCCTCGACGGTCGCCGTGAAGTCGCGACGGATGACGAAGTTCGCCCCCTCGCCGCGGCCGATCTCGTCGGCGATCACGGTCTCGACGATGGCGGCGTACTCCTCGTCGGCGATGTCGAAGCCCTCGTCGCGCAGTGGGATCGGCGCGGTAGGAAGCGCATCGAGCACAGCCGCGGTCGGCAGATGGAGGTGCTCGTCCACGACGATGCAGCGCAGCGGCGCCCCGTCGTCCTGCGCGACGAATCCGCGCTCTCGGACCTGCCGGTAGGGGACGAGGGCGAAGACCTCCCGGGGCTCTCCCTCGGACGTCAGAGGGATGTCGGAGAGCAGCTCGACGTCGGTCACGGCGCCGGTGAGCAGCTCCACGGTGTCCGCGCCGTCACGGGCGATCAGCACGAAGGACGCGGTGGGATCGGCGCTGAGCTCGTCGAGGCGAGAGAGGGTCATCGATGTCTCCTGTGCGAGGGCTCCGGCTCGGCGCAACGAAAAGACCGCCCCGGAGGCGGTCTGGATTCGAGGGAACGCGAACACACCGCCTAGGAGGCGGGCCACCAGGTGATGTGCGCGATCATGGGGCGAAACTACCACACCCGCCGCATCCAGCCCTTCCGCATCCTGGCGGCGTAGGCTGGGATCGTGCCAGCAGTGAATCTTGGGATGCCGAAGGTCCCCGAAGTCCTCGCCCCGCGTCGCAAGTCCCGTCAGATCAAGGTGGGCAAGGTGCTCGTCGGCGGCGATGCGCCCGTCAGCGTGCAGTCGATGACGACGACGAAGACCACCGACATCAACGGGACTCTGCAGCAGATCGCGGAGCTCACCGCCTCCGGCTGCGAGATCGTCCGGGTCGCCGTGCCCTCGCAGGACGACGCCGACGTGCTGCACATCATCGCGAAGAAGAGCCAGATCCCGGTCATCGCGGACATCCACTTCCAGCCGAAGTACGTCTTCCAGGCGATCGACGCCGGCTGCGCCGCCGTGCGGGTCAACCCGGGCAACATCCGGAAGTTCGACGACCAGGTCGGCGAGATCGCCAAGGCAGCGAAGGACGCGGGCGTCTCGCTCCGTATCGGCGTCAACGCGGGCTCCCTCGACCGTCGCCTGCTCGAGAAGTACGGCAAGGCCACGCCGGAGGCCCTCGTCGAGAGCGCTGTCTGGGAGGCGTCGCTGTTCGAGGAGCACGACTTCCACGACTTCAAGATCTCGGTGAAGCACAACGACCCGGTCGTGATGGTCAAGGCCTACCGCCAGCTCGCCGAGCGGGGCGACTGGCCGCTGCACCTCGGCGTGACCGAGGCGGGACCGGCCTTCCAGGGCACGATCAAGAGCGCGACCGCGTTCGGCATCCTGCTGGGGGAGGGCATCGGCGACACCATCCGCGTCTCGCTGTCCGCGCCGCCGGCCGAGGAGGTCAAGGTCGGTCACCAGATCCTCCAGTCCCTCAACCTCCGGGAGCGCAAGCTCGAGATCGTCTCGTGCCCCTCGTGCGGTCGGGCTCAGGTCGACGTCTACACGCTCGCGGAAGACGTCACCGAGGGGCTCAAGGAGATGACGGTGCCGCTGCGCGTCGCCGTCATGGGCTGCGTCGTGAACGGCCCGGGTGAGGCGCGCGAGGCCGACCTCGGTGTCGCGTCCGGCAACGGCAAGGGCCAGATCTTCGTCAAGGGCGAGGTCATCAAGACCGTCCCGGAGGCTGACATCGTCGCCACCCTCATCGAGGAGGCGAACCGCATCGCCGCCGAGATGGGCCCGGACGCTCCGCTCGGCACCGCCCAGGTCGTCACCGCCTGATCCGAGGAGTGCCGTGTCCGACATCCTCCTGCCCGCGCCGGTCCAGACGATGATCGACGCGATCAATGCCGGAGACACCGAGGCCTTCGTCGCCGCGTTCACCGCGGACGGCTTCGTGAGCGACTGGGGCACCGTGAAAGCCGGTGCCGACGGCGTGCGCGGCTGGGCGGACAGCGACGCGATCGGCGCCGCGGCACGGATGACCGTGCTCTCCGCCACCACGGACGGCGACATGACGCGCATCCGCTTCGGGTGGAGCAGTCGCGTCTTCAACGGCGAGTCCGATGGGATCTTCGTCGTCGACGGCGACCGGCTCGCCAGCTTCACGATCCCACCGTCCCACTGACACCCCGTGCCTGATCGGCACCATCGTTCCGTCGTCTCTCCGAGGAGCCCCATGACCACGCCCACGATCGTCACCTTCCCGGACGGCAGCCTCCGTGGAGACGCCGTCGTGACCCGCGTGGCGGACGATGCCGACGGAGCCGTGGTCGTCGTCGACGCCACGCCGTTCCACCCCGTCGATCACACGTGGCCCGATCAGCCCGGCGATACCGGCGAGATCTCCGGCGAGGACGGAGCCGTCCACGTGACCGAGGCGCTCATGGCGGCGGTCTCGGATGACGGCGCGTTCGCGGTGGGCAGCGCGATCCCCGTCAAGCGCGGGACCGAGGGGTGGACCTGGCTGGTGGGCCAGCGGCTCGATGGTGCCGCGCCCGCCTGGCTCGCGGAGGGGACGCGCGTGGCCCTCTCGGTCGACGAGGCGCACCGTGCCGGCCTCAGCCGCGGTCACACCGCGTGCCACCTCGCCTCCCTCGCTCTCGATATCGCCGTCTCGGACCTTTGGCGCAAGGACCCGGGGGAGGATGCGCTGGGAAACCCGGACTTCGAGGGACGGGCGAACCAGTCCAGCCGCATCCACGAGGACGGCGCCGTCGACGAGTACCGCCTGGGCAAGAGCCTGCGCCGTGCGGGCTTCGACACCGAGACGTTCGCGGCGACGCTGTCCGACCGCGAGCACCGCATCAACGCGCAGCTCGCCGCGTGGGTCGCCTCGGCTGCCGCGAGCCGCATCGAGGTGGACGGACCGACGATCGTGGACCGGCGGCGCTGGCACTGCGAGCTCCCGGAGGGCGAGGCCGTCATCCTCTGTGGCGGCACCCACGTCCGTTCCCTCGCGGAATTCGCCGCCATCACGGTGGCCCTGGACCTGTCCGACCCTCAGCTGCTCGTGATGACGACGACCGCGACTCCCGCCTCCTGAGCCCTCGCGTCAGGCGATCACGCGAGGACAGGCGCCAGCCGCCGGTGTCGCCTGCTGTCGCGTGACTGCCTGTGAACGAGTGAGGTCAGCGCACGAACCCCGCCTGCACTCGACCACCCGCCATCGTCAGCTCCTCATCGACCCGCGCCGCGAAGCCGGGGAAGTCTCCAGCGAGCAGCGGAGTGCTGAGCTGGTCCGCGCGCTCGGGGCTCCACGCGCGCAGACGTCGGGGGAGCCACTTCCCGGATCCGATCCACTGCCCGCTGGCCAGCAGCATCAGCTCGGCCATGCGCTCGAACAGCAGGCCGGCGACGACGCGCTGCTCGAGAGGGTCCGTCGCGTCCTGGAGGTCGTCGAGGAGATCGGTGATCACGTACCGCCGGATCCGCGACTCCGTCTCACTCAGCACAGAGCCGAGAGCGAGCACAGCGGACCACCGCGTCCGCAGTTCCGCGAGCGCGGGCGTCGACCGGATCGCGGCTCCTTCCACGAGCATGTGCGCGATGACGGGGCGGTGCTGGGCCACGCCGCGGTCCGCCCACTCCCGGAACCCTTCCACCGTGTACGCGAACACCTCGAAGATCTCGTCCTCGAACGCGTGGGTGGCGGCCTCGCTCACCTGTGACACGTCGGCGAAGAGGTCGTCGTCGATGAGGAGGAGGTCGATGTCACTGGTGGGCGTGCGCTCCCCACGGGCCGTGCTCCCGGCGACGATCGCGATCCCTGCACGCGGATACCGCGCCACGAGGAAGCGCTCGATGCGCTCTGCCTGATCCATCTCGACAGGGTATCCGGCGCGGACGCAGGCGGCCGCTGCGGTACAGGCAGTCCTGCCCGGGAGCGCCTGATTCGACGTCTTCGCCTGATCCCCGGCGGCGGGCTCAGAGGGCGAGCTCGATCTCACCCGTCCCGATGTCCACGCGCACGACGCGCACCTGCACCACATCGCCGGGCTTGGTGTCGGGGGCCACCGGCGCGGTCGTGGTCACTGCAGGGTCCGCGATCTGGACGGCGGCCCGCTCGCCCCGGAGCTCGATCACCGTGGCCTCGATGGTCTGTCCGACGAGCGGAGTGAGCAGCGCGGCCTCGACGCGGTTCACGGTGTCCGCGTCCAACTGCGACGCCCGCCGACCCGATTCCTGCATGAGCGCGGGGAGCTCTCCGAGGGAGGAGCGGACCCATCCCGGCACCGGCTGCCCGGTCGACACGGCGAGGCAGATGGCGAGCACCCAGCGGTCGACCAGTCGGCGCAGGGGTGCGGTCGCGTGCGCGTACGGTGCTCCGATCGCGGCCTGCACGGCGTCGGCGGGTGGTTCGCCGTCGAACACCAGGTACCCCGCGCCGCGGAACAGCGAGGCGGCGGCCTCCAGCACCGGGAGCGTCATCGGGTCGGAGCGGTCGAGGCCCCGGAGGTACTCGCCGTAGGTGCCGTCGGTCCACGGGCGCCCGAGTGCCTCCGTCTGGTGCCGGAAGGCAGTGAAGGCCGCCTCGTCGGGTTCCGGCATCGTGCGGAGGATGCCGACGCCCGCGTCGATCATGAGCGCGGCGGCCGCCATCCCCGTCATGAGCGACAGCTGCGCGTTCCACTCCTCGACGGGCAGCGGGCTGCGGCGCTCGATCGCATAGGAGCCGTCGTCGGTGCGCACGACCTCCTCGTCCGGCATGTTCAGGCTGGCGCCACCGCGGCGGCGCTCCTGCTCCAGACGGAGGGAGCCGATCTCCGGCAGCAGGGCCGCGTGACCGCCGTCGCCCCGGTCGAGCGCCTCCTGGGTGGAGGCGTAGTCGAGCTGGGCCCGGGAACGGATGAGGGCGCGCTCCAACCGGAAGTCGATCACGGATCCGGCCGCATCCAGGTGGAACGTCCACACCAGGGCGGAGCGGTCGACGTCGGGGAGCAGGGAGGCACGGTCCTCGCTCAGCACGGGTGGGTGCAGCGGGATCGAGCCGTCCGCGGCGTACAGGGTCTGTCCGCGCCGGCGGGCCTCCGCGTCCACGGCACCACCGGGGGTGACGAAACCCGGCACGTCCGCGATCGCGTAACGCACCCGATAGCCGTCGCCGTCCCGTTCCAGGTGGAACGCCTGGTCGAGGTCGCGGGCACCGGCCGGATCGAGGGTCGCGAACGGCACATCCGTGAGGTCGAGGTCGGGGAGAGTCGCCGTGGCGGCTTCCGCCTCCGCGAGTACGTCGGCGGGGAACTCCGTCGACGCGTCCAGATCCTCCCGAAGGGCCGAGAGCGCCGCGGCGAGCTCGGTCTGGGCGGCGGAGGGGGCGACATGCGAGCGGCGCTGGGGCATGCTGCCAGCCTAGGTCGACCGCCGCAGGGAACCCGGGCATCCGGCCCGCGTGCCCGCACCGGCCGCTAGCGTGGGGACATGACCACTGCTGCCAAGGCCCAGACCCTCGTCGGACTCTATGACGCCCCGGAGATCCTCCGCGTGGTGAACGTGTGGGACGTCGTCTCCGCGCGTGCCGTCGCCGCACTGCCGGAGACCACGGCGATCGCGACCGCCGGTCACGGCATCGCGGCGTCGTTCGGCTACGACGACGGGGGCACCCCGCGCGACGTCATGATCGACATGGTCGGACGGATCGCCGCGGCCGTGTCCGTTCCCGTCACCGCCGACCTGGACGACGGATACGGGGACGCCGGGGAGACCACCCGCCTCGCGATCGCGGCCGGCGTCGTCGGCGCGAACGTCGAGGACCGCCTCAAGCCGCTCGACGAATCGGTCGCCGTCGTCGAGTCCATCGTGAAGGCTGCGGAGGCCGAGGGCGTGCCCTTCGCCCTGAACGCCCGCACCGATGCGTTCGTGCGTGCCGGGTCGCGGCCCGTGGAGCAGAGCATCGCGGATGCCATCCAGCGCGGCCGCGCCTTCCTCGACGCCGGTGCCACCGCGGTGTTCGTCCCCGGCATCCTCGATGCGAACGTCACGCGACAGCTGGTCGAGGGCATCGGGGAGCGCAAGGTCAGCGTGATCGGGATCCCCGGGGCGCTCGCCGCATCCGAGTACGAGAAGCTCGGCGTGGCCCGCATCTCCTACGGTCCGCTGCCGCAGCGGGTGGCGCTGACCGCGCTGCAGGAGCTCGCCGAGAGCCTCTACCGCGGCGGCGTCGTGCCGCAGGGACTGCCGGCCCTCAACTGAGCGACGAGGCGGGTGACCGCGGCTCACTACACTTGAGCCGTGGTCACTCGTCTTTCGAACTTCTTCCTCCGTACGCTCCGCGAAGATCCTGCCGGTGCCGAGGTCGCCAGTCACAAGCTGCTGATCCGCGCCGGGTACATCCGACCGCAGGCAGCAGGCATCTTCGCGTGGCTGCCGCTCGGGCTGCGCGTCAAGGCGAAGATCGAGACCGTCATCCGCGAGGAGATGGCCGCCGCCGGTGCCCAGGAGGTGCACTTCCCCGCACTGATGCCGCGCGAGGCGTACGAGGCGACCGGGCGCTGGGACGAGTACGGCGACCTGCTGTTCCGCCTCCAGGACCGCAAGGGCGGCGATTACCTCCTGGCGCCGACGCACGAGGAGGCCTTCACGCTGCTGGTGAAGGACCTGTACTCGTCGTACAAGGATCTGCCGCTGACGATCTTCCAGATCCAGGACAAGTACCGCGACGAGGCCCGGCCGCGCGCCGGTCTCCTCCGCGGGCGCGAGTTCACGATGAAGGACGCCTACTCCTTCGACGCCTCGGACGAGGGGCTGGACGTGAGCTACCAGGCGCAGCGGGACGCCTACGAGCGCATCTTCCAGCGGCTGGGCCTCGAGTACGCGATCGTGCAGGCCGACGCCGGCGCGATGGGCGGTTCGCGGAGCGAGGAGTTCCTGCACCCGACGCCCGTCGGGGAGGACACCTTCGTCCGCAGCGCCGGGGGGTACGCGGCCAACGTCGAGGCCTTCAGCACGCCCGTGCCCGCTCCGGTCCCGTTCGACGCCGATGGCGCTCCGGTGATCTTCGATTCGCCCGACACGCCCACCATCGAGACTCTCGTCGCGCACTGCAACCGAGAGCTCGACGGCGAGTACACCGCCGCCGACACGCTCAAGAACGTCGTGCTCGCCCTGAAGCACCTCGACGGCACCCGTGAGCTCGTGATCGTCGGCATCCCCGGCGACCGCGAGGTGGACGAGAAGCGTGCCGAGGTGGCCTTCGCCCCTGCCGAGGTGGAGACCGCGACCGCGGACGACTTCGAGAACAACCCGCTCCTAGTGAAGGGGTACATCGGTCCCTGGTCGCCTACGGGTGCGGTGCTCGGCGAGGAGTCCGCCACGGGCATCCGCTACCTCGTCGACCCCCGCGTGAGCGAGGGCACGAGCTGGGTCACCGGCGCGAACATCGACCAGAAGCACGCGCACTCGGTCGTCGCCGGGCGCGACTTCGAGGCGGACGGCATCGTGGAGATCGCGAACGTGCGCGCCGGCGACCCGGCGCCCGACGGCTCCGGTCCGGTCGAGCTCGCCCGCGGCATGGAGATCGGTCACGTCTTCCAGCTCGGGCGGAAGTACGCGGAGGCGCTCGGCCTGAAGGTCCTCAACGAGAACGGCAAGCTCGTCACGGTCACCATGGGGTCGTATGGCATCGGCGTGACGCGGATCCTGGCGATCATCGCCGAGCTCAACAACGACGACAAGGGCCTCATCTGGCCGGCCTCGGTCGCGCCGTTCGACGTGCAGGTCGTCGCCGCCGGCCGTGACCAGGTCGCCTTCGACGTCGCGGAGGGCCTGTCCGCGCAGCTGGAGGCGGCCGGCCTCGACGTGCTCTACGACGACCGCCCGAAGGTGTCGCCCGGGGTCAAGTTCGGCGATGCCGAGCTCGTCGGCGTCCCGAAGATCGTCATCGTCGGCCGCGGAGCCGCCGACGGGCAGGTGGAGTTCTGGGACCGTCGGACGGGCGAGCGTGAGGCCGTCTCGGTCGCCGAAGCGGTGGAGCGGGTCTCCGCCGCGCGCTGAGCCGGCGCTCGGAGCGGGCCGCTCAGCAGGTGATGCGGCCGTGGTTCATGATGTCGTCGTCCGGGGTGTCTCGGGTCACCAGCGCCTTGAGCGCCCCGGCGGCCATCGCGACCTTGCCCTTCGCGGGCTCCCAGAACTCGGCGACGACCGGAGTGACCTTGAGCAGCGCGATGCCCGGGGTCCCCAGGCCGTCCTCGAACCAGATGTCGAGGGAGGGGGAGTAGAGCTCCTCCATCTTCGCGCGGTCGTGGACGATCTCCGCGGTGCCGGCGACCGACACGTAGCGCATCCCCTTGGCGTCGCAGTAGGCCAGCCCCACGTCGTGATGACGACGGGCCTCCTCGACCTTCTCGGTGTCCTCCGCCGTGAAGAACCAGATGGCGCCGGCATCGTCCATCTGCCTGGTCGACATGGGGCGGCTGACGAGGTTCCCGTCCGGATCGGTGGTCGTGAGCATGGTGAAGTCGATGTCCTCCACGAGTTCGGCGACGCGGGCGAGGGCTTCGGGACCGGTGATCTCTGTCATGTCGCCATGGTGACGCCTTCCCCGGCGGCGGGCACGGGTGTTGACACCGCTCCTTCTCCGTGCTCCGGAGCCCCGGGGTACGGTCCCTCGGCGTTGCGTCCCGCCGACCGGATGCCGCGTGGGACGCTGGGGGCATGACCGAGGAACCGCTGCCGGCAGCCCTGAGCGACGAGATCAACCGTGTGCTGGACGAGGCGGGTGTGGCCACGGACCGTCGCCTCGTGATGCGGATGCTCCGCACCGCGCTGCTGCTGGGGGAGGACGGCACCGACCGCCTCGACCTCAAGATCGCTTCCGCCGCCCTGGCCGAGATGCGGGACGCGTTCCGCCTGTTCGCGCCCTTCCGCGGGGTGCCGAAGGTGACGGTGTTCGGGTCCGCCCGCACCCTCCACGACGACCCGCTGTACCTGCAGGCGCGTGATGTCGCCGCGGCCCTCGCGAGCGACGGCTGGATGGTGGTCACGGGCGCCGGGCCGGGGATCATGCAGGCCGCGGCCGAAGGAGCCGGGCCCGCGCTGTCGCTCGGTGTCTCCATCCGTCTCCCCTTCGAGGAGAAGGCGAACAGCCTGGTCGCGGGAAGCGATCAGGTCGTCGCGATGAAGTACTTCTTCACCCGCAAGCTCATGCTCATCAAGGAGTCGAGCGGCTTCATCTGCCTCCCCGGCGGATTCGGCACACTGGATGAGATGTTCGAGCTGCTCACCCTCCAGCAGACGGGCAAGGCCGAGCCCACGCCGATCGTGCTGCTCGACGAGAAGGGCGGATCGTTCTGGCAGGGCATGCGGCGCTTCGTCGACGAGCACCTCGCGCCGATGGGGGTGATCTCCCCCGGTGACTTCGATCGGGTCGTCGTCACCGATTCCGTGGAGGAGGCTCGCGCCGAGATCACGGGGTTCTGGCGCAACTACGATTCGCTGCGGTGGGTCGGCGACACCCTGGTGCTGCGCCTCAAGGCCGAGCCGACAGACGCCGAGATCGAGGAGCTTAATGCCGGCTTCGCAGGGCTGCTGTCCACCGGGCGCATCGAGCGCACGGCTCCGCGGTCCCCGGAGGTCGCCGACGACGACCGGCTCGACCTCCCGCGCCTCGCCCTGCACCTGAATCAGCGTCAGGTGGGCAATCTCTTCCGCCTGATCGGGGCTCTCAACGCGCTCCCGTCCGCGCCGAAGGTCTGACCCCGCGACGCATCCCACGACGCAACAGGCTCCCACGCGGAGTCAGGCTGTTCCCGCGGTGGGCGCCTGCTGCCGCGCGAATGCCTGTGCCCGGGCCCGGATGGCCCGGGGGCGCGGCACACGGTATCGTGGTACGGATGTCGCGCGTGCATTCGGGCGCGACGAGAGCTGAATAGGGAGGCCGTCATGGACATCGAACTGAGTCTGCTGCGAGGGATCGAGAAGGAGAAGGCGATCCCGTTCGACGAGCTCGTCGCGATCATCGAGCAGGCGATCCTGACCGCGTACTCCAAGCACGTCTCGCCCGAGGGCGCCGCGCCGGAGGGCGTCCGCGTGCACCTCGACCGCAAGACCGGCCACGTCGCCGTCCTCCAGGTCGTCCGCGACGACGAGGGTGCGATCATCGGCGAAGAGGAGGCGACGCCCGACGACTTCGGGCGCATCGCCGCGTTCGCCGCCAAGCAGGTCATCAGCCAGCGCCTCCGGGACATCGCCGACGACGCCGTCCTCGGCGAGTTCAAGGGCAAGGAGGGCGACATCGTCGCCGGCGTGATCCAGCAGGGGCCCAACCCGCGCATGATCCACGTCGACCTCGGCTCCGTCGAGGCGATCCTCCCGCCCGAGGAGCAGGTGCCCGGCGAGGAGTACACGCACGGGTCCCGTCTGCGCGTCTACGTCACCAGCGTCGCCAAGGGGCTCAAGGGTCCGCAGATCACCGTGTCGCGCACGCACCCCGGCCTCGTCCGCAAGCTCTTCGCCCTCGAGGTGCCGGAGATCGCCGCCGGACTCGTCGAGATCGTCGCGCTCGCGCGTGAGGCGGGCCACCGCACCAAGATCGCGGTGAAGGCCAACGACCCGGCGATCAACGCCAAGGGGGCGTGCATCGGTGAGATGGGGCGCCGTGTGCGAGCCGTCACGGAGGAGCTGGCGGGGGAGAAGATCGACATCGTCGACTACGACGCCGACCTGCCGACGTTCGTGGCGCACGCGCTGTCGCCCGCCAAGGTCACGAGCTCGTTCGTCCTCGACGCGAGCACCAAGGCCGTCCGCGCCCTCGTGCCCGACTACCAGCTGTCGCTCGCGATCGGCAAGGAGGGTCAGAACGCGCGTCTGGCCGCCAAGCTCACGGGTGCGAAGATCGACATCCAGCCGGACAGCGTCCTCGACTGATCCCGGTCCGTCCTCGACGCCACGCCCGGTGGCGGCGAGGACGGACGGAACGCAGGTGTAAGATGGAACCCGTACGAACGTGCGTCGGTTGCCGCACGCGTGCTCCCCGCTCCACTCTGCTCAGGGTGGTTGCCCAGAACGACAACCTCATCCCCGATGAGCGTGCTGTCCTGCCGGGGCGCGGCGCGTGGGTGCATCCGACACCCGAGTGCATGGAAGCCGCTCTGCGGCGTCGAGCTTTCGGAAGAGCACTGCGTGTGACCACTCAGCTGGACACACGGACCTTCGAACAGCACCCACCAAGAAACAAAGGCTGAACAGCTATGGAAACAAAGTGAACGGCTCGAAATGAGACCCGTCCGCGACTAGTGGTCTGCCCTGTCTGGGCAGACCGACCCAGACAGGAGAATTGTGGCTGGTAAACCACGCGTACATGAGATCGCCGCCGAACTCGGCGTCGACAGCAAGGTCGCACTTGCGAAGCTCAAGGAACTCGGCGAGTTCGTGAAGAGCCCGTCTTCGACGGTCGAGCCCCCGGTGGCGCGCAAGCTGCGCGCCGCGATCGAGGCCGACCCGTCCCTCAAGGCCGGGTCCGAGCCCGCTGCGGCGAAGCCCGCCGCGAAGCCGGCACCGAAGTCCTCGGCGCCCACCCCTGGCCCGAAGCCCGGACCCAAGCCGGGTCCTGCGGCTCCGGCCGCCCCGGCACCGGCGCCCGCCCCCGAGGCGGAGAAGGCTCCGGCACCGTCGGCGCCCGCGAAGCCCGCGGCTCCGGCCCCGGCCGCGCCGTCCTCCGGTGACGGCAACGCGCCGAAGCCCGGCGCGCCCCGTCCCGGCAACAACCCGTTCTCGTCCGCTCAGGGCATGGGCCAGCGTCCCGCCGGCCCTCGTCCCGGCAACAACCCCTTCGCCTCGGCGCAGGGGATGGGCCAGCGGCCGACCCCCGGCAACATCCCGCGTCCGCAGGCGCCGCGCCCCGGTGCTCCGCGCCCGGGTGCCCCGCGTCCCGGCTCGCCGCGTCCCGGTGCTCCCCGCGGCGGCCAGGGTGGTCGTCCCGGTGCTCCGTTCCAGCAGCGTACGGGCGGTCCCGGTCGCCCCGGCGGCGGTGGCGGTCCCGGTGCGGGTCCCCGTCCCGGTGGCGGTTTCGCCGGTCGTCCGGGTGGCGGCGGTGGCCGTGGCCGTGGTCCCGGTGGTGGTACCGCCGGTGCCTTCGGTAAGGGCGGCGGCAAGAGCAAGCAGCGCAAGTCGCGGCGGGCGAAGCGGCAAGAGTTCGAGATGCGGAGCGCCCCGGTCGTCGGTGGCGTCAACGTCACCCGCGGCAACGGGGAGATCATCCGCATGCGTCGCGGTGCGTCCATCGCGGACTTCGCCGACAAGATCGAGGCCCTGACCGGCTACACGGTGCAGCCGGGCACCCTCGTCACGATCCTCTTCAACCTCGGCGAGATGGCCACGGCCACCGAGTCGCTGGATGAGGCCACGTTCGAGGTCCTCGGTGAGGAGCTGGGCTACAAGGTCCAGATGGTCTCGCCCGAGGACGAGGACAAGGAGCTCCTCGAGGGCTTCGGTCTCGACCTCGAGAAGGAGCTGGAGGAGGAGAGCGAGGACGACCTAGAGATCCGTCCCCCGGTCGTCACCGTCATGGGTCACGTCGACCACGGTAAGACGCGCCTCCTCGACGCGATCCGTCAGACCAACGTCATCGAGGGTGAGGCCGGCGGCATCACCCAGCACATCGGTGCTTACCAGGTCTGGACCGAGCACGACGGCATCGAGCGGGCGATCACGTTCATCGACACCCCGGGTCACGAGGCGTTCACCGCCATGCGTGCCCGTGGTGCGCAGGTCACCGACCTCGCGATCCTCGTGGTCGCGGCCGACGACGGCATCATGCCGCAGACGGTCGAGGCGCTGAACCACGCCCAGGCGGCGAACGTGCCGATCGTGGTCGCGGTGAACAAGGTCGACAAGCCGGAGGCCAACCCGGCCAAGGTGCGTCAGCAGCTCACCGAATACGGTCTGGTGGCCGAGGAGTACGGCGGCGACGTCATGTTCGTCGACGTGTCGGCCCGTGCCAACACCGGCATCCAGGAGCTCCTGGACGCGGTGCTGCTCACCGCCGATGCGGGACTCGACCTCACTGCCAACCCGAACAAGGCCGCTCGCGGTGTCGCCATCGAGGCGAAGCTCGACAAGGGCCGCGGTTCGGTCGCGACGGTGCTGATCCAGTCCGGAACCCTCCGGGTCGGCGATGCGATCGTGGCGGGCACCGCCTACGGCCGTGTCCGCGCGATGATCGACGAGAACGGCGAGGTCGTCGAGGCGGCTGCGCCGTCCCGACCGGTCCAGGTGCAGGGTCTGAACTCCGTGCCGCGCGCCGGCGACGTCTTCATCGTCACCGAGGAAGACCGCATGGCGCGTCAGATCGCGGAGAAGCGCGAAGCCGTCGAGCGCAACGCCCAGCTGGCCAAGGCCCGCAAGCGCATCTCGCTCGAGGACTTCACCCGTGCTCTCGAAGAGGGCAAGGTCGAGTCGCTCAACCTCATCATCAAGGGTGACGTCTCCGGTGCCGTCGAGGCGCTGGAGGAGTCCCTCCTCAAGATCGAGGTCGACGATTCGGTGCAGCTGCGCATCATCCACCGCGGTGTCGGTGCGATCACCGAGTCCGACGTGAACCTGGCGACGATCGACAACGCGATCATCGTGGGCTTCAACGTCCGCCCCGACACGAAGGCGCGCGAGCGTGCTCAGCGTGAGGGCGTGGACATCCGCTTCTACTCCGTCATCTACAACGCGATCGACGAGATCGAGAGCTCGCTCAAGGGCATGCTCAAGCCGGAGTACGAAGAGGTCCAGTCGGGCGTCGCCGAGATCCGCGAGGTGTTCCGCTCCTCGAAGTTCGGCAACATCGCCGGTGTCATCGTGCGGTCCGGGACGATCACGCGCAACGCGAAGGCCCGTGTCATCCGAGACGGCGTCGTCATCGCCGATGGCCTCGCCATCGAGTCGCTGCGCCGGTTCAAGGACGACGTCACCGAGGTGCGGACGGACTACGAGGCCGGTATCGGCCTCGGCAAGTACAACGACATCCAGATCGGCGACGAGATCGAGACGACCGAGATGGTGGAGAAGCCGCGCGGCTGATCCGCACGGCTCCGGCGGCTGCCTCCTCCTCCCATGACGGGGGAGGGGGCAGCCGCCTCCGCGGTTCGCTGGGAACCGCGATGCACAGAGGTGGGAGAAGGAACAATGGCTGGTGAACGACAGGCCCGACTCGCGGATCGCATCCGCGTGATCCTCGCCGAGCGCTTGGAGAAGGGGCTGCGCGACCCGCGTCTCGGCTTCGTGACCATCACCGACGTCCGCGTGAGCGGCGACCTGCAGCACGCTTCCGTGTTCTACACGGTGCTCGGTACGGAAGAGGAGCGCCTCGCCAGCGGTGCCGCGCTCACGTCCGCGACCGGAATGCTGCGCAGCGAGGTCGGTCGACAGCTCAGCACGCGACTCGTCCCCACGCTCGAGTTCATCCCGGACGCCCTCCCGGAGAACGCGGATCACATCACCGCCCTGCTCCGTGAGGCGCAGGAGCGGGACGCGGAGGTCGCCAAGCTGGCCTCTTCCGCGACCCACGCCGGTGAGGCCGACCCCTACCGTGCGGACGACGACGAGGACTGATCCCGTCTGATACCCTCAGGTCCGCGGCGGGACAACCGGTGGATCTGGGGGGATCGACATCGAGTCTCGGAACGCGCCTGCGGGGTCGTCCGTCGCGCCCGGCGACGTCGAGGCGCTGCTGGACGAGCTTCGGGCTCGAGAGCTCGCGTGTGCCCCGCACGTAGCCGCGCGGCTCGTCGCCGCGCTTCCGGAGGATCAGGCTGCCGTCATGGCGGTGGCGGCCCGCCTCACACCGGAGCAGCGGCGAGGTCTCGGCCGGCTGCCGTGGCCGCTGCCGTCCGCCGCCGATGCCGTCCCTCTCGGCATGCTGTCGACCCCGGACCGGCTGCTGCTGCTCACCGTGGCGTTGGCGTTCGAGGATGACCTCTATCCGGTTCTCGCGGTGGACGGGCGCGGCGTGGAGGAGGTGCGGGCGAGCGGCGCCTCGCCTTACCTGGTGATCCACGCGGGACGCGTCCGGTTCGCCGATCCCCGGATGGAGACGCGAGTGCACGCGACCGCGTCGGCGGCTGAGGTCGCGCATACTCACGCGCGCCTCGCCGCGGTCGCCGTCCGGCGGCGAGATCGGGTGGCTGCGGCCTGGCATCGCGCCCGTGGAGGCGCCGCCCGCGATCGTCTGTCCGCGGCGGCGTTGACGGCGGGTGCCCGCGCCGCGGCCGCAGAGGGACGCACGGAACGCGTGCTGCTGCTCGCCGCCGAGGCCGCGAAGCACGCGGCCGGCGACATCGGCGAGGAAGCGCGAGTGCTCGCCGGGTGCGCGGCGCTCGCATGCGGTCATGCGGCGGATGCCGAAGAATGGTTGGGAAGCCTCGTCTGCGGTGCCGCCGAGCACCGTCGGGGGCGAGCGCTCGGACCGTTCCTCGTCGCCCGCACGTTCCGGTACGGAGCGGTGCCGGCCGTCGATCCGCAGCGGCTCGCTCCGCTGCGTACGGCGGACGGCGACTCCTGGGCGCGGTCCGCGGCGCTCCTGGCGATCCTGTGCGCGGAGCGCGGTGACCGCAGGGCGGGGCGCCGCTGGCTCGCCGATGTCCGTGACGGTGCCTCGCGCGTCGGCGGGGACGGCGTCCTGCGGGACGCGGTCGAGTCGCTGTGCGGCCTCCTCGCCGGGGAGGTCGTCACGGGTGACGTGCCAGGAGCCGGCGGGCTGCTGGGCGCCGTGTCGGGGGCGCTGTTCGCCGCGTGCGGCGGCGACATCGACGAGGGCCTGCGGCTGCTGCAGACCGCGGATCTCCCCGGGGTGGGGGAGCGCGATCCGATGATCCCCGGTTTCGAGCACAGCCCACTGGGCCGGGCCTACCGGATCGTCACCGAGGTGCTGCTTCTGGTCTGGCGGGGAGACATCGGTCGCGCCAGGCTGCTGCTGCGGCGGGCAGCGGTCGAGCTCCCCGTTGCGATCCCGTTCGCGGGACTCGGCGTGGTGCTGGCGCGGCGGCTCGATCTCGCGGTCCTCGGCGCTTTCAGCCCGATCGCCAGGGCTCTCACCGCCGTGCTCCCTCCGGCCGCAGACATGGACGTACTGGTGGACCGCGCTGTCGAGGCGTTCCTGAACGGCTCCTTCGAGGCGGCCGCCGGTGCGATCGGGCTGTGGCGGGATCGCGGGGAGCCGCAGGCGCGCTTCGCGGTGCCGGGGGTGGAGGAGGTCGTGCTCGTCCCCGAGGCCGGACGGGCGTCACCGGCGGTGCGCCCACCGGAGACGGAGTTCGCCGACGCCCTGCGTCACGCCGTCGCGGCGTCCGGCGACGGTGCCTGGCGCACGGAGCAGGAGACCCTGCGAGAGGCGGCACGACGGCTTCGGTCGCCCTTCGCCCGCGGCCGTGTCGAGACGCTGTTGGGGGTCAGGTCCGGGCTGCACGGGGATCCGATCGAGGCCCGCAGTCACCTCGCGCAGGCCGAGATACTGTTCGAGGCCGCCGGGGCGAGCGCGTGGGGGCGTGCCGTCCGCCGGCGTCTGCAGCGGCTGGAGACCGACCCGCATGTCACGGGCGGCGCGCATCTCCCCGTGTGCCGGAGCGCCTGGGCGCAGCGGCTGACGTCGCGGGAGCTGGAGGTCGCGATGCTCGCCGTCGAAGGGACGGGGAACCGCGCGATCGCGGAGCGCCTGTCGGTGTCGATCCGGACGGTCGAGGTGCATCTCGGACGCGTGTTCGCGAAGCTGCACGTGCGCAATCGTGTCGAGCTGACCGTGTTGGCGCACCGGACCGAGCAGTACCTCTGAGCAGCGCTCACCGCGGCAGCGAGAGTCCCTTCCCGTCCGCTTCCGCGAGTCCGTCTGCGATCAGGGAATCGATCGCCCGATCCCGCTGATGCAGGTCGGGCCATGCCGGGAGGACCGCCGTGAGCGGAACCGGCTCGGGGGCCGCATCGCGCAGGAGCCGGAGCACGGCGCCGCGGGCCTGGCGGTCCGACCCCTCGAACGTGGCCTGTCGCCGTCGCTCGTCTCCGGTATCGGGTCGGCCGGCTGCGAGCCACGCGCAGGTGTCAGCCAGCGGGCAGCGCTCGCACCGGGGCGCGCGCGACGTGCAGATCGTCGCGCCGAGTTCCATCGCCGCGGCGTTGAGGACGCTCGCCTCAGTCACCCCCTCGGGAAGCAGGGAGGACATGAGAGCGAGGTCGCGGCGGGATGGTGGCCCCGGCTGCGCCCGTCCATCGACGGCTCGTGCCAGGACGCGCCGTGTATTGGTGTCGACGACGGGATGTCGGTCGCCGTACGCGAAGACGGCCACGGCACGGGCGGTGTAGTCGCCGATGCCGGAGAGGGCGAGGAGGGCGTCGACGTCGCGCGGCACGACGCCTCCGTGCCGTTCGACCACCTCGATGGCGGCCCGGTGCAGCCACAGGGCCCGCCGCGGATAGCCGAGGTTCGCCCACTGGTGCACGACGTCCGCCGTGGACGCTGTCGCCATCGCGCGGGGCGTGGGCCACCGTGTCAGCCACGCGTCGAGATGCGGGATCACCCGGGTCACGGGCGTCTGCTGCAGCATGAACTCACTCACCAGGACGCCCCAGGCGCCGAACGTCGCATGGAAGTCCGGCCGGCGCCACGGGAGGTCGCGTGCCGCCTCGGCGTACCAGCCGAGCAGGGGCGTCAACGTCGCAGGGGACGGTGCGGGCGCGGCCATCCCTCCAGCCTAGGCGAGCGGTCGCCGCTCTCGGCCTCGGTAGGCTGGAGGGATGGCGACCCCCGGTATCCTCCTCGTCGACAAGCCCGGCGGGCTGACCAGTCACGACGTGGTCGCCCGCACCCGACGGGCCTTCGGGACCCGCAAGGTCGGCCACGCCGGGACTCTCGACCCGATGGCGACGGGGCTGCTCGTCATCGGCATCGAGGGTGCGACCCGCCTCCTCACGTACATCGTGGGCGCCGACAAGACCTACGAGGCGACCATCCGGCTCGGTGCCGTCACCTCCACGGATGACGCGGAGGGCGAGATCCTCCACACTGCGGACCCCGCCGCCCTCGTCGCTGTCGAAGACGCGGCGATCGATGCCGGGGTGGCCGCGCTGACGGGCGCGATCTCCCAGGTCCCGAGCGCGGTGTCGGCGATCAAGGTCGACGGTCGTCGCGCGTACGACCGGGTCCGTGCGGGGGAGGAGGTCGTCCTCGAGCCGCGGGAGGTCGTCGTCTCCCGGTTCGATGTCCTCGCCCGTCGCCGCGACGACCACGCCCTCGACCTCGATGTCGTGGTGGACTGCTCGTCCGGCACCTACATCCGCTCGCTCGCCCGCGACCTGGGCGCTGCCCTCGGCGTCGGCGGTCACCTGACGGCGCTCCGCCGCACCCGCGTCGGCCCGTTCGACGTGCGCGACGCGGTGTCGATCGACGCGCTCGACACCGCTCCCGTGCTCACCCCCGGCGAGGCCGCCGCTCGCGTGCTCCCCGTACTCCCCGTCACGGCGGACGAGGCCCGCGATCTGCGCCACGGCAAGCGTCTGGCGGGGCAGGCGGTGCGCCTGGACGGTCCGCTCGCCGCGGCCATCGAGGACGACGGCGCGCTGGTGGGGATCGTCGAGAAGCGCGGCGCCGATGTGAAGAGTGCCATGAACATGCCGGAGGTCTCCCGATGATCCTGTGGTTCACGATCGTGGAGATCGTCGTCGCCGTCGCCGCCGGGCTCTTCTGCCTCGGTGCCGGGTTCGCCGGTCGGCGCCCCAGCGACTTCTCGGTGGGCGCACTCGCGCTCGTCGAGCTGCTGCTGCTCGTGCAGGTCGTGGTCGCCATCGTCGCGCCCCTCGCGGGGAATCCGCCGACCGGGGACCTGCTGGAGTTCTGGGTGTATCTCGTCTCGGCGGCTCTGCTCCCGATCGGTGCGGTGCTCTGGGCCCTCATGGAGCGCAGCCGGTGGAGCACTGTCGTTCTCGGCGTGGCCGCCCTCGCTATCGCGATCATGCTGTGGCGCATGCAGGTCATCTGGACGATCCAGGTCGCCTGAGCGCGGGCCGGGAGCGGACGCCGGGCGGCTCACCCGGCTCTAGGATGGAATGCGCTATGAGCTCCACCGCCCCCTCCACCCGGATGACCGGTATCGGTCGTGTCCTGGTGATCGTCTACGCCGTGATGGCGCTGGCGGCCACCGGGCGCAGCTTCGTGCAGATCGTCCGTCGATTCGACGAGGCCCCGCTGGCCTACACGCTGTCTGCGCTCGCCGCGGTCGTGTACGTCCTGGCGACGCTCGCACTCGTCTTCGCGCGGCGTCGGGGCTGGTACACCGTCGCGTGGGTCGCGATCGTGTTCGAGCTCACCGGCGTCCTGGTCGTCGGCGTCCTCAGCCTCGTCCTCCCCGAGCTCTTCCAGCACGAGACCGTGTGGTCGCTGTTCGGGCGCGGTTACCTCTTCATCCCTCTCGTCCTCCCGGTCTTCGGGATCTGGTGGCTCCGCACGCACCGGCCCGTCGAGGCCGCGCGTCCGGTCGAGGTCGCCGCGTGATCGTGTTCCGGAATCCGGACGAGGTCCCGGACGGCTACGGCCCCAGCGCCGTCGCCATCGGGAAGTTCGACGGCGTGCACGAGGGGCACCGGGCGGTCATCCGCCGTCTGGAGGAGGCCGCCGCGGCCTCGGGGAGCCGTGCCGTCGCGGTGACGTTCGACCGCAACCCGCTCGCCGTGATCCGTCCGGACCGGTGCCCCGAGAACGTCGTGACCGTCGACCGCAAGCTGGAACTCCTCAGCGAGCTCGGACTCGACGCGACGCTCGTGCTCACGTTCGACGAGACGCTCGCCGCCCGCAGCGCCGAGGACTTCGTCGTCGACATCCTCGTCGGCGCGCTGCACGTGTCCACCGTGCTCGTCGGTGCCGACTTCCGCTTCGGGCACCGGGGTGCAGGAACGCCCGAGCTGCTGCGCGCACTCGGCCCCCGCTACGGCTTCTCGGTCGAGGTCGTGGACGACGTCTACCTTCCGGGTTCCAGCAGACGGGTCTCGTCGAGCTGGATCCGCGAGCTGTTGATGGCGGGGGATGTCGCCGAGGCCACTCGCGCGCTCGGACGGTATCCCGACGTGCGCGGCGTCGTGGTCCACGGCCTGAAGCGCGGACGCGAGCTCGGCTTCCCGACCGCGAACCTCTCCACGATCGTCGACGCGTTCGTGCCCGCCGACGGCGTCTACGCCGGATGGCTCGTCGACCACGACACGGGGATCCGGCATCCGTCGGCGATCTCGGTGGGAACGAACCCCACCTTCGACGACGTGCTCGTGCGTCAGGTCGAGGCCCATGTGCTGGGGGAGACCGGTCTCGACCTCTACGGTCATGACGTGACGGTCGAGTTCGTCGAGCGGCTGCGCGGCATGGTCGCGTTCGAGGGCATCGAGAAGCTGATGACGCAGATGGCCGCCGACGTCGCGCAGGCCGCGGCCATCCTCGACGAACCCGTGTAACACGGCGGCACCCTGCTTCCGCGGCCGGGGGCCGGGATGGCATAGAATGGCATCAGGCTCCCACCGGTCCCGCACGTATCGCGTGCTCCGGCGGGAACACCGATCCACAGTCCGCACGGTCCTGGCTCACGCCACACGCGGACGACGAGAACGGCTCACGGCTCCCTGAGGGAGCCGGAGCCCTTCAGGCTCAGGAGGAGCATGCCGACCACGGCAACCGCCGCCCCGCGGCGCAAGAAGACGTCCCGTCGCGATGACGAGGCACCCCTCATCCCGATCCTCGCGCGCAAGGTGCGCGAGATCGAGGCGAAGTCCCAGCGCGGCAAGCTGGGCCCCACGAACCGCACGAAGTTCCAGGTGATCGCGTTCCTGGTGCGCGAGGAGCGCGCCAGGGTCAAGGCCGACACCGAGATCACCGATGCGGCCCGCGCCGAGCTGCTCAAGCGGCTCGACGGCGTCGCGACGATCCTCGCGAAGACGGCCGCTCGGGACACCTCGCTCATCCAGCTGCTCGAGGCCGACCAGGCCACCTCGCCGGTCGCCAAGCGGATGCGTCGCGACTGGCTGCTCGAGTCCGGTGCCGAGCTTCCCCCCGAGGAGCTCATCATCGCCGACCCCGCGCCCGTACAGGTGTCGGTGGTGCCCGCGGCCATCGCGGAGCGTCAGGTCACCCCGCCGTCGGTCGAGGCCCGCCAGCTCGCCAACCCGTTCCTGGCGCCCGACCTGACGCCGCGTCCGGCCAGCACGCCGCGCCGCCGTCTCGACGGCTGGGAGCTCATGGGGCCGCTGTACAAGGCATTCGAGACGGGTGCGGGCGGTGCCGCGGCGTCGATGGAGCTTCCCCCGGCCCCCGAGTTCGATCACCTCTCGCCCAAGGGCCGCGAGATCATGGTGCACCAGTCGCGCTTCCTCGAGGCCGTCCGTGCCGGGCACCGCAGCTTCCTGCTCGCCGACGAGCCGGGCCTCGGCAAGACGGCGCAGTCGGTGCTCGCGGCCTCCGTCGCCGGCGCCTATCCGCTGCTCGTCGTCGTGCCCAACGTCGTGAAGATGAACTGGGCGCGCGAGGTCGAGCGGTGGACGCCGCAGCGTCGTGCCACGGTCATCCAGGGCGACGGCGATGACATCGACGCCTTCGCCGACGTGTTCATCGTGAACTACGAGATCCTCGACCGTCACATGTCGTGGCTGGCGTCGATCGGTCTGCGCGGCATGGTCGTCGACGAGGCGCACTTCATCAAGAACCTCTCGTCGCAGCGCTCGCAGAACGTGCTCTCGCTCGCCGCGCAGGTGCGCGAGCGCACGCCGGGGCACGATCCGCTCATGCTCGCGCTCACCGGTACCCCGCTCATCAACGACGTCGAGGACTTCGACGCCATCTGGCGTTTCCTCGGCTGGACGAACGGCGAGAAGCCCGGACCGGAGCTCATGGAGAAGCTCGACGCGACGGGACTGACGCCTGCCGACAAGGCCTTCTACCCGGAGGCCCGCGACGCGGTGATCTCGATGGGCATCGTGCGACGGAAGAAGAAGGACGTCGCCGCCGATCTGCCCGACAAGCTGATCGCCGATCTGCCCGTGCAGCTCGACGACGAGTTCGGCCGCAGCATCCGCCAGGCCGAGCGCGAGCTGGGGGAGCGGCTGGCCGCCCGTTACCGTCGCATCATCGAGGCACGCGGCGACCGCGGCCTCGCCCCGGGCGAGATCGACGACGACATCGTCCGTCTCGTCGCGCAGAACGAGCTCGAGGAGTCGAAGGCGGCCGGCACCGGGGGAGACAACGTCTTCACCATGGTGCGCCGCATCGGTCAGGCGAAGGCGCTTCTGGCGGCGGACTACGCCGCGCAGCTGCAGCGTTCGGTCGGCAAGGTCGTGTTCTTCGCGAAGCACATCGACGTCATGGACCAGGCGGAGGCGCACTTCGCTTCGGCCGGCATCCGCGCGGTGTCCATCCGCGGTGACCAGACGAACACAGCACGGCAGCAGGCCATCGACGACTTCAACGGCGATCCCGAGGTCGGCATCGCGGTGTGCTCGCTCACGGCGGCCGGCGTCGGCCTCAACCTGCAGGCGGCGTCGAACGTCGTGCTCGCGGAGCTGTCGTGGACCGCGGCCGAGCAGACGCAGGCCATCGACCGCGTGCACCGCATCGGACAGGACGAGCCCGTCACGGCGTGGCGGATCATCGCCGCCCACACGATCGACACGAAGATCGCGGAGCTCATCGACCAGAAGCAGGGGCTCGCGGCTCGCGCGCTGGACGGCGAGGCGACAGAGGAGACCGCCAGCGAGTCGGTGCAGCTGGCCGCGCTGATGCATCTTCTGCGCGAGGCTCTCGGCGGCCGCTGAGCGAGCGTCAAGAACAAGAGTTCTTAACGCCGCTGCGGGCGGATTTTCCTGCCGCGGCGCGAAGTTCGGTGGCATCGGTCGTTGCAGTCGTCAAGATCGCCCGTTTTCGACGCGCTCGAATGGCCACGCGAGGGGGCGGCGCGCTAGTGTCGATCGCAGGCACTGTCGCCTCACCCCCATCCCTCGACCTCCGAAGGCAGCAGCATGAAAATCGGCATCCTGACGAGCGGCGGCGACTGCCCCGGACTCAACGCGGTCATCCGCGGCATCGTGCTCAAGGGCACCACGACCTACGACCTCGAGTTCGTCGGCATCCGCGACGGATGGCGCGGCGTCGTCGAGGGCGACTTCATGCCCCTGACCCGGCACGAGGTGAAGGGCCTGTCCAAGGTGGGTGGCACGATCCTCGGCACCAGCCGCACCAACCCGTACGAGGGGGAGCGCGGCGGTGCGGAGAACATCGCGAAGACGCTCTACGGCCACAAGATCGACGGCATCGTCGCGATCGGCGGCGAAGGCACCCTCGCGGCGGCGGACCGTCTCGCCAAGGACGGCATCAAGGTGCTCGGCGTTCCGAAGACGATCGACAACGACCTCCGGGCCACGGATTACTCCTTCGGCTTCGACACCGCCGTGAACATCGCCACGGACGCCATGGACCGGCTCCGCACCACGGGTGACTCCCACCAACGCTGCATGGTCGCCGAGGTCATGGGTCGTCACGTCGGCTGGATCGCGCTGCATGCCGGGATGGCCGCCGGGGCCCACGTCATCTGCATCCCCGAGGTGCCGATGTCGCTGGACGAGATCACCGCTCTCGTCACGAGCGCCCACGATCGCGGTCGCGCACCGCTCGTCGTCGTCTCCGAGGGCTTCAAGCTCGCCGGCATGGACGAGGCCTACAGCGACAAGGGCCTGGACGCGTTCAACCGACCGCGGCTCGGCGGCATCGGCGACCTGCTCGCCCCCGAGATCGAGCGGATCACGGGCATCGAGACCCGCGCCACGATCCTCGGCCACATCCAGCGCGGCGGCTCGCCGTCGGCGTTCGACCGCGTCCTCGCGACCCGCCTCGGCCTGCACGCCGCAGACGCCATCGTTGACGGCGCCTGGGGGCAGATGGTCGCGATGCAGGGCACCGACATCGTCCGCGTCCCGTTCGCCGATGCTCTCGGCGAGCTGAACACGGTGCCGCGCTACCGCTACGACGAGGCCGCCGCCCTCTTCGGCTGACCTCCGCCCGGCTTCAGGCTCTCGCGCCGCTTCAGGCGTCTTGCTGTCTTTCTTGCCTGAACTTGCGTGAGGGCCTGTGTCCGCGTGGCCGCCTGTTCTCACGACCTCACGCCGTGTCAGGCTCTCGCGTGGCTTCAGGCGTCTTGCTGTCTTTCTCGCCTGAACTTGCGTGAGGGCCTGTGCTTGTGTTCGGTCCGCTATCCGCGACCCGTCGCTCGATGGTCTGCGCGATGGAGCCCCTGCGCGAGCGCGGCCAGGACGGTGTCCTCGACATGACGGTCGTCGACCATGACCTGGTGATAGTCGAAGCGGAGGACCGTGTAGCCGCGGAGTGCGAGCCTTGCGTCGGCAGCGAGGTCGCGTCGCCGGTCGCCCGCGGCGCTGTGGTGGCGGAAGCCGTCGATCTGGATGGCGAGCCGTTCGCCGATGACACCGTCGAGCGGATGGCCGTCGACCCACACCTGCTGTCGCACGTCGATGCCGACCGCGCGCATCCGTTCGACGAAGACCGTCTCGGGACCGGAGTCCGACCGGCCGCGGACGGTTCGAGCAAGGCGGTTCGCGGCATCGCACCGCCACCGGACGCGTGCGAGGGTGTCCAGTTCCACGGCCCCGTGGCGGACGGCGGACTCCCAGATCGCGCGGGCCTCGATCAACGGCCGGCATCGCGCGACCTGGAACAGGACGCCTAGGACAGGATCGACCGCCGCCCGCGGATGCACCGGAACGGGCCCCTGTGCGCAGTGCACCTGGACGCCGACGCGATCGAATCGAGAGGCGGTGCGGGGGAGGGCGACGTGCACCTCCGCGGCCCCGACATCCCACCATCCGGCGAGGGCCGCCGCGCTCACGCAGGTGACCCTTCCGCCCACGGATGCTGCGGCCCTGCGCCGTGGATCGACCTCAGGGACGAGCAGCCACGACCGGCGCACGCGCTCAAGCGTCCCTTCCCGCACCGCCCGACGCATCTGGTACTCGGTGAAGCCCGCCTCGCGCACGCGCGACGAATGCGCGGATCCTCCCTGCTCCCGGACCCAGCTCTCCACCCGTGTGCGTGTCACCCCTCCACCCTGCGGGCTCCCGCTGCCGCGCTTCACCACGCCACCGCGGCTGGGGAGGCGCTTCCCGGAACTCTCCGCCTGTGCAGGAGCAGTGGTCCGCCGTCAATACAGGCCTCCACGCGAGCTCAGGCCAGGACAGGCATGGGCGCCTGACGCCCCGCGCGTGCCTGACTCCGCGCCGATGCCTGTGCCGGCGTCGCGCCCCGCCAGCACAGGCGTGCGCGAGTTCAGGCCAGGTCAGCGCGCAGGCGCCTGATGTCGCGCGAGCGCCTGATGTCGCGGGTCAGGCGAGGTGGAGGGTGTCCAGAAGCCAGGCGATCTCGAACGCCCGCTCGCGCCAGGAGTTGTACCGTCCGCTCACGCCCCCGTGCCCCGCGACCATCTCGCACTTCAGCAGCACGTCCTTCGCGCCGGCCTCCCGCAGCCGGGCGACCCACTTCGCCGGCTCGACGTAGAGCACCCGGGTGTCGTTCAGCGAGGTCACCGCGAGGATCCGCGGATACTCCACGCCGTCGCGCACGTTCTCGTACGGCGTGTACGACTTCATGTACGCGTAGACCTCGGGGTCGTGCAGCGGGTCGCCCCATTCGTCCCACTCGATCACGGTGAGGGGGAGCGACGGGTCGAGGATCGTCGTCAGCGCGTCGACGAACGGCACACCCGCGAGGATGCCGGCGAAGAGCTCCGGGGCGAGGTTGGCGACCGCGCCCATCAGCAGACCCCCGGCACTGCCGCCCTCCGCGACGAGCTGGGCCGGGGTGGTCGTCCCCTCGTCGACGAGGTGCCGGGCGCAGGCGACGAAGTCCGTGAAGGTGTTCCGCTTGTGCAGGAGCTTGCCGTCTTCGTACCACTGCCGACCCATCTCGCCGCCTCCGCGCACATGCGCCACGGCGAAGACGACTCCGCGGTCCAGCTCCGAGAGCCGTGCGACCGAGAAGCCCGGGTCGATGGAGTGCTCGTACGAGCCGTAGCCGTAGAGGTGGACGGGACGCGTGGTCGCACCGGGCTCGCCGAAGGAGCGCTTCCACACGAGGGAGATCGGCACGCGGGTGCCGTCCTCCGCGGTGGCCCACTCCCGACGCTGTCCGTAGTCGGCGGGGTCGTAGCCGCCGAGCACCGTCACCTGCTTGCGCAACACGAGTTCCCGCGTCGCGAGGTCGAGCTCGTACACCGTGCCCGGCGTGACGAACGACGTGTACCCGAGTCGCAGGAAGGGGGAGTGCCACTCCGGGTTGCCGCTGACCCCCGCGGAGTAGAGGGGCTCGTCGAACCGCAGCTCCTCCACCGTGTCGGTCGCGTAGTCCAGGAGGCCCACGCGCTCGAGGCCCTCGCTGCGATACTCCACCGTGGCGAAGTCGCGGAAGGCGTCCACTCCGAGCAGTCGCCGTCCTGGCTGATGGGCGACGACGACGCGGCGCTCGCCCTGCGGGTCGTCCGCCGCTACGGAGACGAGTTCGAAGTCCAGGGCGTCGTCGTTGTGCAGGATGAGGAGCCGGTCCTCACCGTCCACCACCGCGTGCTCGAGCGAGTACTCCACGCCTTCGCGCCGCGGCCACACCGTGCGCGGCTCCGCGGTGATGTCGCCGGCGAGGTCGACGAGGTACTCCTCGCTCGTGATGCTGGAGCCCACACCGATCACGAGGTAGCGCCGGCTCCGCGTGATCCCGGCGCCGAGCCAGAACTTCTCGTCGGGCTCGTGGAAGAGCGTGATGTCGTCCGACACCGGGGTCCCGAGCCGGTGCAGCCACAGGGTGTCGGGGCGCCACGCATCGTCGCGGGTCGTGTAGAGGACCCCGGTGCCGTCCGGGGTGAAGAACGCGCCTCCGGTGTTCGGGATCTCATCGTCCAGGGTGAGGCCCGTCTCCAGATCGCGGACGCGGACCGTATAGAGCTCGTCGCCCTCGAAGTCCATCGACCACAGCAGCTTCGTCGCGTCGTCGGAGGTGTCGAACGCGCCGAGGGAGAAGAACTCGTGCCCCTCCGCCTCGACGTTGCCGTCCAGCAGCACCACCTCACCGGGGACGGGCACCCCCGGCTCGAGACGCGGCGGCGTCCAATCGCCCTCGGCGGCGGCGGCGCGACAGTGGATGCCGTACTGCGCGCCTTCCTCGGTGCGGCTGTAGTACCACCAGTCTCCACGCCGTGTCGGCACCGAGAGGTCGGTCTCCTGAACCCGTCCCTTGATCTCCTGGAACAGCGTCTCGCGGAGCGCGGCGAGGTGCGCGGTCTCGGCCTCGGTGTGCGCGTTCTCCGCCTCCAGGTGTGCGATGACCTCGGGGGAGTCCTTGGCGCGCAGCCACTCGTACGGGTCGTCGACCGTGTCGCCGTGATGCGTGCGGAGGGTGGAACGGCGGGCGGCGATCGGGGCGTCAGTCACCGTCCCACGCTATCCCAGGTCGAGTTGACCGGCACGGGGGACGGTGGCAGGATTTACCGGGGCCGGTAAACGGAAGTCAAACCCACGGTGAACTCTTCGTTCGTCACGTCGATCCCGTCGACATCTCCCTCTTCCTCAAGACCGAAAGCGAACGGTGGAAACCGCAGCCCTCATCGTCGTGCTCGTCATCGCGCTGGCACTCTTCTTCGATTTCACGAACGGGTTTCACGACACCGCGAACGCGATGGCCACGCCCATCGCGACCGGAGCGCTCAAGCCCAAGACAGCGGTCCTCCTGGCCGCTCTCCTCAACCTCGTCGGCGCCTTCCTGTCGACCGAGGTGTCCAAGACCATCTCCGGCGGCATCATCCAGGAGGATGCGATCATCGCCGCGGGAGCGGAGCTGTTCCTCTCGTTGATCTTCGCCGGGCTCATCGGCGCCATCACCTGGAACATGCTGACGTGGCTGCTCGGCCTGCCGTCGAGCTCGTCCCACGCGCTCTTCGGCGGACTGATCGGCGCGACGCTCGTCGGCGCCGGTCTCGGCGGCATCGACTTCGGCGCCGTGCTGTCGAAGATCGTCCTCCCCGCCCTCATCGCCCCCATCACGGCCGGCATCATCGCGTACGTCGCGACGAAGATCGCCTACTCGGTCACTCGTCGCTACGACGGCAAGCCGGACGGACGGGACGGATTCCGCTGGGGTCAGATCTTCACGTCCTCCCTCGTCGCCCTCGCACACGGCACGAATGACGCGCAGAAGACGATGGGCGTCATCACGCTCGCCATGATCACCGTCGGCTGGCAGTCCGGTGCGCACCACGAGCCCGAGCTCTGGGTCATCATCGCCTGTGCGCTCACGATCGCCCTCGGCACGTACCTCGGCGGCTGGCGCATCATCCGCACGCTGGGCAAGGGCCTGACCGACGTCAAGCCGGCTCAGGGCTTCGCGGCGGAGAGCTCGACGGCCGCGACGATCCTCGCCTCCAGCGCCCTCGGATTCGCGCTCTCCACCACCCAGGTGGCCTCGGGATCGGTCATCGGATCGGGCCTCGGTCGCCGCGGGTCCACGGTCCGCTGGCGGACGGCAGGTCGCATCGGCGTCGGCTGGCTGCTGACCCTGCCCGCGGCCGGAGGCGTCGGCGCCCTGGCGGCACTGCTCGTCGTGTGGCTCGGCCCGTGGGGCGTCGCCATCGACGCCGTCCTCGCGGTGGCGATCATCCTCGGGCTGTACATGCGCTCTCGGCGCAACGCCGTCACGCCGGCCAACGCCATGAGCGACGTCGCCGAATCCCACCTCGCCGTCGAGGTTCCCGACACCCCGCCGCCCACGCGTCGCCAGCAGCGCATCGCCCAGGCGAAGGCGGAGGCGAAGGCCCGTGCCGAGGCCAAGGAGAAGGCGAAGGCCGAGGCGAAGGACAAGGCGAAGAAGAAGGCCAAGGCCAAGGCGGACGCGAAGGCCGCGAAGACCGGCAGCGCCTCGTCGTCCGACGCGTCGCAGAACGGGGACTCGGCATGAACGTCACGATCGACTGGATCGCCTTCCTGCAGGTGTTCGCCGCCGCGCTCATCGGCGCCGCCGCCATCGTCACCTTCTACGCCCTGGGCCTGCGTCTGCTCGTGCGCAGCGGGCGGGCGCCCGTCGTGAGCCCCGCGGAGTTCACCGACGCCATCACGGTGATCTCGGAGAAGGAGCTCAAGCGGGCCGCCAAGCAGGCGGCGAAGGCAGCGAAGAAGAGTCCGCTCACCGAAGGACAGAAGACGCTCGCGCTCGTGGGCGCCTACGGCTGCTTCGTGCTCTGCGCCGCCGCAGTCATCGCCGGCATCCTCCTGATCGTCATCGGCCACTGAGTCCGCGGTGCGCCGGGTGCGTCGGTGACCGGCCGTAGGCTGAGGACATGTCCGCAGCGAAGGGAACACCACCGGTCTTCGGTCGGTACGCCCCCGCTTCCCACGTCCTGATCCATGTGAGCGATCCGCACTTCCTCGCCGGAGGTGCGGCGCTGGGGGGACGGTACGACGTCGAGCGCACGTTCGCGCGGACGCTCGAGGCGATCCGCGCCGTGCATCCCGCTCCCGCCGCCATCGTGATCACCGGGGACCTCGCAGACCTCGGCGAGCCGGATGCGTACCGCCGGCTGCGTGCGGCGATCGAGCCGGTCGCCGCCGAACTCGGCGCTCCCGTGGTCTGGGTCGCGGGTAACCATGACGAGCGCCCGGTGCTGCGCGAGGTCCTCCTCGATGCCGAGCCCACGGAAGAGCCGGTCACCGGGGTGTGGGATCTCGACGGGCTGCGTCTGGTGGCGCTCGACACGAGCGTTCCCGGGTGGCATCACGGCGACCTCGACCCGGCGCAGCTCGCGTGGCTCGCCGAGGTCCTCGCCGAGCCGGCGCCGCACGGCACGCTCCTGGCGATGCACCACCCGCCGCTGCCCAGCCATCTGCCGCTGTTCGACATCCTCGAGCTGCGGCATCAGGACGAGCTGGCCGCCGTCATCCGGGGCACCGACGTCCGCGGCATCCTCGCCGGTCACCTGCACTACTCCTCGCACGGGCTGTTCGCCGGCGTCCCGGTGAGCGTGGCGTCCGCCACCTGCTACACGATGAACGTCGCGCGCCCCGCGTCTGAGGTGAACGGCATGGACGCCGCCCAGGCGTTCCAGCTCGTGCACGTGCGGCCGGAGACCATCACGCACACCGTCGTCCCGGTGGTCGATGCGCCGACCGGCGACTACTTCTCCGAGGAGTGGGTCGCCCGCATGGCGGCGCTGACGCCGGAAGGGCGCCTGGAGGCGTTCTCCAGAAAACCCCCGCAGGGACCGGCGTAGACTGGACGCATCCCCCGACCTTTCCGTTCGCCACGACCCACGAGGATGTGACATGGCTTCTGCCGCGCCCGCCAATACCCGTACCGAGACCGATTCGCTGGGGAGCATGGAGATTCCCGCCGAGGCGTACTGGGGGATCCACACCGCCCGCGCCGACGCGAACTTCCCGATCACGAAGCGCCCCATCTCGGTGTACCCCGAACTGGTGATCGCGCTCGCGATGGTGAAGCAGGCCAGCGCGAGGGCCAACAAGGAGATCGGGGTCCTCGACGCCGAGCGCGCCGACCTCATCGACCGCGCGGCGCAGCGCGTCATCGACGGCGAGTTCCACGATCAGTTCACCGTCGGCGTCATCCAGGGTGGTGCCGGCACCTCGACGAACATGAACGCGAACGAGGTCATCACCAACATCGCGCTCGAGATGGCCGGACGCGAGAAGGGCGACTACGCCTTCCTCTCCCCGATCGACCACACGAACCGCAGCCAGTCGACCAACGACGTCTACCCGACGGCGGTCAAGATCGGCCTGTCGCTGACGCTGCGCTCGCTTCTCGACGAACTGGACGCCCTGCGCGTGGCGTTCCTCGGCAAGGCGGGGGAGTTCCACGACATCCTCAAGGTCGGCCGGACCCAGCTCCAGGACGCGGTGCCCATGACGCTCGGCCAGGAGTTCCATGGCTTCGCCACGACCCTGGGCGAGGATCACAGCCGCCTCACCGAGAACGCCTCGCTCATGTTCGAGATCAACATGGGCGCGACCGCCATCGGCACCGGCATCACCACCCACCCCGACTACGCGCCGGCCGTGCTGAAGCACCTGCGCGAGATCACGGGGCTCGACCTCGAGACGGCCACCGACCTCGTCGAGTCCACGAGCGACACGGGCGCCTTCATGTCGTTCTCGTCGTCGCTCAAGCGCAACGCCATCAAGCTCTCGAAGATCTGCAACGACCTGCGGCTGCTGTCGTCCGGTCCGCAGGCGGGCCTCGGCGAGATCAACCTGCCCGCACGGCAGGCCGGTTCCAGCATCATGCCCGGGAAGGTCAACCCGGTGATCCCGGAGGTCGTGAACCAGGTGGCCTTCGCGGTCGTCGGCGCCGACATGACGGTGACCATGGCCGTCGAGGGCGGGCAGCTCCAGCTCAACGCCTTCGAACCCGTCATCGCGCACTCGATCTTCCAGTCGATCACCTGGATGCGTCAGGCCATGTGGACGCTGCGCGTGAACTGCGTCGAGGGCATCACCGCCAACCGCGACCGTCTGGGCGCGATGGTCGGCGCGTCGGTCGGCGTCATCACGGCGCTCACGCCCTTCATCGGCTACGCGGCGGCCGCGGCTCTGGCCAAGACGGCTCTGCTGACCAACCGCAACGTCGCCGACCTGGTGGTCGAGGCCGGGCTCATGTCCCGCGACGAGGTGACCAAGCAGCTCTCTCCTGCCCGCCTGTCGGGCCTGGAGGCGGTCACCGCGGCCATCCCGATCGTCACCCCGGACGACCTCATCCAGATCTGAGCGTCGACCGGATACGGGAAGGGGACGGGAGCTCGAGCTCCCGTCCCCTTCGTCGCGTCCTGGTGTCAGTCCAGAATGCGGCAGTGCGTCGTGAGCTCGCCGATCCCGTCGATGCCGACCGTGACGGTCGAGCGGTCGCGGAGGAAGATCTGCGGGTCGCGGGAGTAGCCGGCGCCACCCGGGCTGCCCGTCGAGATCAGGGTGCCGGGCAGCAGCGTGAGCGACTGGGAGAGGTGCGCGATGAGCTTCGCCACCGAACGCACCATCTGGTCGGTGCTGGCGTCCTGCACGGTGTGCCCGTCGACGACGGTCCAGATGTGGAGGTCCTGCGGGTCGGCGATCTCGTCGGCGGTCACCGCGAACGGGCCGGTGGGGGTGAAGCCGTCGAACGACTTGCAACGGGACCACTGCGCCTCGGAGAACTGGATGTTCCGGGCGGTGATGTCGTTGACCACGGTGTAACCCCAGACGTGCGCGAGGGCGTCCGCCTCCGGGACGTCCTTCGCGGGGGTGCCGATGAGCACGCCCAGCTCGGCCTCGTAGTCGACGGCCTCGCTGAGGCTCCGCGGCCAGGAGGTCGTCTGATCGTGACCGGTGAGCGAGTTGGGCCACAGGGTGAACACGGTCGGCGCGGCGTCGGTCTTGAGGCCGAGCTCGCTGGAGTGGGCGGCATAGTTGAGCCCGACGGCGAGCACCGCCGGCGGCGCGATGACCGCGGAGGCGAAACCCCAGCCGGTCAGCGGGTGGCGCGGGGCCGTGCCGTCGCGGAGGGCGGCGCGGAGCTCGTCGAGTCCGGCGTCCCCTCGCTCGATCAGCTGCTGCACGGTGGCAGGCGCGTCGGACAGGAGATCGGAGACGAGGATGGCGTCCGAGCCCTCCACCACGGCGAGAACCGCACGGGAGGAGTCTGGACGGCGCAGGTGAGCGAACCGCATGGTTCTACGCTACCGGGTGCCTGCGGCCGGTCGGGTGGAGGAAGCCCCCAGAGCCCGGCGCGGATGCTTGTGCCCCATAAGCTTTGACCATGACCTTCGGAGGACCGTCCGACCCCCAGCAGCCCGCGCGATACACGCCCCCGGCGGGGACACCACCACAGCCCTCGGCGTACTCCGCCGCGCAGTACGCGAAATCGCCCTACCTGCCACCGTCCTACGGACAGCAGCCGGGCTATGCGTCGGCTCTCGCGCAACCCACGCCCTACACACCGCCGGCGCCGGTCGCGCCGTCGCCCGCGGAGTCGCTGCCGGCTCTCCCGGTGCCGAACAAGAAGGGCCGCACGATCTCGCTGTGGCTCTTCGGCTTCCTCGGCTTCCTGCTGCTCGCACTCATCGGCTACTTCGGCTGGACCCTCGGCCCGACCGCCTCGGTGATCGGTCTCGTCCTGGCTGTGATCCCGCTCACGATCGTCTTCCTCGGAGTGCGCATGATCGACCGTTGGGAGCCCGAGCCCAAGCGCCTCGTCGCGTTCGCCATCGCCTGGGGTGCGGTCGCCGCCGTCGGCCTCACGCTCCTCGTCGACATCGGGCTCACGATGCTGCTGGGCATCCGGTCCGAGGAGTTCTCGGCGGTGGTCCAGGCCCCCATCGTCGAGGAGTTCTGGAAGGGCCTCGGGGTCTTCCTCATCTTCCTGCTCGCGCGGCGGTCCTTCGACGGGCCGGTCGACGGCGTCGTCTACGGGGCGCTCGTCGGTGCAGGCTTCGCGTTCACCGAGAACATCCAGTACTTCGCCATCAGCCTCATCGAGGGCGGCGGAGAGCAGCTCGGCGTCACATTCATCGTGCGGGCGGTGCTGTCGCCGTTCGCGCACGCGATGTTCACCTCGCTGACCGGATTCGCGATCGGCCTCGTGGCACGCCGGCACGCCTCCGCCGGAGCGGCCGCCGGGGCCGGCCTGCTCGGCATGGTCGGGGCGATCCTCCTGCACGCGCTGTGGAACGGATCGGCCACATTCGCGGACTTCTTCGGCCTCTACTTCACCCTGCAGGTGCCGCTGTTCATCGGCTTCATCCTCGGGATCATCGCCTTGCGCAGGGAGGAGGCGCGGCTCACCCGGGCCCGCCTGGCCGAGTATGCGGCCGCCGGCTGGTTCACGCCGGAGGAGGTCACGATGCTGGCCACGCCGGCCGGGCGCAAGGTGGGGCTCGCCTGGGCCGCGCAGCTGCGCGGCGACCGCCGGCCGCTGATGCGCGAGTTCATCAAGGATGCGACGGCTCTGGCCGCGGTCCGTCAGCGGGCGATCACCGGACGAGACCCGCTCGCCATCGAGGACGAGCGTGCCCTGTTGATCCGGACCAGGGCGGCACGCGCCGCGCTGCTGGCCTACTGAGCGGCGCCCCCGCAGACAGACTCAGCGCCCGGTGCTGCGGCGATGCCTGCATGTCTCCCGGGCGCTGAGTTGATCTGCCACCAGGGTGCACCCGCGTCCCGCGAACTGTCAAGAGCCCCGAGGGACTTCGGAGCGGAGTCGCTCGGTGAGGTGTTCGCTGTGAGCAGGTGCCGTCGCGTTGACCGGCCGCGCGACGGTCGGGTTGGATGGAGCCATGACTGATCGCACAAAGCCCGAGTTCGACGCCCCGACCGGCCCTGCCCCCGCAGAACTGGTCATCCGCGACATCATCGAGGGTGACGGCGCCGAGGCCAAGCCCGGCGACACCGTGACCGTCCACTACGCCGGTGTGGAGTTCGAGTCCGGCGAGGAGTTCGACTCGTCGTGGGGTCGCGGGGAGACCATCCAGTTCCCGCTCCGCGGCCTGATCCAGGGCTGGCAGGACGGCATCCCCGGAATGAAGGTCGGTGGCCGCCGCGAGCTGATCATCCCGCCGCACCTCGCGTACGGCCCGGCCGGGGGAGGACACTTCCTCTCCGGCAAGACGCTGATCTTCATCATCGATCTCGTCGCCGTCGGCTGACATCGTCGCTCCGAAGCGCCCTGCACCCCGTGGTGCGGGGCGCTTCTGCATGTCGAGACATTTCTGTTCGTCACGGGAATACATGCGAGTGAATGTATGTTGTCGGAAGGGTGCCGCGGACGATCGCGGTGCCATCCCTTCGCCGCCGCCGCGGCCGACGTCTCCTGAGGAGCAATCATGAGCAGCATCGACATCCCCGGTTACCGCCCCGGCACCTGGGTCCTCGACCCGTCCCACAGCGAGGTGACGTTCAGTGTCCGCCACATGATGATCTCGAAGGTGCGCGGCACCTTCGGTGTGAAGAGCGCGACGCTCGTGGCTCCGGAGAACCCCCTCGAAGCCAAGGTCGAGGCCTCCGTCGACGTGACCTCCGTCGACACTAAGGACGAGGGTCGCGACCAGCACCTCCGCTCCGCCGACTTCTTCGACACTGAGAACTTCCCGACCATGGAGTTCGTCTCGACCGGCGCCCGCGTCGAGGGCGGCGACTTCCTCGTCGACGGCGACCTCACCATCCGCGGCATCACGAAGCCGGTCACCTTCGAACTCGACTTCGGCGGCTTCGGCAGCGACCCGTGGGGCAACTACAAGGCCGGCGCCTCCGCCAAGACCGTCATCAACCGCGAGGACTTCGGCCTCACCTGGAACGCCGCGCTGGAGACCGGCGGCGTGCTCGTCGGCAAGGACGTCACGATCACGCTCGACCTCCAGGGTGCGCTGCAGCAGGACTGACGCGCAGACCCTGTGAACCCCGGGCCCGTCAGGGCTCGGGGTTCTCTGCGTCGTAATCGCGGAAACGAGGATGCCGCCGGGCGAGGACCGCGACGAGGGCGATCACGATGATCCCGCCGAGCAGCGGCGGGAACCACAGTGACGTCAGCGTCGCGAGCGTCCCGGCGTAGAGGGCGCCGACACGGGGACCGCCGGTCACCACCACGACGAACAGGCCCTGCAGGCGTCCGCGCATGGCGTCCGGCACCGCCGCCTGCATCATGGTGTTGCGGTAGATCGAGCTGACGTTGTCCGACGCGCCGGAGAGGGCCAGCGCCACGCAGGCGGCGACGATCAGTGCGACGTGCGGCCGGTCCTCTCCGGCAGGCGTCGCGGAGAACGCGCCGATCAGGAGGACGAGGCCGAACAAGGCGATGGCGGCGCCGTAGGCCTCCACCGCGCGGGCGATGCCGCGGCCGTGCCACCGGTACTGCACCACGCGCCCGGAGAACAGGCTCGAGGAGAAGGTGCCGACGGCGACCGCCGCCGTGAGGATGCCGGTGGTGAAGGCCCCGCCGCCGAGGATGACCGTGCCGAGTGCCGGGAAGAGCACGAGCGGCTGTCCGAACGTCATCGCGATGATGTCCATGACGTACTGCATCCGGATGTTGCCCGCGCGGCGGAGGAAGCGCCAGCCGTCGACGAGCGAGGCGAGGCCGGGGCGCACGATGTCGCCTTCGGGTCGCAGGGCGGGGAGCGTCCACAGGCCGAGGAACATCGACAGCATGAGCACGACGTCGATCGTGTACGTCCAGCCGTATCCGGTGAGCGCCACCAGGAGCCCGGCGAGGGCCGGACCCGCCATGACCGTGAGCCCGAACGCGACGCCGTTGAGCGCGGACGCGGCCGCGAGCATGCTGCGGGGGATGAGCCGGGGGACGATCGCGGTCCGCGTGGCCATGCCGACGGAGTTCGCCGCCGAGTTCACGATGCTCAGCGCGTACAGCCACCAGATCGTCTCCGTGCCGGTCCAGGTGAGCGCCGCGAGCAGCCCCGTGGAGGCGAAGGTCACGGTGGCGGCGATGAGCGCGACCCGCCGCCGGTCGAACGCGTCGGCGAGCATCCCGCCGTAGAGGCCGGCGAGGATCATCGGGAGGAGGCCCGCGACGGCGATCATCGAGACGGCGAACGTGCTCGCGGTCAGATCGAACACATGCAGCATCACGGTCACGATGGTGAGCTGACCGCCGATGCCGGCGAGTGTCGAGCCGATCCACATCCGGGCGAAGGCCGGGCTCGCCTTCAGCGGAGTCAGGTCGATCAGATGGCCGCGTCGGGAGCTCACAGGGCGGTCTTCTTCTGCACATCCCGAGCCTAGTTGACCCCACGCGCCTCGTCCCCGGCGCCGTGTCCCGCCGTGGTCGTCCGGGCTGGTAGACTCGTCAGGTTGCCGTTCGATCGGCCGCGGATAAAGAGAGCTCACGCATCAGGCGTCGGGCGCCGCGCAACAAGCAGAGAGGGGATCGAATCTATGGCACTGGAAGCAGACGTCAAGAAGGCGATCATCGAAGAGTACGCGACGCACCCCGGTGACACCGGATCCCCCGAGGTGCAGGCCGCGATGCTGACGCAGCGCATCAAGGACCTCACCGAGCACCTGAAGGAGCACAAGCACGACCACCACTCGCGTCGTGGTCTGTTCCTGCTCGTGGGTCAGCGCCGTCGTCTGCTCGGCTACCTCCAGAGCGTCGACATCGAGCGTTACCGCTCGCTGATCGCACGCCTTGGTCTTCGCCGATAAGGCACCACGGACCCCGCGTTCAATCGCGCAGAACATTCTTGAGAAGGCCGCCCCACGGTGTGGGGCGGCCTTCGTCATGTCCGGGCTTGTCCTGGCCATCACTTTCCGGTAGGAAAGTTCTAGAGCTTTCCACCAGGAAAGTCGGGGAGGCCACGATGGAGCAGAAGCCGATCGCCGGTCAGGGCCCTCTGGCCCCGCCGGACTCCGAGACCGCCAGTCAGTACCTGGCAGCGGCCCAGGCGGTGGTCGAGCGCCGCGATCGCGCGGTCGACCGGCGTGCCCTCGCGCGGCTGGAGATCGGCAACGCGGTGGTGACGGCCGCCTACCTCGTCGCCTTCGCACTCGTTCTCCGGCGCGGCGATGTGCTGGCGTCGCAGATCGTCCTGTTCACCTTCCTCGTGTGGGGGCAGTTGTCCAGCGGGATGGCGCAGCGCACCGGGCTGCAGTGGCGGATGACGCGTTCACGATTGCCGTTCCTGCTCGGAGGGGGAGCGGTTCTCATCGGCGCACTCGTGGTGTTCGGCTTCGCCGCCCTGGACACGCGGCTCCCCGAAGCCGTGGTACTCCTTCCCGCCGCCGTGGTGCTCGTCGGCATCGGGGGGCACGGAGTCGTGCAGCTCCTCCGAGCGTCGAACGACTCGCACCGTTCCCGCCCGGGTCCCGTCGCTCTTACGGGCACACGTCGTTGGGGCACCGCCCTGGTCGGCATCGCGATCGGAGTGCTGACCATGCTGGCGGGATCGCCGGACGATGTGCTGCGAAGCGCGATCTCGCTGCTCGTGATGCTCTGCCTGGTGGCGTGGATAGCGGCCTCGACCTCGGAGGTCGGGCTGCCGGCGATCGGCGCGTCGTGGCGGTGGCCGCATGTGCTCGTCTTCTTGCTCGCCGCGTGCGTTCCGGTGGCACTCGTCTTGGGTGCGGGAGTGCTCGGCGATGCGGGGCGGGCCGGAGTCTGGGGTGGGGTTGCCGTGATCGTGTGCTTCGCGGTGGTCACCTGCATCCCGGGGCGTGCGGAACGTGACTGACTCCCATGCCGTCCCGCACCCGCGAACGCGGTTGGATGACAACTTCGCGTCCCCGATCCGCTTCTCGCTCATGGCGGGCTTGGGAGACTGGATGGAACTCGACTTCGCGGCGCTGCGCGAGATGCTGCAGTGTGGCGACTCGCCCCTGAGCAAGGCGATCACCCATCTGCAGGCGGCGGGATACGTGACCGCGCGCAAGGGGACCGTCGGCGGGCGCTCGCGCACGTGGGTGCGGTCGACGAGCACGGGCCGAGACGCCTTCGCTGCGCACCTCCAGGCGCTGCGGGAGATCGTCGCCCTGGGCGGCAAGACGTCGTTCTGAGACCCCGTCAGGCGGTGGCACCCACGAGATCAGGGTGGTGGATGGCCGCCACGTCGGGGTGTGCGCGCAGTCGGGACTTCATGGCGTTCTCGCCGTAGGTCGCGTGGATCGGATTGCTCGGGTCCTCGGTGACTCCGGTCGCCTCGGCGGCGAGGTCGGCAGGGAGTTCGAGCAACGGGAGCTGCTGATCGAGCGCCGGGTTGAAGAAGAACGGAATCGAGATGCGCTCCTCGGGCGCCCGCGGCGAGATCACCCGGTGGTTCGTCGCCTTGAGGTAGCCGCCGGTGGCGTACTCGAGCAGCTCGCCGATGTTGACGACGAAGGCGCCCGGCACCGGGGGAGCCGACACCCACTCGCCGTCACGCTCGACCTGGAGTCCGCCCTTGCCCGGCTCCACCCAGAGCAGTGTGAGCACACCGGAGTCCTTGTGCGCACCGACGCCCTGCTGCGGTTCCGGCTCGTTCGTTCCCGGGTATCGCACGATCTTGATCAGGGTGGACGGATCGCGGAACGGCTCGTCGAAGTAGTTCTCCTCCGCACCGAGGGTGAGGGCCCAGGCGCGCAGGAGCTTGCGGGCGATCTCCGTGAGGGTGTCGTGCCACTCCGTGACGACCTCCTTGAGCTCCGGCTGCGCGGCGGGCCAGAGGTTCGGTCCGGTGAGGCGGTTGAAGGCGGGGCCCCCTTCGACCGGCTCGCGTTCGGGGCCGATGTCGATCTGCTCGCGCCAGTCGACCTTGCCCTGCGTCCGCTCCCCGCCGACCCGGGTGTAGCCGCGGAAGTGCGGGCTGTTGACGTTCTCGATCGCGAGCTTGTCCTCCTCCGGCAGAGCGAAGAAGTCGAGGGCGGCCTGATGCAGCCGCGCTTCCAGTTCGGGAGAGATGCCGGTGCCGGTCAGGTAGAAGAAGCCGACATCGTGCGTGGCCGCGCGGAGGTCGTCGCGGAAACGCGCCGCGGCCTCGGGGCCGTCGTCGAGCTGGGACAGGTCGAGGATGGGGAGCGAGAGTTCAGCCATGGACCGAGGCTATGTCGCGGATGAGGCCCGAGGATGCTCTGTTGCACTCCATTACTTCGGTGGCCGGTGTCGGGCGGGCGCCGAGCACGGTGCTAGAGTCTCGTCGGTAAGGGATGCCTTACCTCAGTCGCCTGCCAGAGAGTGTCTCCCGTGCTCGCCACCTTCCTCATCGGACTCCGCGAGGGTCTCGAAGCCGCGCTCGTCGTCGGCATCCTCGTCGCTTACCTCCGCCGTCTCGGTCGCCGTGACGCGCTGCCGAAGATGTGGGCCGGGGTCGGCCTTGCGGTCGCACTCGCTCTGGGCATCGGCGCGATCCTCACCTTCGGGGCCTACGAACTCACGTTCCAGGCGCAGGAGCTGATCGGCGGCGGGCTGTCCCTCGTCGCGGTGGCGATGGTGACGTGGATGATCTTCTGGATGCAGCGTGCCGGCCGCACCATGAAGGCGACCCTCGAGGGCGGCATCGACCGCGCGCTGACGGTGGGCGGTCTCTGGGCGCTCATCGCGATCGGCTTCGTCTCCGTCGCCCGGGAGGGGATCGAGACGACGCTGCTGCTGTGGTCGATGGTGCAGTCCTTCGGCGATGCCCCCTCGGCCCTCCTCGGCGCGCTCCTGGGACTCTCCGTGGCCGTCCTGCTCGGCTGGCTCATCTCCCGCGGGGCGCTGCGCCTGGACCTGCGGCGCTTCTTCGCCTGGACGGGTGGCTTCCTCGTGATCGTCGCGGCCGGTGTCCTCGCCTACGCCCTGATGGATCTGCAGGAGGCGGGAGCACTTCCCGGTCCCTTCACCGCCGCCGCTCCGCTCGACCCGGTCACCGGCGCCGTCGCCGTGGGCGCGGCCGGCTTCCCGTTCGGCTGGGCGTTCGACGTGTCGGCGGCGATCGCTCCCGGCGGCGCGCTGGCCTCCGTCCTGCAGGCCACGGTCGGCTTCATGCCCGCCATGACCTGGCTGCAGGTGCTCGCCTGGGGCCTCTACATCCTCGTCGTGGGCGGGCTCTACCTCCGCGGCCTCCGCTCGGCACGCCCTTCGACGCGCGGCGCCTCCGCCGCCACCTCGACGTCCTCCCTCACACAGCAAGGAGCAGCATGATCACCTCGCACCGGGTCCTCGCCGCGGCAGCCGCCGCGGGCACCGCCGTCCTCCTCCTGAGCGGCTGCGTCGCGAAGAGCGATGCCCAGGCGACCGCGGCGTTCGACGTCTCATCCACCGCCACGGACTGCGCCGTCTCCGCGTCCACCGCGAAGAGCGGGACGCTGACGTTCGATGTGAAGAACGACACCGACCAGGTCTCCGAGTTCTACCTGCTGGCCGAGGACGGTCTGCGGATCGTCGGCGAGGTCGAGAACATCGCCCCGGCTGCGTCCCGCACCCTCACGGTGGTCGCCCAGCCGGGCGAGTACTTCACGCTCTGCAAGCCGGGCATGGTCGGCGACGGTGTCGGCCGGGCCTCGTTCACGGTGACCGGAGACCGCGTGGCGGTGGACGGCCCCGACGCCGAGCAGAAGCAGAAGGCCGTCGATCTCTACGGGGCGTTCGTGAAGGATCAGGTCGGGCAGCTCGTGCCGGCCGTGGAAGACCTCGTGGCCGCCTACGAGTCCGGCGACGACGAGACCGCCCGCACGCTCTTCCCACAGACGAGGGCGTTCTACGAGCGCATCGAGCCCGTCGCCGAGGCGCTCGGGGACCTCGACCCGCGGATCGACTATCGAGAGGTCGATGCGGTGGCCGAGGGCCTGGACTGGACCGGCTTCCACCGCATCGAGAAGGACCTCTGGGTGCCGGCGAAGGACGCGTTGAACGCCGACGGAGAGACCCCGGCATGGCAGGACTGGGCGCCGTCCACGCCCGCGGAGCGCGCCGATTACGGCGACCTGCTCCTGGCCGACGTGCAGGAGCTGTACGACTACGTGCACTCGGACGACTTCACCACCGCACTGGACGACCAGGGGATCGGCGGCATCTCCAACGGCGCGATCGCCCTGCTCGACGAGGTGGCCACCGGCAAGATCTCCGGCGAGGAGGACTGGTGGTCCGGCACGGATCTCTTCGACTTCGCCGCGAACGTCGAGGGCTCCAAGATGGCCTTCTCGCTGGTGCAGGACTTCGCCGCGGCGCAGGGAGACGACGGCGAGGCCCTCGTCTCCGAGATCGAGACCGGATACACCGCCCTCGAGGAGTCCCTCGCCGCGCACGGCTCGCTCGCAGAGGGCTTCGTGGGGTACGGCGAGCTGACCGAAGCGGACAAGCGGGAGTTCACCGATCTCATCAACGCCCTGGCGGAGCCGCTCTCGCAGCTCACCGGCACGGTGCTCGACTGACGACGGTGCACGGGCAGGCATGGACGTGAACGAGTCGGAACCGGAGGCCCACGAGGCATCGGCGGGGGTGCCTACTGCGCCCTCCGGCGGCGGTCTCAGCCGCCGCGGGCTGCTCGGGCTGGCCGTCGGCGGCGGGGTCGCGGGCCTGGCCGTCGGCCTCGGGGCCGGGACGGCCGGCGGCGTGGCGCTCGGACGGGCGCGAGCCGCGGAAGACGCCGAGTCGCGGTACGAGTTCTTCGGTGCGCACCAGGCGGGCATCACGACGCCCGTGCAGGACCACCTGCACTTCGCGAGCTTCGACATGATGCCCCGCACCGACCGGGACGACCTCATCTCCCTGTTGCAGGACTGGTCGTACGCCGCGGCGCGGATGACGCAGGGCCTGGAGGTGAGTGCGAGCGGCGCGGTGAACGGTCCCGCCGAAGCGCCCCCGGATGACACGGGGGAGGCGCTGGGGCTCCCCGCCGCGGGTCTGACCCTCACGTTCGGGTTCGGTCCTGGACTGTTCGAGAACGAGGACGGCGATCGCTACGGTCTCGCCGCCCAGCGGCCACCCGGTCTCGAGCGGCTTCCGGCCTTCCTCGGGGACGACCTCGATCCCGAGGCGTCGCACGGCGACCTGTGCATCCAGGCCTGTGCCGACGACCCCCAGGTCGCGGTCCACGCGATCCGCAACCTCAGCCGCATCGCGTTCGGGCGGGCGCGCCTGCGCTGGTCGCAGCTCGGATTCGGCAAGACCTCTCGTACCACGGCCGGCCAGGCGACGCCGCGCAACCTCTTCGGCTTCAAGGACGGCACGGCCAACATCCTCGCCGACGACGCCACGGCGCTCGCGGACCACGTCTGGGTCTCGACCGACGACGAGCCGTCCTGGATGGCCGGCGGTTCGTACCTCGTCGCGCGGAAGATCGCCATGCTCATCGAGACCTGGGACCGGGTGCGGCTGGCCGAGCAGGACACGATCATCGGACGGGACAAGGGCGTGGGGGCGCCGCTCTCCGGCGGTGACGAGTTCACGGCCCCGGACTTCCGCGGCACGAAGATCGATGCGAACAGTCACGTCCGGCTCGCGCATCCCGAGCAGAACGACGGCATCCGCATCCTGCGCCGTGGGTACAACTACGTCGACGGCAACAACGCCCTCGGGCGACTCGACGCCGGGCTGTTGTTCCTGTCCTACCAGCGTGATCCCGCCCAGTTCATCAGTCTGCAGCGCCGACTGTCGACCGACCGTCTCAACGAGTACATCCGTCACGTGGGCTCAGGCATCTGGGCGATCCCGCCGGGCGCGCGACCGGGTTCGTACGTGGGGGCGGAGCTGTTCGCCTGAGCAGGACTCAGCCGGCGGCGACGTCTTCGAGGACGGCGACGGCGTCCGCGGCGAACGCATCCGCTCCGGCGTGATCGTGAGCGGTCACCGTCACCACCGCGTCGCCGAGGAACAGCAGCAGCTGGCCGTGAGCCCCGTGCAGCCGCCACGCCCGCCCCGGACCCTGCCAGCCCGCGAGCGCATAGCGGTCGTAGCCCGGGTTGACGCCCGCGACGACGCCGTCCTCGTGCATGGCGTCGATCCACTCCGGGGCGACCAGTCGACGACCCTGCCAGGAGCCGCGATCGCGGATGAGCAGCCCCAGGCGCGCGACCTCCTCGGTGCGGAGCGGCAGGCCGCCACCCGCCTCGATGCGTCCGTTCGGGCATCGCGACCAGACCACGTCCTCGATGCCGAGCGGGGCGAAGAGGCGCGTCGAGAGGTAGTCGCCGATGTCGCCCACGCGGGTCGCGAGGGCGGTCATCGCGGTATAGGTGCTCGCGTTGGAGTACTGGAACACACGCCCGCGCGAGGGCCGTCGCAGGAACTCGCGGGCCAGATCCGGCCAGTCCGTCATCAGCGTCTCGGACCACGGAAGGTCGATGCCGCTCGACATCGACAGCAGGTGACGCAGGGTGACCTGAGCGACACCGTCGCCGAGCTCGTGGTCCGGGAGGAGGGTGGCGACGGTGTCGTCCAGGCGGATCAGTCCGTCGTCGGCGGCGAGGGCCGTGGCCAGCACGCAGACGCCCTTCGCGATCGAGTGCACGTCCTCCCGGACGTCGGGTGCCCAGCGGTGACCTGCGGTGTCCTCGCCGATGCGCACGTGGAGCCCGTGCGCGGCGAAACCCTGGGAGTCGGCGATGGCGACGAGCCGATCCCTGACCTCGGACGCGGGGTGGGCGGCTGTCATCGCGGACGCCGGGATCCGGTCGGATCGTTGCGGCGGCCTTCCCGCGACGCGAGCTCGGGATCGGCGAACAGCCACCGCGGCCGCGGCTCCACGAGCGGACGGAACACCCGCCGCACGGGCGTGGTCGCGAGCAGCAGTGCGAGGACCACCGAGAGCGCCGTGACCGCAGGGAGCCAGAACCAGGTCGGCTCGAGGTCGCGCAGCACGCCGCTCTCCCGGAACGGGTAGAGCACGAACGAGTGCAGCAGATAGACGTACATCGTGTACTGGCCGAAGGTGGTCCACCAGTAGGACCTGCGGGGGATGAGGACGAAGAACGCGGCGCAGAGGACGACGGCGAGGAGCAGGAGCGCGAAACGGATGCCGCCGGCCCACCACTGGTCCCCGACGAGGTCGGAGTAGGAGGCCTCGTAGAACAGCCAATGCCGCAGATCCGTGGCCTGCCAGACGGGGAGCCAGTTCCACGCAGCCCACCCGGCGGTGCCGAGGACGGCGACGGCGGTGATCCGGACCCACCACGGGCGGAAGTCGAGGAGACGCAGGCGGTCGACGATGTTCCGCTCCCTGAGCCACCAGCCGAGGGCGAAGAAGGGCAGCAGGCCCAGGGTGCGCGAGAGCGAGAAGGTGCTGTCGACGTTCGGGAGATAGCCCGCGCCGACGGAGATGACCACCGTCCACAGCAACGGCCAGCGCAGCAGGGCGAGGTAGGGGAGGACGAGGCGGAAGATCCCGAGCGCGAGCAGGAACCAGAGCGTCCAGCTGGGCTGCGTCGGGTTCGGGGTGGTCTCTCCCTCCACGAGCCACTTGGTGAGCGTCCAGAGCGCCTCGAAGATGACGTAGGGGAGGATGATGTCGGTGATGACGCGGGCCATCTGCGTCCGGGTGGGGGAGCCCGACTTGGAGAAGTAACCCGAGATGATGGCGAACGCCGGCATGTGGAAGGCGTACAGCGCCAGGTAGAGGGCGAAGGCGATGTCCGAGTCGTAGATGAGGCGCTGGATCGCGTGCCCCAGGACCACGAGGACGATGCAGGCGTACCGCGCGTTGTCCCAGAAGGGCACGCGTCGGCGTTTGCGGTCGACCGGCCCTGTGCTGGACCCCGTCGTCCCGACTCCGGTGGTGCTCATTCTCCGAGGCTACCGGCCGGGAATAAAGTTGCCCTGCACGCGTTGACCCAATTACATTCAAATGAATAGAACCGGATGTCGAGCATCCGATTCGGAGAACACGGAGCAATCATGAGCGAGCAGTCAGGCGCGCAGGCGATGCAGTTCGGCATCATGTCGGTCAGCGACATCACCCGCGACCCCACCACGGGAGTCACCCCCAGCGAGCAGGAGCGGATCAAGGCGACGCTGGCCATCGCGACGCATGCCGAGGAGGTCGGACTCGACGTCTTCGCGATCGGCGAGCACCACAACCCGCCGTTCTGGTCGTCCAGTCCCACCACGTTCCTCGCCGCGCTCGCCGCACAGACCGAGCGGCTCATCGTCTCGACCTCGACGACGCTGATCACGACGAACGACCCGGTGCGCATCGCGGAGGAGTACGCGATGCTGCAGCACGTCTCGGACGGCCGCATGGACCTCATGCTCGGTCGCGGCAACACCGGCCCGGTGTACCCCTGGTTCGGCCAGGACATCCGCCAGGGGCTTCCGCTGGCGATCGAGAACTACGCGCTCCTGCACAAGCTGTGGCGCGAGGACGTCGTGGACTGGGAGGGCAAGTTCCGCACCCCGCTGCAGGGCTTCACCTCGACCCCGCGTCCCCTCGACGGCATCGCGCCGTTCGTGTGGCACGGCTCCATCCGCACACCCGAGATCGCCGAGCAGGCCGCCTACTACGGTGACGGGTTCTTCGCGAACAACATCTTCTGGCCGAAGGAGCACTACCAGCGCCTCATCGAGCTGTACCGTCAGCGCTTCGAGCACTACGGTCACGGCACGCGGGAGCAGGCGATCGTCGGTCTCGGCGGCCAGGTGTTCATGGCGGCGAAGTCGCAGGACGCGGTGAACCAGTTCCGCCCGTACTTCGACAACGCCCCGGTCTACGGTCACGGTCCCAGCATGGAGGACTTCACCGAGATGACCCCGCTCACCGTGGGATCGCCGCAGCAGGTGATCGACCGCTATGCGGCGATGCGGGAGCACTACGGCGACTACCAGCGTCAGCTGTTCCTCATCGACCACGCCGGCCTGCCTCTGAAGACGGTGCTCGAGCAGCTGGACATCCTCGGTTCCGAGGTCGTGCCGGTGCTCCGCAAGGAGCTGGCGAAGGACCGCCCGTCCACGGTGCCCGACGCGCCGACCCACGCCGCGCGCGTGCAGGCGACCTACGGAGACGGACCCACCCGGCAGGCGCGTCCCGGCGCGAACCGCGGCGACAACCTCACCGGGGACTCGCCCTACCAGGACACGCCGGCTCCCGCGGGAGCCGCGTTCGGACTCGGCCGGAAGGAGGCCTGACATGACCACGCGTCGCATCGCCGTCGTCTCGGCGGGTCTCTCCAACCCGTCGTCCACCCGGATGCTCGCCGACCGACTGGCGGCGGAGACCGTGAAGGCGCTCGCGGAGCGCGACATCGAGGCCACGGTCGACGTGATCGAGCTGCGCGACCACGCGCACGACATCACGAACAACATGCTGACCGGCTTCGCGCCGCCTGCACTCGAGACGGCGATCAACACCGTCGTCTCGGCCGACGCGCTGATCGCGGTGACGCCGATCTTCTCCACGAGCTACTCCGGGTTGTTCAAGTCGTTCATCGATGTGCTCGACCCGGACGCGCTCACGGGGAAGCCCGTGCTGATCGGGGCGAACGCGGGGACACCGCGGCACTCGCTCGCGATCGACTACGCGATCCGTCCGCTGTTCGCCTACCTGCACGCCGAGGCCGTCTCCACAGGGGTCTTCGCGGCGTCGAGCGACTGGGGCGGCGCCGGAGACGATGTCGCACCGTTGGCGAAGCGCGTCGAGAAGGGGGCGAGGGAACTCGCCGATGCGGTCGCGCGCCGGGAGGCTGCCACCGTCGTCGACCCTTTCGATCCCGCGACCTACCTGGGTGAGGGGCGCTCGTTCGGCCACATGCTCGGCGGTCTCGCCGGAGGGTGACAGGGGGCCTCTCGAGAGCGACATGCCCCGTGCCTTTCGGCGCGGGGCGTGTCCGTGTCTGCGGAGAGGGATGCGGGAGCCGTGGACCGGCTCCCGCATCCGCACGGTCAACCGCTCTTGCGTCGGAACTCGCGCCGCGTCTGCGGGGCGTTGGCGGCGTGCACGGCGGAATCGCCGTCGAGGTGGGCCTCGCCCTGCCGGTGGTGCGCGTTCTTCTTCTCGAGCGCTTCCTTGAACTTGCGCTTCATGTCCTCCGAGGAGGAGCCGGCGCCTTCTTCGGTGCTCATGCTCCCGAGCCTAGGGCACGGCAGGAGCAGCGGCGAGTGTCACCGCTCCCGCCCTCGCGTGAGCCGGTCGACCCCGAGCCCGATACCGACGGCCAGGGCGACCGACACCGGGACCGCGACGAGGGGGCCGCCGGCCAGCACCGCGCCGACGAGCGCGCCGATCGCGGCCTGGTATGCCGCCCACCCGGTCGCGGCGAGCGTCACGAGAGCCAGATAGCGGGGCGGGTGGATCCGGGAGGCGCCCGCCACGAGGTTCACGGCGAGCCGGGCGAACGGGACGAAACGAGCGGTGAACAGCACCGTGGCCGTGCCGCGGTCCAGCCGGTCGCGTGCCCAGCCGAGGGCCTGCCGCATGCGGCGGCCTCTCATCCAGCCCCAGCGCTCGGTGCCGACGACGCACCCGATCAGATAGCAGCAGGCGTCACCGAGCGCTGCCGCCCCCGCCGCGCAGAGCACCACCGCCCAGAGCGCGGGCGTTCCGGTCGTCATCGCGACCGCGCCGAGGGCTGTCACGGCGATCTCCCCGGGGACGACGACGAAGAACGCGTCCCCGAGCACGAGCAGGCTCATCGCGGCCAGGCTCCAGGGACCGGCGAGGACGTCAGCGAGCAGGTCTGTCGACACACCGCCACCCTGCCCTGGGACGGTGAACGGGAACCAACGCGCGGATAGCCGGTGACCCGTGATCCAGCATCCGGTGAACATCCGGTGCTCGACGCCGGTTTCTCGCAGCGGGGGCGAGGTGCACCGTCATCCTGAGGGGGTGAGAGTCGCGATCGTCACCGAGTCCTTCCTTCCGCACATGAACGGCGTGACCGGATCCGTGATGCAGATCCTCCGCCATCTGGAGCGGCGAGGGCACGAGGCCTGTGTGCTCGCTCCCGCCGCCACGGGCATCCCGGAGCGGTTGCACGGTGCCCCCGTCACGGCGATCCGCAGCGTGCCGCTCCCCGGATACCGGGATGTCCGCGTCGGCGCGGCGACGACCCGTCGGATCGGAACCGAGCTCGGCCGCTTCCGCCCCGATGTCGTCCACCTGGCGTCGCCGTTCGCCCTCGGGTGGCGCGGGCTGCTCGCCGCAGAACGCGGCGGCATCGGGACGGTCGCGGCCTACCAGACCGATGTGGCCGCATACACGGAGAGGTATCGCGTCGCCGCGACGACCGGCATGGCCCACGCCCATATCGCACGGCTCCACCGGCGAGCGACCCTCACACTCACGCCGTCCTCCGAATCCGCGCACCAGCTCGGTCGCCTCGGCGTCGACCGACTCCGATCCTGGGGGAGAGGGGTGGACGCGGAGCGCTTCCACCCCTCCCGGCGCAGCGACGCGCTCCGAGCGGAATGGGGAGCGGAGATCGTCATCGGCTACGTCGGACGCCTCGCCGCGGAGAAGCAGGTGGAGGATCTCGCCGCGCTGCACGGCATCCCCGGCGCCCGTCTGGTCATCGTCGGCGACGGGCCACGGCGGGACCGGCTGCAGGAACAGCTTCCCGACGCTCTGTTCCTCGGGAGGCTCGACGGGGATGCGCTCGCCACCGTGCTGGCCTCCTTCGACGTGTTCGTGCATCCGGGAGAGAGCGAGACGTTCGGCCAGACGCTGCAGGAGGCCCACGCGAGCGGGGTGCCCGTGGTCGCCACCGGTCGCGGAGGGCCGCTCGATCTGGTGAGGGCCGGCGTGGACGGCTGGCTCTACCGCCCCGGGGACCTCGCCGACCTCCGGCGACGCGTGACCGCTCTCGCCGGGGACGAGCAGACCCGCCGAGCGTTCGGGCAAGCAGGCTGGAGCGCTGTGCAGGGACGAAGCTGGGAGCACCTCGGGGATCAGCTCCTGGGGCACTTCGAGGAGGCGCGGGCGCTGCACGCCGTGGACAGCCGTCTGCGCGCTCGCCGCCTCGTCCGACCGGAACCGGCCGCGCCCGCCCCGTCGCGACGGTGGCGGCGGGTGGTCGCGCTCGGCGACTCCTTGACCGAGGGACTGTGCGACCCAGGGCCGGACGGTGCACTCCGCGGGTGGGCGGACCGGCTCGCCCTGCTCCTCGCCGCGCGGGGCGGCCTCCACTACGCCAACCTCGCGGTCCGCTCGAAGCGCGTGGCCGACGTGTGCGGCCCGCAACTGGAGCGCGCACTGGAGCTCCGACCCGATCTGGTCACCGTGCTGGTGGGCGCCAACGATCTCGTGAAGCACCGTGCCGCCGTGCCGGCGCTCGCCGCGAGTCTGGAGGCCGCCGTGCGGCGAGTGCGCGCGACCGGCGCCGACGTGGTCCTGGTCACCCCGTTCCTCCCGGACCGACGCGCGGCGGCGCTGTACACCCGGCGCTTCTCCGCCTTCGCCACGGCCCTCGCGGGGATCGCGGCGCGGACCGGTGCGATCCTCATCGACACGGATCTGCATCCGGTGCTGGCGGAGCGGCAGCACTGGGGCGAGGACCTGGTGCACCTCAGCAGTCGCGGACACCGCTTCCTCGCCTATCGGGTCGCCGAGGTGCTCGGGGTGCCGCACGCGGACGCGCTCGGGCTGCTGGATGCGGCCCTGCACGAGAACGAGCCGATCGGCCGCGCGGCCTGGTGGCGGCGGCACGCGCTGCCGTGGGTGTGGCGGCGACTCCACGGCCGTGCCGCGGGAGACGGCCGTCGGGCGAAGCACGACGACTACGTCTACGTGGGACGCTCCTCCGTCGAGCGTGACGCCAGCGTGGTCTGAGGGACGGCAGCCCTCAGCGTCGCCCCATACCGCGGTACGTCCAGCCGGCGGCTCGCCAGGCGGCGGCGTCCAGACAGTTCCGTCCGTCGATCACGATCCGGCCCCGCACGAGCCCGCCGGCGTGCTGCGGACTGAGCTCGCGGCGGTACTCGTCCCACTCCGTGACGACGACGACAGCGTCCGCGTCCCGCAGGGCCTCATCCCTGGACGACGTGTATCCGAGCTGCGGATGCCGCGCACGGGCGTTCTCGATCGCCGCCGGGTCCGTCACGACGACATCCGCGCCGAGTCCGCGCAGCCGCACGGCCACCTCCAGCGCGGGAGAATCGCGGACGTCGTCGCTGAAGGGTTTGAAGGCCGCGCCGAGGACGGCGATCCTCCGTCCGGAGACCAGGCCGTCCAGGGCATCGACGACCAGACGCACGGCGCGATCACGCCGGCGGAGATTGATGGCGTCCACCTCGTGCAGGAAGGCGACGGCCTCGCCGCGGCCGAGCTCCTCGGCGCGGGCGGCGAACGCGCGGATGTCCTTCGGGAGGCAGCCGCCTCCGAACCCGATCCCGGAGCCGAGATAGCGGCGGCCGATGCGTGAGTCGTGGCCGAGGGCTTCGGCGAGGAGGGTGACGTCGGCACCGGCGGCTTCGGCGACCTCGGCCATGGCGTTGATGAAGGAGATCTTCGTCGCGAGGAAGGCGTTGGCGGCGCCCTTGACGAGCTCCGCGGTGGCGAGGTCCGTGACCAGGAACGGGGAGCCCGCATCGATCGCCGCGGCGTATACGCGGCGGAGCAGGTCGACGGCGGCGGCGCCCTCCGGGGTGTCATCGGCCCCCACCACCAGGCGGTCGGGGGTGAGCGTGTCGTGGACGGCCCAGCCTTCCCGGAGGAACTCGGGGTTCCAGGCGAGCGTCGCCCCGGTCTGCTCGATCCGACGGGCGAGGCGCGCGGCCGTGCCCACGGGGACCGTCGACTTCCCGGCCACCACCGCGCCCGGCCGCAGGTGGGGGAGCAGCCCGTCGATCGCCGCGTCGATGTAGCGGAGGTCGGCCGCGGGACCGGAGGCGGACTGCGGGGTGCCGACGGCGAGGAAGTGCACATCCGCCCCGGAAGCGGCCGCGGCATCCGAGGCGAAGCGCAACCGCCCGGATCGCAGCCCCGCGTCGAGGAGCTCGTCGAGGCCCGGCTCGAAGAAGGGCGCGGCGCCTGCGGCGAGGTCGGCCACCTTGCGCTCGTCCACGTCGATGCCCACGACGTCGTGACCGAGCGAGGCCATCGCCGCAGCGTGCACCGCTCCCAGATACCCGCAACCGATCACCGACATCCGCATGCGCCCAGCACAGCCGACCCGTCCCTCGCCCCGGCGGACGGGCGGTGAACGTCGGGTGACGGTGCGGTGTCGTGACCGAACCGCGTGGGGAACCCTCGGGACTGAGGGCGCACGCTGGTAGTGTGGTCGAGGGTGACCCCGGTCATCCGACAATTTCATATCGACTCATGGAGCGATCGGCGGAGAAGCTGGTCCCCTGTGGTGGGTTCCTCGGCACACGTCGGGTGGCTTTCTACTGGTGGCCAGCGCAGGCGAGATTCGCGGGAGTGCCCGCGCGCCCGAACCCTTCCGTTCCGCTCCTTTGAACATGCTCGCGCGTCACACGGATTCGCGAGTCTAAACAAAGAAGGAGAGACCTCTTGGAAGGTCCTGAAATCACCGCCACCGAGGCCGTTCTCGACAACGGCCGCTTCGGCACCCGCACCATCCGCTTCGAGACCGGCCGCCTCGCGCAGCAGGCTCAGGGCGCCGTCGCCGCCTACCTGGACGGCGAGACCATGCTGCTCTCGGCCACGAGCGCGGGCAAGCACCCGCGTGAGGGCTTCGACTTCTTCCCGCTGACGGTCGACGTCGAGGAGCGCTCCTACGCCGCCGGCAAGATCCCCGGCTCGTTCTTCCGTCGTGAGGGTCGCCCCTCGACCGAGGCGATCCTGGTCTGCCGTCTGATCGACCGTCCGCTGCGTCCGTCGTTCGTCGACGGTCTGCGCAACGAGGTCCAGATCGTCATCACGGTCCTCTCGATCGCCCCGGGCGAGTTCTACGACGCCCTCGCGATCAACGCCGCCTCCGCATCGACGCAGATCTCGGGTCTGCCGTTCTCGGGCCCCGTCGCCGGTGTGCGCCTCGCGTTCATCCCCGGTCACGGCCAGCACGAGGACCAGTGGGTCGCGTTCCCGACCGCCGAGCAGGTCTCCGAGGCCGTGTTCGACCTGATCGTCGCCGGTCGCGTGGTCACCAAGGCCGACGGCTCCGAAGACGTCGCGATCATGATGGTCGAGGCCGAGGCGACCGAGGGCAGCTGGAACCTGATCAAGGCCGGCGCCACCAAGCCCGACGAGACCATCGTGGCCCAGGGCCTCGAGGCCTCGAAGCCGTTCATCGCCCAGCTCGTCAAGGCGCAGGCCGAGCTCGCCGCCACCGCGTCGAAGGAGCCGGGCGTCTACCCGGTCTTCCCCGCGTACAGCGACGAGGTCTATGACTTCGTGTCCGAGCGTGCTTTCGCCGAGCTGAGCGACGTGTACCAGATCGCCGACAAGACCGAGCGTCAGAACGCCGACGACGCGATCAAGGATCGCGTCAAGGCCGAGCTCATCGAGGCCACCGAGGCGGGCTCGCTCCCGGCTGCGGCACCGCTGGAGTTCTCCGCGGCGTACAAGTCCGTCACGAAGAAGATCGTCCGCGGTCGCATCCTCACCGAGGGCACCCGCATCGACGGCCGCGGCCTGGCGGACATCCGTCCGCTCGACGCCGAGGTGCAGGTCATCCCGCGCGTGCACGGCTCCGCGATCTTCCAGCGCGGCGAGACCCAGATCCTGGGCGTCACCACGCTGAACATGCTCAAGATGGAGCAGCAGATCGACTCGCTGTCGCCCACGACGAGCAAGCGCTACATGCACCACTACAACTTCCCGCCCTACTCGACCGGTGAGACCGGCCGCGTGGGTTCGCCGAAGCGTCGCGAGATCGGGCACGGCTTCCTCGCCGAGCGCGCGCTCGTGCCGGTGCTGCCGAGCCGCGAGGAGTTCCCGTACGCGATCCGTCAGGTGTCCGAGGCGCTCAGCTCCAACGGCTCCACGTCGATGGGTTCGGTGTGCGCCTCGACCCTGTCGCTGCTGAACGCGGGTGTGCCGCTGCGCGCTCCCGTCGCCGGCATCGCGATGGGTCTGGTCTCCGACGAGGTGAACGGCGAGACCCGTTACGCGGCGCTGACCGACATCCTGGGTGCCGAGGACGCGCTGGGTGACATGGACTTCAAGGTCGCCGGTACCAGCGAGTTCGTCACCGCCATCCAGCTCGACACGAAGCTCGACGGCATCCCGTCGTCGGTGCTCGCGGGCGCGCTGACCCAGGCCAAGGATGCTCGTCTGACCATCCTCAACGTCCTCAACGCCGCGATCGACGCGCCTGACGAGATGGCGCCCACCGCGCCGCGCGTCATCAGCGTCCAGATCCCGGTCGACAAGATCGGTGAGCTGATCGGCCCGAAGGGCAAGACGATCAACGCGATCCAGGACGAGACCGGTGCGCAGATCTCCATCGAGGAGGACGGCACCGTCTACATCGGCGCGACCGACGGCCCCTCGGCCGAGGCCGCCCGCGCCCAGGTCAACGCGATCGCCAACCCGACCAACCCGGAGGTCGGCGAGCAGTTCCTCGGCACCGTCGTGAAGATCGCCACCTTCGGCGCCTTCATCTCGCTGCTGCCGGGCAAGGACGGCCTGCTGCACGTCACCGAGGTGCGCAAGCTCGCCGGTGGCAAGCGTGTGGAGAACGTCGAGGACGTGCTCTCCGTCGGCCAGAAGATCCTCGTCAAGATCACGAAGATCGACGACCGCGGCAAGCTGTCGCTCGAGCCCGTGCTCGACGACGCACCCGCCGCGGACGAGGCTCCGGCCGAGGACGCCGCCGCCGAGTAGGACACGGTCGGCACGGAACCCGGGTCCCTCCGTCGGGAGGGGCCCGGGTTCCGTCGTTTGATCCGTGATCGAAACGTTATGGGAAGTTTGCGCGCCGTTCCCCGGATTGGCCGGGACGCTCGCGCACGTCGCATACCCTCGAAGTACGCACCGGGGGGTGCCGGAGAAGCAGTGATGTCGATCGGTCCAGCCGATCGCAGCGGGGGTGAGAGTATGCGGTTGTTCGGCGTAGGCGCAGGTCCCGACGCGGAACGCGTCGCGCTCGAGCACGAGGATCATCCCTCCGCCCCGATCCCCATCGTCGGCCCCGGTGTGGGGGAGTCCATCCGCACCGCCATCGGCGAGACCGGATACGAGACGTTCCCGTTGATGCTCGGCGCCGCGGAGTTCGGGTGGAACGTCGATCTCGAGACGAGCCACGGCATCCTCGATCGCTACGTGGAGTTCGGCGGCAACGCCATCCATACGGCGGACGGATTCTCCGGCGGTCGGAGCGAGCACATCCTCGGGCAGTGGCTGCGGTCGCGCGACCAACGGGAGCGCGTCGTCCTCAGCGTCCGCATCGGAGCGCATGCCGACAACCCCGGTCTGGGGTCGGTCAACCTCGTCCGCGCCGTCGAGGGGTCGCTCACCCGGCTCGGCGTCGAGCGCATCGACGTGCTGTACCTGGACGCCACGCTGGATGCGACCACCAACCTCGAAGACACGCTGGCCACGGTCGAGTGGCTCGTCGAGGCCGGGAAGATCGGCGCGCTCGGCGCGTACGGCTTCACCCCGGAGCGGCTGGTGGAGGCCCGCATCCTCGCGTCCGCAGGGTACCCGCGGATCACTGTGATCGACACGCCCTACAACCTCGTGCGGCGGCAGCCGTTCGAAGGCGATCTGCGGCTCGTGGCCGGCGCGCAGAACCTCGCGGTCACGCCGTCCCATGCGCTGGAGCACGGGTTCCTGTCCGGGCGCCACCGCACCAAGGCGCTCGCGTCACGAGGCGTCCGCGGAGAGCAGTTGCGAGGGAATCTCAACCGCCGCGGTACGAAGGTGCTGCGCGCGCTGGATCAGGTGGCCGCCGAACTGGCAGTGCCGGTGGCCGCTGTGTCCATCGCCTGGCTGCTCGCGCAGCGCACGGTCGCCGCGCCGATCGTGAACACATTCGCGACCGACCATGTCGACGAGCTCATGCAGGGCGCCGGTGTGACGCTGTCCCGGGCGCAGGTGGCCGACCTCACCCGCGCGGGCGCCTGAGCTTCCGCTGCCCGTGACATAGGGTGGAAGAGGAAGACCGGCGGATGCTGGCGATGAGGCGAGCGAGCGAGTTGTGACGCACTACATATATCTGGTCAGACACGGTGAACATCAGGATGCCGAGCACGGTCTCGCCGACGGACCCCTTTCGCCGCGCGGCCAGCGGCAGGCGGAGCTGATCGCGGATCGGCTGTCCGGGCTCCCGCTCGACGCCGTGTGGCATTCGCCGCTGCTCCGCGCGGCCGAGACGGCGCGATCGATCGCCGGTCGCCTCCCGTCCGTGGACCCCGCGCCGTCCGCTCTGCTGTTCGACTGCGTCCCCACGGGGATGACAGAGGAGACCCCGGCGGTGTTCGAACCCTTCTTCGGCTCGGTGACCGAAGCCGAGATCGAGGCCGGTCGCGCCCAGATGTCCGACGCCGTCAACGAGTTCCTCGTGCGGAAGACCGGAGACGTGCACGAGGTGCTCATCACACACAACTTCGTGATCTCGTGGTTCGTGCGCGAGGTGCTCGCCGCACCCGACTGGCGGTGGATGACGCTGAACCAGTCGCACTGCGGACTGACGGTGATCGCCCAGAAGCAGGGTCGGCCGTGGACCCTGCTCACGCACAACGACACCGGCCACCTGCCGATGGAGTTGCGGACGGGGATTCCCGACGCGCTGTTGGTGTGATCACCGTATCCGCGCGCCGCGGCCTCCGCTCGACGCCCGGAAAATAGACTGGACGCATGACCACGAAGGTAGCCCTCGTCGGCGGGACCGGAAAGCTCGGAACGATCATCGGCGCGGTGATCGGCGAGCTGGAAGGCTTCGAGGTGAGCCGGGTGCTGACCTCGGCGAGTGACCTTTCGGAGCTCGCGGGAGCGGACCTCGTGATCGACGCGTCCACTCCGCAGATCAGCATCGATGTGGTCCGCACCGCCGTCGAGCACGGCCTCAACATCCTCGTCGCCACCTCCGGCTGGTCGGCCGAGCGGATCGCGCTCGTGCGGCCGCTGGTCGAGGCCGCTGACACCGGAGCGGTCTTCATCCCCAACTTCTCCCTCGGCTCCGTGCTCGGTTCGGCCCTCGCCGCGGCCGCCGCGCCGTACTTCGGCTCCGCGGAGATCGTCGAGGCGCATCGGGAGACCAAGGTCGACTCCCCGAGCGGTACCGCCGTCCGCACGGCGGAGTTGATCGCCGCCGCGAGGGCGTCCCAGGGCCCCGTCAGCGCCCCGCATGCGGATCAGCGCGCGCGGGGGCAGCAGGTCGGCAGCGTGCCCATCCACTCCCTCCGGCGGCCCGGGGTGATCGCGAAGCAGGAGGTGATCCTGTCCGGGCCGGGGGAGTCGCTCACGTTCACGCATGACACCACCGACCCGGCGCTGGCCTACGCGCCGGGGATCCGGCTGGCTGTGCCGTATGCGGCCACCGCGTCCGGAGTCGTGGTCGGTCTGGAGAACATGCTCGACATCGGCATCCGCTCGTGATGTCGCGGATCGGGGTCGCACTGATGGCGGCGGCCCTCCTGCTGTACCTCGCGGTCGCGGGCTGGCTCGCGGTCATGTTCCTGGCCGTCGGGACGCCGGTCTCCATCGGGATGGGCGTCACCCTCCTCGTGCTCGCCCCCGTCGGCGGATGGGCCCTGGTTCGCGAGATGCTCTTCGGTTTCGGAGCGGATCGTCTGGGGCGTCTGCTCGACGCCGAAGGCGGAATGCCGCCGGTCGAGACCGAGCTCACGCCCAGTGGCCGCATCGCCAGGAAGGACGCGGACGCGCTCGTCGCGCGCTACACGGCGGAAGCGGAGGCGGCACCCACGGACTGGCGTGCGCGCTACCGGCTCGGCGTCGTGCAGGATGCCGCGGGGCGCAGGAAGGACGCCAGGGCGAGCATCCGGCAGGCGATCAGCCTGTCCCGCGCCTGACGTCCACGGAGCTCAGGCGAGCGTCGCCTCGAGGGTGATCTCGATGCCTGCGAGAGCCTGGGACACCGGGCACCCGGTCTTGGCGCCCTCGGCGATCTCCTGGAACTTCTCCGGAGTCAGGCCCGGAACCGTGGCGTTGACGTTGAGGTGGCTGCCGGTGATGCCGACACCTGGCTTGAAAGTGACCGAGGCGCTGGTGTCGACGCGCTCCGGCGGGGTGCCGTACTCGGCCAGGGCGTGCGAGAGCGCCATGCTGAAGCAGGAGGCGTGGGCCGCGGCGATGAGCTCTTCCGGCGTCGTGGTGGTGTCGCTGCCCTCGCTGCGGGACTTCCAGTCGATCGGGAACGTCCCCAGATGCGAGGAGGAGAAGGCGACCGTGCCGGAGCCTTCCGTGAGGGATCCGGTCCAGGTGGCGGCGGCTTCACTGGTGACGGGCATGATTCCTCCGGTTCTGACGCCACCGGGGGAGCGGCGTCGCTTGGTCGCCAGCCTACCGAGCGAGACGGCCGCCGGGAACCGGGATCACGCGGTGCGGCGCGTTCTCCCGGTCAGCCCGACGCGCTGCAGCAGGAGGTAGAGCTGGCAGCCGAGACAGAATGCGAACACGGCGTTGAGGAAAGCGGCGAGGAACGCCGCGGCTGTGGCGATCGGAAGGGCCCACGGCACGCCGGCGAGGTGGAGCAGGAGGCCGAGCCCCACCACGACGAGGCCCACGCCTTGGGCGAACCGCGGGGGGCGGGGATCCTCCAGTTCGACGGGCGGCGCCAGGCGCGGACGGACGAGGCGGCGGTAGAGCACGCCCCACGGTGCGGTGGCCGGCGAGACCACTCCCCAGAGGAACAGCAGCGCGATCAGCGTCGCAAGGAGGAAGCCCGGGTCGAGCACGCGCGCGACGGGCTCTACTGAGGGCAGTGCCCACGCGCCCCCCGGTACGAAGACGGAGCCGCTCTGCGGCTGGACGGCGAACCAGCCGGCGCGCTCTGCGCCGGCGGGAGTCGTGGAGATGCCGATGAGTGCGAGGAACGTCGCAACGGCGAGGAGGAATGCGGTGATCGCGGCGGCGAAACGGGGGCCTCGCGGGTCGATCCCAGCGGATGTCGTCATCGGGTTCTCCAGACTGCGCTTCAGACGAGGGTGGCGACGGCTGTGGCCAGGGCATCCCGGGCGGGCACGCCCCCGAATCGGGCTCGGACGACACCCGAGGCGTCGACGAGGAACGTGGTGGGGGTCTGCAACACCCGGTACCGGGCGGAGAGGTCGGGTCGGTGCGTGAGGTCGACCTCGATGTGTGCGAGCCCTGTCGTCTCGGCAGCGTACGCGCCGAGCAGCCGGCGCACCTGCGGACACCGGGTGCACATCTCGGTGCTGAACTGCACGAGGGTCGCGCTCGCGCCGAAGGCTGCGCCCGCCGCATCCGCCGGCTCGAACCTCAGGTCGCCGCCGTTGCGTCGACGACCCTCACGCCGACGAAGCGCGAGACCGACGAGGGTGGCGAGTGCGAGAAGCGCGGCCACGGCGGCGAGGGCGAGTGCGGGGGACACACGTCGAGCGTACGGCCGGAGGACCAGGGGTGCCGCGATGTGTCCATCCGTGACGAGAACATCGCGCCGATGACACCGCCTTCGGGGCGACCGAGGCGGGTATCCTGACAACCATGAGCGCCGCTGTCCCGACTCCGTACGAAGACCTGCTCCGCGACGTGCTCGAGACGGGCACGCACAAGAGCGATCGCACAGGGACCGGGACCACGAGCGTGTTCGGGCGGCAGATCCGCTTCGATCTCGCGGAGGGCTTCCCGCTCATCACCACGAAGCGCGTCCACTTCAAGTCCATCGCGTATGAGCTGCTCTGGTTCCTGCGCGGCGATTCCAATGTCCGCTGGCTGCAGGAGAACGGCGTCTCGATCTGGGACGAGTGGGCGGACGAGGACGGCGACCTCGGCCCCGTGTACGGCGTCCAGTGGCGATCCTGGCCGACTCCCGACGGCGGCAGCATCGATCAGCTGGCCGAGGTCATCGAGCAGATCCGGACGTCGCCGGACTCGCGGCGCCTTCTCGTGTCCGCCTGGAACCCCGCGGACATCCCGGACATGGCCCTCGCACCGTGCCACGCGCTGTTCCAGTTCTACGTCGCCGACGGCAAGCTCTCCTGTCAGCTCTACCAGCGCAGCGCGGACATGTTCCTCGGCGTGCCCTTCAACATCGCCTCCTACGCGTTGCTGACGATGATGATCGCGCAGCAGGTGGGGCTGGAGCCGGGCGACTTCGTCTGGACCGGCGGGGACTGCCACGTCTACGACAACCACGTCGAGCAGGTGCGTGAGCAGCTCACGCGAGAGGCCTACCCGTACCCGACGCTGCGGTTCGCGCGGAAGCCGGACTCGATCTTCGACTACCGGTTCGAGGACTTCGTCGTCGAGGACTACCAGCACCATGCACCGATCCGGGCGGCGGTGGCGGTATGACCTGGGTGGGACTCATCTGGGCCGAGGCCGCCGGAGGCGTCATCGGTGCTGAGGGCGGTATGCCCTGGTATGTGCCGGAGGACCTGGCGCACTTCAAGGAGACCACGCAGGGCGCACCTGTCGTCATGGGACGGAAGACCTGGGATTCGCTGCCGGAACGGTTCCGGCCGCTCCCCGGGCGCGACAACATCGTCGTGACCCGCCAGCAGGACTGGGCGGCCGACGGCGCCCGCCGTGCGGCCACGGTGTCCGAGGCCGTCCGCGGCCAGGAGAAGGTGTGGATCATCGGCGGGGCGGAGATCTTCCGTCAGGTGATCGCCGACGCTGACCGGCTCGAGGTCACCGAGCTCGACCTCGAGGTCGCCGGCGACACGTTCGCTCCGCCCAAGACCGGGTGGCGCGTGGTCGACGAGGGGGACTGGCTGACGTCCCGTACCGGCGTCCGGTATCGCTTCGTGAGGTACGAGCGCTGATGCCCACCGCACTGATCACCGGAGCCAGCGCCGGGCTGGGAGCCGAGTTCGCCCGTCAGCTGGCTCGTCGGCGCGCCGATCTCGTGCTCGTGGCCCGCTCGGAGGAGTCGCTGTCGGCTCTTGCGACGGAGCTGCGCGGCGAGTGGGGAGTGGCCGTCGAGGTGCTTCCGGCCGACCTGTCCGAGGAGGACGGCGTCGAACGCGTCGCGGCACGGCTCCGCGACCGGGACGACCCGATCGACCTGCTCGTGAACAACGCCGGCTTCGGGCTGCCGCTGCAGTTCGCCGACAATGACATCGAGGACGAGGTGCGGCATCTGCGCCTGCACGTCGAGGCCTCCATGCGCCTCATGCACGCGGCCCTGCAGACCATGCGGGGGCGGGGCGGCCGGATCATCAACGTCGCCTCGGTCGCAGGTTTCATCTCTCGATCGACGTACTCCGCGTGCAAGGCCTGGCTCATCGACTTCAGCCGCTGGGCGAACACGGCCTACGGTCCGGACGGCGTGAGCGTCACCGCGCTCTGCCCCGGCTTCACGCACACGTCGTTCCACGAGCGGATGGGTCTCGCGGTCGGCGAGGAGGGCGTGCCGTCGTTCCTGTGGCTCGATGCCCGAGACGTCGTGCGCGAAGGCCTCCGGGACGCCGCGCGCGGGAAGTCCGTGTCCATCCCCTCGCTGCGTTACAAGGCCGTCGTCGCCGTGACGAAGGTGCTGCCCCGATCCCTCACCGCGGCGGTCGCGCGTCGGGGTCGGGTCTGACGGTTCCCGTCACCGTCCGCGGCAGCGGCATCCGACCCGATACGCTGGACGCATGACGCACTCGGGCAACCCTTTCGGACAGGTTCTCGTCGCGCTCGTCACTCCGATGACGGCCGACGGCGAAGTCGACTGGCCCGCCGTCGAGAAGCACATCGATGACGTGATCACCGCAGGCGCGGACGGCATCGTCGTGACGGGAACGACCGGCGAGACCTCGACCCTGACGGACCCCGAGAAGCTCAAGCTCGTCGAGGTCGGGAAGTCCGTCTCCGCCGGCCGGGCGAAGATCATCACGGGCGGCGGATCGAACGAGACCGCGCACGCCATCGAGCTGTACAAGGCCAGCGAGAAGGCCGGCGCCGACGGCATCATGATCGTCACGCCGTACTACAACAAGCCGACGCAGGCCGGCATCCTCACCCACTTCCGGCTCGTCGCCGACGCGACCGATCTGCCGGTCATCCTGTACGACATCCCCGGGCGCACCGGTGTGCCGATCAAGTACGAGACGATCCTCCGGCTCGCCAAGCACCCGAACATCCTCGCGGTGAAGGACGCCAAGGGCGACTTCTCCGAGGTGAGCCGCGTGCTCAATCAGACCGACCTCATGTACTTCTCCGGTGATGACGCGAATGTGCTTCCGCACCTGTCGATCGGTGCGACCGGCCTCATCGGCGTGACCGCGAACGTGGCGTCCGCGCCCTACCGCACGATCATCGACGCCGTGAACCGCGGCGACCTCGCCACGGCGACTGCGGAGCACAAGCGCCTGGAGCCGCTGGTCCGCGCTGTCATGACGCACGTCCCCGGCACCGTCGCCGCGAAGTACATCCTGCACGGGCTGGGTCGCATCTCCAGCCCGCGCGTCCGCCTTCCCCTCGTCGGCCCGGAAGAGTGGGAGGCCGCCCTCATCGAGGACGAGCTCGACCTCGTCAGCGGCGTGCCGGGGGCGGACTTCTCGAACTTCCGGCCCGACCGCAACGCGGCCGCGGGCGGCGCCCTGCCGAAGGTGCACGGCACGACGCGCTGAGCCGCGTCACCATGAACGAACGGACGCGTGGAGTGTCCGACTGAGGAGACAGCATGTCCATTCCCCTGGCCGAACCGTCCGCTCTCGACGAAGGGACGCTCCGGGTCATCCCGATCGGCGGCCTGGGGGAGATCGGTCGCAACATGACCATGTTCGAGTACGACGGGAAGATCCTGATCGTCGACTGCGGCGTGCTCTTCCCGGAGGAGCACCAGCCGGGGGTCGACCTGATCCTCCCGGACTTCGAGCCGATCCGTGATCGCCTCGATGACATCGTCGGCGTGGTGCTCACACACGGTCACGAGGACCACATCGGTGCCGTGCCCTACCTCCTGCGTCTGAAGAGCGACATCCCCCTGATCGGCTCCGGGCTCACGCTCGCGCTGGTCGAGGCGAAGCTCAAGGAGCACCGCATCAAGGCCTTCACCCTCACCGTGAAGGAGGGTCAGGAGGAGCGGGTCGGTCCGTTCGACCTGGAGTTCGTCGCGGTCAACCACTCCATCCCGGACGCCTTGGCGGTGGCCATCCGCAGCCCTGCCGGCATGGTCCTCGCCACCGGCGACTTCAAGATGGACCAGCTGCCGCTGGACGGTCGGATCACCGACCTGCGCGCGTTCGCCCGCCTCGGGGAAGAGGGCGTCGACCTGTTCCTCGTCGACTCGACCAACGCCGACGTTCCCGGTTTCACCCCGACGGAACGCTCCATCGGCCCCGTGCTCGACCAGGTCATCGCGAAGGCGCCGCGTCGCGTCATCGTCGCGAGCTTCTCCAGCCACGTCCATCGCGTGCAGCAGGTGATCGATGCCGCACACGCCAACGGGCGCCGCGTCGCGTTCCTCGGACGCAGCATGGTGCGGAACATGACGATCGCCGAGCAGCTCGGCTATCTGAAGGTGCCGTCGGGCGTGCTGATCGACTTCAAGAAGGCACGCGACCTCCCGGACGAGCAGATCGTCTACATGTCGACAGGGTCGCAGGGCGAGCCGATGGCCGTGCTGAGCCGGATGGCGAACATGGACCACGCGATCGAGATCAGCGAGGGCGACACCGTCATCCTCGCCTCCAGCCTCATCCCGGGCAACGAGAACGCGGTCTACCGCGTCATCGACGGCTTGACCAAGCTCGGCGCCAACGTCGTGCACAAGGCGAACGCGAAGGTGCATGTCTCCGGACACGCCGCCGCGGGTGAGCTCATCTACTGCTACAACATCCTCAAGCCGAAGAACGTCCTGCCGGTCCACGGCGAGTACCGGCACCTCATCGCCAATGCCAAGCTTGCACAGGACACCGGGGTGCCGGAGGACAACACGATCATCGCCTCGAACGGCACCGTGATCGACCTCAAAGGCGGCATCGCGAAGGTCGCGGGCCAGCTCGACCTCGGCTTCGTCTACGTCGACGGCTCGACCGTCGGCGAGATCACCGATGCCGACCTCAAGGACCGCCGCATCCTCGGAGAAGAGGGCTTCATCTCGGTCATCGTCGTCGTGGATGCCACGACCGGACGCATCATCTCGGGTCCCGAGATCCACGCCCGAGGTGTGGCGGAGGACGACGCGGTCTTCGACGACGTCGCGCCGAAGATCGTCGCCGCGCTCAAGGAGGCGTCGGGCAACGGGGTGCGTGACACGCATGCGCTGTCCCAGGTCGTCCGCCGGACGATCGGTCGTTGGGTGAACCAGAAGCTGCGCCGCCGTCCGATGATCGTACCTCTCGTCATCGAGGCCTGACCCTCCGATACGGCGTGCTGTCGCGCGCCGTATCGGCGAATTCCGCGTGGTGACGCGGAGATGTCGGTCGCGGGTCGTACCGTGGAGGCATGGCCAGGAGCAGCACCAAGACCGAGCGCGCCTCGACGAGCGCGCCGTCGCGCCCCAAGCGGCAGGCGGCTCCCAAGGCGCAGCCCGCCCCCAAGAAGTACATCGATGAGGCGGACAAGCCGTCTGTCGCCGCGCGCGCCTGGACCGGGCTCGCGCACGGCGTCGGCGGACTCTTCCGCGCATTCGGACCGGAGACGCTGCAGAAGGACGACCGGAGGGACGGATTCCCGTTGCTCCTGGTCATCCTGGCGGCCCTCGGTGCCGTCAACGAGTGGTTCTTCATCGGCAACGAGGTCGCGTCGAACATCAGTGCCTACTCCGTGGGCCTCTTCGTGGGCCGCGTGGCGTTCATCATGCCCGTGCTTCTGCTGCTCTTGGCGGGCTGGCTGTTCCGGCACCCGTCGTCGGTGCACGACAACGGCCGCATCGGGATCGGCTTCGGCATGTTCGTCCTCGCCCTCGCGGGGATCTTCCACGTCGCCGGTCCCCGTCCCCACCCCAACCAGGGCATGCCCGCGCTGAGCGAGTCCGGCGGTCTGCTCGGCTGGCTTGTGGGGCAGCCGCTCACGTACCTCACCGACATCCCCGCCTACATCGTCCTCGGGCTCCTCGCCGCCCTCAGCATCCTGATCCTCACGAAGACACCGCCGAACCGCATCGGTGCGCGGCTCGGAGACCTCTACGCCTGGATGTTCGACGCCGAGCGCCCGGAGAAGCCGGCGAAGGACGCCTCGGCCACGGTCGACGAGGCCGACAAGGTCGACGACCCCGACGTGCTGCCCTGGTGGCGGCGCAACAAGACCGGCCGCGAGGAAGATCCTGACGAGGGCACGCTCGCGTCCGACGACATCACGGCGCTCCTGTCCACCACGGAGGCCACCCCGGCGTACGACCAGGCGGTGACGGTGGCGAACCCGTACGATGCCGCGACCGAGGTGCTGAGCGACGTCCGCTCCGTCACCGACACGCTCGCGGAGCAGCAGACGACCGCGCTGCTGGACGATGAGTCCGACACCGGCGAGATGCCGGAGCTCCCCGGGCTCGACGGATTCGGCACTGAGGGACCCGGCGACCGCGGTCCGCAGGCGCCGGTGGCCCCGTACATCCTCCCGTCGCCGGGAGTGCTGTCCGAGGGTCCGCCATCGGTCGCGCGGTCCGAGGCGAACGACCGCATCGTCGAGCAGATCACCAGCGTCCTGGACCAGTTCAAGGTCGATGCCAAGGTCACCGGCTTCTCCCGCGGCCCGACGGTCACGCAGTACGAGGTGGAGGTCGGCCACGGCGTCAAGGTCGAGAAGATCCTGCAGCTGAGCAACAACTTCGCCTATGCCGTCGCCTCCAACGACGTGCGCATCCTCTCGCCGATCCCCGGCAAGAGTGCGATCGGCATCGAGATCCCGAACACCGACCGCGAGACGGTCGCCCTCGGCGATGTGCTGCGCTCGGGTGCAGCGCAGAAGAGCACGCACCCGCTCACGATCGGCGTCGGCAAGGACGTGGGCGGTAACTTCGTCGTCGCCAACCTCGCGAAGATGCCGCACCTCCTGGTGGCGGGCTCGACGGGGTCCGGTAAGTCGAGCTTCGTGAACTCGATGATCACGAGCCTCCTCATGCGGGCCCGCCCCTCGGACGTGCGCATGGTCCTCATCGACCCGAAGCGCGTGGAGCTCACCAGCTACGCGGGTGTCCCGCACCTGATCACCCCCATCATCACGAACCCGAAGAAGGCCGCAGAGGCGCTGCAGTGGGTCGTGAAGGAGATGGACATGCGGTACGACGACCTCGCGTCGTTCGGCTTCCGCCACATCGACGACTTCAACCGCGCCGTGCGAGCGGGGGAGGTGGAGGTGCCCCCGGGCAGCGAGCGCGTGCTCAAGCCGTACCCGTACCTCCTCGTCGTGGTCGACGAGCTCGCGGACCTCATGATGGTCGCGCCGCGGGACGTCGAGGACTCGATCGTCCGCATCACGCAGCTCGCCCGTGCCTCCGGCATCCACCTGGTGCTCGCCACGCAGCGCCCGAGCGTCGACGTGGTCACCGGCCTCATCAAGGCGAACGTGCCGTCCCGCCTCGCGTTCGCGGTGACGAGCGTCACGGACAGCCGCGTGATCCTCGACAGCCCCGGCGCCGACAAGCTCATCGGCCAGGGTGATGCCCTGTTCTCGCCCATGGGATCGTCGAAGCCGTTCCGCCTGCAGGGCGCGTGGGTCGACGAGAAGGAGATCGACGCGGTCGTCAAGCACGTCACGCGTCAGGCGCGTCCCGAGTACCGCGCGGACGTCCAGGAGGCGATGGAGCCGGCGAAGAAGAAGGAGGTCGACGAGGACATCGGCGACGACCTCGAGCTCCTGCTCGCGGCGGCCGAGCTCATCGTCTCCTCGCAGTTCGGATCGACGTCCATGCTCCAGCGCAAACTGCGGGTCGGGTTCGCCAAGGCCGGACGCCTGATGGATCTCCTCGAGTCGCGAGAGGTCGTCGGCCCCTCGGAGGGATCGAAGGCCCGGGATGTGCTCGCGACCCCCGAGCAGCTGCCGCAGGTCATGGCGAAGCTCCGTGGCGAGGACGTGCCGTCGGCTCCCGCGGCACCGGCTGCGCCCGCCGCCGCGGCGCCACCGGCCGAACGCGATCCGCTGGAGGCGCAGTACGACGGCCTGCCGGTCGTCGAAGCAGAGGGCGACGAAGACGCCTGGGGCCTGACGGGACGCGACTGATGGCGATTCCCCGACAGCTCCCCAACGCGATCACCGTGGCGCGCATCCCGCTCGCCGTGGTGTTCTTCGTCCTCCTGCTCGTCGGCGGGACATACGGTCTCACCGACCTCACCGTGCGCTGGATCGCCGCCGTCCTCTTCATCGTGGCCATCTCCACCGACTGGGTCGACGGCTATCTCGCCCGCCGGTACGACATCGTCAGCGACTTCGGGAAGCTGTGGGATCCGATCGCGGACAAGCTCCTCACCGGCGCGGGATTCGTAGGGCTGGCGATCCTCGGCGAGGTCTCCTGGTGGATCGTCGCGGTCATCCTCGTCCGCGAGTGGGGGATCACCATCCATCGCCTGGTCGTCGCGAGCGAGCACGTGGTGGCGGCCGCCTGGATGGGCAAGATCAAGACAGCGTTCCAGGGCGTCGCTCTCGGGTGGGCCCTCCTGCCGTTGCATGTGTTCATCGGTCTCGGGCCCTGGACCGTCGTGACCACCGTTCTGATGTTCATCGTTCTGGTGCTCACCGTGGTCAGCGGCATCGACTACATCGTCGCGCAGGTCCGCGGCGCCCGTCAGAGCCGATGAGCGGGACGACGCCGACCGAGGCGCTGACCGCTCTGCGGGGGCGGGGCTGGACGCTCGGCGTCGCGGAGTCCCTCACCGGCGGTGCGGTGTCTGCGGCGCTCGTCGCGGTCCCCGGCGCCTCGGCGGTGCTTCTCGGCGGCGTCGTCGCCTACGCGACCCCGGTCAAGCACACCCTGCTCGCGGTCGATGCCGAGCTTCTGGAACGATACGGGCCGGTGCACGCGGAGGTCGCGCGGCAGATGGCCGCCGGTGTGCGAGAGGCCGTCGCGGTCGACGGGCGCCCTGCCGACGTCGGAGTGTCCACCACCGGGATCGCGGGGCCGGAGTCCCCGGACGGCCAACCTGTGGGTACCGTCCACATCGGAGTGGTGACGCCGACCATGAGCCGCACCGAGCAGTTCCGCTTCGGAGGCGACCGCGACGCGGTGCGGGCGCAGACGGTCGCGGCCGTCCTCGACGTGATGGCCGCCGCACTGCGGGAATAGGGACGTGCAGCGTCATGTTGATACGGATGTGCTCACATTCAAACCACAGAGTGCAAGGGTAGATTCTGTGCAAGCCAGGAGGACTAGACTGGCCGTCTCTTCGGGGGAGACCCCGATCCATGAACTGCGGAGGAGGTTCCGATGATTCTTGTACGACAGGAGATCGGCGACGTGCTGAGGGACTTCCGTCTGCAGAAGGGGCGGACGCTCCGCCAGGTCGCGAGCAAGGCTTCGGTCGCTCTCGGTTACCTCAGTGAGGTCGAGCGCGGTCAGAAGGAGGCCTCGAGCGAGATCCTCGCCTCGGTGGCGGAGGCGCTCGACGTCCCCATCTCCACGATCATGCGCGAGGTCGGGGACCGCATCTCGGTCCTCGAGGGTATCCAGGTCTTCCCGGACGTCGTTCCGGACGACCTGGTCGCGTCCGTGGAACCCGAGCTCTCGCTCCGCTGAGTCCCGGAGATCCCCTCTATGCGACGCAGTGAGTTCCTGCGCGCCGTCGACGCCGAGTTCCACGCCCGAGCATCGTCTCTGGTGAACGACCTCGTGCTGTCCGGGATGGACGGGCGCACCGCGCTCGAAGCGCTCGACGCCGGGGTGCCGCCGCGGGACATCTGGTTGGCGCTCTGCGCGGACATGGACGTCCCGGAGTCGCGCCGTCACGGCGTCGGGCGCCTGGAGCCGCGAGGGCGATGACGGTCACGTCCCGGTGTGCGGATGTCCGACACGCCGGTCCCGGCGTGGTGTCGAAAATCTGTTCGAAGCGGGCGTAGTCTTCTGCACAAGTGGTCAGACGGATCTGATCCCCACGATCCCCGGCTCCTGCGACCGAATGTCGGAGGCCCGCCGTACCGTGAGGGCCAGGCTGAAAAGCCATACGCCTTGTCGGAGAGTTCCTTCCAGCCGGAAGAGCCGCGACAGCCTACAGGCGGCAGCACACGCGCAGAAGGAGCACACCATGCCATCACCCGCCGACCGCGAGAAGTCCCTCGAGACAGCCCTCGCTCAGATCGACCGCCAGTTCGGAAAGGGCTCGGTCATGCGGCTGGGCAGCGATGAGCGCGCCCCTGTGGCCGTCATCCCCACCGGCTCCATCGCCCTCGACGTCGCTCTCGGCGTGGGAGGTCTGCCGCGTGGACGCATCGTCGAGATCTACGGCCCGGAGTCCTCGGGTAAGACGACGCTGACGCTGCACGCCATCGCGAACGCCCAGCGGGCCGGCGGCATCGCGGCGTTCATCGACGCCGAGCACGCCCTCGACCCCGACTACGCCGCGAAGCTCGGCGTCGACATCGACGCCCTTCTCGTCTCGCAGCCCGACACGGGTGAGCAGGCGCTGGAGATCGCCGACATGCTGGTGCGCTCCGGAGCCATCGACCTCATCGTCATCGACTCGGTGGCAGCGCTCGTGCCCCGTGCCGAGATCGAGGGCGAGATGGGTGACTCGCACGTGGGTCTGCAGGCGCGACTCATGTCGCAGGCCCTTCGTAAGCTCACCGGTGGGCTGAACCAGACCAACACCACCATGATCTTCATCAACCAGCTGCGCGAGAAGATCGGCGTCTTCTTCGGTTCTCCCGAGACCACCGCCGGTGGTAAGGCGCTGAAGTTCTACGCGTCGGTCCGCATGGACATCCGTCGTATCGAGACGCTGAAGGACGGAACCGACGCCGTCGGAAACCGCACCAGGGTCAAGGTCGTGAAGAACAAGATGGCCCCGCCCTTCAAGCAGGCGGAGTTCGACATCCTCTACGGCGTCGGCATCTCCCGCGAGGGCAGTCTGATCGACTTCGGCGTCGAGCACGGCATCGTCAAGAAGTCCGGGTCGTGGTACACCTACGACGGCGATCAGCTGGGCCAGGGCAAGGAGAACGCGCGGACGTTCCTGCTCAACAACGCGGACATCGCGTTGGCGATCGAGAGCCAGATCAAGCAGAAGCTCGGTATCGGCGGCCCGGCCGCGGCTCCGGGTGCTGATGAGCTGGCCGAGCGTCGCCCGGCCTGATGAGTGATCAGCGTGGGGGCGATTCCGAGCGGATCGCCCCCATCATCCCTCTCTTCGGCGGCCCCGCGCGTGCCGAGCGCCCGGCGGATGGCGGTGCGAGCGGCGCGTCGCCCGGTCGGCACGGCCGGTCGGCGCCGTCTACGGACGCTGCGGGACTCTGGCGGTCGACCTGGGACGATCCCGCGACAGCCGGGAAGCGGACTGCTGACGACGACGGTTCTCCCAGCGCACGTCATCCCGCACGCGGGACCGCGGGTGCGAAGAAGACCAGGCTGCGTGCAGTGGGTGACACGTCCCGGTCGGACGGTGGGGGAGAGGCCGGCGAGAGCGCGCCCTCCGCGGAGGAGGTCCGCACCACGGCGGAGGAGTCGTTGGTGCGGAAGCTCCGTACGCGATCGCTGTCCGTCTCCGAAGCGCGGCTGGTGCTGAAGGGCCATGGGCTCGCCGCAGACGCGATCGAAGACGTCATCGACGACTTCATGCGGCGAGGCTATCTCGACGATGCGGTACTCGCCGAGCTCCTCGTCACGGCCGGGGTCGAGCGCAAGGGCCAGGGCCGGGTCGCGCTGTCCCGGGCGCTGGCACAGCGGGGCATTCCTCGTGAGGTCATCGATGCCGCTCTCGACGAGCTCCCGGACGATGACGCGGAGCGGGCGCTGGAGTTCGCACGGACCAAAGCGCGCTCGATGAGCCGCCTCGATCCCGACGCGGCACTACGGCGATTGGTCGGGCAGCTGTCGCGCCGCGGGTACGCCGGTTCCGTCGCCATGAACGCCGCGAAGACGGCGCTGCGGGAGGCGTCTTTCGGTAGCGGCGTCTCCGGCGTCCGGTTCGTGGATTCCGACTGACAGCCGCACGCGGTCGCCTCTCGGTGACGCTCGTACAATGGGAACATCATGACTATCCCCCGCAGCGAACCGACGATCATCAGCGCGTCGTCAGCGGCCGTCGACGATGACGGGCGCCAGCGATCGTACGAAGTGCGCACGTTCGGTTGTCAGATGAACGTGCACGACTCCGAGCGCCTGTCAGGGTCTCTGGAGAGTGCCGGCTACATCCGTGCCGACGCCGGGACCGAGGCCGATGTGGTGATCATCAACACCTGCGCCGTGCGGGACAACGCTGCCGGCAAACTCTACGGAACGCTCGGCCATCTAGCTGCCGTGAAGCGGCGCAAGGCCGGTATGCAGATCGCGGTCGGCGGCTGCCTCGCGCAGATGGACAAGCAGGCCGTGCTCGACAAGGCGCCCTGGGTCGACGTGGTCTTCGGTACCCACAACATGGGCTCCTTGCCCGGTCTGCTCGAGCGCGCCCGTCACAACGGCGACGCGGAGCTCGAGATCCTCGAATCCCTCGAGGTGTTCCCCTCGACGCTCCCCACCAAGCGCGACTCCGCGCACAGCGGCTGGGTGTCGATCTCCGTCGGCTGCAACAACACCTGCACGTTCTGCATCGTCCCCAGTCTCCGCGGCAAGGAGAAGGACCGTCGACCGGGCGACATCCTCAACGAGATCCGTCTTCTCGTCGAGGACGGCGCCATCGAGGTCACACTCCTCGGGCAGAACGTCAACTCCTACGGGGTGGAGTTCGGGGACCGTCAGGCGTTCGGCAAGCTTCTCCGTGCGGCCGGTGAGATCGAGGGCCTCGAGCGCATCCGCTTCACGAGCCCGCACCCCGCTGCCTTCACCGACGACGTGATCGACGCGATGGCGGAGACCCCCGCGGTCATGCCGCAGCTCCACATGCCGCTGCAGTCCGGAAGCGATCGGATCCTCAAGGCGATGCGGCGCTCGTACCGCAGCGAGCGCTTCCTCGGCATCCTGGACCGCGTTCGGGAACGCATCCCGCACGCGGCCATCACGACCGACATCATCGTGGGCTTCCCCGGCGAGACCGAGGAGGACTTCGAGGACACGATGCGCGTCGTCGAGCAGTCCCGATTCTCCGGAGCCTTCACCTTCCAGTACTCGATCCGCGAAGGGACCCCCGCGGCCACCATGCCGGATCAGGTGCCCAAGGAGGTCGTGCAGGCCCGCTACGACCGGCTGATCGCGCTCCAGGAGCGCATCTCGTTGGAGGAGAACCGGAAGCAGGTCGGCCGGGAGGTCGAGGTGCTCGTCTCCACGGGTGAAGGCAAGAAGGACACGGAGACCCGTCGACTGACCGGACGAGCTCAGGACAACCGGCTCGTGCACTTCGAGGTGACCCCGGGTTCGGAGCTGCCGCGTCCGGGTGACGTCGTCACCGTGAGGGTGACCCACGCCGCACCGTTCCACCTCCTCGCCGACGATCCGACCGGCGCGCCGCTGCGCATCCGCCGTACGCGCGGTGGAGATGCCTGGGATCGGGGACAGGCGGAGTCGTGCGCCGTGCCGGCTCCGAGCGACGGGGCATCGCGCGCCGTCTCCCTCGGCCTGCCGACCCTCCGCGTCGGAGTGTGACCACACCTCGGCTCTGGGCCGTCGTCGGCGCGACAGGTACCGGGAAGAGCGATCTGGCGCTCGATCTCGCGGAGGAGCTCCGGCGTCGCGGCAACCCGGCGGAGATCGTCAACGCGGATGCGATGCAGCTCTACCGCGGCATGGACATCGGAACGGCCAAGCTGCCCGTCTCCGAACGACGCGGCATTCCGCACCATCTCTTCGACGTGCGAGAGGTGACGCAGGATGCCGCTGTGGCCTGGTATCAGCCGCTCGCACGCGAGGCCGTGCAGAGGATTCACGCGGGGGGCGGCGACGCCATCCTCGTCGGCGGATCCGGACTCTACGTGTCCGGTGTCGTCTACGAGTTCCACTTCCCGCCTCGAGACCCCGTGATCCGCGAACGTCTCGAGCAGGAGCTGGATCGGGACGGCGTCGAGTCTCTCCTGCAGCGGCTGCGTGTGCGCGATCCGGAAGCCGCAGCCAGGGTGGACCCGCGCAACGGCAGACGAGTGATCCGTGCTCTCGAAGTCGTCGAACAGGGGAGCGCGACGCACGGCGCGACACTGCCCGTGAAGCCGACGCTCTGGCATCCGCGCACCCGGCTGATCGGTCTGCACGTGGATCGCTCCGATCTCGTCGCCCGGCTGGATGCTCGTGTCCGGCGGATGTGGGAGCACGGCCTCGTGGCCGAGGTCGCGCGGCTGCGCGACGAGGGTCTGGAGCGCGGGACGACGGCTCCCCGGGCCATCGGGTACGCGCAGGCGCTCGCACAGCTGGAGGGACGCTCCACCGCCGAGGAGGCGATCGCGGAGACGCAGGCACTCACCCGGCGCTACGCGCGTCGTCAGGTGTCGTGGTTCAAGCGCTATCCGGAGCTCGAATGGATGGCGCCGCCGGTGGCCGTCGCCGACCTGCTGGCGCCCTGACCTGATGTCGGTGGCCCGTGCGACGATGCGCGCATGGCCACTCATTACTTCACCGCGTCCAGCCTTGACGGGTACATCGCCACGACGGAGCATTCGTTGGATTGGCTTCTGACGCAGGACATCGACATGGAAGGTCCCATGGCCTATCCGGCGTTCGAGAAGAGTATCGGGGCGCTCGTGATGGGGTCATCGACGTACGAATGGGTCATGCGCCACGAGGAGGGCCGGTGGGCGTATGAGCAGCCCACGTGGGTGCTCTCGCATCGTGAGCTCGCCGTGCCGACCGGGGCGGACGTCCGTGTGACGAGCGCGGCGATCCCCGACGTCCATGCCGCGATGCACGAGGCGGCGGAAGGAAAGGACCTCTGGGTCGTCGGCGGGGGAGACGTGGCAGCACAGTTCGCAGACGCGGGCCTCCTGGACGAGGTCTGGGTCCAATACGCCCCGGTGACCCTCGGGGGCGGTGCCCCACTGTTGCCCCGGCGTCTCGACCTGGATCTGATCGAGGTGGCCCGCAACCGCAGCTTCCTCTGCGGGCGTTACCGCGTCGCGGGGCGGAGCGCCGGCTCGACGGCTCCCTAGACTGGTCCCATGGTCGCATTCACCAAGGGGCACGGTACCGGCAACGACTTCATCATCATCGCCGATCCCGACGGCCAGCTGGAGCTGACCGCGGAGCAGGTCGCGGTGCTCTGCGATCGCCATTTCGGCATCGGGGCCGACGGCGTTCTCCGAGTCGTGCGTTCGTCCGCGATCGCGGAGGGGGCAGCGGCCCTGGCGGAGGAGCCGGATGCCGAGTGGTTCATGGACTACCGCAACGCGGACGGCTCGGTCGCCGAGATGTGCGGCAACGGGATCCGAGTCTTCGCACACTACCTCGTGCGCTCCGGTCTCGCCGACATCGAGGCCGGCAGTACTCTCCCCATCGGCACCAGGGCTGGCGTCCGTGACGTCACGCGCGGCGTGAGCGGTTACCAGGTCGACCTGGGCGCGTGGCGCCTGTCGGGCGTCGACCCGCTGGTGCGCGCGGACGGGCTGACCGTGACCCGGCCCGGACTGGGCATCGACGTCGGGAACCCGCACGTCGTGGTGGCGCTCGCCTCCGACGCCGAGCTCGGCCTGCTGGAACTCACGCGCGCGCCCGAGTTGGAACCGGCTCCGCCCGCCGGGGCGAACGTCGAGTTCGTGGTGCCCGGCGAGCCCCTCGTGCGCGACGGCGTCGGCCACGTGCGGATGCGTGTGTTCGAACGCGGCGTCGGCGAGACCCTGAGCTGCGGCACGGGCGTGGCCGCCACCGCACTCGCCGTGCGCTACTGGGCCGGTGCCCAGGCGCCTGACAACTGGAAGGTCGAGGTTCCGGGTGGCACGCTCGGAGTCCGGATGTTCCCCGCCGAGGACGGGGAGCACGTCGCGCTGTCCGGACCTGCTCAGCTCGTCTACCAGGGCGAAGTCGATCTGGTCTGAGGGGTGAGGGGGGCTCAGACGACGTCGATCGGTTCCGTCGGCGGCGTCCCGTGCTTCCTCACCTTGAGGATGCGGTAGCCCTTGCCCGTCGCCGTGCGGAAGACGCTGAAACCGGGGTGGAAGGTCGCAGCGATCCAGCGCTGCAGAGAGTCGGCGCCGAGATTGCGCTGGACGACGAGCCACGCGTCGCTGCGTTCGTCGAGCCGCGGGATCCACTTCTCCAGCAGCCCGTGCAGTTCGTTCTTCCCGACGCGGATCGGCGGATTGGACCGGATCGTGCGGAAGGTCACGTCGTCGGGAACATCTTCGGGCAGGGAGGTGTTGATATTGGTGAGGCCAAGGGCAGCCGCGTTGCGACGTACGAGATCCAAGGCCCGCTCGTTCACGTCCACCGCCCAGACGGTCGCGTGCGGCGAGGCCAGTGCCATCGACAGGGAGATCGGCCCCCAACCGCTCCCGAGGTCGAGAAGATGACCTCCGGGAGGAACGGGAGGCATGTTGGCGAGGAGCACTGCGGTGCCGGCGTCGAGTCGATCCGGGCTGAAGACACCACCCGCGGTGGTCACTTCGAGCTCACGGCCTGCAAGGGATACGCGGATCTTGCGCAGGTTCTCGGGGCTAGCCGGGGCCGCAGTGAAATAGTGGTCGGACCCCATACGGTGAGCGTACCGGACAGCGCGGGCTAAGGTTAAGGCTCGCGAGGAAACCAGAGACAGGAACGGATGACGGAGACGAAGACACCCTCCACCGACGACCAGACGGTCGACCGCGTGCTGGCGAACGCAGAGAAGCGCTCCGAGGTGCGCACGTTCGGCGCCGCGCAGGCACTCCAGGACGAAGCGACGGCCGCGCATTCGACGGCCGACGGCGAACAGTGGGACCTCGAAGATCGGCACGCGCTGCGGCGCGTGGGTGGTCTGTCCACCGAACTCGAGGACGTCACCGAGGTCGAGTACCGCCAGCTCCGGCTGGAGAACGTCGTGCTCGTCGGGGTGTACCCGCAGGGTGCCCAGGAGGACGCGGAGAATTCGCTGCGCGAACTCGCGGCGCTCGCGGAGACAGCGGGCGCGGTCGTGCTCGACGGCGTGCTGCAGCGCCGCCCGCACCCGGATGCCGCCACCTACCTCGGGCGAGGCAAGGCCCAGGAGCTGAAGGACATCGTCGCGGCGGTCGGCGCCGACACGGTCATCGCCGACACCGAGCTGGCGCCCAGCCAGCGACGAGCGCTCGAGGACGTCGTGAAGGTCAAGGTGATCGACCGGACCACTGTGATCCTCGACATCTTCAGCCAGCATGCCAAAAGCCGGGAGGGCAAGGCCCAGGTCGAGCTCGCACAGCTCGAGTACCTGCTGCCGCGCCTGCGTGGTTGGGGTGAATCGATGAGCCGTCAGGCCGGTGGACAGGTCGGCGCCGGCGGCGCCGGTATGGGTTCGCGCGGTCCTGGTGAGACGAAGATCGAGCTCGACCGTCGACGCATCCGGACGAAGATGGCGCTGCTGCGCAAGCAGATCCGCGACTTCGCCCCGGCACGTGAGGCGAAGCGCGCCGAGCGCAAGCGGAACACGATCCCGTCTGTCGCCATCGCCGGATACACGAACGCCGGAAAGTCCAGTCTGCTCAATGCGCTGACGAGCGCGGGCGTCCTCGTGGAGAACGCGCTGTTCGCCACCCTCGACGCGACCGTGCGGCGCTCGGAGACCGAGGACGGCCGCGTGTACACGCTGACCGACACCGTCGGCTTCGTGCGCAACCTGCCGCACCAGCTCGTCGAAGCCTTCCGTTCGACGCTGGAGGAGGTCGGGGACGCAGACGTCGTCCTCCACGTGGTCGACGGCTCGCACCCCGATCCGGCCGGACAGCTGCAGACCGTGCGTGACGTGATGGGCGACGTCGGTGTGCGTGACATGCCGGAGCTCGTCGTCTTCAACAAGGCCGATCTGATCCCCGAAGACGAGCGGCTGGTTCTCCGCGGCCTGGAGCCGCGGGCGCACTTCGTGTCGTCGCGGTCGGGTGAGGGCATCGCCGAACTCCGTGCAGCGATCGAGGAGGCCCTGCCGAAGCCCGCGGTCGAGCTCCACGCCGTGATCCCTTACGACCGTGGAGACCTTGTCGCCGCGATCCACGAGACCGGGATGCTGCTGTCGGTCGAGCACGAGGAGGCGGGTACCGCCGTCCACGCGCACGTGTCGGAGCGCCTCGCCGCCGACCTCGCCCCCTTCGTCGTCGCCGACTGAGGGCGCGGGTCAGCGAGCGAGGAACCGCGCCTCGACGGTTGCCGTGAGCACGATATCCTGCGGCTCGTACTCCATGGCGGGGGCGGCATCGGCCGCGAAGGCGACGGCGCCGCGTGCCTTCCCGAGCGGAGCGCCCGGCGCCGGCGTCGTGGAGGAGAGCAGGCCGGTGTCAGCGATCTCCACGGGAGTCACCTGGGCGAGACCGAGAGCAGCGGCGTAGGCCTCGGCCCTCGTCACGGCCACGCCGACGGCCTGTGCGGCGACCTCTCGTTCCACGCGGACGCGGGTCTCCGGGGTGAGATGCCAGTCGACCCAACCGATCTCGACACCGTCCCACGCGGAGATGTCGGAGATCCAGAGGGAAAGCTCCGAGGCCTCCGCGAAGGTCGCGGTCACGTCGATGCTCGCGTAGTACACCGGGGCGAGACGCTTCCCCTCGGCGTTCCACGGGCGCTCGGCACGCACCGAGAGTCGCGTGCTGCTCCAGTCGAGGGCGGTGCCGGCATCCACACGTCCCACGATGCTGCTGCGGACGGGTTCGGTCAGACGCAGAACGTGGTCGACGACGGTCGCGCGCTCCGGACCCTCTGCGCGCACCGTGACGCGGATGGTCGCCCGTTCCGGCGACAGACGCGCCTCGTGTTCGCCGCGGACGGTGACTGTCACATCGCTCATGGGCCGACTCTACGCGACGGGTATCGGCGGCGGGGAATGGCGGCCGAGGCGCGAACGTTGTAGTCTGAGATGCTCGGGTGCTCGTCGCCCGGGAGTGACAATTCCACAGTGTGACAGCGGCTCCTTCGAGAGAAGGACCACGGGGCTGATCGGTTTCGACAGCGCCTGTGAATCCACGAGAAGCGGGCCGAGGATGCAGAGTTATCTCGTAAACGCTCTCTGCAAAACAATAGTTGCCGAAACCAAGCGCAACGACTTCGCCCTCGCTGCCTAAGCGAGCCCGATAGTCCGTCAGACCGTATGTGATTCCGATACGGATCCTGGCGTCATCTAGGAATCTTGCTGCGTGACGGCGTCTGGACGTCACGTGGGACTCTTCCCAGGCTGGGCTCGTCGACTTAGGTGTCTGTGACAAAGGTCGGAGCCGAGCAGAACGCTTCCACAGACTGCGCCCGGAGAAGGCGTGGAGACTCAGCGTTGGACGGGGGTTCGATTCCCCCCAGCTCCACCAGGTCGCTGTCACCAGAAAGGAGCCCCGGTGGCTCGGACTCTCGTCCGGGACACCGGGGCTTCTCCTATGAGGCCACCCAGCGGACGCCGTCGGCGTCCGGAGGGAAGCGGTGCGCGGCGTCCGTCTCCAGCTCCTCCATGAGGGGGACGATGACGCTCCACAGCGCCCAGTGCTCTGATGTCCCCTCTCCGCCCTGGACACGACCCTCCCACCGCGCGGCATTCGGAAGCGCCACGCGCATGCCGAATCGCGAGCCGGCGGGGTCGGCCACCTGAGCAGTCAACGATCCGGCATCGACCGTCACCTCCGTCAGCTGGAATCCCGAGGGCATGAGGATCGTTCCCCGCGCCCTGGCCCACGCCTCGCGGACTGCTGCCACCAGCGGCTCCGCAACGACATCGATCGTCATGAGAAGTCCTTCCGATCATGAGCGCCGGGCGATGATCGGCGTGACCGGCCATCGACGCTCGCACCTCTCGCATCTCGCACGAGTCCCCTGATCCGGCCAGAGTATCGACGTATGCCAGGAGCCGTCTGTCCCCTCTTCGGGGGACGTCACTCAGCGGTGGGCGCTCATACAGACATGCTCGCGCTCAGATCCCGGCGGCCATGAACTCCAGAGGACCTGACTGCCTCTGGTGACGGATGGAACGCGGGCCTACGATTCGCACATGGGGTTCATCATGTACGACGGCACGAGCCAGCTCCACATCGAAGACCGAGCGCTCGCGCACCTCAAGGTCGTGATCGCGACGAAGCTCCGACGCAACGAGAGCTTCACGGTGTCCTGGACCCACCCCGAGGGAGAGGCCTACGGTCGCTCTACGATCTGGCTGCATCCGGCGATCCCGCTGCGCTTCACGTTCGAAGGTCGGGAGCCGCCGAAACTGAATCCGCAGTGGATCGAGGATCTGATGCAGTCGGCCAACTCGACTGGGGGGATCCACCTCGTCGACGAGATCGTCCAGGGGTCGACGCCCGGACGAGACGACAGGAGCCCCGCCTCGTCATGAGGCGGGGCTCCTGTGTTCGACAGGCTCAGTGCGAGCGGTCCGGATCCTCCGCGAGGACGTCGTCCCCGTCATCGTCGGACCCATCCGTGGGCGGAACCGTTCGCGGCTCGCCCTTGTTGTCCTCGGCGCCGAGGTTGTCGTTCTCCTCCGGGCCGGGGGAGGGCTCGGTGCTGATGTCGTTGCGGTCGCTGTCGTTAGCCATGCGCGTTCCTTTCCTCGACGAATACCTCCAGCATGCTCTCTCCGCGGAGAGGAGCCCAGACGCTTGACAACGTCGTCGGGATGATGCGCTGCTCAGTCCCGGCCTTCGACCAGAAGCAGCCCCTGTTTGGTGTCGGCGACCTTCACCCAGCCGTCGCCGAAGAGGTACGTCATGCCGTAGCCGTCCTCGTCGGTGCTCATCGCGTACTGAGGATCCTCCGTGACGTAGACGCCCTGGGCGCTCTCCTCGCTCCGCCAGCCCTCGTCCTCGAGGCCCTCCCGCGCCCGTTCGGCGTCGGCGGGGGAGAGCGCAGACCAGCCGTACATCTGACCGTGATCGGACGGGACGGTGAAGTCCGCCCAGAAGCACAGGAGTCCCTCCGAGAGCTCGACGCCGCCGACGCGGAATTCCCGCGGCTCGGCGGTCCACCCGGCTTCGGTGAGGGCGGCGACCGTGCCCTCCGAGATCATCGACTCGCACGTCAGCTCATCCGTGGCCGCCGGCGTCGCCGCGGCGTCACCCGCGGCGGATGTGGGCTCCGGCGAGGGCGACGGGTCGGGTGTGCCGCCGTCAGTACACGCCGTGAGGAGCGCCCCGATCAGTACGAGGCCGGTCAGAGCCGCGAGTCGTCGGGAGTTCATGGTGCCTCGGAGGTATCAGTCGTGTAGAAGACGGAGGAAGTCGTCGTGAAGGATGCCGTTGGTGGCGAGCGTCGAGCGCGCCGAGATCGTCTCGGAACCGTCGAAAGCCGTCATGCGCCCACCCGCCTCGTTGACGATGGCCACGGCGGCGGCGATGTCGTATTCCTTCACATCGAACTCGGCGACGGCTTCCAATCGTCCCTCCGCCAGGAGCATGTACGCATAGACATCGCCGTACGCCCGATCGCGCCAGACGTGCTCGCTCAGACGCAGCAGGGCGTCCAGCTGCCCGGCGTCGCGCCACTGGGCGATGCTCTGGAAACTCACGCTGGCCTCATCCAGCGCCGAGACGGAGGAGGTGGCGAGGCGTCGCTCCGTGCGGTCATCGACGGTCCAGGCGCCGTGTCCCGTCGCCGCCCACCACCGTCGACCGAGCGCCGGCATGCTGACCACGCCGACCCGTGGCACACCGTCGATCGCGAGAGCGATCATCGTGCCCCACAGCGGGACGCCCCGGAGGAAGTTCGCCGTGCCGTCGATCGGATCGATGATCCACTGCCGCGCGGTGCTGCCCTGGGCGCCGAACTCCTCGCCGAAGATGCCGTCGTCGGGACGTTCCTCCTCGAGGAGTCGGCGGATCGCGCGCTCCGTGGCGAGGTCGGCGTCGGTCACGTGGGAGTGATCCGCCTTCGTGGAGATCACCAGATCGGCAGCGTCGAACCGGGGGAGCGACTGCGCGTCCGCGGCGTCGGCGAGGCGAAGGGCGAGCTGGAGATCGGCGCGCAGGTCAGCGGCGTCGGAAGTGGCGGTCACGCTCTCAGAATAGTCGCCGTCATCGACGCAGCCGCAGAGACCATCGGCCAGGATCGGCGGGCGAAACGCCCGAGCCACGCCCGGGTCGCCGTGGATTTCGTCTCGGCGCCAACCGCTGGTAATGTAATTCCTCGGTCGGGGTTATCCCGAGCCACGCACCTCTAGCTCAATCGGCAGAGCAACTGACTCTTAATCAGTGGGTTCAGGGTTCAAGTCCCTGGGGGTGCACGGAACAAGCCTCAGAGATCTCGCCATCTCCGAGGCTTTTTCTTTTGTCTGTACGAACGAGACGCTCGCTGCATCCACGGTCGCGTCCATGCCGGCCGCCAGGGTGCTCTTAGCGGGATCGAAACCGCACCTCTGCAGGCTAGGGCAGGAGCCTTTTCGAGCCCGCACGGTGCGTGCGGGTCGACCTGCGCGAGAGGGTGGGAAACGTGCGCTCGGGTGGGCGGGTCGCGCGTCAGGCGCGACGGACCGACAGCAACTGCCAGCCCTCGGGCACTTTGGCCTCGATGCCTGCCATGTCGTCGGCCTCGATCTGCTCGACGCCGTCGATGCGATGGAACGTTCCCGTCGCCTCCATCTTCGCCTCGCCCTTGAGCATGCGCACCGGGGCGGACGTGAGCGCGTAGCCCGGCTCGCGATGAGCATCGAGCTGCGTGTGGACGTCTTCGAGGGATGTCCCGGTGACGTCGATGGTCATGGATCCTCGGGGGCGGATGAGAGCGACGAGCATCGGTCCAGTCTACGAGCGGGCCGTGCTCCTCAGAGATCCCAGTCGAGCGTCGAACGGGCGTCGATGGGGGCATCCTGCCCCGTGTCCTCGCGGATGAGGTAGACGACCACCCGGGATTGGGCGGTGATGAGCACGCTCGTCAGCGCATCGCCCGTCGCCAAGTCGACGAAGGTCGGTTGCGAGCGGGCGGCCGCTTCGATCCGAGACATGAGGTCCGCGACGTCCGTGCTGCGAGGCAGGAGGAAGTCGTGCCCATCGATCTCGATGTGCGTCGTCGTCATTCCCGTATGGTTCCCCATGGCTCCACGGTACGAAGGGACAGGACCGATACGAAGGGGGGTTGAACCCGCTCCGTCGGCGTGTTAGGAGCGCGTGAGAGCGCTCTCGCGCTCATCCGGCTGCTGCTGCTCCGCGGGCTCGGGGACGAGATACAGCCCGCTCGGGGCGTTCGCCGTGAATGCGAGAGCCTCGATCCAGGCGCGGTTCACGCTGGGCTGACGGCTGCCGTGGTACTTGTACACGAGCGAGCTGCCGGCATGGATCCAGACCGTCGTCCGGCCGCCGCCCATGCTGACGTCGTCCTTCCACGTGAAGCCGAAGGGCTCGCCACGGCGGAGCTTCGCGGTCATGACCAGCTGGATGTGAGTGAGAGCGCGGTCTTCGATATCGACCTTGACGCTGTTCTCGTAGATGAACTTGCCCATTGCAAGATTCCCTTCTCGCCACGGGAACCTGTGCCAAGAGGCGCGGACGCGATGACCGCTGGTGTGGGGTGTGCTCAGCGTTTCACACTTCTGCCCGTTCTCCTACCCGACCGGGGTGTCGTGCGTCGTCGCGTGTCTCCCCGTTTCAGGCCACCGGATCGAGAAGCGTGGGATCGGACGGGTCGACGGTGCGGGTGTTGCTCACCTTGCGGTCCACGACGTGGCCGCGGAGCGTCGCCGCGACGTCGGCGGAGGTGTGATCGAGCATTGCCAGCGTGTCCAACTTGGTCTGCCCGGTGAGCTTCTCCGGTGTGAGCCAGGCGTCCCACGTGTCGGGGGTCAGGAAGGCGGGCATCCGGTCGTGCACCTCGCCGCCGGCGTCGCGCGCCTCCCTGGTGACGACGACGAAGCAGCGCACCTTCTCGCCCTCGTGATCCATCGACCAGGTGAGGCCGGCGGCGGCGAGCAGGCCGTCCCCGTGGAGGAAATGCGGCGTCTTGTGCCCCTTCTCACCTGTCCACTCGAAGTACCCGCGCATCGGGACGAGGCAGCGGGCCGCAGAAAACGCCGGCGCCCAGAATCCGGCGGCGAGCTTCTCCATCCGTGCATTGATCAGCGGGGCGCGCTGGGGACGGTTGGGGGGACTCTGCCAGTCCCACCGCACGAGTTCGAGGATGCGGCCCTCACCCCGGTCCCGGACGATGGGGGCGCTCTCGGTGGGCGCGATCGAGTAGGCGCCGTGCCAGGACTTCCACCAGTCCTCCGGTCGGCCGCCCTCGGCGACGAACTCCCGGATCAGCTCGTCCGTCGTCGCGTCGTTCGCGAATCGTCCGCACATGTCGTCGCCTCCCTGTCGTCGGTCACCCGACCGCGGCCGGTATCGCCTCCATCATGGGGCATGGCGCGGACATCCGGTCAGACGACCTCGATCACCGTGCCGGCGGTGAGGCTCGACAGCTGGGCGAAGGTCAGCGGCATGACGGTGTGCGGATGGCCCGCCGCGGCCCAGATCGCGTCGTGCTGCTGCAGGGCGCGGTCGATGAAGGTGGGGAGGGGTGCGGGATGGCCGACGGGCGCCACTCCGCCGATCGCCTGTCCTGTGGCCTCACGGACGACGGCGGGTGGCGCCATGGCCACCGCACGCGCCCCGATGCTCCGCGCGAGAACGGCGAGATCCGCCCGGTGCCCGCCGCTGGTCATGACGAGGACGGGGCGGCCGTCGGCGAGGAAGACGAGACTGTTGGCGATCGCGGCGACGTCGCAGTCGATGGCGGCGGCCGCCTCCGCAGCGGTGCGTGCCGAGTCCGGCAGGACCCGGATCTCGGTCTCGACACCGGCCGCAAGGAGGTGCTCCTGCACCCGTCGGCTGCGCTCGGGGAGGGAAGAGGGGTCGCTCATGCCCCCACGGTAGTCGAGCGTGTCAGCCGGCGTCACCGACGAGGATCGCCGCCGCGTCCTCCGCGGTCGCGTCGGCAGGTTCGTCGTCGATGTGCGCGAGGACCTTCCGGCCGAGGAGGATCGTCAGTGCTGCCAGAAGGACGGCGGCGGCGGCGAAGAGGTACGGCACGGTCGCGCTGAACAGGTGCCACAGGAGCGCCGCGATCGGCGGGGCCATCGCGCCGCCGAGGAAGCGGACCGCGGAGTAGGCCGAGGAGGCGACGGAGCGGGGGAGGTCGGTCGCCTCCATCACGGCTTCGGTCAGCACGGTGTTCATGACGCCGAGCAGCAGGCCGCCCACGATGATGCACACGACGAGAGCGGCAGGTTCGGCGACCACCAGCCCCGCGACGACGAGGTCGACGGCGAGCAGCGGCAGCACGGCGAGGATGACGTGGGTCCTCGGCATCCGGCGCATCAGCACGGGCGCGACCCACACGCTGGTGACCGCGAGGGCGACGCCCCAGCCGAAGAACGTCAGGCCGATGCCCATGGCCCCGAAGCCCAGGGGGAACGGCGAGAACGCCAGCAGCACGAAGAAGCCGATGTTGTAGAACAGGGCGGCCACGGCGAGGATCGCGAGAGCGGGACGGCGCAGAGCGGTGAAGGGGGCGGAGAACTTCACGGGGGTGCGCTTCTCGCCCGGCCCTCGCAGCAGCACCAGGACGGCGATGAACGCGATGGCCATCAGGGCGACGACGCCAAAGAACGGTCCGCGCCAGCTCTGCTCGCCGAGGATGCCGCCGAGCAGCGGGCCCACGGCGATGCCGAGGCCGAGAGCAGCCTCATACAGCACGATCGCCGCGCTGCTGCCGCCGGATGCCGCGCCGACGATGGTGGCCAGCGCGGTCGAGATGAACAGCGCGTTGCCCAGACCCCAGCCGGCCCGGAATCCGATGACGGCGTCGACGCTGCCGCTGATCGCGCAGAGGAAGGCGAACACCACGATCAGTCCGAGTCCGACCAGCAGCGTGGCCTTGGCGCCGATCCGGCTGGAGATCCAGCTCGTGACGAGCATCGCGAGGCCGGTGACCAGGAGGTAGCTGGTGAAGAGGAGCTCCGTCTCGACCGGCGTCGCTTCGAGGGACTCCGCGATCGCCGGGAGGATCGGATCGACGAGGCCGATGCCCATGAAGGCGACGACGCACGCGAAGGCGACGGCCCACACCTGGGCGGGCTGCTTCCAGACCGACGGGGTGCGGGATGCGGGGGCGGTGTTCAACGGATCTCTCCTGTCCGGTCTGCGGAGGTGCGGGCGGCGAGGATCTCTGCCGCACGGGTGAGGGCGTGCCAGTCATCGTCGTCGAGGCCGGTGAACCGCGGCGCGATCGTCTCCCGGAACTCGGAGCGCCAGGCAGTCAGGGCCGCCGTCCCGTCCGGGGTCACGGCGACGACGGTGGCACGGGAGTCGTCGGCATCGGGGGAGCGATGCACGAGACCCTCGCGTTCGAGCGTGCCGAGCAGCCGGGTCATCCCGGGCTGCGTGGTGCGAGCTGCTGCGGCGAGCTCGCCGACACGGCGGGGACCGGACTGATCGAGCAGGCTGAGCACCCGCCACTGCGCCGCGGGGGCGTCGTTCCCCGCGTCCTGGGCGGCGATGCGACCCAGCGCGTACCCCGACAGGACGAGCGACGGGATGACCTCCGAGCGATTCATACCAGAAAGTATATACCTACTGATATGTATCGAGGTCACCGCCGAGCGTGGGCGATCCTCGCCGAGAGCTGATGGGCGTGGGCGAGGAGGATCCGGCCCAGCTCGGCCTGACGCTCCGGGCTGAAGCGGAAGGCGACGCCGGTGAGGCTGAGCGCCCATTCCGGGCGCCCTGCACGGTCGAACACCGCCGCGCCGAGGCCCCAGCTCCCCTCGACGATCAGGCCGGGGTTGACGGCGAATCCGCGTTCCTTCGTCTCGGCGAGGCGCTTCCGCAGCGGGCGCTCGCCATGAGCACGCCCCCAGCTCTCGACGAGCTCAGGATGGCGCTCCAGATAGGCATCCACATCATGGTCGGGGAGGAACGCGAGGATCGCGAGGCCGGCGCTCGCCACTCCGAGCGGGAAGCGCACCCCCTCGCTCAGCACGAAGGAGCGGATGGGGAACGAGCCCTCCTCGCGCAGCAGGCAGACCGTCTCGTCCGCGCGCCGGACGGAGAAGAAGGCGCTCTCCTCGGTCTTCACGGCGAGCGACCGCACGATGTCCCGGGCCAGGGCCGTCACGTCGTATCGAGCGGCGGCCACGGATCCCATGAGGAAGAGCTCGGGTCCCGGCATCCAGCGGCTGCTGTCGCCGTCCCGGTCCACGAGCCCCTCCACGCGCAGGGCGCTGAGCAGGCGATGCGTCGTGGGGCGGGAGAGACCGGCGCTGCCGGCGAGTTCCTGCAGGGTGGCGCCGTCGGTGCCGGCGGCCGTCACCAGTCGCAGGAGCCGCGCCGCCCGCGCGACAGCCTGAGTGCCGGGGACGGGGTTCGTCGCAGTGTCCACATCGTGGACGCTAGTGGCGCGGGCGTCCACATCGCAAGAGGGTGCTGGCCGTGACTCCGCCGGGGCGGGAGGCTGGTGGGGACACGGAACCGAAGGAGCAGACGTGATCGACAAGCAGTGGGAATCCGCGGAGGCCGCCGTCGCCGACATCCCGGACGGCGCTTCGCTCGCCGTCGGAGGCTTCGGACTCTCCGGGAACCCGATCGCGCTCATCGAAGCGCTCCTCGCGCAGGGCACGACCGACCTGAGCGTAGTGAGCAACAACTGCGGGGTGGACGGCTGGGGGCTCGGCGTGCTGCTCGCCGCGCAGCGCATCCGCAAGATGACCTCGTCGTACGTGGGGGAGAACAAGGAGTTCGAGCGGCAGTTCCTGTCCGGGGAGCTCGAGCTGGAGCTGACGCCGCAGGGCACGCTCGCCGAGAAGCTGCGAGCGGGAGGATCCGGGATCGCCGCGTTCTACACCCAGACGGGCGTGGGCACCCAGGTGGCCGACGGGGGCCTGCCCCGCCGGTATCACCCCGACGGATCGATCGCGGTGGGCTCACCGCCCAAGGACGTGCGCACGTTCGCGGTGCACGGCGAGCCCCGCGAGTTCGTGCTGGAGGAGGCCATCACCACCGACTTCGCCCTGGTGCATGCGGCGCGCGGCGACCGGCACGGCAACCTCGTGTTCCGGAAGGCAGCCCGGAACTTCAACCCGCTCGCCGCGATGGCCGGACGCGTGTGCATCGCGCAGGTGGAGCGGCTCGTGGAACCGGGGGAGCTGGATCCGGACACGATCCACCTGCCCGGGGTCTTCGTGCACCGGATCGTCGAGGTCGGCGAGGACATCCCCAAGCGCATCGAGCGGCGGACCGTCGCCGCGGAAGGAGCCTGACATGGCGCTCACCAGAGATCAGATGGCCGCGCGCGCTGCGGTCGAGCTCCCGGACGGCGCGTACGTGAACCTCGGCATCGGCCTGCCCACGCTCGTCCCGAACCACGTCCCGTCCGACGTGACCGTGGTGCTGCAGTCGGAGAACGGCATCCTCGGGGTCGGGCCCTACCCGCGGGAGGACGAGGTCGACCCGGATCTCATCAACGCGGGGAAGGAGACGGTGACCACGCTCCCCGGAGCGGCGTTCTTCGACTCCGCCCTCAGCTTCGGCATGATCCGCGGCGGGAAGATCGATGCCGCCATCCTCGGGGCGATGCAGGTCTCCGCCTCCGGCGACCTCGCGAACTGGATGATCCCGGGCAAGATGGTCAAGGGCCCCGGGGGCGCCATGGACCTCGTGCACGGCGCCGGACGGGTGATCGTGCTGATGGAGCACGTCGCCAAGGACGGCTCGGCGAAGATCGTCGACGCCTGTACGCTGCCGCTGACCGGTCGCGGCGTCGTGGACCGGATCATCACGGACCTCGCGGTGATCGACGTGACGCGGGAGGGCCTCGTGCTGGTCGAGGTCGCGCCCGATGTCACGGTGCAGCAGGTACGGGAGGCCACGGAGCCGCCCCTCCGCCTCGCCCCGGAACTGGAGAATGGAAGGACCGAGCAATGAGTGAGAACGATGTCGTCATCGTCGCCGCGGCGCGCACCCCGCAGGGCCGGCTGAAAGGACAGCTCGCCGCCTTCACCGCGCCGCAGCTCGGATCGTTCGCGATCCGCGGCGCCCTGGAGCAGGGGGGAGTGGATCCGGCAGACGTCGACGCGGTGATCGTGGGACAGGTGCTCGCCGCCGGATCCGGGCAGAACGCCGCCCGTCAGGCGGCGATCGGCGCAGGGATCGGCTGGGACGTGCCCGCGCACTCCGTGAACAAGGTGTGCCTGTCCGGGCTCACCGCGGTGATCGATGCGGCGCGCATGATCCGGACCGGGGACGCCGAGGTGGTCGTCGCCGCCGGCATGGAGTCCATGACCCGCGCGCCGCACCTGCTCATGGGATCGCGCGACGGCTGGACCTACGGCACCGTCGAGGTCCTCGACCACATGGCCTACGACGGGCTGACGGACGCCTACGACCGGGAGAGCATGGGCGCGTCGACGGAACGGCACAACGCGCGATACGAGCTCACCAGAGAGATGCAGGACCAGGTGGCGGCGCTCTCGCATCAGCGGGCCGCCGCCGCCCAGGAGAGCGGGGTGCTGGACGCGGAGATCGTCGCCGTCGAGGTGCCGCAGCGCCGGGGCGAGCCCGTGCGGGTGACCCGAGACGAGGGGGTGCGCCCCGAGACCACCGTGGAGACCCTCGCGGGACTGCGTGCCGCCTTCGCCGAGGGTGGGTCGATCACCGCAGGCAACTCGTCCCAGATCTCGGACGGCGCCTCCGCCGTCGTCGTCACGACGCGCGGGACGGCCGAGGCCAAAGGCTGGCCGGTGCTCGTGACCGTCGGGGCGAGCGGCCAGACCGCCGGCCCGGACAACTCGCTCCAGGCGCAGCCGGCGCGGGCGATCGAGCAGGCGTGCCGGAAACAGGGCATCACGCCGCAGGATCTGGATCTCGTGGAGATCAACGAGGCGTTCGGGGCCGTAGTCGCGCGCTCGCAGACCGAGCTCGGGCTGCACGGCGACATCGTCAACGTGCACGGCGGCGGCATCGCGATCGGTCATCCGATCGGCGCCTCCGGCAACCGTCTCGTGGTGCACGTCGCGCACGAGCTGGCCCGCCGGGGTGGCGGAACCGCGGCGGTCGGCCTGTGCGGCGGCGGCGGTCAGGGCGAGGCGCTGATCCTCACCCGTTGACGCGGGAGGCGCGGGGGTGCGTCAGGACCGCTTGTCCTGGGCGTGCCCCTGCGCATCGGCGAGGGCCTTCTGCGAACGGAACTGCAGACGCTGCGCCTTCTTGGACTTCTTCACCGACTGCGGGGAGTCGGCGTCCACCGGCACGCCGTGGCGTTCGCGGCGCATGTCGACGACCGCGCCGACCGCGAGCGCCATCGTGATGCCCCAGCTCACCCACGACAGGAGCGAGCGCCAGGTGATGGGTTCATTGCGGGTGCCGCGCAGCAGCGAGATCCCAGCCGAGATCGCGGCGACGAGTCCGGTGCTGAAGAGGTAGCGCATGCCCCTACGGTACCCGCAGCCGGGGCGCGGGGGCCGGAGCCTTGACAAGCCGGGGGAGAGGCTGGCAGGGCGTCCGTCCAGGGCCACCGGATATCATGGGAGGGTCGCGGTTCACCCGCGGCCGCAGAAACCGTGTATCTACCGGCCGTCGGCGTCTCCGGCGGACAGCGGCGGCACCCGACACGCGTCATCGACGCGCGAGAGCCATGACACACACCAGCACCACGCCTGACACCGCCGAGCCGAGCCTCTTCCGCCTCGCCGGCCTGCCGTACTTCCTCATCGCGTTCATCGCGCGACTGCCGTTCGCCATGATGGTGGTCGGCGTCCTCACCGTCGTCGTGTCGGCGCGGGGGTCGCTCTCCCTCGGCGGACTCACTTCGGCTGCGGTCGGTCTCGGTACCGCCTGCTTCGGACCGCTCCTGGGCGCCGCCGCCGACCGCTTCGGTCAGCGCACGGTCCTCCTCGCGCTCGCCGTGGGCAACGCGGCGATGCTCCTGCTCTTCACGGCGGTCGTCTACGGCCCGGCCGCTGATGGGTTCGTGCTCCTCGCCGCGATCGGCATCGGCGCGACCGCGCCCCAGGTGGCGCCGCTCTCGCGCTCCCGGCTGGTGACGATCATCGGCGAGCGGATGCCCGCGGAGCGCCGCGCGCGCACCGTCTCCGGCACGATGGCGTACGAGTCGGCCGCGGACGAGACCGTCTTCGTCTTCGGGCCCTTCCTCGTGGGTGTGCTCGCCTCGGCGCTCGCGCCGTGGGCCCCGCTGGTCGGGGCCGCCGCGCTGACCCTGGTGTTCGTCGGAGCCTTCGCCCTGCACCCGAGCGGGCGGCACGTCTCCCAGGACCGCACTGACGACGGTCGGGCACCGTCCGCCGTGTCCGAGCTGTTCCGTCCGCAGCTCCTCATCGTCGTCCTCGGCATCCTCGGCGTCGGGATCTTCTTCGGCACCATGCTCACCTCGCTCACCTCGTTCATGGCCGACCTCGGAGCCCCGGAGCAGGCGGGGCTGCTGTACGGCGTGATGGGCGTCGGCTCCGCGCTGTTGGCCCTCGGCGTCGCCTGGCTCCCCGTCCGGTTCTCCCTGCGCGCGCGCTGGCTCGTGTTCTCGGGGATCCTGCTCGCCGGATCGCTGCTCCTCGGCATCGTCGACTCCCCGGGGGGCATGATGCTGGCCCTGGCCATCATGGGCATCGGCATCGGTCCGACCCTCGTCACCCAGTACAGCTTCGGAGCCGCTCGAAGCCCCCGTGGCCGGTCGGCGACGGTGATGACGATGCTCGGCTCCGGCGTGATCGTCGGTCAGTCGATCGGCGCCGCGGTGGCGGGGGAGATCGCGGAGAGCCTCGGCACCTCCGCTGCGCTCGTCCTCCCGATGATCGCGGCCGGCATCGCGTTCGCGGCGGGCCTCGGGAACTGGGCTCTCAGCGGTGTGCACCGCGCGGCGTCCGCTGTCAAGGCCTGAGGGAGGACCGGCGGTCGGCGCGCATCCTCGATAGGTTGGAAGCTACTGGACCGAGGAGTGCCCCTGTGACCGCTGCTGATTTCGTCGTCGTCGCCAACCGCCTCCCGGTGGACCGGGTCGTGGGCCCCGACGGCGAGGAGACCTGGCGGACGTCGCCCGGCGGCCTCGTCGCCGCCCTCGAGCCCATGATGCGCCGTGTACACGGTGCCTGGGTCGGCTGGCCGGGCCAGCCCGACGTGGAGCTCGAGGCCTTCGATGCCGACGGCATCCACCTGATCCCGGTGGCGTTGAGCTCCGACGAGGTCGCGGACTACTACGAGGGCTTCGCCAACGACACGATCTGGCCGCTGTACCACGACGTCATCGCGCCGCCGCAGTATCACCGCGAGTGGTGGGACGCGTACGTGCGGGTGAACCGTCGCTTCGCGGAGGCGGCCGCGGCCGCGGCCGCGCAGGACGGCACCGTCTGGGTGCACGACTATCAACTCCAGCTGGTGCCCCAGATGGTCCGCGAGCTGCGCCCCGACGTCACCATCGGCTACTTCCACCACATCCCCTTCCCGGCCCACGGCCTCTATGCCCAGCTTCCCTGGCGGGACCAGGTGCTGCGCGGACTGCTCGGCGCCGACGTCATCGGCTTCCAGCGGGCGCAGGACGCGACCTACTTCCTCACCGCGGTCCGGCGCCGGCTGCGCTACGAGGTGAAGGGGTCGAGTATCGCGGTCCCGGATGAGGGGGGCTCGCGGACGGCCATCGCCAAGGCCTTCCCGATCTCCATCGACACCGCCCCGTACCTCGAACTCGCCGCCCGCGAAGACGTCAGGGCGCGGGCCGCGGAGATCCGCGCCAGCCTCGGCAACCCCAAGCGCATCCTCCTCGGCGTCGACCGCCTGGACTACACCAAGGGCATCGGGCACCGGATCAAGGCATACGGCGAGCTCCTCGAAGACGGCCGCCTGGACGTGGAGGACGTCACCCTCATCCAGGTGGCGAGCCCGAGCCGGGAGCGGGTGGACGCCTACGCGCACCTCCGGGACGAGATCGAGCTCGCGGTGGCCCGCATCAACGGCGACCACGACACGGTCGGTCACTCCGCCATCCGCTACCTCCACCAGGGGTACCCGCGCGAGGAGATGGTCGCCCTGTACCTCGCGGCCGACGTCATGCTCGTGACAGCGCTGCGTGACGGCATGAACCTGGTGGCGAAGGAGTACGTGGCCACCCGGACCGACAACCGCGGCGTCCTCGTGCTCAGCGAGTTCACCGGCGCGGCGGACGAGCTCCGCCAGGCCGTGCGCGTCAACCCGCACGACATCGCGGGCCTCAAGGACGCGATCATGGAGGCGGTGGAGATGTCCCCCGCCGAGCAGGCGCGGCGCATGCGCTCCCTCCGCCGCCGGGTGCTGGACAACGATGTGAACGCCTGGTCGTCATCCTTCCTCGACGCTCTGGCCGACGTCCGCCGCCGCTGACCGCACTCCCTGCACACCCTTCTTCTTCTCGATCGGAGACACCGTGACGCGCCCCTGGATCCCCGGAACCGCCGACGCCGACCTCACCGCCCTCGCGACGACGCCGCGCCTGGTCGTGGCCCTCGACTTCGACGGCACCGCGTCCCCGCTCGTCGCGGACCCGATGGCCGCGCGGGCGCTGCCGGAGGTCGCCGTGCAGATGGCCCGTCTCGCGGCGATGCCCGACACGATCGTCGCCTACGTCTCCGGTCGCAGCATGCACGACCTCAGAGAGATCACCGAGCACACCGACGACTCCGTGGTCGTCCTCGCCGGCTCCCACGGCGCGCAGTACTGGTTCCCCGGTGAGGGTGCCGCCGACGCCCCGGGGGACACGACCGAGCTCGGGGCGCGCGAGGAGCTGTGGGCCGCCGCGCAGCCGATCATCGACCGCTACGAGGGCGCGGAGCTGGAGCCGAAGACCTTCGGCATGGGCGTGCACACCCGTCGCGCGGATCGGGAGACGGAGGAGAGGGTCTTCGCCGAGATCGACGCCCTCGTCGCCGAGCGCTTCCCGCAGTGGCGCCGGCGCGCCGGCCATCGGGTGCTGGAGTTCTCGTCGCGGAACGAGGGCAAGGACGCCGCGATGATCGCCCTTCGGGAGCGCTTCGACGCGACGGGCATCCTCTTCGCCGGTGACGACGTGACCGACGAGGATGCGATGCGTGTGCTGCAGGAGGGCGACCTCGGTGTGCGCGTCGGACCGGGGGAGAGCGCCGCGACCCTCCGTGTGGACTCTCCACAACAGATCGCCGCGCTTCTGGAGACGCTCGCGAACGAGAGGGCCGTCGCGCAGGAATAGACTCTCGTCATGTCCTCGCATGATCCCTCCACCAGCGCGCCCATCGACATCAAGCCCCGCAGTCGCGTCGTCACCGACGGCATCGAGGCCACGACCTCCCGCGGCATGCTCCGCGCGGTCGGGATGGGGGACGCCGACTGGGACAAGCCGCAGATCGGCATCGCGTCCAGCTGGAACGAGATCACACCCTGCAACCTGAGCCTCGACCGGTTGGCGCAGGGGGCGAAGGAGGGCGTGCACTCCGGCGGTGGCTACCCGCTGCAGTTCGGCACCATCTCCGTCTCGGACGGCATCTCGATGGGCCATGAGGGGATGCACTTCTCGCTCGTGTCGCGCGAGGTCATCGCCGACTCGGTCGAGACTGTGATGATGGCCGAGCGCCTCGACGGCTCCGTCCTGCTCGCGGGCTGCGACAAGTCGATCCCCGGCATGCTCATGGCCAGCGCGCGCCTCGACCTGTCGAGCGTCTTCCTCTACGCCGGGTCGATCGCGCCGGGCTGGGTCAAGCTCTCCGACGGCACCGAGAAGGACGTCACGATCATCGACTCGTTCGAGGCGGTCGGCGCCTGCCGTGCCGGCCTCATGAGCGAGGAGGACCTCAAGCGCATCGAGTGCGCCATCGCTCCCGGTGAGGGCGCGTGCGGCGGCATGTACACCGCCAACACCATGGCCTCCGTCGCCGAGGCGCTCGGGCTCAGCCTGCCGGGCTCCGCCGCGCCGCCCGCTGCCGACCGCCGCCGCGACTATTTCGCGCACCGGTCGGGCGAGGCCGTCGTCAACCTGCTCCGTCAGGGCATCACGACGCGCGACATCCTCACCAAGGAGGCGTTCGAGAACGCGATCGCTCTCGCGATGGCCCTCGGCGGCTCGACCAACGTCGTGCTCCACCTCCTCGCGATCGCCCGGGAGGCCGAGGTCGAGCTGAGCTTGCACGACTTCAACCGCATCGGCGACAAGGTCCCGCACGTGGCCGACATGAAGCCGTTCGGCAAGTACGTCATGAACGACGTCGACCGGCACGGCGGCATCCCCGTCATCATGAAGGCGATGCTCGACGAGGGCCTCCTGCACGGCGACGCGCTCACCGTCACGGGCAAGACGCTCGCCGAGAACCTCGCCGAGCTCGACCCGCAGCCGATCGACGGCGAGGTCATCCACACCTTCGACAACCCCATCCACGCCACCGGCGGCCTGACGATCCTGCACGGGTCGCTCGCTCCGGAGGGTGCCGTGGTCAAGACCGCCGGCTTCGACGCGGCCGTCTTCGAGGGTCCCGCGCGGGTCTTCGAGCGCGAGCGCGCCGCCATGGACGCGGTCGCCGAGGGGACCATCGAGCCGGGGACGGTCATCGTCATCCGGTACGAGGGCCCCAAGGGCGGACCGGGTATGCGCGAGATGCTCGCCATCACCGCGGCCATCAAGGGCGCGGGGCTCGGAAAAGATGTACTACTCTTGACGGACGGACGATTCTCAGGCGGCACAACCGGCCTGTGCATCGGACATATAGCACCCGAAGCGGTGGACGCAGGTCCTATCGCCTTCGTGCGCGATGGTGATCTGATACGGGTCGATATCGCAGCTCGCTCTCTCGACCTACTCGTCGACGAGGCGGAGCTCGCCTCCCGCCGCTCTGGCTGGGAGCCGCTTCCCCCGCGCTACACCCGAGGCGTTCTTGCCAAGTACTCGCGCCTCGTGCGGTCCGCCGCCGAGGGAGCGACGACCGGCTGATCCATCGACCGGCTCAGGAACCGCTCGATCGGAGCGCCGGTGTCCCGCACAGTTCATCAGAAGGAAAGTCATGACTGCTGACTCCGTCTCGGCCGTGCCGAGGCCGCCCGCCCGCCCATCCGCTCCGGAGATCACCGGTGCGGAGGCCGTCGTCCGCTCGCTCGAGCTTCTCGGTGTCACGGACGTCTTCGGCCTTCCCGGCGGAGCGATCCTCCCGGTCTACGACCCGCTCATGGACGCCTCGCAGCTGCGCCACATCCTCGTGCGGCACGAGCAGGGCGCGGGTCACGCGGCCGAGGGCTACGCGTCCGCATCCGGCAAGGTCGGCGTGTGCATCGCCACCTCCGGTCCCGGAGCGACCAACCTCGTCACGGCGATCGCCGACGCCTACATGGACTCGGTGCCGCTGCTCGCGATCACCGGCCAGGTGTTCTCGACGCTGATGGGGACGGACGCGTTCCAGGAGGCCGACATCGTGGGGATCACGATGCCGATCACGAAGCACTCGTTCCTCGTGAAGGACGCCGCGGACATCCCCGGCGCCATCGCGGCGGCCTACGAGATCGCCGGCACCGGTCGCCCCGGTCCGGTGCTGGTGGACATCACCAAGGATGCGCAGCAGGCGACCGCGCCCTTCGTGTGGCCGCCGAAGATCGAGCTCCCCGGGTACCGCCCGGTGACGAAGGCGCACGGCAAGCAGATCCAGGCGGCGGCCGCCCTCCTCGCGGAGGCGAAGAAGCCGGTGCTGTACGTGGGCGGAGGCGTCATCCGCGGCCGGGCCGCGGCCGAGCTGCTCGAACTGGCCGAGTCGACCGGTGCGCCCGTCGTGACGACGCTGATGGCGCGAGGTGCTTTCCCCGACTCGCATCCGCAGCACCTGGGAATGCCGGGCATGCACGGCACGGTCCCCGCCGTGCTGGCGCTGCAGGAGGCCGACCTTCTCGTCTCGCTGGGCGCACGGTTCGACGACCGCGTCACGGGCAAGGCGGCACTGTTCGCGCCGCACGCGAAGGTGGTGCACGTCGACATCGACCCGGCGGAGATCTCCAAGATCCGCACGGCCGACGTGCCGATCGTCGGAGACGTGCGCGACGTGCTCACCGATCTCGACGCGGCCTTCCGCGGAGCGACGGCCGACACGAAGCCCGACATCGAGGAGTGGTGGTCGTACCTCGACGGCCTCCGGAACGAGTTCCCCCTCGGGTACGCGCCGACGACCGACGGCCTGCTCGCGCCCCAGTACGTGATCCAGCGCATCGGCGAGCTGACCGGACCGGAGGGCATCTTCGCCTCCGGTGTGGGGCAGCACCAGATGTGGGCCGCGCAGTTCATCAAGTACGAGCGTCCGAACGCCTGGCTGAACTCCGGCGGTGCGGGCACGATGGGCTACTCGGTGCCGGCGGCCATGGGAGCGAAGGTCGCCGAGCCGGAGCGCCAGGTCTGGGCGATCGACGGCGACGGCTGCTTCCAGATGACCAATCAGGAGCTCGCCACCTGCGCGATCAACAACATCCCGATCAAGGTCGCGATCATCAACAACTCGTCGCTGGGCATGGTCCGGCAGTGGCAGACGCTGTTCTACGACGGCCGCCACTCCAACACCGACCTGAACACCGGACACGGCACGATCCGCATCCCCGACTTCGTGAAGCTCGCGGAGGCGTACGGCTGTCTCGCGATCCGCGTGGAGAAGGAGGAGGAGGTCGACGCCGCCATCCAGCTCGCGCTGGAGACGAACGACCGCCCCGTGGTGATCGACTTCGTGGTGAGCGCCGACTCCATGGTGTGGCCGATGGTGCCGCAGGGGGTCAGCAACAGCTATGTCCAGTACGCGCGCGACCACGCGCCCGCGTTCGACGAGGAGGACTGAGCCATGTCGACCCACGTCCTGAGCCTGCTGGTGGAGAACACCCCCGGCCTTCTGACCCGCGTCGCCGGCCTGTTCGCGCGCCGCGGCTTCAACATCGACTCCCTCGCCGTCGGCGTGACCGAGGTGCCGGGGATCTCCCGCATCACGGTCGTCGTCGATGTGGAGGAACTGCCGCTCGAGCAGGTGACCAAGCAGCTCAACAAGCTGATCAACGTCATCAAGATCGTCGAGCTCGACCCGGCGTCGTCCGTGCAGCGCGAGCACATGCTCGTGAAGGTGCGCACGGACAACGCCAGCCGCTCGAACGTGATCGAGGTCGTCAACCTCTTCCGCGCGTCGGTCGTCGACTACGCCGCCGACGCCCTCGTCATCGAGGTCACCGGCGACAAGGGCAAGGTCGAGGCGCTGCTGCGCGCTCTGGAGCCCTTCGGCATCAAGGAGATCGCCCAGTCCGGCCTCCTCGCGATCGGCCGCGGCGGCAAGAGCATCACCGAGCGCGTCCTGCGCGGCTGACCCTTCGACAGACTCTGGGACCGCGCGTCCCGCACAACCACAACCAAGGAGAGAAACCAGTGAGCACCGAGATCTTCTACGACGACGACGCCGACCTGTCCCTGATCCAGGGCAAGAAGGTCGCGATCGTCGGCTACGGCTCGCAGGGCCACGCCCACGCCCAGAACCTGCGCGACTCGGGTGTCGAGGTCGCGATCGCCCTCAAGGAGGGCTCGAAGTCCGCCGCGAAGGCCGAGGAGGCCGGCTTCCCCGTGAAGACCGTCGCCGAGGCGACCGAGTGGGCCGACGTCATCATGATCCTCGCGCCGGACCAGCACCAGCGCACGATCTACAGCGAGTCCATCGCCCCGAACCTGACGGCGGGCAAGACCCTGGCCTTCGCGCACGGCTTCAACATCCGCTTCGGCTACATCGACGCGCCCGAGGGCGTCGACGTGATCCTCGTCGCGCCGAAGGCTCCCGGCCACACCGTGCGTCGCGAGTTCGTCGCCGGCCGCGGCATCCCCGACATCATCGCCGTCGAGCGTGACGCCTCCGGCCAGGCCTGGGACCTCGCGCTGTCGTACGCGAAGGCCATCGGCGGCACCCGTGCCGGCGTCATCAAGACGACCTTCACCGAGGAGACCGAGACCGACCTGTTCGGCGAGCAGGCCGTGCTCTGCGGCGGCATGAGCCACCTCGTCCAGGCGGGCTTCGAGACCCTCGTCGAGGCGGGCTACCAGCCGCAGATCGCCTACTTCGAGGTGCTGCACGAGCTCAAGCTCATCGTCGACCTCATGTGGGAGGGCGGCATCGCCAAGCAGCGCTGGTCGATCTCCGACACCGCCGAGTTCGGTGACTACGTGTCCGGCCCGCGCGTGATCGACGAGCGCGTCAAGGAGAGCATGAAGGGCGTCCTGTCCGACATCCAGTCCGGCGCGTTCGCGAAGCGCTTCATCGAGGACCAGGACAACGGGGCCGAGGAATTCCTCGCCCTCCGCGCCAAGGAGGAGCAGCACCCGATCGAGGCGACCGGCAAGGAGCTGCGTTCGCTCTTCGCCTGGAAGCAGCAGGACGAGGACTACGTCGACGGTAGCGCCGCGCGCTGATTCGACTCGCGAACGAACGGGCGTCCCTCCGGGGGCGCCCGTTCGGCGTTCCGTACGGCATTCCGCGGCGCAGACATCCGATGTCTGTGCCAGGATGGACGCATGCGACAGGAATGGTTTGATGACGCCCGCTTCGGCATGTTCGTCCACTTCGGCCTCTACAGCGGGGCCGCGCGGCACGAGTGGGTGCAGAACTACGAACGCCTCACCGACGAGGAGTACCGCCCGTACTTCGACAACTTCGATCCCGACCTCTTCGATGCCGCGGCCCTGGCGAAGACCGCCAAGGAGACGGGGATGGGCTACGTCGTGCTCACGACGAAGCACCACGACGGCTTCTGCCTCTGGGACTCGAAGCTGACCGACTTCACCTCCGTCGCGGCGGTCGGGCGCGACCTGGTGCGCGAGTACGTCGACGCCCTCCGTGCCGAGGGGATCCGGGTCGGCCTCTACCACTCGGTCATCGACTGGCATCACCCCGACTTCACGGTGGACTGGAACCACCCGCGACGCGACGACGAGAACGCGCACGCCCTGAACGAGGGGCGCGACATGGCCCGCTACCGCGAGTACCTGCACGGTCAGGTCCGCGAGCTGCTCACCGGGTACGGCGACATCGACTACCTGTTCTTCGACTTCACCTACCCGGAGTCCAAGGACGGCTGGGAGGGGAAGGGGCCGCAGGACTGGGACGCCGAGGCGCTGCTCGCGCTGTGTCGGGAGCTGCAGCCGGAGATGCTCGTCAACGACCGGCTCGGCATCCCCGCGGACTTCGTGACGCCCGAGCAGTATCAGCCGACGGCTCCCATCGTCCGCGACGGCGTGCCCCTCGTGTGGGAGGCATGCCAGACGCTCAACGGCTCCTGGGGGTACCACCGGGACAACACCGACCAGAAGTCGCCGGTGCTGCTCGCGCAGATGCTCGTCGACTCGGTGTCGATGGGCGGCAACATGCTCCTGAACATCGGCCCGGACGGGCGTGGGGCGATCGCGCCCCGGGATGCGGAGACCCTCGCCGAGATCGGGGAGTGGATGCGCCTGCACGACCGCGCCGTGATCGGGGCCGGTCACGCGCCGTTCACGCCGCCCCGTGAGGGCGTGTACACGCTCCGCGGCGACCGGCTCTACCTGAGCCTGTTCAGCTGGCCGCTGGGCTTCGTGCATCTGCCCGGTCTTGCGGGCAAGGTCTCGTATGCGCGGCTGCTGAACGACGGCTCCTGGCTGCGTACGAGCGTCAGCGACCCGGACCAGCAGGCCGACCTGATGACGCCGGCGGGCGAGGCCGAGGGGACGCTCACGGTGCATCTTCCGGTACGGCGTCCCGACGTGCTGATGCCGGTCATCGAACTGCGCCTCACGGGGGAGTGAGGCTGACGGTGGCGGCGGCTCAGGCCGTCGCCACCGGGATGTCCATGCCCTCGAGCGCGAGGCGGGCGGCGCCGTGCAGGATCGCGTCCGCGCCGGTGGCCGCGGCCTCGATCCGCAGGCGCTGGGTCGCGAGCGGGTGGCAGGCCTCGTAGACCCGGCTGCGCACCGCGGCGATGAACGGCTCGGAGGCGCTCATGCTCCCGGTGAGGAACAGGGCGTGCGGGTTGAAGAAGTTCACGACGCCGGACAGTGCCTGACCCAGGTGGGTCCCCGCGGTGCGGACGAGGGTCGTGGCGAGGGGGTCCGCGTCCCGCGCCAGCGTGAGGACGTCGGCCGTGGTGCGGACCTCGGTGTTGCCGCGCTCGCGCATCTGGCGGACGAGGCTCGCGCCGCTGGCCACGGTCTCCAGGCAGCCGGTGTTGCCGCAGGAGCAGGGGATGTCGCCGCTGCCGTCGATCCGCGTATGCGTGATGTCGCCGGCTGCGGCGGTCGCTCCCCGATGGATGTGCCCGTCCACGATGATCCCGCTGCCGATCGCGGTGCCCGCCTTGACGGTGATGCTGTGCTGGGTGTGCCCGAGCTGGCGACGGTGCTCGCCGAGCGCGGCGAGGTTGGCGTCGTTGTCGACGACGACGGGGACGCCGTGGCGCTCCGCGAGGTGCTCGCCGACGCGGAATCCGGGCCACCCCGGCATCCGCGAGGGCTGATCCACGGAGCCGGTCGCGACGTCGACGGGGCCGGGCAGGCTCACGCCGATCGCGTGGACCCGTGTCTCGGCGAGCAGGCGCTCGAAGACCTCCGACACTCTCTCCAGCGTCGCTTCCGGGCCGTCCGCGACGTCGATCGCGATGGTCTCCGAGTGGAGCAGGCCGCCGCTGAGGTCGTGCCGTCCGATGCGGGCATGGCGTCCGCCGAGATCGGCGGACAGCACGATGCCGTCGCCGGCGATCCGCAGCACGCGCGGCCGTCGTCCGCCGCGGGAGGTGCCGGCCCCCGCCTCCTCCAGCACGCCGGCATCGAGGAGCGCCTGTACGCGCAGGCCGACGGTCGACGCGGCCACGCCGAGGGCGGAGGCGAGTTCGGAGCGGGAGCGCGCCTGTCCGCGGGCGACGAAGTCGAGGATGCGCCGCGTGTGCGGGTCGTCGACGGTGGTGTCGGCGGGGTTCGTCATGAAGGCCCTTCGTCTCGAGGCATCGTCAGCGTAGCGGGGGTGCCGCGTGTTTCAGGCGAGTGACGAAGTATCACCACCCTATAAACATCGGATGTTCAGCTTGCGGCACCTTGCGAACTATGACAGCGTAACTTCATACGAAATCCTAATTGGTTAGTTCGAGCGTCGAAATAACCTATCCCTTCTCAGGAGGCATTCAATGAAGAAGTTGCGTGTGGGGGCTGTCGCCGCTGTCGCGGGCGTGGCCGTGGCGATGACCGGCTGTGCGAGCAGCGGGGGATCCGGGGGCTCGGCCGACGGCGACACCATCGTGGTGGACATGTGGGCCGGCAGCGAGTCGGACGTCGATGCGCTGGAGGCGCAGATCGAGTTCGCGCAGAAGCAGAACCCGGACATCAAGATCAAGCTGCAGACGTCGCCGTGGAGTGACTTCTTCACCAAGCTCACGACCAACATGGCCAGCGGCAACATGGCGTGCATCACCGGCATGAGCGGCGCGCAGCTCGGCGGCTACACGGCCGGCTTCCGCGAGCTCAGCGACGAGGATCTCAAGACCGCGGGCATCGACTGGTCGGAGTTCAACCCGAGCGCCGACGGCATCCTCAGCTTCGAGGGCAAGGTCTACGGCGTGCCGTTCGACGTCGCCACGATGCTCGTCTACTACAACCAGGACATGCTCAGCGCCGCCGGTGCCGCCACGCCGGAGATCGGCTGGACGTTCGACGACTTCGACACGATCGCCGCCGACGCCACGAAGGACGGCAAGTACGGCTTCGGCATGGGCATGGGCGGCTACCAGTGGATGTCGATGCCGATCGCGTACTCCGCCACGCAGCCCGCCTCCGAGGACGGCACGCTGCACATCGACGACGAGGACTTCGTCGACGCCGCGTCCTGGTACGCCGGCCTGGTCACGGAGAAGAAGGTCGCGGCTCCGGTCGCCTCCGCCTCCGACACCGGCTGGGGCGAGAACCAGTACACGGGTGGCAACGCGGCCATGGCCGTCGACGGCACCTGGAACGCCGTCAGCTACCTCAACAACGAGTCCGGCTTCGCCGCCGGCATGGTGCCGCTGCCCGCGGGCGTGGACGGCAACCCCGGTCCCATCCTCGGTTCCGGCTACGGCATCGCCGAGAACTGCAAGAACCCGGAGGCCGCGCTGAAGGTGCTCGGCTCCCTCGTCGGCGAGGACGCGCAGGACTACATCGCGTCGTCCGGCCGCTCCTACCCGGCCCGCATCTCGTCGCAGCCGCTGTACTTCGAGTCGATCGACGAGCAGTACCGCGACCAGGTCCAGTCGGTGTTCGAGGCCGCGTTCGGCGACACGGTGCCGCTGTACATGACCAAGAACTGGCAGAAGCTCGACAGCTACATCCAGCCCAACCTCGTCAGCGTCTACAACGGCCAGATGACGATGGAGGAGCTGCTGTCGAACGCCCAGGCGCAGTTCGGCGAGTGAGCCGGATCCGGCCCGCACAGCAGTAACAGAGAAAGACAACGAGATGACGATCACGACGAGACGTCGAGGATCGCTCGCCAAGGTCGAGGGCCGCCAGGCGCTGGGTTTCGCAAGCCCAGCCCTGGTGGGCCTCGCCCTGTTCACGATCGTGCCCGTGGGGCTCTCGATCGTGATGAGCGTCTTCGACTGGCCGACCTTCGGCGAACGCACCTTCAACGGGGTGGACAACTACGTCAAGCTGTTCACCAGCAGCCCGGACTTCTGGCCCGCGCTGCGCAACTCGGCGGTGTACACGCTGCTGTACGTGCCGTTGAGCGTCGCTCTCTCGCTCGTGCTCGCCCTCGGCCTCGGCCCCCGCATCCGCGGCCGCGGTGCCCTGCGCGTCCTCTTCTTCATCCCCGTCGTGACCCCGATGGTCGCGAACGTCCTGGTGTGGAAGATGATGCTGCAGCCCCAGGGGCTCTTCAACGGCCTCTCGGTCACCTGGTTCGGCATCGAGCTGCCGAACTTCCTCGCCGACCCCAACTGGGCGATGATCATGGTCGTCGTGATGAGCGTCTGGCAGGGACTCGGCTACAACATGCTGATCTTCTCCGCCGCCCTCGAGCAGCTCCCGGAGAGCGTCCTGGAAGCGGCCAGTATCGATGGCGCACAGGGCATCCGGCGTGTGTGGAGCATCATCATCCCGATGATCTCCCCGTCGATCTTCTTCGCGACGATCATGACGATGATCACCTCGCTCCAGGTCTTCGTCCAGCCGCAGATGCTCACCGGAGGCGGCCCCGGCAACGCCACCAAGCCCCTCGTGATGTACATCTGGGAGCAGGGCTTCACCTTCGGCGATCTCGGACTCGCCGCCGCCGCCGCGTGGATCCTGTTCGCGATCATCATCGCGATCACGGGCATCCAGTTCGCCGCACAGAAGAAGTGGGTGCACTATGAGCACTGAGACCCTCGTCCGGCCCACCGGCACCGCCCCGCGGCGTCAGCGCGAGCGGGAGAAGGCGCGTGGTGCGGCGACCACGCCGGGCGCGCGCGCCCGGCTGATCCTCGCGCACGTCACCATCTACGTCGCGGCGCTCATCTTCATCGCGCCGCTCGTCTACGCGTTCTTCTCGGCCCTCAAGCCGAACTCCGAGATGTTCTCGATGCCGCCGACGCTCGTGGGCTCCGAGCTCCGCTGGAGCAACTTCGTCGACGTCTTCGCCTACGGACCGTTCCTCACGTACATCATGAACTCGTTCATCGTGGCGATCGGCGGCACCCTGGTCGTGCTCGTGGTGTCCACGACCGCCGGATACGCGTTCGGGCGCCTGCGCTGGAAGGGCCGCGACGCGGTCTTCGTCCTCTTCCTGGCCACGCTGATGGTGCCCGCCGAGGTGCTCGTCATCCCCATGTTCCAGGTCATGCAGTGGTTCAACTGGGTCGACACCTATCAAGCGCTCATCCTGCCCTTCGCGTTCGGCGCCTTCGGCACGTTCCTGATGCGGCAGTTCTTCCGCGGCATCCCCTACGAGCTGGAGGAGGCGGCCCGTGTCGACGGCGCCGGCCCTGTCCGGTCCTTCCTGCAGATCATCCTGCCGCTGTCGAAGTCCGCGGTCGCGGTACTCGCGGTCTTCACGTTCCTGTCCTTCTGGAACAGCTACCTCTGGCCCCTCATCGTCACGGTCGACTACAACGCGCACGGCACGCTGCCGGTCGGTCTGGCGAGCTTCGCCGGTCTCACCGGCACCCGGTGGGACCTGCAGATGGCCGCCGCCATCATCTCGATGATTCCGACCACCCTGCTCGTGATCGTGCTGCAGAAGCACCTGGTCAAGGGCATCGCGATGGCCGGACTGGGCGGACGATGAACGCGGTCGGGCAGCAGACGGACGACCCTCGACGAACGACCACGGGCCCCGGGTCCGACTTCGCTCTGGCGGGGGTGGACATCGGGGGCACGAAGATCGCGGCCCTCGTCGTGGACGCCTTCGGAGACGTCCTCGCACGCGGAAGCGTCCCGGCGCCCGCGAGCGTCGGCGGCTCGGCGATGGCGGACGCCGCGGCCGGCCTCGTCGCGCGGCTGGCGGCCGAGGCCGGTGTCGCCGTCGCTGCGGTGGGGGTGGGTGCCGCAGGCGTCATCGACCATGAGAGCGGCACCATCCGTGCCGCATCCGCCCTGTTCGCAGACTGGGCGGGCTTTCCGCTCGGCCCGGAGCTGGCGCAGCGCGTCGGCGTCCCGGTGCGGGTGGAGAACGACGTGAACGCCTTCCTCCTCGGAGAAGCCGCCGCGGCGGGTCCGAGCGTTCCCGATGTGCTCGGTGTGATGCTCGGCACGGGCGTCGGCGGCGCGCTGGTCATCGGCGGGGAGCTGCACCACGGCCCCCACGGCGCGGCCGGCGAGATCGGGCACACGCCCGGTTACAGCGACCTCGTCTGCACCTGCGGGCAGACCGGTCACCTGGAGACCCTGGCGTCCGGGACGTCGATCGCCCGGCGGTTCGAGGAGCGCACCGGTCGTCCGGTGAACGATGCCAGGGAGGTCGCGGAGGCCGCACGGGCCGGCGACGCCGACGCCCGCGCCGTGTTCGACGCCGCCGGACGGGCGCTCGCTCTCGCCTGCGCCAGTGCCGCGACGCTCCTCGACCTGCCGATCGCCATCGTCGGCGGCGGGGTCACGGCCGCCTGGGACCTCCTGGAGCCGTCGATCGAGCGGACGCTCGGTACCGATGCCCCGGTGTCGGGCATCGCGCTGCGCGTCGTCCCCGCCGTCCTCGGAGCCGACGCCGTCGCGCTCGGCGCCATCGAGAGCGCACGACGCGCCCTCGCCCCCGTTTCCTGACCACGACTGCGACCGCAGAGGAGAACACCACCGTGACCGCACGCCCGGAAGCCCACGAGATCTGGATGGGTCCGCTGCCGCCGCTCGCCGAGGGCGGGCTCGCGCGGCCCCGGATCGGCATCGGCGGCATCTCCATCGAGTCGAGCACCTTCTCCCCGCATATCTCCGGGGACGAGGCCTTCACGATCCGCACCGGCGATGCACTGCGGGCGTACTACCCGTTCCTCGACGCCGGACGCGAGCTCGCCGAGGCCGCGGAGTGGGTCCCGCTCACGCACGGCCGTTCGCTGCCCGGCGGTGCCGTGGACCCGGACACCTACCGCCGGATGAAGGACGCGATCGTCGAGGGGATCCGCACGCAGGGGCCGTTCGACGGATTCTTCTTCGACATCCACGGCGCGATGAGCGTCGTCGGGATGGACGATGCCGAGGGCGACCTCGCTCTCGCGGTGCGGGACGCCCTGGGCCCGGACACCCTCGTCTCCACATCGATGGACCTGCACGGCAACGTCTCGGAGACTCTGCGCGACGCGGTGGATCTGCTCACCTGCTACCGGATGGCGCCGCATGAGGACTGGCTGAACACGAAGGAGCGGGCGGTGTGGAACCTGCTCGACCGTCTCCGTGGACCGCACGGCGGCGACGTGCAGGCGCGGCGGCCCTTCACCGCCTGGGTGCCCGTACCCGTGCTGCTGCCGGGGGAGAAGACCAGCACGCGGTTGGAACCCGCGCGGAGCATCTATGCCGAGCTCCCCGAGATCGAGGCGCTGCCGGGCGTCGTGGACGCGTCGGTGTGGATCGGCTACGCATGGGCCGACGAGCCGCGCTGCCAGGCGTACGTCGTGGTCACCGGGGACGACAGGGAGGTCATCGCCCGTGAGGCGGAGCGCGTGGCCCGGATGTTCTGGGAGGCACGGGAGGACTTCGTCTTCGTCGCGAAGACGGGAAGCCTCGACGACGCGCTGGAGGAGGCGCTGGCCCTCGGTGCCCCGCGTCCGTACGTGATCTCCGACTCCGGGGACAACCCGACGGCCGGGGGAGCGGGCGATGTGACCTGGTCCCTCGCCCACCTGCTGCAGCGACCCGAGCTCACCGACGGCACGCACACGACGCTGGTCGCCTCGATCTTCGATCCGCGGGCCGTCGCCGAAGCCGTGGAGGCGGGCGTCGGTGCGACGGTCACGCTGTCAGCCGGAGCCGCGGTCGATTCCGGGCCCCACGGACCGGTCGAGATCACCGGAACGGTGTTCTCCGTCACCGACGGCGACCCGGACGCCGGCACCCAGGTGGTGCTCGCGGTCGGCGGGCTGCACGCCATCGTGACCGAGCGCCGCAAGCCCTTCCACCACCTCTCCGACTTCCGGATGCTGGGGCTCGAGCCGACGACGGCCGACATCGTGGTCGTGAAGATCGGCTACCTGGAGCCGGAGCTGTACGAGCTGGCAGCGGGATGGACGCTGGCGCTCACCCCGGGCGGGGTGGACCAGGACCTGCTCCGCCTCGGACACCATCGCCTGCGCCCCGGGGTGTTCCCGTTCGACACGACAGGCGACCCCGATCTGACCGCGGTGGTCGTGCGCCGCGGGGCCGACGAGGAGGACACGGCATCATGATGAACTTCGAGAAGCGCACCGGCCCCGACTTCGGTGCGGCGTCCCCGGTCTACCCCGCGAACGGCGTGCCGGACTGGTACCGCGACGCCAAGCTCGGCTTCTTCGTGCACTGGGGGCTGTACTCCGTGCCGGCGTGGGCCGTGCAGCACGGGGAGGGCGTGAACATCCCCACCGAGGATGCCTATGCGTGGCACCAGTACGCGGAGTGGTACGGCAACACGGTGCGCATCCCGGGCAGCCCGACGTGGGAGCGCCACCAGCGCACCTACGGTCCTGGGACCTCGTACGAGGACCTCGCCGACCAGTGGGACGCCGACGCCTTCGATGCCGAGGCCTTCGTCGGTGAACTCGTCGCGGCCGGAGCGCGCTATGTCGTGCCCACGACCAAGCACCACGAGGGGTTCTGTCTGTGGGACACCGCCACGACCGGATTCAACGCCGTCGCGCGCGGCCCTCGCCGTGACCTCATCTCCGAGTTCCACGACGCCACGCGGCGGGCGGGAGCCAAGTTCGGCGTGTACTACTCCGGAGCGCTCGACTGGCACGTCAGCGACTTCCCGCCGATCGAGTCGGACACCGACCTGTTCCGGTTCCGTCGCAACGACGCCCACTTCTCCCGCTACGCCGCCGCGCAGCTCGAGGAGCTCGTGGAGCGGTTCGCGCCCGACGTGCTCTGGAACGACATCGAGTGGCCGGACGGCGGCAAGGGCACGGAGGAGTACGCCGTGGCCGCACTCCTGCAGCGGTACTTCGACGCCGTCCCGGACGGTGTGGTCAACGACCGCTGGGGTGTGCCGTACCACGGGTTCCTCACCCGCGAATACACGGACATCCCGGACATCATCCCCGAGCCGTGGGAGTCGACCCGCGGGCTCGGCTACTCGTTCGGGTTCAACCAGGCGGAGGACGAGCGCCACTCGCTGTCCGGGGCGGCCCTGATCCGGCTCCTCGTCGACGTCGTCGCGAAGAACGGCAACCTGCTCATCAACGTCGGCCCCGCGGCGGACGGATCCATTCCGGCGCTGCAGCGGAAGGCGATGCAGGAGCTCGGCAGCTGGCTGGCCGTGAACGGTGCGGCGATCTACGGCACGCGGCCCTGGACGCGGATGGGGGAGCGCACGGGGGCTCCTCGCCGCTACACCACGTCCACCGACGCGGTGCACGTGCATGCGCTCGACCCGGCGGACGGCGAGTTCGAGCTGCCGTCCGAGCTCACGGCCGCTGCGCTGTCGTGGGCCGACGGGACCCCGGCGGAGGTGTCCGCAGACGGCGGTTCGACCCGCATCGTGATCCCGGCCGGTCTCCGCGAGGCTCCGGTCGCCGTGCTCACCGCGCACGGCGCCTGACACAGGCTCCGCAGAAGGGCCCCCGTCGGATCCGACGGGGGCCCTTCGTCGCTGAGCTAGGGGCGCGTGCGCTCCTCGAGAACCTCGATCACGTGGCGGTACGGGCGGCCGGTGGCGCGGGTCATGCCGATCTCGCACGTGCGGTTGGCCGACACGAAGGCGTCGAAGCCGCCGCGGGCCGTATCGGCCGCGGAGACTTCGGCCGATTCCTGGGCTGTCGCGCTCGCGGTGAGCTCGGGGTGCAGCATGCCGCGGTCACCGGCGAACGCGCAGCAGCCCCAGCCGTCGGGCACGAAGACCTCGTCAGCGACGGCGGCGGCGATCGCTGTCAGCGCCCCGGTCGCGCCGAGCGCGGTCGTCGAACAGGTCGGGTGCACGGCGATCGAGGGGAGCTTCGCATCGACGGAGAGGCGCGGCAGCACCTCCCGCGCGACGAACGTGGTGGCGTCCTCGATGCGCAGACCGGCGTACTCCGGATGGGCGGCGACGGCCTGGGTGAGCATGACGTCGAGGCCCTCGGTGCAGGAGGCCGCGTCGCAGACGACCGGGAGCTCCCCGTGGCGGCTGGCGTCCCAGAGCGAGGCCAGCACCCGGTCGGACATGAGGCGATAGCCGTCGAGGTGCCCCTTGGACTTCCACGGTGTCCCGCAGCAGAGCCCGCCGTTCTCCTCCGGGACCACGACGGGGATCCCGGCGCGGTCGAGCAGGGCGCGCAGGGCGTCGCGGGAGCCGGGACCCTCGTCCTCCGGACCGAACATCGTGCCGATGCAGGCGCCGAAGAAGACGGCCTGGGCGTCGGGAGGCGAGACCGGTCGAGGCGGCGCGGTGCCGCCGCGGGGGAGACCCCCGTCGTAGAGGGGGACGGTATCGGCGCCGAGCACCGCCCGTCCGACCCGCGTCGCGCCGCGCACGAGCGGGACGGGGAGAGCATCGGCGACCGTGAGGGCGACGCCGCCGGCGCGAGTGACGGTGCTCCAGTGCTTCGCCGCCGTCCCCCAGGCCGCACCCTCCACCGCGTTCTCCTGCTCGGCCCGGAGGCGGCGGACGAGGTCGCCGGTGTTGATGTCCACCGGACACGCGACGCCGCACATGCCGTCGACCGCGCAGGTCTGCACGCCGTCGTAGTCGTAGTCCGCGCGCAGGTCCCGCAGCAGCGCCGTGTCGCCCTGCTCCTCGGCCCAGGCCATGTCCCGGCGCAGCACGATGCGCTGCCGCGGGGTGAGCGTGATGCTCTTGCTCGGGCAGGTCGGCTCGCAGTAGCCGCACTCCACGCAGCGGTCCACCTCGCGCTCCACCGTGGGCACGCGCTTGAGATCCCGGAGGTACGAGTCCGGGTCGTCGGACAGCACGACGCCGGGGTTGAGGATCCCGTCCGGATCGAACAGCCGCTTGATCTCCCACATCATGTCGGTGAGCTCGTCGCCGTACTGACGCCGCACGAACGGCGCCATGATGCGTCCGGTACCGTGCTCGGCCTTGAGGGATCCCTCCTGTGCGAGGACGAGCTCGACGAGGTCGTCCGTGAAGCGGCGGTACCGCGCCACGCTCTCGGGGTCGTCGAAGCGCTCGTTCAGCAGGAAGTGGACGTTGCCGTCCTTCGCGTGCCCGAAGATCACGGAGCCCTCGTAGCCGTGCTCCGCGAACAGCTCGATCAGTCGCTCGCAGGTGGCCAGCAGCCGGGGGACGGGGACGACGATGTCTTCGAGGAGCGCGGTCGTCCCGGACGGCCGCGCCCCGGCGACAGCGGTGTAGAGGCCCTTGCGGACGTGCCACAGTGCGGCGCGCTCGGCGGCATCGGTCGTCAGGCGTGGGGCGACGGCGAGGGGGAGGGCATCGAAGTGCGCCTGCGCTGATGCGCTCGCGACGGCGAGGGCGTCGTCATCCACGGCGTGCACCTCGACCAGGAGGGCGGCGTGGCCCTGGACGTCGATCTCGGAGATCGCGGCGGGGACGTCGCTCAGGCCCTGGGCGACGCGCAGTGAGGCGGCGTCCAGGAGCTCGATCGTCGCGAGTCCGAGCTCCGTGAGAGCGGGGAGCGCGGTCATCGCCGCCGACAGCGTCTCGAAGACGAGCAGACCGGTGGCGATCGCGGGGCGCACCTCGATGGTGCGGAAACGGGCCTCCGCGACGAAGCCGAGGGTCCCTTCCGATCCGATGAGGAGGTGCTCCAGGATCCGCACCGGGTCGTCGAAGTCGAGCAGGGCGTTCAGGCCGTAGCCCATCGTGTTCTTCATCGAGAACTGCTGCCGCAGGAAGGCGACGTTCCCGGGCGAGGCGAGCAGACGCTCCCGGAGCGACGACAGTCCGGCGAACAGGGCGGGTTCCGCGGCGCGGAGCACGTCCGCGGCGTCCGCGCGTCCGGTGTCCAGGACGGTGCCGCTGGGCAGTACGACGACCATCGACGTGATCGTCTGGTACGAGTTCTCCGTGATGCCGCAGGCCATGCCGCTGGAGTTGTTCGCGACGACGCCGCCGATCGTGCAGGCGATCTCGCTGGCCGGATCCGGCCCGAGCTTGCGGCGATACCGGGCCAGCCGCGTGTTCACCTGCCGGACGGTGGCCCCGGGGCCGACCCTGACCGCGGCGCCGTCGTCCTCGATGTGGATGTCGCGGAAGTGGCTGCGCGTGTCGACGAGGATATCGCCGCTGATGCCCTGTCCGGAGAGGCTGGTGCCGCCGGAGCGGAACGTGAGCGTGCGTCCGGCCGCCCGGACCGCCGAGAACGCGCGGGCGACGCCCTCGGCGTCCGCGGGGGACAGCACCGCGTCCGGGACGAGCAGGTAATGCGAGGCGTCGTGGGCGCGGGCGAAGCGGTCGATGGATCGGGCGTGGACCTGCGTCTCGGGCCCCAGCAGTGCGGGATCGAGGGGGTGGTCGAGGGTGGTGGGCACGGTGCTCCTCTGCTCCGCTCGAAGATTGTCAGACAAGTGTACTGAACGACGGACGCCTCACTAGACTGTTCCGCATGACCTCGATCGCGGAGCGCCCCCTCGGCGTGGTCGGCGTGGTCGACGCCGTGACCGGACAGCTGCGCAGCCGGATCCTCTCCGGCGAGATCCGCTCGGGGGAGCCTCTGACCGAGGCGGCCGTCTCCCAGACCTACGGCGTCGCCCGTCCCAGCGCCAAAGCGGCCATCGAGCAGCTCGTGGCCAGCGGGCTGCTCGTGCGGACGGCGCATCGCACGGCGCGCGTGGTCGGCATCGAGGCGGAGACCGTCCGCGACGTCTACCGCACGCGGATCCGGCTGGAGAGCGCGGCACTACGCGAGCTGGCGGAGAGCGCCGCCGTGCCGGCGGCCGCCGTGGCGGCGAACGCCGAGCTGCAGGCGATGGCACCTGGCCCCGATCCCGCGACGGTCGATCCCGACCTCCGTTTCCACATGGCGCTCATCGACGCCCTGGGCAGCGAGCGGACCAGCCGCATGTACCGGAGCGTGCTGGACGAGGTGCGGCTGTGCATGGCGCAGGTGCAGGGTCGGCGTCTCCTGGATGCCGACCTCATCGCCGCCCAGCACGCCGAGATGCTCGAGGCCGTCGCCGCCGGCGACGCGGAGCGCGCGGCCGCGGTGCTGCATGCCCACCTCGCCTCGGCGGAGGACCGTCTCGTCGAGGCCCTGAGCGCCTCCTGACGTCAGCCTTCGTCGGCCGGGGCGTCCTCGATCTGGGTCGGGGCATCCGTCGGGTCGGCCCAGACAGGAGCGGGGAGAGGCGTGTCGACCTGGCCGGCCTGGATCGCGCGGAGGGCCTCGGTGATCTCGTCGGCGTTCTCGGGTACCGCCAGGCCGCAGGTGCGCAGCTCGGACGCGAACTGCAGGGTGAGCCGGATCTTCCCCGCCTCGATGGCCTCGGAGGTGGTGCCGGTGCGGATCTCGCTGCCGGTCTGGATCGCGGGCACCTCGTCGCAGACGTGATAGACCTTGCCGCCGTCGACCCACACGACCTCATCGGCCCCGAGGAGCTGGATCACGGCCGACTGATCCGCGGTGTACTGCTCGACGGACGGCGGGGCGAAGCTCGTCCCGACGATCGCGGCGAGGACGGCCAGGACGATGCCGACGATGCCGGCGGTCGCCTTCTGCCCCTTGTCCATGTCCTTGTTCAGGAAGATGAGGATGACCAGGGGGAGGAAGGCCACGACCGCGATGATCGCGCCGAGCTGGTTCTGGATGAAGAACCGCGTCTTGTCGGCGCGGCGCGCGGGGTCGAGAGTGTTGGCCTTCTTCCACAGGATCGAGCCGATGATCGACAGCGCCGCGATCACGACCAGCAGGACGAGCAGGGCGACGAACGCCCACTGGGGGAACTGCGCCGTCGCTCCCTGCTCTTCCAGGAGGCCGGTGTCCGGATCGCGGAGCAGCGCGCCGCCCTCGTCGACGAACTCGCGCTGGCGCAGGAGCCAGAAGATGCCGACGGCCTCGCCCGCGATCACGAGCGCCCAGAGGACCGCGGCGATGATGCGGAAGCGCGTCGCGGAGGCCTTGGCCTCCGGGCTCGGCGTCCAGCCCGCGGGCGGTTCGCCGGTCGTGGCGCCGGCCGTGGAACGACGCGGCGCAGCAGACGACGTGGGCTCGTTCTCGGCCATGGTTGTCCTTTCCCCCGAAAGTCCCCGGCGACCCCGCCGAGGCATCCCCGAGCCTAGTGGTCGGGGTGTCCTACTCTGGAGAGATGACATCCGATTCGGACGACGCCCTGAGCTGGGACGGCGACGACAGCGCGGAGCAGCGCCCCCGGGACGCCGCACGGCGTTCCACGCCTGCTCCGGAACCGATGCCGGCCGAGGCCGTCGCACCCTCGGCGTCCGCACCCGCGTCGGTGGACGAGGAGACCGCAGCGCCCTCCGGTCTCAGCAATGCGATGCTGGTCCTCGTCGGCGTCGTCGGGGGCGTCTATCTGCTCTACACCGTGGGGTGGATCGCCGGCGGTCTCCGCCTGCAGCCGCTCGCCTCGTTCCTCGTCGCGGATTTCATGTTCCTGCCCTGGTTCGTGCTGGCGATCGCCGCCCCCGCGCTCTGGTTCCTCGCGACGTGGGTGCTGACGCGGGGCCGGGCCTCCTGGATCCGCGCCGCCGTGCTCCTGGCCGGCGTCGTGCTGCTCGTGCCGTGGCCGTTCGTGACCGTGGGGGTGATCGGCTCATGACCGCTCCGAAGGCACCGTCCGCCGTGGCGACCGGTTCGCCGCGCTGGCTCGTGTGGACCGTCATCGCCCTCGCCGGGCTCTTCTACGCGTATGCGGTGTGGAACGCGGTCGCGCACCTCATCACCATGGCCCAGACCGGCCTCACCGGCGCCGGATGGGCGACGCTGCTGTTCGGCGTGGTGTTCCCCGTGATCGTGTTCGGGTTCGCCTTCGCCATCGGCCGACGCCGTCGTGTGGGGGAGCTCGCCCTGACCTTCCTCGCCGGACTCGGCATCGTCGCGGTGTTCTGGATGAGCCTGCTCGCGCTGAGTCTGACGCTGCCCAGCGCCTGAGCCGGATCCGTCGCGCCGTCACACGGCACGGAGCGCCCCCGGGGCTCCGGTAGAGTTGTCGCGATCGCGCCCCCGACGGTGTGCGGCGCATCGGCCCCTCCCGCCTGTCGCGCTGCCCCGAAGGATCCACTGTGCCGAAGCCTGTCGTGCTCATCGCCGAAGTACTCTCTCCCGCCACGATCGAGGCGCTCGGCCCCGACTTCGACGTCCGCCACGTCGACGGCACCGATCGCGAGGCGCTCTTCGCCGCCCTCGCGGAGTCGGACGCGGTGCTCATCCGCTCCGCGACCCGCATCGACGAGGAGGCGCTGTCGCACGCGCCGAAGCTCAAGGTCGTCGCGCGGGCCGGTGTCGGCCTCGACAACGTCGACATCAAGGCTGCGACCGCGGCCGGCGTCATGGTCGTCAACGCCCCGACGTCGAACATCGTCTCCGCCGCCGAGCTGACGGTCGGCCACATCCTCAGCCTCGCCCGCCGGATCCCGGCCGCGCACGCCTCGCTCTCCGCCGGCCAGTGGAAGCGCAGCTCCTTCACCGGTGCCGAGCTCTTCGAGAAGACCGTCGGCATCGTCGGACTCGGCCGGATCGGCGCCCTCGTCGCCGCTCGCCTGGCCGCCTTCGACATGCGCGTCGTCGCGTACGACCCCTACGTCACCTCGGCGCGCGCCCAGCAGCTCGGCGTGCAGCTCCTCTCGCTGGACGAGCTCGTCGCCGAAGCCGACTTCCTCACGATCCACATGCCCAAGACCCCGGAGACGACGGGCATGATCGGCGCCGAGCAGTTCGCCGCCATGAAGCCGACCGCCTTCGTCGTGAACGTCGCCCGCGGCGGGCTCATCGACGAGGAGGCGCTGCACGAAGCTCTCGTCGCCGGTGAGATCGCCGGTGCGGGTCTGGACGTCTTCACTTCCGAGCCCCCGGCCGAGGGAGGCAGCGCCCGTGCCCTGCTCGACCTCCCGAACGTCGTCGTCACGCCGCACCTCGGTGCGAGCACGGAAGAGGCACAGGAGAAGGCCGGCGTCTCGGTCGCGCGCTCGGTGCGGCTCGCGCTCGGCGGTGACCTCGTCCCGGATGCGGTCAACGTCGCGGGCGGCGTCATCGACCCGTACGTGCGTCCCGGCATCTCGCTCGTGGAGAAGCTCGGTCAGATCTTCGCCGCACTGGCCACGTCGCCGCTCACGAGCCTCGACGTCGAGGTGCACGGCGAGCTCAACGACTACGACGTGAGCGTGCTCAAGCTCGCCGCCCTCAAGGGTGTCTTCACGAACATCGTGAGCGAGACCGTGTCGTACGTGAACGCGCCCCTCCTGGCGGAGCAGCGCGGCATCGCGGTGCGCCTGCTCAAGGACGACGTGAGCGAGGAGTACCGGAACGTCATCACCCTCACGGGGGCGCTGTCCGACGGAACGCAGCTCTCGGTGTCGGGCACGCTGACCGGACCGAAGCAGGCCGAGAAGCTCGTCGGCATCAACGACCACGCCCTGGAGCTGCCGATCGAGAAGCACCACGTCGTGATGCTCTACACCGACCGTCCCGGCATCGTCGCCGTCTACGGGCAGAAGTTCGGCGAGGCCGGGATCAACATCGCCGGCATGCAGATCTCGCGGCTCGCGGCGGGCGATCAGGCGCTCAGCGTGCTGACGCTCGACTCGCCCGTGTCCGAGGAGCTGCTGGACGACGTGCGCGGTGCCATCGACGCCGACCTCTTCCGTCAGATCGAGATCACCGAGGTCTGACACCGCAGAGCGGGGGAGAAGGGCGGGAGCGCGAGGCTCCCGCCCTTCTCCGTACCCGCAGCCTTGTCCGGCGTCAGGCGGTGGCGCGCAGCACGAGGGCGATGAGATCGGCGAGCTCGTCGCTGCGCGGGACCAGGCGCTCCGGCCCGTGCACGTCGAGCGAGTTGTTGAAGTAGAGGCCGTCGCTCACGAGCATCACGAGGTCGAGGCTGGCGGTGTCGCGGACGTGCGGACGGATCGTCTCCGCCCAGCGACGCCGGGTATCCCGGAGCATGTCGGACGCGGCGGTCGAGCCGCCCTGGGCCAGCCGGGTCGTGGCGATGAGCGCCCGATCGAGGGCGTCGTCCTCCATCACCGAGGTCCGCACGTAGTACGCGACGGGGCCCTCCTCGGCGGCGCGCATGCGCTCCAGGTCGAGGGTGGTCAGGTGGTCCAGGCGCTCCAGGAGCCCGGTCTCCAGGTCGTCCTTGGAGCGGAAGTGGTAGAGCAGGCCGCCCTTCGACACGCCGGCGGCCTTCGCCGTGGCCTCGAGCGTCGCGGCGCGTTCGCCGTCGTCGATGAGGATCGCCTCGAAGGCGTCGAGGACCTTCTCACGGGCGAGGGGAGGGCGGGGCATCGGTCATCCTCTGAGCGGGATCGGGAGGGCTGCATCTGTTACTATACCAGCCGGACGGTTTAGTAACGAGCGGTCCACAGGAAGGAAAGGTGTTCCATGACCCGTACTGCGTCGATCCCGACGACAGAGACGGAAGCTCCCCGCGTCGGGGCTCGGGGGTGGGCGGCGCTCGTCGTCCTCATGCTCCCGGTGCTGCTGGTGTCGGTGGACAACACGGTGCTGAGCTTCGCGCTGCCCGAGATCTCGATCTCGCTCGCGCCGAGCGGGGCCGAGCAGCTGTGGATCATCGACGTCTATCCGCTCGTGCTCGCCGGACTCCTGGTGACCATGGGGACGCTGGGCGACCGCTTCGGGCGCCGCCGCCTGCTCCTCATCGGAGCCACGGGGTTCGCCGTGGTCTCCGCTCTGGCCGCCTTCGCGCCGACCGCGGGCCTTCTCATCGCGGCGCGCGCCCTGCTCGGCTTCTTCGGCGCCATGCTCATGCCCTCGACTCTCTCGCTGCTGCGGTCGATCTTCCAGAACCGCGACCAGCGCCGCATGGCCATCGCGGTCTGGGCGTCTGCGTTCTCCGCCGGATCCGCGCTCGGCCCCATCGTCGGCGGCTTCCTCCTCGAGCACTTCGCGTGGGGCTCGGTGTTCCTCATCGCCGTCCCCGTCCTCATCCCGCTGCTCATCGCCGCGCCGCTGCTCGTGCCGGAGAGCCGTGACCCGAATCCCGGCCGCATCGACCCGCTCAGCATCGTGCTCTCGATGGCCGCGATGATCCCGGTCGTCTACGCCATCAAGTCCTTCGCGGTCGACGGCCCGTCGCTGTACGCCGGGGGATGGGCGCTGCTCGGCCTCGTGATGGGGACGTTGTTCGTGCGCCGTCAGCTCCGTGCCGACACCCCGATGCTCGACATGGCCCTGTTCCGCCGCGGGTCGTTCTCGGGGGCGATCCTGGTGAACCTGCTCAGCGTCGTGGCCCTCGTCGGGTTCCTGTACTTCGTCTCGCAGCACCTGCAGCTCGTGCTGGGGCTCTCGCCGATGGTCGCGGGCCTCGCGCTCGTGCCGGGGATGGCGGCGATGATCGTCGCCGGACTCACGGTGGTGCCGATCTCGCGGCGGGTGCCGCCGCACGTGCTCATCCCGGCGGCGCTGGTGTTCTCCGTCGCGGGGTACCTCATCGTCGCCTTCACGACGCACGAGCACGGCGTGGCACCGCTCATCCTCGCCTTCGTCGTCCTCGGCATCGGCATCGGCGCGGCCGAGACCATCTCGAACGAGCTCATCCTCTCCAGCGCCCCCGCGGCGAAGGCCGGTGCCGCGAGCGCGGTGTCCGAGACGGCGTACGAGCTCGGTGCCGTGCTGGGGACCGCGATCCTGGGCGGCATCATCACCGCGTTCTACCGCGGCGCGCTGGTGCTGCCCGAGGGGCTTCCGGCCGAGGTGGCCCGCGCTGCGCAGGAGACGCTGGCCGGCGCGTACACCGCCGCCCACGAGCTCCCGGCCGCGCTCGGCGACGCCCTGTGGCAGGCAGCGGCCGACGCGTTCGGCTCCGGCGTCACCGTGACCTCGCTCATCGGCGCGGGCCTCGTCGTCGTCGCGGCGGTCATCGCGGCCGTCACACTGCGCAAGGCACCCACGCACTGACCACTACGCTGGGGGGACCGGCCCGTTCGACCCGCGGTCGCGCCGCGGCCGGTCCACCCCCGTGCAGTGCGCAAGGAGTCTCATGTCGCGTGTCGTGAAGCTGGCCGTCATCCCGGGTGACGGCATCGGTCCCGAGGTCATCGCCGAGGCGGAGAAGGTGCTCGACACCGTCACGGCCGACAGCGACGTGACGTTCGACAAGACCCGCTTCTCGCTCGGTGCCGGCCGGTACCTCGAGACGGGCGACACGCTCACGGACGACGACCTCGCCGCGATCGCCGCACACGACGCGATCCTCCTCGGCGCGGTCGGCGGGACGCCGGGCGACCCGCGGCTGAAGGACGCGAACATCGAGCGCGGGCTGCTGCTGAAGCTCCGGTTCACGCTCGACCACTACGTGAACCTGCGTCCCTCGAAGCTCTTCACCGGAGCTCCCGGTCCGCTGTCGGACCCGGGCGAGGTCGACTTCGTCGTCGTCCGCGAGGGGACGGAAGGTCCCTACGTCGGCAACGGCGGAGCGATCCGGAAGGGGACGCCGCAGGAGGTGGCGAACGAGACCTCCGTGAACACGGCGTTCGGTGTCGAGCGGGTCGTCCGCTATGCGTTCGCCCTCGCGGAGCGCCGCCGTCAGAAGCTCACCCTGGTGCACAAGACCAACGTGCTCGTGCACGCCGGCGCGATCTGGCAGCGCATCGTGAACGAGGTCGCCGCCGAGCACCCCGACGTCGCCGTCGACTATCTGCACGTCGACGCCGCCACCATCTTCCTCGTCACCGATCCCTCGCGCTTCGACGTGATCGTGACGGACAATCTCTTCGGTGACATCCTCACCGACCTCGCCGGCGCCGTCACGGGCGGCATCGGCCTCGCCGCCTCCGGGAACATCAATCCCGATGGCAACTTCCCGTCGATGTTCGAGCCCGTGCACGGCTCGGCTCCGGACATCGCGGGTCAGCAGAAGGCCGACCCGACCGCCGCGATCCTCTCCATCGCGCTGCTGCTCGACCACCTCGGCCTGACGGCCGAGTCGGCGCGTGTGAGCGCCGCGGTCGAGGCGGACATCGCCGCCCGCAGCGGTGCCCGCACCACCGCGGAGATCGGCTCCGCGATCACTGCCCGTCTCTGAACGGCGGGCGTAGGCTGACAGGGCGCGAGGATGCGCCCACCCCACGAGGATTGGATGACGACATGACGACGATCGACGCCGAGACGAGCGTGGCTCCCCTGGAGTTCGCCGTGACGAAGAACCTGAACGCGGCCTCGCCGGCACGCGTCGCCGAAGTGCTGGAGAACCCCGGTTTCGGGGTCGTCTTCACCGACCACATGGTCGACATCTGCTGGTCGGTCAAGGGCGGCTGGCACCGTCCGCGTGTGCAGCCCTACGGCCCGATCCCGCTCGACCCCGCGGCGTCCGTGCTGCACTACGCACAGGAGATCTTCGAGGGCATCAAGGCCTACCGGCACGCCGACGGCTCGATCCACACCTTCCGTCCCGACCGCAACGCCGCGCGCCTGCAGGCGAGCGCCCGCCGCCTGGCGCTGCCGGAGCTGCCGACGGAGTACTTCATCCAGTCGCTGCGGGAGCTCATCGCCGTCGACGGCCGGTGGGTGCCGTCCGGTGCCGACCAGAGCCTGTACCTGCGACCGTTCATGTTCGCCAAGGAGGCCTTCCTCGGCGTGCGAGCGGCGCAGAAGGTCGCCTACTACGTGATCGCCAGCCCCGCGGGCGCCTACTTCACCGGAGGCGTGAAGCCGGTGCGCATCTGGCTCTCCGAGGACTACGCCCGCGCCGGCCGCGGTGGCACCGGCAAGGCGAAGACGGGGGGCAACTACGCCTCCAGCCTCCTGCCGCAGGCCGAGGCCAGCGCGAAGGGCTGCGACCAGGTCGTGTTCCTCAACGAGAACCGCGACGTCGAGGAGCTCGGTGGCATGAACGTTGTGTTCGTCTTCAAGGACGGTCGTGTCGTCACGCCGGAGTCCGACAGCATCCTCGAGGGCATCACGCGGGATTCGCTGCTGCAGCTCGCCGAGGACCGCGGCTACACGGTCGAGAAGCGACCGATCTCGATCGACGAGTGGCGCGAGGGCGTGGCCTCCGGCGACATCGTCGAGGTGTTCGCCTGTGGCACGGCCGCGGTCGTGACGCCGATCGGCGCGCTCGTGGGCGAGGGTTTCGACGAGCCGCAGCCGCTGGGCGAGCTGGCGCTGTCGCTCCGCGAGGAGCTCACCGACATCCAGTACGGCCGCCGCGAGGACAAGCACGGCTGGCTCCTCCGCCTCGACGCCTGATTCCATTCCCCGAGACCCCGTCTTCCCGCCGACACCCCGCCGTGTCGACGCGTGGTAGGCGGGGTCTCGTCGTGTACCCGGGGTCTCGCGCGCCGGGGTCGTTCCTGCACAGTGCGGGGGGAGTGGGGGATGAGGGGTGGGGGGTGTGGAGAACGGGGGGAGGAGAGGGTGAGCGGGGGAGAGTGGGGGGATGTCGCGGCGCCTCTCGTTCTCCGATGCCTGGGATCTCGTGCGGTCGCGGGAGGAGGTCCTCGATGCGGGCGTCACGGAACGGGAGCTGGCGGCGGCGGTCGCGCACGGCAGGCTACGGCGCGTGCACCGCGGGGCGTACGTCGACGCGGATGTCTGGGACGAGCTGTGGCCGGAGGGGCGGCAGCTCGTGCGGGTGTGCGCCGTCCGCAGGGCCAGTCCGGGCGGGGGTCCCGTGTTCTCGCACCTCTCCGCCGCCGCGCTCTGGGGGCTGCCGCTCGTGGGGCCGATCCGGGACGACGTGCACACCGCGATCCGCAGCCGTCGGCACACCAGGACCGAGGCCGGGGTCGTCCGACACCAGATGATGCTCGACGAGGGCGATGTCGTCCGGCGGCACGGGCTCCGGTGCACGTCGCTGGCCCGCACCGTGTTCGATCTCGCCCGACTGCTGCGACCGGAGGCCGTCGTCGCCGCGGGGGATGCGGCACTGCGGCTGGTCTCGGTCGACGGGCACGAGGTGGACCAGGATGCCGTCGCCGCCTGGCGGGCCGAAGTCGAAGGCCTGTGCGCGGCGGGACTCCGGGGTGTGCGGCGCGCGCGATGGATCGGAGCCTTCGCGGATGGACGGGCGCAGCTCCCGGGCGAGAGCGTGAGTCGCCTCCAGTTGCATCGACTCGGGTTCCGAGACATCGATCTGCAGGTCCCCCTCGTGGGCTCCGACGGTGCTCGGTACTTCGCCGACTTCGGGTTCCCGCGGTCGCAGGCCCTCGGGGAGTTCGACGGGGAGGACAAGTACCGGGATGCGGAGCTGCGGACGATGCCCACGGCGGCCGATGCGGTGATGGCGGAGAAGCACCGCGAGGACGAGATCCGCGGGGTGACCGGCTGGCGGGTGGTGCGCTGGGGCTCCCGGCACATCCGCACCCCCGAGGACCTCGGACGACGGCTGGGCGCGTTCGGCGTCCGTCCTCCCGGATGAGTTCCGCCGAGGCCCCGGGCTTCCGTCGAGACCCCGCCTCTCCCGCGCAAGCGAACCGGGGTCTCGACGACAAACCGGGGTCTCGACGACAAAGAGGGGGATCTAGGCTGGAGGCATGAAGATCGCCCGGTTCAGCCACGACGACGCCATCATGTACGGGATCATCGACGACCGCGAGCTCGTGGTCCTCGCCGGGGACCCGATGTTCTCGGGGTATGAGACCACCGGCGCCCGCGTCCCGCTGACCGAGGTCACGCTGCTCGCGCCCGTCATCCCGCGCTCCAAGGTCGTGTGCGTCGGCAAGAACTACCACGATCACGCCGCCGAGATGGGCGGAGTGGCCCCCGAGGAGCCGCTGCTGTTCCTCAAGCCGAACACCGCCGTGATCGGCCCGGATGACGCGATCGTGCGTCCCACCGCGCTGTCCGAGCGCACGGAGTACGAGGGCGAGCTCGTGGTCGTGATCGGACGGATCGCGAAGAACGTGAAGGCGGAGAACGCCCTCGACCACGTGCTCGGCTACACGATCGGCAACGACGTCACCGCACGCGACCTGCAGCGCAAGGACGGGCAGTGGTCGCGGGCGAAGGGCTTCGACACGTTCTGCCCGCTCGGACCCGTGATCGAGACGGACTTCGACCCCGCGCAGGCCACGATCGAGACGCGGGTCAACGGCGAGGTCCGCCAGCACGCGCCGCTCACCGACATGATCCACTCGGTCGCCGCGATCATCGAGTACGCCTCCGCGGTGTTCACGCTCCTTCCGGGCGACGTCATCATGACGGGGACACCCGCGGGCGTCGGCACGTTCGAGGCGGGCGACACCGTCGAGGTGGAGATCTCCGGACTCGGCATCCTGCGCAACCCCGTGCGCGACGCCGCTCCCGCGTCATGACCGACGTCGCCCTCACGGCGACGCAGCAGCAGGCGGTCCAGCGCCGCACCGTGCTCGTGCTGTCGCTGGGGCAGGTGCTGGGCGGCATCGCCTTCGGCGCCACCGTGTCGCTCGGTGCGCTGCTCGCCGCGGACATCTCCGGCAGCGACGCGCTCTCCGGGCTCGCGACGGCATCGGTGACCCTGGGCGCCGCGCTCTGCGCGATCCCGCTCGCCCGGATGGCCGCACGGCTCGGACGCCGCCGCGCCCTCACCCTCGGCAATCTCTTCGCCCTCGTCGGCATCGCCGTGGTGATCCTCGCGGCGTCGGTGCGCGTCTTCCCGCTCCTGCTCGTCGGCATCCTGCTGATCGGTGCGGGGAACGCGGGCAACCTGCAATCCCGGTTCGCGGCCACGGACCTCGCGGCGCCGCAGCACCGCGGGCGTGACCTCTCGATCGTCGTCTGGTCCACCACGATCGGCGGCGTGGCGGGACCGCTGCTGCTCGGCCCGGGGGAGATCGTCGGACAGGCGATCGGGATGCCTCCGCAGACGGGTTCCTACGTCTTCTCGTTCGTCGCGCAGTGCGCGGCGCTCGCGCTCTACCTCGTCGCCCTCCGCCCCGATCCGCTGCTGGCCGCGCAGCGACTCGCTCAGGCCGCCGCCGCGACGACGAGCGCCGTCGTGGCGGACCGCCCGCGCGTGGCCCGCTACGCGATCTTCGCCATCGCGGGGTCGCACGTGGTGATGGCGTCGGTCATGGCGATGACCCCGGTGCATCTCTCGCACATGGCCCACGGCGCTCACGGTGCGGCGGCGACACCGGCGGACGTCTCAGCGCTCGTCGGCATCACCATCGCGCTGCACGTCGGCGGCATGTACGCGCTCTCGCCGGTGTTCGGCGTGCTGGCCGACCGCTGGGGGCGGCTGCGCGTGGTGCTGCTCGGGCAGGCTCTGCTCGGCGGCGCCCTGGCCTTCGCCGTCTTCGCGGGCACCGAGGCGTGGGGCGTCATGGTCGCCCTCATCCTCCTCGGCCTCGGCTGGAGTGCCGCGACGGTCGCCGGTGCCGCGCTGCTCACCGAAGCCTCCGCGCCCGAGGTGCGCACTCGTCGTCAGGGACGCAGCGACTCGCTGATGAGCCTGTCCGCCGCCGCCGGGTCCGTCCTCGCCGGCATCGTGCTGTCGAACTTCCAGTACGCCGGGCTCGGCATCGCGGCCTCGGTGCTCGTCCTCGCGATCGTCGCGCTGTCACCGCTCGCCCGGAGCAGCGCGCGGTGAAGGCCTGGGACGGCGTCGGAGAGGCCTATGCCGCTTCGTACGCCGCCCTGTGCGCCGGGACCTTCGAGCCTCTCACCGCCGCACTCGGCCCGGCGGAGGGTCGTGGCCTGCTGGACGTCGGCGCGGGGGAAGGCCGTCTCACGTCCCGCTTCGCACGCCGGGGATGGGACGTCACAGCCTGCGAGCCCGAGCCGACGATGCGTGCCGTCGCCCACCGGGAGCACCCGACGCTGCGCATCGTCGAGGGCGGGCTGCCGACGCTGCCCTTCGGCGACGGGTCCTTCGATGCCGCCGTGGCGAACTTCGTGCTGAACCACGTCTCCTCCCCGCGGACCGCCGCCCGCGAGCTGGGTCGGGTCGCGCGTGGTCCGGTCGCCGCGACGATCTGGACCCGTTCGCCGTCGTGGTTCTGGGCGGAGGTCGTCGAACGCGCGGGGTTGCCGCCGTACGCGGGGGAGAGGCTCCCCGCCGAAGAGGACTTCGCACGCACCCCGGACGGCTTCGCGGACGTGCTCACCGACGCCGGGCTCCCGGAGGTCGTGGTCACCGAGCACACCTGGACGTGGGAGGCCGACCCCGGCGCGCTGTGGACCTCCGTCGAAGGGGGTGTGGCCGGCGCCGGCGCCCAGTACGCCCTGCTCTCCACGGCCGAGCGCCGCCGGTTCCGCGCGGGGTTCGAGGAGACGGTCGCGGCGCATCGGGTGGGAACAGTGCTGCCCCTGGAGCACCGCGCGGCGGTGGCGGTCTCGCGCCGGGGCTGACCCGCCCGCACCCGTAGAATCGAAGGGCTATGGCTACTCCGCATCCCCTCACCACGACCGCCAGCGGCGCCGACGTCCGCGTCCGCTTCTGCCCCTCTCCGACGGGGCTGCCGCACGTCGGCATGGTCCGCACGGCTCTGTACAACTGGGCCTATGCCCGTCACAACGGCGGGAAGATGGTGTTCCGCATCGAGGACACCGACGCCGCGCGCGACAGCGAGGAGAGCTTCCGCCAGCTCGTCGACGCGCTCACGTGGCTGAAGATCGACTGGGACGAGGGTGTCGAGGTCGGCGGCCCGCACGCCTCGTACCGGCAGTCCGAGCGGCACGACATCTACCGCGAGGTGATCGACAAGCTCCTCGCGACGGGCGCGCTCTACGAGAGCTACTCGACGGCCGAGGAGATCGACGCCCGCAACGAGACCAACGGCCGCGCGAAGCAGCTCGGCTACGACAACTTCGACCGTGACCTCACCGACGAGCAGAAGGCCGCCTTCCGCGCCGAGGGCCGGCAGCCCGCCCTCCGCCTGCGGGTGCCGGACGAGGACCTCACGTACGTCGACCTCATCCGCGGCGAGGTCACCTTCCCCGCGGGCTCCTTCCCGGACTTCGTCGTCGTGCGCCCGAACGGGGTGCCGCTGTACACCTTCGTGAACCCCGTCGACGACGCGCTGATGGGCATCACGCACGTGCTCCGCGGCGAAGACCTCATGCCCTCCACCGCGCGCCAGCTCTCGCTCTACGCCGCTCTCATCGACGCGGGTGTGACGACGTTCGTGCCGCGGTTCGCCCACATGCCGCTCGTGCTGGGGGAGACCGGCAACAAGAAGCTCTCCAAGCGTGACCCCCAGGCCGATCTGTTCCTGCACCGGGAGCGCGGCTTCATCCATGAGGGCCTCCTGAACTACCTCGCGCTCCTGGGCTGGTCGATCGGCCCGGACCGCGACGTGTTCTCGCTCGACGAGTTCATCGCCGCGTTCGACATCGAGAACGTGAACCCCAACCCGGCCCGCTTCGACCAGAAGAAGGCCGAGTCGATCAACGGCGACCACATCCGCATGCTCGACGTGAAGGACTTCGCCGAGCGCACGGTGCCGTACCTCGCCGCGGCCGGTCTGTTCGACGAGCCGACCCACGAGCAGCTCGTCCTCGCCTTCCGCGCGGCGCCGCTGGTGCAGGAGCGCGTGCAGCTGCTGGGCGAGGTGCCGGGCATGCTCGGCTTCCTGTTCCGCGACGAGGTGTCGTACGACGCGGATGCGCTCAAGGGGCTGCCGGCCAACGCCGCCGCGGTGCTGGACGCCTGCGTCACCGCGCTGGAGCCGGTCGCCGACTTCACCCCGGAGAAGATCCAGGAGGCGCTCTCGACGGCGCTCGTGGAGAACCTCGAGCTCAAGCCGCGCGTGGCCTACGGGCCGCCGCGCGTGGCCATCACCGGCCGCCGCGTCTCGCCGCCCCTGTTCGAGTCGATGGAGCTGCTGGGCAAGGACGAGTCGCTGCGCCGCCTGCGCGCGCTCTCGGCGTTCCTCGCGAACTGATCCGCGACGCGCCCGAGCGGCGACACGGCACCGGTGGTTTTGGTGATCGGTCGCCGCTCGGGTAAGCTTGACTCTCGGTGCGAGGCTCCGGTTTCGCCCTTGGGGTATGGTGTAATTGGCAACACGGCTGATTCTGGTTCAGTTGTTCTTGGTTCGAGTCCAGGTACCCCAGCACTTCGAAAACCCCCGCTCCGGCGGGGGTTTTCTCGTTCCCCCGGCAGGAACGTCAGTGCTCACGCAGCTTCGAGGAAGGGCTCGTACCGGTAGCCCGCCTCGTCGAGGATCGAGACCGTGGATTCGGGGACCTCTTCGAACGCACCGGGCAGATCGTTCAGCGGCTCGGAGACGATCACGTGCGCCCGGCGACCGAAGACGCGAAGACGTTCCGCATCGGGGTACATCCGACGAAGAGTCTCGATGTCGGTGGAGTGGAAGAGGGAGCGGGAGCGTCCGGCGGTCGAATAGCGGATCGCCCACACGGTGGCGCCGTCGGAGACCGCGAAGGTGCCCTGCACCGGGAAGCGGATGCCATGCTCGTGGCCCACTCGCTCGGCCTCCCGGATGGCCGCCCGCATCCCCGCGATCGGATCGTCCTGCAGGCCGAGTGTCAGGGCGAGGTGGAACAGCACCTCGGAGTCGGTGGTGCCCTGGATCTCCGGGTAGAGGGAGGGATCGACGGCGAGAGTGAGGTCGCGTTTCACCGTCAGGAAGTCCGTCAGGCCGCCGTTGTGCATGAAGAGCCAGTTCGCGTGCCGGAACGGGTGGCAGTTGGTCTGCTGGACCGGCGGCCCGGCGGCGGCTCTCACATGGCTGAAGAACAGCGGGCTGCGGATCATGCGGGAGATCTCGCGCAGGTTCAGATCGTTCCAGGCGGGCTCCATGCTCCGGAACAGCGCGGGCCCCGGCGGCTGCCCCGAGTCCTCACGGTTCGACACCGGATACCAGCCGAGGCCGAAGCCGTCTCCGTTCACGGTCTCCGCACCGAGTGGCGAGTCCAGGGACTGCGCCACGAGCGAATGTCGCGCGTCGAGGATCACCTCCGACGGGTGCAGCGGTTCTCCCACATACGCCAGCCACCGACACATGTCGACACCTCGTCCCCGACCCGATCAGGTCTGTGCCCGACGATACGCTCGGTCGGCCTCCCCGGCGAGACCCGCGGATGGTGAACCGGCTACTCGCACTCCCCGAGGAACCCCAGATAGCACACGGCCTCGTGGGTGACGGCCGGCTCAGCATCGTCGTTCGAGACCTGGCGCGTCGCCGTCTCGGGCGTCCGGGTGAGGTGTCCGAAATCGCCGAGGGAGGCCACGTACATCCCGTCCGCGTCCTCCGCGATCATCCGGTCGATCTCGGCGCGGTGCTGGGCGCACAGGTCCGCGGCGGCGGGGACGAGGTCGACCCCGGCGCAGGCGCCCGCGTACTCGGCCTCCATGAGGCCGATGCAGTCCGTCCAGTCCTGGTCCACCGCGCACGGGCTCACGCCGTCGTCGGCGACGAGGTACTTGCCGGTCTCGTACTCCTCGCTGTGGAAGGTCTCGGGCTTCTCCGGCACGTCGACCTTGGTCCAGTGGCGTGCGGTCGTGAACGCGAACACCGTGACGATCGCGGCGATCAGCAGCAGCGCGCCCACGATGCCCAGCGTCACCCAGAGGCCGACCCGGCTCTTCCTCCCGGTGCTCTCCGAAGCGGGGAACGCGATCTCCGGCCCACCGGAGGAGACGGGTCCCTGCGCGGCCGGTGCAGGCGGCGGCGCCGCAGCGAACCCGGGCGCTGCGGCGATGGGGAGTTCGTGTCCGCCGAGCCCTGCCGCCGCGGGGGCGGGCGTCGCCGGCGCCGTGGTGGCGAGCCAGTAGTCGTACCAGGCCCGGCTCGCCTGCTCGTCCGCGGCGACCTGCTGCGCCTCGGCATCGGTGAGCACGAGGCCCCAGGCCTCACGGGTCGGTGCGTGGAGCAGGGCGGAGCGGAAGTCTTCGAACGACACGGGCATGTTCGCAGAATATCGGCTTTGTTCCCGGGAGCCCGGCGGTCATCCGATGTCCGCGGCTCCTGGAACAATGACGAGGTGATCGGTATGAGGTCTTTCTGGAACGCGTTGCCCACCGAGGGGCGCTGGCTGCTGTCGACCGTGGCGATCCAGACGCTCGGGCGGGGGATGACGCTGCCGTTCACCATCATCTACCTCCACGAGGTCCGCGGCTTCGACCTCGGGTTCTCCGGGGCGCTCATGAGCCTCATCGCGATCACGGGGCTCTTCGTCACGGGCCCCGGCGGTACGCTCATCGACCGCTTCGGCGCCCGCCGTGTGCTGATCGTGGGCCTGCTCTCGATGATCGCGGGGTGCACGCTCCTCGCCTACGCCACGCATCCCGCCGTCGCGACCGTCGCGGTCGTGCTCATCGGGGTCAACTTCGGGGTGTCCTGGCCCGGCTTCAACGCGCTCATCGCCTCGGTGGTCGACGGCGAGGTCCGCCAGCAGTACTTCGGCGTGAACTTCGCCCTCGTCAACCTCGGCATCGGCGTGGGCGGCATCATCGGCGGCTTCTTCGTCGACGTGACGGAGCCGTCGACCTTCACCACGATCTTCCTCATCGACGCGGCCACGAGCCTCATCCCGCTGGCACTGCTCCTGGGTCCGCTCCGGCACGTGCGCACGCAGGCGGAGCCCGACCCGGCGGTGACCACCGAGGGCGGCTACCGGGAGATCCTCCGTCGACCGGCGGTGCTGTGGATGACGCTGTTGACCTTCTTCTCCGTCTTCATCGGGTACGGACAGATCGAGGCGGGCTTCCCCGCCTACGCCCGTCAGATCGCCCAGGTGTCGACCGCCGTGGTCGGCATCTCGTTCGCGGTGAACACGGCTGTCATCGTGCTGCTGCAGTTCGCCGTCCTCCGCCTCATCAACGGTCGCCGCCGCACCAGGGTCATGCAGGTCATGGCGCTCATCTGGGCCGTCTCCTGGGTCATGCTCGGTGCCGCGGGTCTGCTCCCCGACTCGGTCACGGCCGCGATCGCGGTGATCGCGTTCATGGGCGTCTTCGCGTTCGGGGAGACCATGATGCAGCCGACGATCCCCGCCATCTACAACGATCTCGCGACCGACCGCACTCGCGGCCGCTACAACGCCCTCAACTCCGCCGCTTTCCAGGGCGGAGCGATCCTCGGCCCGCTCGTCGCGGGGGTGCTCCTCGGCGTCGGCGTCAGCGGGTGGTTCATCGCGGTCATGGTGGCGGGCAGTCTCGCCGTCGGCGTGCTGGCGATGGTGCTGGAGCGGGTGCTCCCGGAAGCGGCCAACGGCGGCGTCGAGGTCCATCGAACGGACGAGGTCGAGCGGACGCCGCCGGTCTAGGCTCCGAGCATGGCCCTCGAACCGCTCTTCCTCCGTCTCGACCGGATCGCGGGTGGGCGGCAGGCCGGCGTGCTGATCAGCGACGCCGGCCGCACTCACCCCAGGACGGTCCGTGCCTTCACCTGGATCCTCTGGCTCCTCGTCGCCGAGCTGGTGCTCGGGGTGGGCGCTGTCGTGGTCGCGCTCGTGCTCGCCGCGGACGGGGACAGCGTGCCCTTCGCCGTGTGGATGCGCACGCTCGTGGTGCTGGCGATGACCGCGACGCTGTTCTACTTCGCGTGGCGTGCGCGCCGCGGATGGCGTTGGGCCTACCTCCGACTGCGGCTGTTCGCGCAGATCTTCCCGGTCATCACGCTCGTCATGGCGGCGATCCCCGGTCTCTATCCGGTCTGGATGGTCACCGAGCAGATCGTCTTCAGCCTGATCATGATCGGCATCGCTGACTTCCTCACCAGCGACCACATGCGGGCGGTCTTCGCGAAGGACGCCGACGCGGATAGCACGCCGGCGGGGTGAGACGCCACTCCCTTCCCGCCGAGACCGGGGTCACTCCACACTCGGAGGAGCTGCACGGCGGGAGGAGAGACGCATGGCGCGACTGGTGCGAGTGGTACCCGGTCAGGACCCGGGCTTCACGCGGAAGCGGACGAGCTCGGGATTCCGGTACGTCGATCCGATGGGGGAGCCTGCGCCCGAGGCGGATCGCGAACGCATCAGCGACCTGGTGATCCCGCCGGCGTGGCAGGACGTGTGGATCGCGGCCGACCCGCTCGCGCACATCCAGGCCGTGGGGATCGACACCGCCGGTCGCAAGCAGTACCTCTACCACCCGCTCTGGCGGGTCTCCCGCGACCGTCGCAAGTTCGTCCGCGCACTGGACCTCGCCGCGGCCCTGCCCAGCGCCCGCGCGCAGGTCACCAAGGCTCTCAAGGAGGACGGCCAGACGAAGGAGCGAGCCCTCGCGATCGCCTTCCGCATGCTCGACGACGCCGCGCTGCGGATCGGTTCGGAACGCTACCTGGCGCGCCACGGCAGCCGCGGCCTGACCACGCTCCGCCGCCGCGACGTCCGCATCGACGGCGGCGACGTCGCCCTGTCCTTCCCGGCGAAGAGCGGACAGACCGCCGCGATCGAGATCACCGACGAACCCCTCGCCGAAGCCCTCACGGATTTCGCGAGCGGCGCCTCCACCGCCTTCCTCCTGGCCTACCGGAAAGGCCGGCGGCGGGTGAAGATCACGCCCGCCGAGGTCAACACGTACCTCAAGGACGTGCTGGGGGCCAGCTTCTCCGCCAAGGACTTCCGCACCCTCCACGGCACGATCATCGCCGCAGACGCCCTGGCCCGCATCGGCGTCCTCGACCGCCGCGGACAGCGGAACCAGGCCGAGCGCCTCGCGGTGCAGGCGGCGGCGACCGCCCTGGGCAACACGACTGCCGTCGCCCGCAACAGCTACATCGACCCTCGGGTGTTCCGGCAGTACGGCCGGGGGAGGACGCTCGACCTCGACGTGACCCCGGAGACGGCGATCCGGCGGCTGCTGGGCGGGCCCGAAACGTCGCGGAAGGTCAACCGGCGCGGTGCCGGGCGGCGCGGATGAGGCCGCGGGAGCTCCCCGGCTGACCTCGGGAAGATGCCAGGATGGAGGGATGCACACCGCGAACCTGACCCGTGAGGAGACCGCGGCGCGATCCGCCGCGATCACCCTGCACCGCATCCGCGTCGAGCTGGACCTGACCGGGGCCCCGGAGCGGGCGCGCACGGGCTTCCCGACGACGACGGTCCTGGAGTTCGATGCGACGGTCCAGAGCACGTGGCTGGACTTCATCGGCGAGGAGGTCCGGCGCGTCGAGGTGAACGGGGAGGAGCGGGACGTCGTCTACGACGGGGCGCGCCTCACGATCGACGACCTCGCGGCGTCGAACGTCGTGCGCATCGAAGCGGTCGGCGCCTACAGCCGGTCGGGGGAGGGCCTGCACCGGTTCCACGACCCGGCTGACGACCGCACCTACCTCTACACGCAGTACGAGCCCGCGGACTCCCGTCGCGTGATGGCCTGCTTCGAGCAGCCGGACATGAAGGCGGAGTACACCTTCGTCATTGACGCGCCGTCCGGGTGGGAGGTGCTCTCGAACCAGTCGCCGGCCCACGTCGACCTCGGCGTCGGCGTCCAGCGCGTGCAGTTCGCCCCCACGCTGCCGATCTCCAGCTACATCACGGCGGTCGCGGCCGGCCCGTACGCCCGTGTCGACGGGGAGTGGACCAGAGACGAGCAGCGAGTGGCCCTCGGCGTGCTCGTCCGCCGCTCGCTCGTCGAGCACCTCGAGGCCGACGAGATCCTCGAGGTCACCCGGCAGGGGCTCGACTTCTTCACCGACGCCTTCGCCTATCCCTACCCGTGGGGCAAGTACGACCAGATCTTCGTCCCCGAGTACAACCTCGGCGCGATGGAGAACCCCGGCCTGGTCACCTTCACGGAAGGCTACCTCTCGCGTGGTGCTGCCACCGAGGCGCAGCGGGCCGGCAGGGCCAACACGATCCTGCACGAGATGGCGCACATGTGGTTCGGCGACCTCGTCACGATGACGTGGTGGGACGACCTCTGGCTCAAGGAGTCCTTCGCCGACTACATGGGATCGCACGCCTCGGCGGTGGCCACCCGGTTCCACGACGCGTGGGTGACGTTCGCCATGCGGCGCAAGGCCTGGGCCTATCAGCAGGACCAGCTGCCGACGACGCACCCCATCGTCGCCGACATCCCCGACCTGGAGGCCGCGAAGCTGAACTTCGACGGCATCACCTACGCCAAGGGCGCCTCGGTGCTGAAGCAGCTCGTCGCGTTCGTGGGCGACGAGGCGTTCTTCGAAGGCGCCCGGCGGTACTTCGCGGCCAACGCGTTCGGCAACACCACCCTCGACGACTTCCTCGTCGAGCTCAGCGCGGTGTCCGGCAGGGACATGACCGATTGGGCGGGCGCCTGGCTGCAGACGACGGGCGTCTCGACCATCTGGGTGGAGACCGACGCCGACGGCGCACAGCACCTCGTCCAGGACGACGTCCGTCCGCACCGCCTGCGGATCGGACTGTACGACCGCGTGGACGACCGGATCGTGCGTCGGGAGCAGCGGGAGCTGGACCTGATCGGGGAGCGGGTCGAGATCGAGCTCCCCGAGGCCGATCTCGTGCTGCTCAACGACGACGACCTCACCTACGCGAAGGCGCGCCTGGACGAGCGGTCGCTCCGCACCGTCGAGGAATCCCTCTCGGACATCGAGGACCCGCTCGCCCGGGCGCTCGTGTGGTCGTCGTTGTGGAACGCCACCCGGGACGGCGAGCTCGATGCCGCCCGTTTCGTCGCGATCGTGCGCGCGCACGCACCGCGGGAGTCGAACGGCGGTCTGCTGGCTGCGGCCCTCCTCGACGCCGCGTTCGCGCTGCGGCACTTCGTCCCCGATGACCGACGCGCCGCGGAGCAGCGCGCCTGGACCGAGACGACGTGGGCGGCACTGCAGCAGGCGGACGCCGGCAGCGACGCCCAGCTCTCCTGGGCGCGTGCGCTGGCAGCCGCCTCGGCGTTCGATGACGTCCACCACGCGGAGGTCCGGGCCCTGCTCGACGGCGACGTGCCGGAGGGCCTCGTCGTGGATCCCGATCTGCGCTGGCAGCTCCTCACAGCCCTCGTCACGACCGGTCACGCCGACGCCTCGGACATCGCGGCCGAGGAGGAGAGGGACGACACCGGCGACGGACGCACCGCCGCCCGCCGCGCCCGCGCCTCCGTCCCCGACGCGGCGGTACGCGCGGCCGCCTGGACCGCCGCGTGGGAAGACCAGTCGCTGACGAACGATCACCTCGATGCCGAGATCGGCGGCTTCCGCGCCGGTGGCCGCCGTGACCTCATCGAGTCCTACGACGAGGAGTACTTCGCGCGGATCGGGACCGCGTGGACGGACCGGAGCATCGAGATCGCTCGTCGGCTGGTGATCGGGCTGTTCCCCGCCCGTTCGTCGCTGGATCTCGTCGATTCCTGGCTGTCGGCCAGCCCCGAGGCCCCGGCGGCGCTGCGACGACTCCTCATCGAGCAGCGCGACCACCTCGCGCGTGACCTGCGGGTGCGTGGCGCTCAGGGCTAGGTCGCGGCCTCCACGGTCATCCCCATCACCGTGCGCACGATCCACGGATGGGCGCGATCGTCATCGATGTGGGTCATGCCGAGCTTCTCCGCCACACCGCGGGACGCCTCGTTCGCGGGGTGGATGATGGCGGTGAGGAGCGTGGGAGCGAAGGTCCGCGCGACGAGGTCGACACAGGCGCGTGCGGCCTCGGTGGCATAGCCTCGGCGCTGGCGATCGGCGCGGACGTGGTAGCCGACTTCGCGCACGGGAGCGCCGTTCACCGACTGCCAGGTGAGGCCGCAGTCGCCGAGGAACTCGCCGTCGTGCGTCTCGATGATCCAGAGACCGTGGCCGTCCTCGCGGTAGCGCTGCTGCATCCGCGCGATCCACTCGGCGGCTTCCGCTCGCGACTTGGGCGCGGGGTAATACGCCATGACCTCCGGATCACCCAGGAGCGCCGCCATGTCGTCGAGATCGTCCGCGATCATCTCCCGGAAGGCGAGTCGCGGGGTCGGGGCGGGCAGGAGGCGGCGTGGTCCGCTCACAGATCGATGGTGTCGCCGGGCTCGAGCACGAGGAACTCGCCGCCGCCCTGCTCGGTCGCCCACTGCAGCCGCTGCCGGTGCATGTTCTTGCCGATCACGGACAGGGTCATGTCGTGCGTGCCGAACGCCCGTCGGGGCTTCACGGCCAGGACGTAGTCGATGGCGTCCCCGATCTTGAGCCACGGGGCTCCGAGCGGCGCGGCGAGGGTGCCGACCTCGACGCCTTCCGGCACCGCATACGAGTCGCCGGGGTAGTAGAACGTGTCGTTGACGAGCACGCCCACGTTGTCGATCGTCGGGATCGAGGAGTGGATCACTGCGTGCGTGCCACCGAAGAAGCGCAGAGTGAAGGCGCCGACCTCCACGGTGTCGCCGGGGGAGACGACCGTGACCTCGTAGCCCTCCGCCGCCTTCGCCACGCCCTCCGGCCCGAAGATCGGGGTCCCGGGGGCCGCGCGGAGGATCCGGTCGAGGTGCTCCGGCGTCCAGTGGTCGGGGTGCTCGTGCGTGAGCACGATGGCGACCAGTCCGCTGAGGTCGTGCAGCGGGGCTGTGAAGGATCCCGGATCGATCAGGAGGGTGTCGTCGTTCTGGTCCAGGCGGAGGGTGGCATGTTCGAACTTGGTGACGCGCATGAGACGAGTCAACTCCTTCCCGGGGTCTGCGGCAAACGGAAATCGGCGCGCCACGCCCGGGATCTCGGGTGGACTGGCCTCGATTTGGCGCAGTGAGAATCGCCGTGGCATACTTGAACGGTTGTCGCGGAACGGAAAAGCTCCGCAAGACGGCCCCATCGTATAGCGGCCTAGTACGCCGCCCTCTCACGGCGGTAACGCGGGTTCGAATCCCGCTGGGGTCACACAACACGACGAAAGCCCTCCGGTTCTCCGGGGGGCTTTCGCCGTTCCCGAGCGTGCGCGTCAGTCGTCCGCGCCCAGCGACAGGGTCCGGAACGCACGAGCCCGGAGCGGTACGAGCATGAGCGCCATCATCGCTCCACCGGCCACGACGAACGGCACCCAGACGGCGGTGACGGTCGCGAGCGCGCCGAAGCCCGCCATCGCGAGCGGCATCAGGCAGTCGTCGCCGAGCCGGGTGAGGGACCCCATCCGACCGAGGAAGGCGGTGTCCACCGTCGCGGCGAAGGTCGCGCTCAGCAGCACGGAGGCGTAGCCCGCGGTGGCGCCGACGACGGTGGCGGCGACGGCCACCGTCCAGACGGGGCCGAACCCGAGCGCGACGATTCCCGCTCCCTGGACGAGGAGCGCGCCGAACCCGCTCCGCGCCTCGTGGCGCGGCCGCCATCTCGCGACCGCGGCAGCCCCCACGGCGGCGCCGAGGCCGAGGAGGCCCTCGAAGAGGCCGACCGCGGGAGCCCCCCAACCCTCGTGGTGCGCCCGCAGAGCCAGGCCGATGCCGATGGCGGGGCCCACGGCGAGATTGAGTCCGGAGAGGGCGATGACGAGAGTGCGCGTCGTGTGGTTCGCTCCGAGGTGGGCGAACGCCGCGCCGATCGCGCGCAGGGACGAGGTGCGCGGGGCCCGGGCGAGCCGGAACCGCGGGCGCAGGACGATCGCCAGGAACCCGACGACCAGGGCGAAGGTCACCGCGTTCGCGGATGCGCTCCCCGCGAGACCGGCTTGGGCGACGAGCAGGCCGCCCAGCGCGGCGCCCCCCATCGTGCCGAGGCGCGACGCCGTCTGGATGACGGCCGCGTAGGAGGGGAGATCGTCGGTGCGTACCAGCTGTCGCCCGATGGTGCCGGCGGAGGGTTCGTAGAACGCGTCGCACACCCCGAACGCCACGGCGGCGGCGAGAAGGACGGGCACGGTGGGCGCATGCGAGACCGTCCACACGGCGGCGGCGACGAGCACCCCCACACGCACCGCATTGCAGACGATCATCACCCGGCGGGCGTCGGCACGATCCGCGATGACCCCGCCGAAGAGCAGCACCATCGCGCGCGGAACCGTGCCGGCGGCGACGATGAGTCCGGCGACGGCGGGGGAGGCGATCTGCACGGCCGTCCACGCCAACGCGATCGTCCACACGGCGTCGCCGGCGTCGGACAGAGCCTTCACGCCGATCCACGCGTGCACCATCCGGTCACGCCGGAACGGAGGAGGACTGGTGAGCTCGAGGGGCGGGGTGAGCGCGGTCATCACGGCTCCGTGGGGAACGCGTGAGCGAAGAAGAAGACGGGCGTGCGCGCCTGGCCGTCGCCTTCGTCGATCGAGGCCTGCCAGTCCCGCACCACGTCCAGCACGCGCGCGGAGAGGTCGCGCAGTTCCTCCGGGGTCGCCCACGCGGTGGTCTCCGTGTTGGAGGCGTCGTAGGCCGCGACGGCGGGCTCCCCTCGGCGTCGGTGCCAGCGCTGGAGGCGGTCGATCTGCATGCGGATGCCCTGCCGCTGTGCTTCCCGGGCGAGAAGGGCATCGGCGGGGGAGTCGACGAAGTCCTCCACCGACCAGGTGAGGCTGCGCCGGGCGACGGTCCACCAGCTCGTGCGCCGGTCACCGGTCGGATCGGCGGCACGCTCGACGATCCCGGCCCGCTCGAGCATCCTGAGGTGGTGGCTGATGCTGCCGACCTGGCTGTCGAGCGCACGGGCGAGGGCGGTCACCTGCGAGGTGCCGTACAGCAGCAGATAGTCGTAGATGCGGCGCCGCAGCGGGTGATGCACGGCGGTGATCACGGAGATGTCTTCCACGCTCCGAAGGCTATGCAGCGGTGCGGAGACGCACAAGACTTCTTGTATACCCCGGAACTGCGCGCTATTCCTCCGTGCGAGGCGAAGCGGACGCCGCTTCCCGGCGCCGGCGGCTGCGGCGGACGAGCCAGACGACCAGCACGACGACAGCGACCACCGCGAGCCAGGGGAGGAGGAAGCCGACCGCGATCACCAGGGCGTTGAGTGAGACCACGAGCCCGTTCCACCCGGCCAGCAGACCGTCGCCGAAGCCGGCGGGGTCTGCCGACGCCGCGGTGCCGCTGCGGGACAGCTCCACGGTGAGCGACGACAGGGCCACCTGGTCCTCCAGCGCGGCGAGCTGCTGTTCGTACGACTCGAGCTGCGCCTGGCGATCGGTGAGCGCGACTTCGGCCTCGATGAGATCGGCGACAGTGCCCGACTGCCCCATGAGTTCCGTGAGCCGCTGCACCGACGCACGGGTCGACTCCACGCGGGCGCGGAGGTCGATCGCCGTGGCGGTGACGTCCTGCTTCGTGACGGAGGACGACAACACCTCACCGGTGTCGCCGAGGGCGGCGATCACCGTGGTCAGATCGTCGGCGGGGATGCGGATCGTGATCCAGCCGTACCCGGAATCCGCGGGAGCCGCTTCGGCGGGGGCATCCGACGAGACCGCTCGGCCGACCTCGGTGCTCTCAACGTAGCCGCCGTGCTCGACGGCGAGATCGCCGATGGCGGATGCGGCGTCGGCGACGTCCCGCACCTGCACCGACGCCTGGGCGGTGGCGACGATGTCACGGGCGTCCTCGGCAGACGCCGCGGCGTCCGATCCGACGGTGCCGGGAAGGGTCGCCCCTTCGACGGCGCGGTCCGGCACGGCCGAGCCCGCCTCGTCGGTCGACCAGCCCGCGGTGCCGTCCGCTGTGGATACGGACGAGCCGCCGCCTCCGACGGCGCCGAGGATCGGCGGGGTCACCAGGACCCCGACGACGAAGGCCGCCGCGATCCCTCCGGCGGTGAGCCATCGGCGTCGACGGTTCCGGGCGCGTTCGGTTCGCGGAGACAGCGGGCGCCGCTCGCTGCGGATCTCGGTGAAGACGGCCTCCTCGATCCGGGCGACGGTCGCGTCCGACAGCGGCGGGAGGCTCTCCTGCGGGGTCTGGTGGTTCATGCGTCCCTCACTTCCTTGACGGCGCCGCGCAGCTGGGTGCGCACGCGTGAGAGACGGTTCCGGACGACGGCGTGCGTCACGCCGAGCTCGTCGGCGGCGGCCTGGTACGCGTAGCCCTCGGACGCGCACAGCCGGAAGATCTCCCGGTCGAGCTCGCTCAGGGTGCCCACCTCCGCGGCGATCCTCGCGGCGAGCGCCGCCGTGATCACCTGCTCCTCGACGCTGACGACGTCCGGGAGCTGATCGTCCGCCGCGTCCGTCGTGTGCGCCTGGTCGCGACGGCGCTGGCGCAGCCGGTTCGCGGACTGGAAGCGGCAGATCGTCGCGAGCCAGGGGAGGATCGACTCTCCCTGCAGCTCCAGATCCGGAAGCTTCCGCCAGGCGACCACGAAGGTCTCCTGCGCCACGTCCTCCGCGTCGGCGGGGGAGCCCAGGATCCCGTGGGCGATCCAGTACACGGGGCGCACGTGGGCGCGGTACAGCGCGCGGAAGGCGCTCTGATCGCCGGCCGCCGCCTGGGCGGCCCATCGCTGGTCACTCGTCTGCGCGGGCATCCTGATTCCGTTCGGTGTCTCTCCCTGGAGAGTGTCGGCGGATGACCCATCGTCTCAGCACGGCATCGGATCCGCAGCGTGCGTCGACTTCCTCGTCCGCGCGGCTCCCACCTCCGGTAGCATGGCCCGGGCGAGAGGGAGTATCCCGAATCCGCGCGTAACGTCATCACGAGCATCGACACCGCTGCTCCGGGCGCGCGCCGCACATCTGCGGGGGAGAGACTTTCGACTCATTCCCGACCCCTCGCGAAAGGTGCACAGCGCCCGTGGACATCCCCGTCTGGTTCGAGATCACGTCGATGGTCGTCCTCACGATCATCCTGATCGGCGACCTGCTCCTCATCCGGCTGCGCCCGCACATCCCCTCCACCAAGGAGTCGACGCTGTGGGTCGTGTTCTACGTGGGCCTCGCGCTGCTCTTCGCGGTGCTGCTGGGCAATGTGGGCGGATGGCAGAACGCCGGGGACTTCATCACCGGGTGGGCGCTGGAGTACAGCCTCTCCGTCGACAACCTGTTCGTCTTCGTGCTGATCATGGCGCAGTTCGCGGTGCCGCGACGTCTGCAGCAGCAGGTGCTGATGGTCGGGATCATCATCGCGCTGGTCCTGCGCGGGCTCTTCATCCTCGTGGGCGTGACGATCATCGAGAACTTCTCGCCGATCTTCTACCTGTTCGGCGCCTTCCTCGTCTACACCGCCATCCGGCAGGCGATGCCGGAGGGCGAGCACGAGGACGACGTCAAGCGCGAGAACTTCATCGTCCGGCTGCTCCGCCGTCGGATCGACATCAGCGAGACCTACGACGGCTCGAAGATCCGCACGACCGTCGACGGGACGCGCATGTGGACGCCCATGATCATCGTGTTCATCACGATCGGCGTCACGGACCTCATCTTCGCGATCGACTCGATCCCCGCGATCTTCGAGATCACGACCAACGGCTTCCTCGTCTTCGCCGCGAACATCTTCGCCCTCATGGGGCTGCGCCAGCTCTACTTCCTCCTCGGCGACCTCCTGGACCGCCTCCGCTACCTGCACTACGGCATCGCCGTCATCCTCGGGTTCATCGGCATCAAGCTGATCCTGCACGCGCTGCACGTCAACGAGCTCCCGTTCATCAACGGCGGCGAGCACGTGGAGTGGGTGCCCGACATCGACAACATGGTGTCGCTCGGCGTGATCCTCGTGTCGATGACGGTCGCGACGATCGCGAGCCTGATCGCGTCGTCCAGGGAGAAGCGAGCGGAGAAGCGCGTCGCTCACGTCGGAGACTGAGTCCGCGCGGAGCGGGTCAGAACGCCTGCAGGTTGGCCTGCAGGCCGCCGTCCGCGTACTCGCGCCGGAGCAGCCCGCGGCGGCGGAGGATCGGCACCAGCTCGTCGAGCGTGCGGTGCAGGGTCACGGGGTGGAAGTCGCCCCAGAGCAGCACGCCGTCGTTGCCCCACTCACCGAGCTCCTCGACGAGATCGGCGAACTCCTCTGCGGTGCCCACGAAACCGCTGCGGTCGTGCAGCCGGCCGGTGCGGGCGAGTGCGGTGAGGTGCGCGCGGAGCGGGGCATCCTCTCCGCGGTCGCCGATCAGCCGCTGGATGCTCCCGCGGGAGACATGGGCTCCGAAGACCGAAGGGGCGAGGGGACGGTCCAGATCGAGGGCCGTGAGATCGGTCTCCAGATCACTCGACTGCTTCCGGGCGATCTGCGCGAGTGCGGCGTCGTCCGGGCGTGCGGAGGCGGCCACGATCCGGTCGGCCTCCTCGGCGGACGCCGTGATCACGGGCTGGATCGCGAAGAGGATCTTGACGTCCTCGGCACGGCGTCCCCGGGCGATCGCGGCGTCGTGCACGCGCTGCCGATACTCCCGTACCGCCTTCTCGTGCAGCGGTGCGAGCGCGAGCTGGACGTCCGAGTTGGCACCCGCGAACGCCAGGCCGCGCCCCGAGCCGCCGGGGGAGACGATGGTCGGCTCCCCGTCCGTGAAGGGCAGGGCGTTCAAGGGGCCGTCGAAGTCGTAGTGCGCCCCGCGGTGCTGCACCGGGCGCATGCGGGTGCCGTCCGCATAGACGCCGGAGGCGGGGTCGGCGACCAGGGCGCCCTCGTCCCAGCTCCGCCAGAGCGCGCGGATGCCGGCGAGCCATTCCTCGGCACGGTCGTACGCCTCGTCGTGGCCGAGCTGCGGGGCCGCGGAGAAGTGACGGGCGCTGCCGGTGTCGGTGACCACGTTGAGGCCGAGCCGGTGCCCGCTCAGATGCTGCAGCGTCGCGAACTGGCGCGCCGACGTGTACGGCAGCGAGGCCGCCGGATTCACGGTCGGCACGACCCCGAGGTGACGGGTCGCCTGGAAGAGGTACGGCGCGAGCAGCAGGGGATCGTGCTTCGGGCCGCCGAACGCGTGACGCACGCGCAGATCGATCGTGTCCGCTGAGCCGAGGGAGGGGCTGTCCTCGACGATCACGAGGTCGAATCCGGCCTGCTCGAGGGTGCGCGCGGCCTCCTGGTAGATCTCCGGTCGTGTCCAGTCGTAGTCCCAGTCCAGGGATGGATAGCCCCACCCCTGAGGGCCGAAGCCCCGGGCGAGGAACCACCCGAAGTGCTGCAGGCGGCTCATGCCACCGTCTCCCGGACGCTCTCGAGCACCCGCGCCAGATCGCCGATCAGGTCGTCCACGTCCTCGATGCCGATCGACAGTCGGAGGGTGCCGGGGCCCACACCGAGGATCCGGCGCTCCTCGTCGGTGCGCTGCGCATGGCTGGTGGTGCCCGGGTGCAGCACGAGCGACCGCACGTCGCCGATGTGGGTCATGTGCGTGAAGACGGACACCTCCTCCACGAAGCGACGGGCCGCGGGGAGACCCCCGCGCAACGTGAAGGTGAAGATCGAACCGAAGCCGCCGTCGAGGTAACGCACCGCGGTCTCGTGGTGCGGGTGCGTGGGCAGGCCGACGTAGTCCACGCTCTCCACGGCGTCATGCGCGGCGAGCCAGCGTGCGACGGCGAGGGCGTTCTGCGACTGCCGCTCCACGCGCAGGCCGAGCGTCTCGGTGCCCTGGCCGATCAGGAACGCGTTGAGGGGCGAGGGCGAGGCACCGAACCGCGGAGCCACCGACTCTCTGGCGTACCCGATGCGCGCGCGGCCGCCGTGCCGGGCGAAGACGCTGGGGGCGCCGCCCCGTCCCGGCAGCACGAGGTGCGGGGCGTTGTGCCCGGCGCGGTCGGCATCGAATCGGCCGTCATCGATCACCACGCCGCCGAGAACCGCGCCCTGACCCGCGAGGAACTTCGACGCCGAGTGCACCACGATGGCCGCGCCGTGCTCCAGCGGCCGGAGGAGAGCCGGGGTGGCCAGGGTGTTGTCGACGATCAGCGGAACGGCGATCTCGTCGGCCACCGCGCTCACCGCCGCGACGTCGAGGATGTCGTTCCGCGCGTTCGCGAGCGATTCCGCGAACAGCGCCCTGGTCGTCGGGCGCACGGCGTTGCGCCAGGCATCCGGGTCCGCGATGTCGTCCACGAACGTCGTCTCGATGCCGAGTCTGGCGAGGTTGTCCAGGAACAGCCCGCGGGTGCCCTCGTAGATGTGGGTCGAGGAGACGATGTGATCGCCCGCCCCCACGACCGAGAGCAGGGCGGTCGTCACGGCGGCCTGTCCGCTGGCCACGAGTACGGCGTCCGCACCGGATTCCAGGCTCGCCAGCTGCCGCTCCACCGCGTGCACCGTCGGATTGCCGGTGCGCGTGTACCCGAATCCGGTACCGGTGCCGAAGTGGTCGGCGGCGTGATCGAAGTCGTCGAACTCGAAACCGGCCGTCAGGTAGATCGGCGTCACGCGGGAGGCGGCAGCGGCCCGGCCTCTCGCGGCGTGGACGGCGCGGGTGGCGAAGCGGGCGGTGTCGACGGTCATGCGGGGCCTCTCGGTCGGCGGGTGAGCAACAGAGTGTCACGGCGTGTCTCGGCGTGTCCGAGCGGTGGTAACCTGACGTCATGCGGACCGTGCTCCTTCTTAGCGGCCGCGGCGAGACCTCGATCTGAGCCCCTCCTCGTCGCGGAGTCCATCGTGGGCCGAACCGCCATCCACAGGAGACACGCCATGACCACCACCGCCGGTGCGGATTCCGCACGCCCCAGGACGCTCGCCGAGAAGGTCTGGGACGACCACCTCGTCGTCAAGGGCGAGGACGGCCAGCCCGACCTCATCTACATCGACCTGCATCTCGTGCATGAGGTCACCAGCCCGCAGGCCTTCGACGGCCTCCGCAGCGAGGGGCGGCCGCTCCGGCGGCTCGACCTGACGATCGCCACGGAGGACCACAACACGCCCACGTGGGAGATCGACAAACCCATCGCCGATCTCACCAGCCGCACGCAGATCGAGACGCTGCGCCGCAACGCCGCCGAGTTCGGCGTGCGCCTGCACTCGCTGGGGGACGCGGAGCAGGGGATCGTCCACGTCGTCGGCCCGCAGCTCGGCCTCACCATGCCCGGGATCACCGTGGTCTGCGGCGACTCGCACACCTCGACGCACGGCGCGTTCGGCGCGATGGCGTTCGGCATCGGCACCAGCGAGGTCGAGCACGTCATGGCGACCCAGACCCTGCCGTTGAAGCCGTTCAAGACGATGGCGATCACCGTCGAGGGCACGCTGCGTCCCGGCGTCACCGCGAAGGACATCATCCTCGCCGTGATCGCCAAGATCGGGACCGGCGGCGGTCAGGGCTACGTGCTCGAGTACCGCGGCAGCGCGATCCGCGCGCTCTCCATGGAGGGCCGCATGACGATCTGCAACATGTCGATCGAGGCGGGGGCCCGCGCGGGCATGGTGGCTCCGGACGAGACGACCTTCGCCTACCTCGAGGGGCGTCCGCACGCGCCGAAGGGGCAGGACTGGGACGACGCGGTCGCCTACTGGCGCACCCTGCCGACCGATGAAGGTGCCACCTTCGACGCCGAGGTCTTCATCGACGCCGACGAGCTGGAGCCGTTCGTGACGTGGGGGACGAACCCCGGGCAGGGCAGCTCGCTCTCCGCCGCGGTGCCGAACCCCGCGGAGATCGCCGACCCCAACGAGCGGGCAGCCGCCGAGCGTGCGCTGGAATACATGGACCTGACGCCGGGTACCCCCCTCAAGGAGGTCCCGGTCGACGCGGTGTTCATGGGCTCGTGCACGAACAGCCGCATCGAGGACCTCCGCGCCTTCGCCTCCATCATCCAGGGCAAGAAGAAGGCCGACGGTGTGCGGGTGATGGTCGTTCCCGGCTCAGCCCGCGTGCGACTGGAGGCCGAGGCCGAGGGCCTGGACCGGATCATCAAGGACTTCGGGGCGGAGTGGCGCTTCGCGGGGTGCTCGATGTGCCTGGGCATGAACCCCGATCAGCTCGCCCCGGGGGAGCGCTGCGCTTCCACCTCGAACCGCAACTTCGAAGGACGCCAGGGCAAGGGGGGCCGCACGCACCTCGTGTCCCCGCTCGTCGCCGCGGCGACCGCCATCCGCGGCACCCTGTCCAGCCCGAGCGACCTGGAGGCCTGACCATGGAGAAGTTCATCACCCACACGGGCATCGCCGCGCCGCTGAAGCGGTCGAACGTCGACACCGACCAGATCATCCCCGCGGTGTTCCTCAAGCGCGTCACCAAGACGGGCTTCGAGGACGCGCTGTTCCACGGCTGGCGGCAGGACCCGGAGTTCGTGCTCAACCAGGCGCCGTATCAGGGGGCCTCCGTCCTCGTCGCCGGGCCGGACTTCGGTACCGGTTCCAGCCGTGAGCACGCCGTCTGGGCCCTTCGCGACTTCGGCTTCAAGGTCGTGCTGAGCCCCCGCTTCGCCGACATCTTCCGCGGGAACGCGGGCAAGCAGGGACTCCTCGCCGCGACAATCTCGGAGGCGGATCTGGAGCGGTTCTGGGCCGTCATGGACGCCGATCCCGGCGCGCGGATGACGGTCGACCTCGACGCGCGCACCGCCTCCATCGGCGACCCGACCGGGGGCGCGGAGGCCGGCTTCCAGGCCGACATCGGGATCGACGATTACACTAGATGGCGGCTCCTCGAAGGGCTCGATGACATCGGGCTCACGCTGCGCAACGAAGACAAGATCGCGCAGTTCGAGGCCCGTCGCGAGTCGTGGCGGCCGCGGACCCTTCCCGTCCAGTGAGACGGAAGGGGCGGGGGAGCCAGGGGTAACCCCGCCCCCGATGAATGAAGTGAGGCCCCGAATGACGACACCCGTGCGCGACGCTCTCTCCGACGACGTCCCCGCGCTGACCGGAGACGTCCTCGCCATCCGCGGAGGCCGTCCGCTGCGCGGACGCGTCGACGTCAAGGGCGCGAAGAACCTCGCCACCAAGGCGATGGTCGCGTCTCTGCTCGGGGAGACCACGAGCGTCCTGCGCGACGTGCCGGCCATCAGCGACGTCGCCGTGGTGCGCTCGCTGCTCGAGGTGCACGGCGTCCGCGTGTCGGAGGGTGACGAGCCCGGCTCCCTGGTGTTCGACCCCAGCGACGTCGAGTCGGCCCACTTCGAGGAGATCGACGCGCATGCGGGCGCCTCCCGGATCCCGATCCTGTTCTGCGGTCCGCTCCTGCACCGCCTCGGCCAGGCGTTCATCCCCGACCTCGGCGGCTGCCGCATCGGCGACCGGCCGATCGACTTCCACCTGGACGCGCTGCGGAAGTTCGGCGCGGTCGTCGAGAAGCTCCCCAGCGGCATCCGCCTCTCGACCGGCGGGGCCCGTCTGCACGGTGCCAACATCCACCTCCCGTACCCGAGCGTCGGCGCCACGGAGCAGGTGCTCCTCACCGCTGTACGGGCGGAGGGCATCACCGAGCTGCGCAACGCGGCGATCGAGCCCGAGATCATGGACCTCATCGCCGTCCTGCAGAAGATGGGCGCGATCATCTCCTACGAGCCCAACCGCGTCATCCTCATCGAGGGCGTCGAGAAGCTCCGCGGCTACGACCACCGGTCGATCTTCGATCGCAACGAGGCGGCCTCGTGGGCCTCGGCCGCTCTGGCCACCGACGGCGAGATCTTCGTCGGCGGCGCGAAGCAGCAGGAGATGCTCACCTTCCTCAACGTCTTCCGGAAGGCGGGCGGCTGGTTCGACATCCAGGAGGACGGCATCCTCTTCCGTCGCGACGGCGACATCAAGCCGGTCGTGATCGAGACCGACGTGCACCCCGGCTTCATGACCGACTGGCAGCAGCCGCTCGTGGTCGCGCTCACCCAGGCGCACGGCCGCTCCGTCGTGCACGAGACCGTGTACGAGAACCGCATGGGCTTCACCGAGGCGCTCGTCAAGATGGGCGCCGACATCGTCGTGCACCCGCGCGGGCTGCAGGACGGCCCGCGGCGCGTGCCGCGTCGTGACCTGGAGCAGGCCGCCGTCATCACGGGCCCGACGCCGCTCCACGGCGCCGACATCGTCGTCCCCGATCTGCGCGGCGGCTACAGCCACGTGATCGCGGCGCTGACGGCCACGGGCGAGTCGAAGGTGTCGGGGGTCGACATCCTGAGCCGCGGATACGAGAAGTTCCTCGCCAAGCTCGACGCGCTCGGCGCCGACTTCGACGTCATCCGGTGAGCCCGATGGCGTCCCGGTCTCCGGAGAAGACGCGTCCGAGCGTCTTCTGGCCGCTCGCGGCGATCGTCGTCCCGGTGGTGTCGCTGATCGCGAAGATCCGGATCGTCGGTGCGGAGAAGCTGCCGCGCGAGGGCTCATTCGTCCTCGCGCCGAACCACTACTCGGAGTTCGATCCGCTGATCGTCGCCATGGCGGTCTGGCGGATCGGGCGCGCCCCGCGGTTCATGGCCAAGGAGAGCCTCTTCCGGGTGCCCGTGCTCGGATGGTTCCTGCGCAAGACGGGGATGATCCCGGTCGCGCGCACGTCCTCGGCGTCCTCCGCGAAGCAGACGATGGCCCAGTCGGCGGCTCTCGTGGAGCACGGTCGCGGTGTCATCGTGTACCCGGAGGGCACGCTCACCCGAGACCCCGACATGTGGCCGATGCGCGGCAAGTCGGGAGCGGTGCGGCTCGCCCTCGCCGACGGCATCCCGCTGATCCCGATGGCCCAGTGGGGGACTCAGGCGATCATGGGCCGCTACCAGAAGGGGCTCAGCCTCTGGCCGCTCCGGAAGCCCGTCACCGTGATCATCGGCGACCCCGTCGACGTGTCCGACCTCCGCGGTCGCGCCGGCGAGCCGGCGGCGCTGACGGAGGCCACCAACCGCCTCATGAACGCGATCACCGCGCTGCTGGAGCAGGTGCGCGGCGAGAAGGCCCCCGCGGAGCGCTGGAATCCGGCGAGCCACGGCCAGAAGGAGACCGGACGCCTTGACCCCTAAGAGAACCGCGCCGGCCGGACCCCGCGTCGCCGTGATCGGCGCCGGCAGCTGGGGCACCACGTTCGGCAAGATCCTCGCCGACGGCGGCGCTCACGTGACGATGTGGGCGCGCCGTGCGGAGCTGGCGCACGAGATCCATGAGGCGAAGCGCAACTCGCGCTACCTGCCCGGCATCAACCTGCCCCGCACGATGGCGGCCACGCATGAGCTGGCGACCGCCCTCGAGGGCGTCGACCAGGTCTACCTGTCCGTGCCGAGTCAGTCGCTGCGGGAGAACCTCAAGGCGCTGCGCCCGCTGATCGCTTCGGGCGACGCGAAGATCGTCAGCCTCATGAAGGGCGTCGAGCGTGGCACCGGACTGCGCATGAGCCAGGTGATCCAGCAGGAGCTGCAGTGCGATCCCGACCGGGTCGCCGTCGCCTCCGGTCCCAACCTCGCGCTGGAGATCGCGCGGGAGCAACCGACCGCGGCCGTGATCTCGTCGCGCAGCCAGGAGACGGCGGACGTCGTGGCCCGCGCCGCGCGCAACTCCTACTTCCGCACGTTCGTGAACACCGACGTCATCGGCACGGAGTTCGGCGGGGTGCTCAAGAACCTCATCGCCGTCGCCATCGGGATCGTCGACGGCGTGGGCTACGGCGAGAACACGAAGGCCTCGATCATCACCCGCGGCCTCGTCGAGATGACCGACTTCGCGGTGGCGAACGGTGCCCAGCCGGAGACCCTGCAGGGACTGGCGGGGCTCGGCGACCTCATCGCGACGTGTCAGTCGCCGCTGAGCCGCAACAACACCGCCGGGCGGCTGCTCGGACAGGGATACAGCTTCCAGGATGTGGTGAAGCAGATGCAGCAGACCGCGGAGGGTCTGGCCTCGGTCGCCCCCGTGCTGCAGCTCGCCCGCGAAGCCGATGTGCACATGCCGATCGTGGAGCAGGTGAAGATGGTGCTCGACGGCAAGATGGATCCCCGGGACATCGCCCCGCATCTGACGACGGACGACGACACCCCGCAGGGGGAGAGGACCAACCATGGACAAGCAGACGGTGGTGGTGCTCTTCGGAGGGCGCTCCAGCGAGCATTCGATCAGTTCCGCAACGGCGGGGGGAGTGCTGGGCGCGATCGATCGTGACCGGTATGCCGTGATCCCGGTGGGGATCACCCGCGAGGGCGCCTTCGTCCTGGAGGACGACGATCCGGCGAAGTTCCCGCTGGACGCCGCGCACCTGCCCGAGGTCGTGGACAACGGCACCCGGGTGCTCTGGCCGGAGCCCGGCGGCGACCGCACTCTGCGCGTCGTGCACCCCAGCGGCGCGACCGAGGGGCTGGGCGAGATCGACGTGGTCCTGCCGATCCTGCACGGACCCCACGGCGAGGACGGCACCATCCAGGGCTACTTCGACACGCTCGAAGTGCCCTATGCCGGCGGCGGCGTGCTCGACTCGGCGCTGTGCATGGACAAGCACTTCATGAAGATCGCGCTGCGGGCCGCCGGCATCTCGGTGGCACCGGGCGTGACCGTGCGCCGCCGCGAGTGGGACGTCGACCCTGCGGCCGTGCGCCGCCGTGCTGTCGAGCTCGGCCTGCCCGTCTTCGTCAAGCCGGCGCGCGCCGGATCGAGCGTCGGCGTCTCGAAGGTGACGGCTCCGGAGGAACTCGATGCCGCCCTCGCCATCGCCTTCGCCGAGGACGACAAGGTCCTCATCGAGGCCGGGATCACCGGGCGGGAGATCGAGGTCGCGGTCCTGGAGACCGCCGACGGCGTCCGCGCCTCCCTTCCGGGGGAGATCGTGCTGACCGACCGCGGCTTCTACGACTTCGAGGGCAAGTACCTCGGTGGCGACGGCGTCGATGTGGTGTGCCCCGCGGAGCTGAGCGAGGCGGAGGTGGCGGCCGTCCAGGAAGCCGGCGTGCGTGCCTTCCAGGCGGTGGACGGTCGTGGCCTCGCCCGCGTCGACATGTTCCTCACCCCGGACGGCGAGCTCGTCGTCAACGAGCTCAACACCATGCCCGGATTCACGCCCATCTCGATGTTCCCGAAGTGCTGGGTCGCGTCAGGGCTGAGCTACGGCGATCTCATCACCGAACTGGTCGAGGCGGGTCTGCGCCGCTGACATCGGCGTTCCCTGCGGGCGCTCAGCTCGCGGGGAACTCCACCCGGTCCGTGCACTGCGCGGTGGCCGGTGCGAGTCCGGACTGGATGTTCGACGAGAGGCTGTCGACGATCGACTGGAAGTCGACCTGCTCGCCGCGGCGGATGATGACCTCGATGGCCGGCTCCCGACCGTAGGTGACGAGGCGCTGGCGCTCGTCTTCCTGCTCCAGGACCAACCAGTCGACGCCACCGAGGGTGGTGCAGACGAGGTCGGACGGGGCGGGGGGCTCCACGCCGCAACGCAGGACGACCGTGGGATCGCCCCACGCGCCTGTCGCCTGCGCGTCGGTCCACACCCGCTCGTAGCCGCCGACGGTGTCCGGCAGGAGCACGGAGACGTTCGCGCAGGCCGGGTCGTTCGCGTCCTCCGCAGGCTCGAGGTGCACGGTGGTGGAGCATCCGGCGAGTCCGGCGGCGAGGGCGATCGACCCCGCGACGGCAGCGAGGCGGCGGGAACGAAGCATGCATCCAGGCTACCTTTGACGACATGCCCTCCCGACCCGACTCCGACGATCCGCGCCTGGGAGATCTCTCGGAGGGCCGCATCCTCCGCGCCATCCTCCAGCGCACCGCGCCCGCCGCGCACACGCTCCTCGGGCCGGGTGACGACGCCGCCGTCATCGCGGCTCCCTCCGCCTCCGTCGTCGCGACGACCGACACCCTCGTGCACGGGCCGGACTTCCGCCTCGCCTGGACGAGCGGCTACGACCTCGGGTGGAAGGCGGCGGCGGTCAACCTCGCCGACATCGCCGCCATGGGCGCGCGTCCCACCGCCCTGCTCGTGGCTCTCGCCGTGCCGCGTGAGCTCCGGTTGTCCTTCGTGGAGCGCCTGGCTGACGGCTTCCGCGAGGCCTGCGCGGCGCTCGCCCCCGGGTGCGCGGTCGTCGGCGGCGACCTCACGGTGTCCGAGGTGCTCACGGTCGCCGTGACGGCACTGGGCGACCTCGAAGGCCGCCCTCCGGTGACCAGGGCGGGGGCGCGACCGGGCGACGTCGTCGCCGTGGCGGGGGAGCTGGGCCATGCCGCGCACGGACTGGCGGTGCTGTTCGGACGCTTCCGGGACGGCGAGACGCCGGTGCCGGTCGATCCTCCGGCCCTCGCGGCGGGGGAGAGCGCCGCGGTCGCCGCGCAGCTGCGACCATCCCCGCCCATCGGCCTCGGCGTCGCCGCGGCGGCCGCCGGCGCGACCGCGATGATGGACGTCTCGGACGGCCTCGCCCTCGATGCGCGTCGCCTTGCGGAGGCCTCCGGCGTCACCCTCGCGCTGGACGGCGCGGCGCTCGGTGCGAACCCGGAGCGGGCGCTCGCGGGCGGTGAGGACCATGCGCTGCTCGCGACGTTCCCGGACGGCGTGCTGCCGCCGGGGTTCCGCGCGATCGGTGTCGTGCGGTCGCGCGGCGACGAGGACCTGCTCTGCGACGACCGTCCTGTGGATGTGAGCGGCTGGGATCCCTACCGGGACTGGGACTCCGTCTCCGGCTGAACGGTCGCGGACGCCGGCTCGTCGCGGTCCGGCTCGGCCCACCAGAGGGTGGTGTCGCCGTAGGTCTTCTCCCGGAACACGCGGAGCCCGGCCGCCGTGAAGTCGGGGGTCGGGGAACGGCGGGCACGCTCGACGACCACGACGGCGTCGTCGCTGAGCAGTGGAGCGAGGGCGGCCAGGTCACCGTCCATCGCCTCGTCGTCGATGTCGTACGGCGGATCCGTGAACACGAGGTCGTACGACCCGGACGCTCGGCCGAGGAACGCCCGGACGGTCGCCTCCTGGACCTGCGCGGACGCGGCGCCGGACGCCTTCGTCACTGCCGCGACGTTGCGGCGTACGACGGCTGCCGCCTGCCGGTTGCGCTCCACGAGGTCGGCGCTTCGGGCGCCGCGGCTCAGGGCCTCGAGCCCGAGCGCGCCGGAGCCCGCGTAGAGGTCGAGCACCCTGGCACCCGCGATCGCGTCGAGCGACTCCAGGGCGCCGAACAGCGACTCGCGCACGCGATCGCTCGTCGGCCGTGTCCCGGCACCGGGGACGTCGAGCCGGGTGCCGCGTGCCGTTCCGGCGATGATCCTCGTCACCCGTTCACGATACGACAGGGCGCGGGCGGTCGTGTCCGTGCGGTTCCCTAGACTCGGAGCATGTCGCTCACGCTCGAATCCTCGCTGGAGGAGGCCCTCGGTGCGGCGTCGGCCAAGACGCTCGACCGCGCCTTCGGCATGAAGACCGTCGGCGATCTGCTCGCGCACTATCCGCGTCGGTACGCCGACCCCGGCGAGCTCACCCCCATCCGCGACCTCCCCATCGGAGAGACCGTCACCATCGTCGCGGAGGTCCTCTCGTCGAGCTTCCGTCGGATGCGCAACCGGCCGGGAGCCATGGTCGACGTCGTCATCGGCGACGGCGTCGGTCGCATGTCGTTGACCTTCTTCGCGAAGAACGTCGGCGCAGCGGAATGGCGCTCCAAGGATCTGGCGGTCGGACGCCGTGGCGTGTTCTCCGGCAAGGTCGGCGAATTCAACGGGATGACCCAGTTCGCCCACCCGGAGTACGAACTGTTCGACGACGAGGACGCGGCGCGGCGGCGTGCCGATGCCAGGGCGGCCGTGCCGATCCCGATCTACCCGGCCACCTCCGCGATCCAGACGTGGCAGATCGCCCGGCTCGTCGGTCGTGTCCTGGACGACCTCCCGACCGTGCCGGACCCGCTGACCCCGGAGATCCGCACCCGCGAGGAGCTGCTGACGGCGCGGGAGGCGCTGGAGGCGATCCACCGCCCGCGCTCCCGCAACGACATCGATCCCGCGGTGCGCACATTGCGCATGCACGAGGCGCTGACCCTGCAGACGGCCCTGCTCCAGCAGCGTGACGCGGTGCGGGCTCTGGCCGCCACCTCGCGGCCGGCGACCCCAGGCGGCCTCCTGGAACGCTTCGACGCCGCCCTGCCCTATACGCTCACGCCCGACCAGGAGACGGTCGGTGCGCAGATCGCAGACGACCTCGTCGGCTCCTGGCCGATGAACCGACTGGTGCAGGGCGAGGTCGGTTCGGGAAAGACGCTGGTGGCCCTGCGGGCGATGCTGCAGGTCGCCGAGAGCGGGGGACAGGCGGCTCTGATCGCGCCGACGGAGGTCCTCGCGGGGCAGCATCTGCGTTCGATCACGAAGATGCTCGGTCCGCAGCTCGCCCCCCTGCTGATGCCGACCCTGCTCACCGGGCAGATGCCGGCTGCCGACCGTCGCAAGGCCGCGCTGCGCGTCGCCTCCGGCCAGGCGCTGATCGTGGTCGGCACCCATGCGCTCCTCGGGGAGAAGACCACGTTCGCCGACCTCGGGCTGGTCGTGGTCGACGAGCAGCATCGGTTCGGGGTCGAGCAGCGGGAGGCGCTGCGTGCGAAGGGATCCAGCCCGCACGCGCTCGTCCTCACCGCGACGCCCATCCCGCGGACGGTCGCGATGACGGTCTTCGGCGACCTCGACACCTCGGTCATCCGCACGATGCCGGCCGGCCGCGCCGGCATCGAGTCGTACGTCGCGCCGTTGGCCGAGCATCCCGGCTGGTTCAACCGGGTGTGGGAACGGGCAGCGGAGGAGATCGCGCAGGGCCGGCAGGTGTTCGCCGTCTGCGCGGCCATCGACACCGCAGCGAAGACGGCCGAGGCGGGGGAGCAGGCGCTGCTCGCCCCCGAGGGCGGCAAGGGCCCCCGCTGGGGCGTGGTCCAGCTCGACGAGGCCTTGGCCACCCATCCGACCCTCGGCGGGCTCCGGCGGGCGGTGCTCCACGGGAAGATGCCCTCCGAGGAGAAGGACGCCGTCATGCAGGCCTTCGCTCGCGGGGAGATCGACCTCCTCCTCGCGACGACCGTGATCGAGGTGGGCGTGGACGTCCCCAACGCCTCGACGATGATCGTGCTGGACGCGGACCGCTTCGGGGTCTCCCAGCTGCACCAGCTCCGCGGTCGGGTGGGGCGAGGCGGCGTCCCGGGACTCTGCCTGCTTGTGACCGAGGCCGAGGCCGGATCGGTGGCCCGTGAGCGTGTCGACGCGGTCGCCGCCACCCTCGACGGCTTCGCGCTGGCCGAGGTCGACCTCGAACTCCGCGGCGAGGGCGACGTGCTGGGCGCGGCACAGGCCGGCGTGCGGTCGTCCCTCAAGCTGCTGCGCGTCGTCAAGGACGCCGCCCTCATCACGCGGGCTCGCGAGCTCGCGGAGGACATCCTCGCCATCGACCCCGAGCTGGCGGCGCATCCCGGGCTCCGGGAGGCCATCGGACGGCGCGTCACCGACGAGGATCGCGCGGCGCTCGCGAAGAACTGATCGCCGTTCCGGGTGCCCTAGGCTGGATGCCATGAGCAGCCGGATCGCCGTCGTCCCGGGTTCCTTCGATCCGCCGACCCTGGGTCACCTCGACGTGATCCGGCGTGCGGCCGCCCTCTACGACGAGCTGCACGTGCTCGTCGTGCACAACCCGGGCAAAGAGGCGATGCTGCCGATCGCGCAGCGGCTGGCACTCCTGGAGCGCTCGATCGCCGAGGACGGCATGGCGGGCGACATCGTCATCGGGTCCTGGAGCATGGGTCTGCTCGTCGACTACGCGCGCGATGTGAACGCCGGCGTGCTCGTGAAGGGGATCCGCTCGCAGGTCGACGTGGCGTACGAGTCGCCGATGGCGATCGTCAACCGGCACCTCGCCGACATCGAGACCGTCTTCCTGCTCCCCGACCCCGCGCATGCGATGGTCTCGAGCTCCCTGGTGCGGCAGGTCGCGAGCCTCGGTGGAGACGTGTCGCCGTTCGTGCCGCCGGCGGTCGCCTCGTTCCTCGACACCGGCGCGCGCGGGATCTGATCCGCGTCCCGCTCCCGGCGGTCTCCCGGCCCTCCTCTCCGGTGACCCGGGTAGCATGGCGGGGTGCGTTCCCGACTCAACAGCCCTTTCGTCCTCCCCGTCCGTGACATCGTCCGGCGCCCGGGGGAGATGCGCGAGCACTCCTTCTCGGTGCCCCTGACGGAGCAGTGGGGGGAGGGGATCGTCTCCTTCGAAGCGGGCTCGGAGCTCGATCTCGACGTGCGCCTGGAGTCCGTCCACGAGGGCATCCTCGTCACCGGAGAGGCGGAGGGCGAGTACGTCGGCGTGTGCGGTCGATGCCTCACCGACATCGCCCGGCCCGTCGAAGTCGAGTTCCAGGAGCTTTTCGCGTATCCTGGTGAGGAAGAAACTGACTTCGAGGTTCAAGACGACCACGTGGATCTTGAAACTCTCGTCAGGGATGCGGCCGTTTTGGCCCTTCCTTTTCAGCCGGTGTGTCAGCCGGATTGCCTCGGGCTCGACCCGGTCACAGGCGAGAGGCTGACCGAGAGCACCGGAACGGAGCAGGCCGCTCCCATCGATCCTCGGTGGAGCGCGCTCCAGCAGATCACAGACCAGGACGGCACGGCAGAACGCGGTGCCGCCGAGAAAGAAGAGAGCTAGTCATGGCTGGTAACCCCCCGAAGCGCAAGGTCTCCCGTTCGAACACCCGCTCGCGCCGCGCGCAGTGGAAGGCGGAGGCCCCCGCGCTCGTCAAGACCATCGAGAACGGCAAGGTCGTCTACAGCCGTCCGCACCAGGCGAAGGTCGTCACCGACTCGCAGGGCACCGAGCTCTTCCTCGAGTACAAGGGCCGCAAGGTCGCCGACGTCTGAGTCGCGAACCGTGACGGAGGTCCCCGGGGGGACGAGGCCTCTCCCAGACAAGCTCCGCGTCGATATCGACGCGGAGCTTCTGGAGTTGGCCCTCACCCACCGCTCCTACGCGTACGAGCACGGCGGCATCCCGCACAACGAGCGTCTCGAGTTCCTCGGCGACTCGGTGCTGGGGCAGGCCGTCACGGTCATGCTGTTCACACGGCACCCCGAGCTCGACGAGGGGGAGCTGGCGAAGCGTCGGGCGAGCGTCGTGTCGACGGTCGCCCTGGCGGAGGTCGCTCGCGGCATCGATCTGGGCAGTCACCTGCTGCTCGGACGCGGTGAGGAGCAGACCGGTGGTCGCGACAAGGACTCGATCCTCGCGGACACCATGGAGGCCGTCATCGGCGCCACCTACCTGTCCGCCGGGCCCGAGGCCGCGACGGCGCTCGTCCTGCGTCTGACCGAGCCGTTGCTCGCCGATCCCGAGCGGTACGGCGCGGCGATGGACCCGAAGACCAGCCTGCAGGAGCTCGCGGCACGCCTCGGCGCCACGCCGCCGCAGTACTCGGTCGAGGCCAGCGGCCCCGACCACGACCGGCGCTTCACCGCGACCGTGGCCGTGGGCGACGTTCGCATGACGGGTGCCGGCAGCAGCAAGAAGACGGCGGAGATGGCGGCGGCACTCAGCGCCTGGCGCACCCTCAGCGAACGTGCCTGAGCTCCCCGAGGTCGAGGTCGTCCGCTCGGGCCTCGCCCCGGCCGCGGTGGACGCCGTCATCACCGGCGTCAGCGTCTTCGACGAACGCGCGCTCACCCGGCACACTGCCGGAGCCGCGGACTTCGTCCAGCGTCTGGAGGGTCGCCGCTTCACCGCGGCCGCGCGGCGGGGCAAGTTCCTCTGGTTGCCGCTCGATTCCGACGACTCCGCTCTGATCGCGCATCTGGGCATGAGCGGCCAGATGCTGCTCCGCGCGCCGGACGCTCCATCCGAGCGGCACGAGCGGATCCGTCTGAGTATCGAGCACCCGCGACACGGCGAGCTCGCGATCGTGTTCGCCGATCAGCGCACCTTCGGATCGCTGGCCGTCGACGCCCTCGTCCCCGACGGCCCCTCCCGCATCCCGACACAGGTCGCGCACATCGCACGCGACCCGCTCGACCCGTTCTTCGACGACGCGGTCTTCCGGGCCGCCCTCGCCCGGCGGCACAGCGCGATCAAGCGGGTGCTGCTGGACCAGGGTGTCGTGAGCGGCATCGGCAACATCTACGCCGACGAGTCGCTGTGGGCGGCCCGCATCCATCCGGAGACACCGGCCGACGCCCTGCCGACCCGGGCGGTGAATCGCCTGCTCGCCGAAGTGCGATCCGTGCTGCAGAAGGCTCTCGCCGAGGGCGGCACGAGCTTCGATGCCCAGTACGTCAACGTCAACGGGCAGGCCGGCTACTTCGCGCACTCCTTGAACGCCTACGGTCGTGGTGGGAAGCCCTGCCCGCGCTGCGGCACGCCGATCACCCGTGCCGCCTTCATGAACCGCTCCTCGCACTTCTGCCCGCGCTGCCAGCGGAGGCGCTGACCCGGGCCGGTATCCCCGGCCCGCGACCGCATCACGCCGGAGCGAAAGCACGATCCAGCAGCGGACGGGTCGCCCAGGTGCTCGCCCACACGACTCCGATGCCGACGGCGACGACGGTCGCGATCGTCATCAGCGAGAGGGGCGCGACGATCAGCGCGATCCCCACCAGCGGGAACACGAGCACCGCAGCGCACAGCGCGGATCCCACCGCCGTGACGAGCAGCGGCGACATGATCGCGCGACGGCGCGCGCGGTCCACGGTCTCGACGGGCATACCCAGGTGGTGCAGGCTCCGGTGCAGGTCGCTCTTGTCGAGCACGTCCGAGGCCTGATTCACACCGACGGAGGCGGCAACCATGAGGAACGAGCCGACGAGGGTGATGATGAGCCCGGTGCGGATGTCCTCCGCGAGCGCGATGCTGGAGGGATCGTCACCGGCCCCGATCGTGTCGAGGAGGGCGACGCCTGTGCCGGCGAAGACGGCCATGAAGCTCGCCATCGCGATCCCGCCGACCTGACGCCAGGCCGCCTTCGGAGCGTCGAGCACGAGGCGTGCGGCCAGCAGCCGTTCGGGACGCTCCGCCCGCCGAAGCTGACGTCCCGCCGACACCTTCAGCACCCATGGGCCGAGCACGTTCAGGACCGTGAGGGCGAGCGCGAACGTCGCCGCGAGCACCGCGATCGTCGCCACGATCCCGCCGATCATCGGGAAGACCTTGACGAGCACGAACGCGAAGGCGATGCCCACCACCGCGATGACGGCCCGGACCCAGTGCACGTTCGTCGGCGCCGTGCGCGTTCGGACTCCGAGTGGCGAGATGACGACGCGGCGCAGCCCCACGACGGCACTTCCGGCGGCGAGCACGAGCACGCCGGCCACGACAGCGGCGATCATCACCGGAGGGAGCACGACCGCAGGCAGGCCGAGCGGCTCGCCACGGAACGGGATCAGACCGATGAGCGGGCTCAGGGCCAGATGGCCGCCGACACCGATGATCGCGCCGGTGGCGGCGACGAGGACGGACTCGACGACGGTCGCCGTCGTCACCCCGCCCGGAGTCACCCCGAGCAGACGCAGAGTGGAGAGACGTTCGTCGCGGCGTCGGGCGGACAAGCGGGCGGCGGCGCCGCCGAGCGAGGCCAGCGGCACGACCAGGAGGACCAGGGCGATGGCGGCGAGCGCCTGGTACAGGACGGCCTCGTCGTCGGTCCAGGTCCAGAAGGCCTGGGCCCCGCCGACGACGGTGAGGACGAGGGTCGTGACGACCGCGAAGGCGACGATCGGGAGCGCGAGGACGCTCCGCTGTCCGGGAGCGGGACGCAGGAGCAGGCCGAGGACGGAGAGGTTCACGCGTTCACCGCCGAACCGAGGATGCGGCCGTCCCGGACAGCGACCGTGCGGGTGCAGCGGGCGGCGACGTCGGCGTCGTGCGTGACGACGATGAGGGTGCGGCCCTGTCCGGTCGTGGACCACAGGAGCGCGTCCATGACCTCGGCGGAGGTGTGCGAGTCCAGGGCGCCGGTCGGCTCGTCGGCGAAGACGAGGTCCGCACCCGTGGCCTGGGCTCTGGCGATGGCCACGCGCTGGGCCTGTCCTCCCGACAGCTCGCCGATGCGCCGTTCCTCCATGCCGCCGAGACCCAGTGCCGCGAGCCACGACGCCGCGTGGGGGAGTGCGTCCTTCTTCGCGACACCGTTGATCATCGAGGCGAGGGCGACGTTCTCCACTGCCGTCAGCTCGGGGATCAGCAGTCCCTGCTGGAAGACGAACCCGAATCGCTCGCGACGCAGCCGGGAGCGCGCCGCCTCGCCGAGCGCGGTCACCTCGATGGGCGTTCCGGTGGACGGGTGGAAGACCACGCGCCCGCTGTCCGGGGCGGTGATGCCCGCCAGCACGTGCAGGAGTGTGGTCTTGCCCGACCCCGACGCTCCCATGATGGCGACGGACTCGCCGCGGTGCACGGTGAGGTCGACTCCGGCGAGGGCGTGTGTGACGCCGTAGGTCTTCACGAGGGCGTGGGCTTCGATCACGGGAGTGTTCATGTTCCCAGCCTCGCCGGAGACCTGTGCCGGTGTCGTCGGTCAGGCGGATGAAGCTGAGCGGTAGCCGTCATCCGAGAGGATGACGGCTACCGCTCGTCCTCAGATCTTCTTCTGCCACGCGCCCGCGTACGACACGGGGACGAAGCCGATCGCCTCGTTGATGTCGAGCATCGGCCGGTTCTCCTCGGCGTTGAACGTGGAGACCACGTCCGAATCCGGGACGAGCTCCCGCCACCGCAGGAGGTTGGCGCACTTCACGATCGTTCCGAGGCGATGGCCGCGGTGGTCCTTGGCGACCAGCGTCCCGAACTGGTGGGTGGTCCCGGTCTTCTCCGCACCGATCAGCAGCTCGTTGTACGCGACGAGGGTGCCGGACGGGACATGCTCCACGGCGACCACGGACACCGTCTGGCCGGCGCCCGTGAGACGAGCATCGCGGCGGACGACCCGATCGGCGTCGTAGACCTCGGCGACGAAGTCCATGTCGCCACTGGGGGCGTCGGTCGACAGTCGGGCGAGCACCGCGGCGTATCCGTCGCGGAACTCCGGCGGGGTGGGCAGCTCCCACTCGACCACGCGGTAGTCCGGACCCGCCGCCGTGAGCGCCGCGCCCAACGCGCGGCGCAGGGGCTCCGGGTCGGCACGCAGGTCGAGCTCGCTGTTGCGCTCCACCTGCTCCAGCGTGAAGCCGCGGGCTTCGACCACGTCGCTCAGCGCTGTCGCCGGGATGCGCCCCCATCCCGTGCGCGGTTGGAGCATGCGGTCGGCCTCCTCGGGGCGGTGGAGGGTCCAGATCTGCAGGACGCTCCGGCCGCGCTCCCTGGCCTCGGTCTCGGCGCGGTCGAGCAGCGCGTCCTCGACACCACGCCCGGTGTGGGCGGCCGGGACGAGGAGGTCGAGCTCGGCGGCGTGCGCGTCCTCCTCCTGTGCGAAGGACACCGTCACCATGCCGATGATGTCGTCCCCCTCGCGCGCCACGAATCCGAGGTCCAGCGCATCGGAGTCGTCCTGCCAGTTGGGCAGCATCTGCGCGGCGTCCGGGGCGAGGTCGGGGAGGCCGACCTGCTCGTCGCAGATCTGTCGATTGAGGGCGCCGTAGGCGCGGAAGTCCGCGGCGTTCGCATCGGCGAGGGTGGCCGGGACGATCAGCGGCGTGATCGTCAGTGCGGCGGTCGTCATGTCGGGTCCTTCGTGTCGGAGGGAGGAGGAGGTGCCGGGTGGCCCGGCGTCCGTCCGCAGCTGTACGGACGGACGCCGGGTCGGCGTCGATGCGGTCGTCATCGTCTGTCAGCGCATTCCGCGCTGCATGTCGTGCATGAGGAGGGCGTGCGCCTCCGCAGCCGAGCGGTGACGCTGCTCTCCGACGAGGAACAGGTCGCCGGGATCGACGGTCCACGACCGGCGCGGACGCCGGGGCCGCTGCGCCCGCTGGAACAGCCAGAGGCCGATCCGGAGCGAGAGGCGGTCCGCGATGCCGAGCTGACGCAGCTCGTCGTCGCGGGGGATCTGGAGGACCTCGCGGTCCTCGGTATCGGGCGGATGGGTGGTGCTGCGTGACAGCGTGATGTTCACGATGGTTCCTTCGAAAGGGATGGATGGGGTGCGGAAGCACCACGTCAGGACCGAGTCGTCGGCCGCGACGGGTGCGGACGAGAGCAGCGCCTGTGGAGCCGCGGAATGCGGAGGCCGGAGGCGGGGATCCATGATCCGAGGGGATCAGAGGGTGGGACGCGACAGAACAGGCGGGAGAAGACCCGGATCGGGTCTGCGTTCCCAGGCTGCGGTTCTAGCCGAGCGAGCCGTGACGGACGCCGGCGGTCACCGATGCCGCGTGGCGCGGCGCAGAGTGCGCAGGCGCGGCGAGGCCAAAGACCTCTGCGGTGTGCTGAGTGATCATCATCGGTAACCTCCTTTCGTGTGGCGATCCGGAGGCCACCGTAGCGAAACTCACAGGAGATCGTCAAGCATTTCGTGCTAGCACCGGCGTGTCGCGATCGAGCCGGGGTCCGTGACGACCGCGCGGGATACCGGCCGTTCCGCGGGATTCCGGTAGCGTAGCGGCGTGAATCTCCCCGGACGAGCGGTCGCCCCATGCACCTGAAGAGCCTGACGCTCAAGGGGTTCAAGTCGTTCGCACAGCCGACGACCTTCGTGTTCGAGCCCGGCGTCACGTGCATCGTCGGACCGAACGGCTCCGGCAAGTCCAACGTCGTCGACGCCCTCGCCTGGGTGATGGGGGAGCAGGGAGCGAAGACGCTCCGCGGCGGGAAGATGGAGGACGTCATCTTCGCCGGCACGTCGACCCGCGGCCCCCTCGGGCGTGCCGAGGTGCAGCTCACCATCGACAATGCGGACGGCGCGCTGCCCATCGAATACGCCGAGGTGACCATCAGCCGCACGCTGTTCCGCAACGGCTCCAGCGAATACGCGATCAATGGGGAGGGCTGCCGTCTCCTCGATGTGCAAGAGCTGCTCAGCGACTCCGGCCTCGGCCGCGAGATGCACGTCATCGTGGGTCAAGGACGGCTCGACACGGTGCTCCAGGCCTCGCCGGAGGATCGACGCGGCTTCATCGAGGAGGCGGCGGGCATCCTCAAGCACCGTCGGCGCAAGGAGAAGACGCTGCGCAAGCTCGACGCGATGGAGGCCAACCTCACGCGTCTGAGCGATCTCGCGGGGGAGATCCGCCGCCAGCTCAAGCCGCTCGGCCGCCAGGCCGAGATCGCGCGCGAGGCGCAGACCATCGCCGCCGTCGTCCGCGATGCCAAGGCCCGACTGTTCGCCGACGACGTCGTTGCGCTGCGCACAGCCCTCGCCGACCACACCCGGACCGAGCAGGAGCGGCACACCGAGCGCCTGGTGCTGTCCGACCAGGCCGAGACCGTGCGCGCCGGGATCGCTCGGCTGGAGAAGAACCAGAACTCGATCGCCGTCGACGAGGCGCGCAGCGTCGCCTTCGGGCTCGAGCAGGTGCAGGAGCGGGTGCGCGGGCTCTACACGCTCGCCAACCAGCGCCTCGCGCTTCTCGGGTCCGAGGAGGACGACGCGGCCGTGACCGCGGTGACCGTCACACAGGCGACGATCGACGAGGCGAAGGAGGACATCGAGACGATCTCGTCCGGCCTCGGCGATGCGCAGGACGCCGCGGCTGCGGCGAGTCGCGAGGTCGTGAACGCCCGCGCCGAGCTCGACACGCTCGACGTGGACATCGCGGAGCAGAGCGCGCTCGTCTCCGAGTACGACATGCGACTGTCCTCGCTCCGCGGGAACGCCGATGCGGCGGCGTCGGCCCTGGCCGCCGTCCGCGGCGCCGTGCTCCGCCAGGAGAACGCCCTCGAAGCCGCGCACGCCCGGCGACGAGAGGCCGAAGAAGCCCTGGAGGCGATCGACGACGCCGAGGCCCCCGAGGGCACGGCCGTCGAGTACGCCGCGGCCTACGAGAGCGCTCAGCGTGCGGCGACGGCGGCGGAGGCGGAACGGGAGAGCCTGCGCGAACGGCTGCATGCCGCCGAGCGCGAGGTCGACGCCCTCACCGCGAAGGCTGCCGCCCTGAGCAGTGCCCTGTCGCTGTCGGGAGGCGCCGCCGAGATCGTCGCCGAGGGGGGTCCAGGGGTCCGCGGTCTCGTCGGTGATGCCGTGCAGGTGCGGGCGGGATACGAAGCCGCGATCGCGGCCGTCCTCGGTCCGCTGGCCGAGGGTGTGCTGGTCGGTTCCGCGGAGGATGCGTTCATCCTCGCGGCGGAGGCCGCAGAGCGCCGCCGGGGCGTGGTCGACTTCGTGGTCGCCGATGCCCCGAGGGAGCAGCCGACACCCCCGGCCGTCGACGGCGTGATCGCCGCGACGGAGACGGTGACCGCGCCGGACGGGATCCTCGGCATCCTGGCGCACGTTCTCATCGCCGACGACCTCGATGCGGCGCGTGCCGCGCGGCGCGTTCTCGACGCGAGAGGCGACACCTCGACCACGATCGTGACCACCGGCGGCGACGTCATCACCGCTCAGACCCTGCGCACGGGTTCCGGAGGGGAGCGTTCGCGCCTCGAACTCGCGGCGGAGCGGGACACCGCGACCGAGCGGCTCACCGAGATCCAGGTCGTCGTCGACTCCCTCCGCGAGGCGCGTATCGACGCCGACGAGGCCGTGGAGGAGACGCGGCGTCAGGCGAAGGACGCGCTGCGCGCGTTGCGCGAGCACGACGCCGCCCTCGCGACGCACGCGGAGCAGCTCAACAAGGTGACCGTGCGTCACGAGGCCGCTGTCGCCGAATGCGATCGCCTGGAGACCGGACTCGCCCAGGCGCAGGCCGCCGTGGCCGACGCGGAGGCGAAGGCGGAGGCGGCGAAGGCGGAGCTCGATGCCGCGGTCGCCGCGCCGCGTCCGGTGCTCGACGCCTCGGCGCGCGACGGTCTGTTGGAGGCACTGGAGAGCGCCCGCGAGGGCGAGGTCCGGGCTCGTCTGGAGGTCGAGACCCTGCGGGAGCGGGTCCGGGCGGCGCAGTCCCGGGTGACCGCATTGGAGCGGCAGCGCGAGCAGGAGCGGGACGCCGCGGCAGAGGCCGCCCGACGCGCCGTCATCCGCCGGGCGCAGCGCGAGGCGGCATCCGGAGTCGTGGACGAGCTGCCGCGCATCCTCGACTCCCTCGACCGCTCCGTGACCGAAGCCCGCGTCGCTCTCGCGGAGGCGGAAGCCGCCCGGTCGGCGCAGAACGAGGAGCTCGTCGCGCTGCGCGCCCAGGAGTCGTCGCTGCGGGAGCGTCTGGCCGGGCTCACGGAGAGCGTTCACGGCCTGGAACTGCAGATCCACGAGAAGAAGCTCCACCTGAACAGCCTGTTGGAGCGCGTCTCCTCGGAACTCGCGCTCGACGAGGACGTGCTCGTCGCCGAGTATGGGCCGGACCAGCTCGTGCCGCGGGATCCCGGGGCGGAGCCGGCCGATGGCGAGCTGCTCGACGACACCGCGATCCCGTTCGACCGCCGCATCCAGCAGCGGCGTCTCGCGGACGCGGAGCGGAAGCTCGCGCAGCTCGGGCGGGTCAACCCGCTGGCACTGGAGGAGTTCGCCGCCCTGGAGCAGCGTCACGCGTTCCTCACCACGCAGCTCACGGACCTGACGCAGACCCGGCAGGATCTGCTGACCATCATCGCCGACCTCGACGAGCGCATGCAGACGATCTTCGCCAGCGCGTTCGAGGACACCAAGGAGGCGTTCGGCCAGGTCTTCCCGCTGCTGTTCCCCGGCGGCACCGGCAGCATCTCGCTGACCGATCCGGACAACATGCTGACGACGGGCATCGAGGTCTCGGTCCGTCCCGTCGGGAAGAAGATCGAGCGGCTCTCGTTGCTGTCCGGCGGAGAACGGTCGCTGGCCGCGGTGGCGCTCCTGGTGGCGATCTTCAAGGCGCGTCCCAGCCCGTTCTACATCCTCGACGAGGTCGAGGCCGCCCTTGATGACGCGAACCTGGGCCGGCTCCTCACCGTCTTCGAGCAGCTGCGGGAGAGCTCCCAGCTCCTCGTCATCACGCACCAGAAGCGGACGATGGAGATCGCCGACGCGCTCTACGGCGTGTCGATGCGTCAGGACGGCGTCTCGGCCGTGGTGGGTCAGCGCGTCGGCGACCGCGCCGCCGCCGCCGTCTGAGTCCTGCCGCCCTCCCTCGGCGCGCACAGCTTCGGAGATCATGGCCCTCATCCGGCGTGTCGATGGTCGGATCCGGCGTGTCGCCCGCGGTCTCCGAAGCTGTGACCGGACGGACGGGGCCGGGTCAGATCGCGAGGGAGCGTTCGAAGCCCGTGATCACAGTCGGGAAGTCGGGATGGTCCTGCGGGCGGTGAGCGTAGCCGGGGAGCATCATGTGGTCGGCTCCGACGTCGACGAGCCTGCTGGCGATGATCTCGTACTCCTCGTTCCATCCGCCGGTGACCACGAGGGTCGGCACGCCGGCGAGACAACGCTCCCGGATGCCGTGACCCCAGGGGAGGTTCGTGGTCGCCCACCGCTGCGCGACCGCGCGCTCGTCCTCCCAGCGCTCCCGGGTGGACGGGCCTCGGAACATGAGCGGGCGCAGGATGGACCAGAAGCCGAAGAGGTCGCCCTGCGTCACCCTCGCCCGTGCCTCCGTCACCACCGCGATATGCCGCTCGATCGGAGCTTCACCGCGGGCGATGTCGTACAGGGCGGGCTCGACGAGGACGAGGCCGGACACCCGCAGGCCGTCGGCGATGGCGCGCACGGCGGTCACCGCGCCGATCGAGTGCGCGAACACGAGCGGCGTCCGGTCACGCTCTCCCTCGACGAGAGCGCCCGCCTGCGCTTCGACGGACGACTCCGGCGGGAAGCTGAGGAAGGTCCCCGACTCCGGATCCTGCGAGGGCCACGCGGTGGTGCCGCGTCTCCCGGCACCGTGCAGGAACACCCGGTGCGGGAGCGGCGCGCGGTGCATCCCTGGATGCTACCCGTAGGCTGGACGCATGGCAGAGAAGTCCTGGTCTCTCGGTCGCGCGCTGCGCGGCATGTTCGTGAAGCCCACCATCGACGAGACGACGTGGGAAGACCTGGAGACGGCGCTCATCACGGCGGACTTCGGCCCCGACATCAGCGAACGCATCGTCGAAGAGCTGCGCGACAAGGTCGCGAAGTACCGCACCACCGACCCCAAGGACCTCCAGCGCATGTTGCGGGAGACCCTGGAGGAGCACTTCGCGAAGTTCGACACCACTCTGAAGCTCACCGAGCGGCCCGCCGTGGTCCTCGTCGTGGGTGTGAACGGCGTGGGCAAGACGACGACGATCGGGAAGTTCACGAAGTTCCTTCGCGGCTACCAGCGGAGCGTGGTGGTGGGGGCTGCCGACACCTTCCGTGCGGCCGCCGTCGACCAGCTCGCCACCTGGGCCCAGCGCGGGGGAGCGGCGATCGTCCGCCCGCAGCAGGAGGGGCAGGACCCGGCATCCGTCGCCTTCCAGACCGTCGAATACGCCAAGCGCGAGGGCATGGAGATCGCGATCATCGACACGGCGGGGCGGCTGCACACCAAGGGCGGTCTCATGGACGAGCTGGGCAAGATCCGCCGCGTCGTCGAGAAGCAGGCCCCGATCAGCGAGGTGCTCCTCGTCCTCGACGCCACGACGGGACAGAACGGGGTGATGCAGGCGGAGACCTTCCTGCAGCACGCGGGCGTGACGGGGCTCGTGCTCACCAAGCTCGACGGCTCGGCCAAGGGCGGCTTCGTGCTCGCCGTGCAGGAGCGGACGGGCATCCCGGTCAAACTCCTCGGACAGGGCGAGGGCATCGACGATCTGACCGGTTTCACGCCGCACGTGTTCGTGCAGGCGCTGGTCGGCTGACACAGGGCTTCCGCCCCGAGCACCAGGCTGGTTTCATAGCGTTATGGCGATCGAACACGACTACTTCGGACTGCTGTCGTCGGGCCCCGACGGCTCGATCTTCTGGTCGGAGACGGTCGAACTCGGCGACCAGAGCGTGACCGTGGACCTGACGGCTCCGGACCAGGACGACGTCTCCGCCGACGCCCTCGACATCGCCGCCGGACTCATCGCCGGTCTGGAGAACGTGGACGCGACCGCGCGCCGCGGAATGCTCGCCGAGGTGGACGACCGCACGAGTGAGGTGACCGAGTACATCCTGCAGCAGCAGGAGGTGTTCGGCGACGACCTCCCCGACGTCCTCATCGACGTGTCCGGGGACGCGGCCGTGGACATCATCCGGTCGCTGCGCCTGATGAGCATGACGATCCTCGCCGACGAGCACGGCGGCTCCGAGCCGTTCGCCGTCCTGGAGTACGCGCTCGATGACAGCGCCACCGACGACGTGCTGCTCGTGAACCTCGGTTCCGACGGCAGCGTGCAGTCGGTGATGAGCGCCGACTGACCGCCGCCCGTCAGACGGCCTGCGCGAACCCGAGGTCGGCGCTGTCCGCGATGTGCGCGAGATGAGCGGGGATCTCCCGTCCCTTCGAGGTCATCGACTGCGCCCAGAGCCGCCCGGCGCGGTACGAGGAGCGCACGAGAGGACCGGCGAGCACCCCGAGGAAGCCGATCCGCTCCGCCTCCTCCTTGAACTCGACGAACTCGGCGGGCTTCACCCACCGGGAGACCGGAAGGTGCCGCGGCGTCGGGCGGAGGTACTGGGTGATGGTGATGATGTCGCAGCCGGCGTCGTGGAGGTCCTGCAGCGCCTGGACGACCTCCTCCGGCTCCTCGCCCATGCCGAGGATGAGGTTCGACTTCGTGATGAGTCCGGCATCGCGAGCCTGCGTGAGCACGTTCAGCGAGCGCTCGTAGCGGAACGCGGGGCGGATGCGCTTGAAGATGCGGGGCACGGTCTCCACGTTGTGCGCGAACACCTCGGGGCGTGCATCGAAGATCTGGCCGAGGAAGGCGGGGTCGGCGTTGTGCTCGTTCGCCAGCAGCTCCACTCCGGTGTTCGGGTTGAGCTCGTGGATCTTCCGCACCGTCTCGGCATTGAGCCAGGCTCCGGTGTCGGGGAGGTCGTCGCGGGCCACGCTCGTCACGGTCGCGTAGCGGAGGTTCATCCGCTGCACGCTCTCGGCGACGCGTCGTGGCTCGTCGGTGTCGTAGTCCGCGGGCTTGCCGGTGTCGATCTGGCAGAAGTCGCAGCGGCGCGTGCACTGCGACCCGCCGATGAGGAAGGTCGCCTCGCGGTCTTCCCAGCACTCGTAGATGTTCGGGCAGCCGGCCTCCTGGCACACCGTGTGCAGGTCCTCGCTCTTCACGAGGGAATGCAGCGCCGAGTACTCCGGTCCCATCTTGGCCTTGGTCTTGATCCACTCGGGCTTGCGCTCGATCGGGGTCTCGGCGTTGCGGATCTCGAGGCGGAGGAGCTTGCGCCCCTCGGGTGCGGCGGTCATGCCGGGACTCCTGTCAGGTCGGGTGCGTGGGCGGTGCGGAAGGCGTCCTGCACGGCGTCGACGAGGTCGAGCGGGCCGACCACGCGGCCGGACACCTCGCTCACCGTGGTGACGCCGGCGTCGGTGATGCCGCAGGGGATGATGTCGCGGAAGGGCGCGAGGCTGTTGTCGCAGTTGATGGCGAAGCCGTGCATGGTGACGCCCTGCTGCACGCGCACGCCGATCGCGGCCACCTTGTCCTCCGACAGCGGTCGACGCACCCACACCCCGCTCCGCCCCTCGACCTGGTGACCGTCGACCCCGAACGGGCGCAGCACCTCGATGAGGATCCGCTCCAGCCGCCGCACGTGCGCGACCACGTCCATCGGCTCCGGCAGCCGGAAGATCGGGTAGCCGACGAGTTGCCCCGGCCCATGCCAGGTGATCTTCCCGCCGCGGTCGACGTCGATGACCGGGGTCCCGTCCTGGGGGCGCTCGTGATCCTCCGTGCGCTTCCCCGCGGTGTACACGGCCGCGTGCTCGAGCAGGATGAGGGTGTCCGGGCGGGCGCCGGAGACCACGTCCGCGTGCACGCGGCGCTGCAGGGCCCAGCCCTCTTCATAGGGGACGGGGGTCGGCATGAAGCCGGGAGTGAGGATGTCGAGCATGCGTCGTCGCTTCCCTCGAATACATGGATTGCGTCCAACAATACATCCTCGTCCGGGCCGCGGCGTCCCGCGCGGTACCGTGAAGTCATGAACCGGACTGGTCGCGCCGGCCGCCCGAAGGCTTCCTCGCGCGAGACCCTCGCAGAGGCCGCCTGCGAGCTCTTCCTGGAGCGCGGGTACGAGGCCACCTCCATCGCCGACATTACCCAGCGGGCGGGGGTCAGCCGTTCGAGCTTCTTCAACTACTTCACGTCGAAGAGCGACGTGCTGTGGTCCGGCATCGACGAGCGCATCGGCGTCGCGATCGCCGCGCTGGACGACCTCGGCCGCGAGGCCACGGGGGCGCGGGTGCGCGGGATCCTGCAGGGGATCGTGGACGATTTCGCCCCGGATCCGTTGGCGTTGGCGCTGCGGAATGCGGAGGCCATGGCGCTCGAGGTGGAGCTGGTGCGGGAGACGGGTGTCCGTCTGGCCCGCCTCGCCGCCGCGGTCTCCCGTGCGGCGTGCGCGGCGGGTATCGATGTGATGCGTGCGGACGTGCTGGGAGCGGCGCAGGCGGCCGCCGTCCTGTCCGCCCTGCGCGTCTGGGCCGAGGAGGGGGCAGGCCGCGGCACACCGGAGTCCGTGCTCCGCGAGGCGCTCGCCCGCGTGCACGATCTGCCCTGGGGGAGTGACGCGCGGACGGATCGGTGTCGGCCGGACACGTCAGTGATGAAGGCATCCCTGACGAGGAGGACACCATGACCACGGATCCGCTGGACGACCTGCTGGACGGCTCGGCGCCGCCCACCCCCGCCGTCGCTGGACACGAGCTGCGGGCGATGATCGACGCGTCCCGTGGGCGCGCTCGGCCCCGCCTCCGGTCGCGCGGTGTGATCGCCGCGGTCACGGCGGTGGTCCTGGTGGGCGGCGCCGGGGTGGCCACCGCCTCCTCCGACTGGCTCTGGGGCGACGGCCTCGAGGATCCCGCGCGGAGCTACCGGTTCACCGCGCCGACCTGGGGAGAGTGCGAGATCCGCTTCAGCCGCCTGGACACGCACAACCCGCTGATCCAGGCCGATGTCGATCGTGTGATCGATCAATGGTTCGCCTCGGCGGATGTGGAGGCGGAGGCCGCGCCCTACGTGGACGGCCAACTGCGGATGCTCGAGCAGGGCGACGAGGCCGCGGGTGTTCCGACGACGGATCAGAATGCGGCGGACACCCGCGCCTGGATGGCTCATGAGGGCGCGTTGAACGAGGCGCTCCACGCCGAACTCGAGGAGCACGGGTTCGGTCCGATCCCCGGAGCCGACTCCCACTCCCAGGTGCATTGCGACGACGAAGCCTGGAGCGGCGAGTGAGCAGCCGTGCCGACGACGCGGCGCTGATCGGCGCGTTCGAGGCGTGCGCCCCGGATCTCCTGGCCTACCTCGCGCGTCGGGTCGGGGCGGATGACGCCGGCGACCTGCTCGGCGAGACGATGGTCGTCGCCTGGCGGCGCGTCCGGCATCTGCCCGACGACCCCGAACGGGCGCGGATGTGGCTGTTCGGAGTCGCTCGCAAGACCCTGCTCAACCACGCCCGCGGTGAGAGGCGTCGGCGCGCCCTGCACGAACGGGTGCGGGGAGAGGGAGAGGGATCCCGGCTGCAGGCACCGCCGGCGGACGGGGGCGCGGAGGTGCGCGACGCCATCGCCCGCCTGGATCCCGACCTCGCGGAGGTCATCCGCCTGGTGCACTGGGACGGATTCAGCCTGACCGATGCGGCCGCACTGCTCGGGGTCCCCGCGTCCACGGTCCGGGGGCGTCACCAGCGGGCCAAGACACTGCTCCGTGCCGCGCTGAGCGTGGAGGCTCCGCTCGCGTAGAATCGTAGGCACCATGGCTACCTTTGGCACGCTCTCCGATCGGCTCACCGACACCTTCCGCAACCTGCGCACGAAGGGAAAGCTCACCGCCGCCGACGTCGACGGCACGGTGCGCGAGATCCGTCGTGCTCTGCTCGACGCCGACGTCGCGCTCGCGGTCGTCAAGGACTTCACCGCCAAGGTGCGCGAGCGTGCTCTCGGCGACGAGGTCAACAAGGCGCTGAACCCCGCGCAGCAGGTGGTGCAGATCGTCAACGAGGAGCTGGTCCAGATCCTCGGCGGGGAGCAGCGGCGCCTGCAGTTCGCCAAGACCGCGCCGACCGTGATCATGCTCGCGGGCCTTCAGGGCTCGGGAAAGACGACGTTCGCCGGCAAGCTGGCCAAGCAGCTCGAAGGAGAAGGGCACACGCCTCTGCTCGTCGCCGCCGACCTCCAGCGCCCGAACGCGGTGAACCAGCTCCAGGTGGTCGCCGAGCAGGCCGGAGCCACCGTGTACGCGCCCGAGCCGGGCAACGGCGTCGGCGACCCCGTCAAGGTGTCGCGCGACGGCGTCGAGCACGCCCGCCGTCAGCAGCATGACGTGGTCATCATCGACACCGCCGGCCGCCTCGGCGTCGACGCCGAGCTCATGAAGCAGGCCGCCGACATCCGCAAGGCCGTCGACCCGGACGAGGTGCTCTTCGTCATCGACGCGATGATCGGTCAGGACGCGGTCAACACCGCTAAGGCCTTCCAGGAGGGAGTGGACTTCACCGGCGTCGTCCTCTCGAAGCTCGACGGCGACGCCCGAGGCGGAGCGGCGCTCTCGGTCGCCTCGGTCACGGGGCGTCCGATCATCTTCGCCTCGACGGGCGAGCGGCTGGAGGACCTCGAGCCGTTCCACCCCGATCGTATGGCCAGCCGCATCCTCGACCTCGGTGACATCCTCACCCTCATCGAGCAGGCGCAGCAGGCTTTCGACGAGGACGAGGCGCGCAAGGTCGCCGAGAAGCTCGCGAACGAGGCCTTCACCCTGGAGGACTTCCTCGAGCAGCTTCAGCAGATGAAGAAGATGGGCTCGATGAAGAAGATGCTCGGGATGCTCCCGGGCATGGGGCAGATGAAGCAGCAGCTCGAGGACTTCGACGAGCGCGAGATCGACCGTACCGAGGCCATCATCCGCTCCATGACGCCGGTCGAGCGTCGCAACCCCAAGATCCTCAACGGTTCCCGTCGTCTGCGCATCGCGCGCGGCTCCGGCATGACCGTCACCGACGTCAACCAGCTCGTGCAGCGCTTCGAGCAGGCCGCGAAGATGATGAAGACCGTCGCTCGTGGCGGCACGCCGAACATCCCGGGCATGGGTCCGGTGCCCGGAATGGGCAAGCCCGGGGCCTCGTCGAAGCGCGGCAAGAAGGGCAAGGGCGGCGGCGGAAACCGCTCCCGCTCCGGCAACCCGGCGAAGCGCGCTGCGGAGAACGCCGGCCTCGCGGCTTCCACGGCACCCACCGGCTCGGGCTTCGGCCTCGGCGGGGGAGCGGAGGCACCGTCGGAGGCCGACCTCGCCGAGATCCAGAAGCTGTTCGGCAAGGGCTGAGCGGCCGGGACCTCAGCGCACGGCGACGGGCGCGGCCGATTGCTCGACCGCGGTCGCCGGCGTTCCTCGCGGCCGCGCCGCGAACTGCCCGCCGACGAGGGCGGCGAGCGTGATCAGGATGCCCGCCACCTGGACCATGGTGAAGCTCTCGCCGGCGATGAGCACGCCGAGCAGCGTCGCGACGATCGGCGAGAGCAGTGCGAGGAGGCCCGGCACGATCACGGGCAGGCGCTGGATACCGCGGAACCAGAGCGTGTAGGCGATGATCCCTCCCGCTGTCGTGAGCCAGAGGTAGCCGAGGAGCGCACCCGCGTCGAGGGCAGGAGGCGGGCCCTCGACCACGAAGGTGAGGGGGAGGAGCAACAGCCCTCCCGCCGTGAGCTGCCACCCCGCGTAGGCCACGGGACCGACGCCGGAGGGGCGGCCCCAGCGCTTGGTGAGGATCATCCCGAGGCCGGTGGCGGTCACGCCGCCGAGAGCCGCGACGACGCCCCAGAAGTCCAGCGCGGCGGCAGGGCCGAGGACGACGAGGGCGACCCCCGCTGCCCCGGCGACGGCGGCGGCGGCGGATACCGGTCGGACACGTTCCCCGAGCACGAGCGCTCCGAGACCTAGCACGATCAGCGGCTGCGCTCCGGCGACGGCGGCGGCAACCCCACCGGGGAGGCGTTCGGCCGCAAGGAACAGCAGCGGGAAGAACGCGCCGATGTTCAGGGCCCCGAGCACGAGCACCTTGCCCCACCAGGACCCGTGCGGCAGACGGCGGGCCAGCAGCACCGCGAGGAGACCCGCAGGAAGCGAGCGGAGGAGGCCGGCGAGGAGCGGATGTCCGGCGGGGAGCAGCTCCGTCGTCACCAGGTACGTCGTACCCCACGACGCAGGGGCGAGAGCCGTGACGAGGGTGAGGGTGAGGCGGTTCATGTCTCCAGGGTGCGCGCATCCGGGGTATGAGTCCAACGCATTCTTGTCACATGATCTATGAAGCGAGATCATGAGTGGATGGAGCTCCAGCATCTGCGGTATGTCGTCGCGGTGGCGGACACCGGTTCGTTCACCCGCGCGGCGGAGCGCTGTCATGTCACGCAGTCGGCGCTCAGCCACCAGGTCGCCGCTCTCGAACGCGAGTTGGGCGTGCGGCTGTTCGCGCGCACCAGTCGCAGCGTCCGCGCGACCGAGGCCGGAGAGGCGTTCCTCCGCCCCGCGCGTCTGGCGGTCCGCGCCGCAGACCAGGCCCGGGAGGATGCGGCGGCGGCGAGCGGGAAGGTGGTGGGCACGCTGCGACTGGGCGTCATCCCCACGGTGAGCGCTGTCGACGTCCCGGCGCTCCTCGTGGCCTATCGCGCCGCGCATCCAGCCGCCCGCGTGGAGCTCCGTGAGGGGAACAGCGATGCGCTCGTGGCGACGATTCGTCAGGGCGATCTCGACGCCGCATTCCTCGGGCTCCGGGAGGGCGTCGAGCCCGAGGGGGTCGCCTCCCGCGCGCTGTCCCGGGAACCGCTGGTGGCCGTGGTGCCCCGCGGGCATGAGCTGGGCCGGGCGAGGGAGGTGCAGCTGAGCGACCTCGCGGACACCGCGTTCGCCGACTTCCCCGCGGGTACGTCGGGGCGTGCGCAGAGCGACGCCGCTTTCCTGGCCGCGCGGGTGCGGCGTGATGTGGCTTTCGAATCCGACACGGCCGCGAGTCTGATCGGTCTGGTCGCTGCGGGCCTCGCCGTCACCCTGCTCGCGCCCGGGGTGGTCCGGGGGTCCCGGGAGGCCGTCGACACGGTGCCGCTCCGCGACGGGCCGGTCCGCGTCGAACATCTGGCCTGGGACGCTGCCGCACCCCGCAGCGCCGCACGCGCCTTCCTCGACATCGTCGCGGCAGCCTCCTGAGACCCTGTTCCGGCTGCACGACCCCGGAACGGATGCACGACGGAACCGCCGGAACGGGTGGGCAACCGTATTCGGATCGTGCAGGTGAACGGGCGGATGGCGGCCCGGAGACGACGAAGCGGGCCCGGGAAGAACCCGGACCCGCCTCGTCATGCGGTGATCAGCGCACGTCGTCGTCGACCCAGTCCATCGACTTGGTGACGGCCTTGCGCCACAGGCGCAGCTGACGGTCGCGCTCATCCGCGTCGAGCGAGGGCTCCCAGCGGCGGTCCTCCTGCCAGTTCGCGGACAGGTCGTCGAGACCGCTCCAGAAGCCGACCGCGAGACCGGCCGCGTAGGCCGCACCGAGCGCCGTGGTCTCCGCCACGACCGGACGCACGACCGGGACACCGAGGATGTCGGCCTGGAACTGCATGAGCGCGTCGTTGGCGACCATGCCGCCGTCGACCTTGAGCTCGCTGAGATCCACTCCGGCGTCCGCGTTGACCGCGTCGAGCACGTCACGGGTCTGGAAGGCCACGGCCTCCAGGGCGGCGCGCGCGATGTGGTTCTTGTTCGCGTAGCGGGTGAGGCCGACGATCGCGCCGCGGGCGTCCGGACGCCAGTACGGCGCGAAGAGACCCGAGAACGCGGGGACGATGTACACGCCGCCGTTGTCCTCGACCTTCTCGGCCAGCTCCTCGACCTCAGGGGCGGAGGAGATGATGCCGAGCTGGTCGCGCAGCCACTGGATGAGCGAGCCGGTGACGGCGATCGACCCCTCCAGCGCGTAGTGCGTGGGCTGGTCGCCGAGCTTGTAGCCGACGGTGGTGAGCAGTCCGTTCTTCGAGCGGACGATCTCCTCGCCCGTGTTGAAGATGAGGAAGCAGCCCGTGCCGTAGGTGTTCTTGCTCTCGCCCTTCTGGAAGGCGGCCTGCCCGAACGTCGCCGCCTGCTGGTCGCCGAGGATGCCGGCGATCGGCGTCTCGCGCAACAGCGACGAGCTCTCGGCGGCACCGTAGACCTCGGAGGAGGAGCGGATCTCCGGCATCATCGAGCGCGGCACGCCGAACGCCTCGAGGATGTCGTCGCGCCATTCCAGCGTCTCGAGGTCCATGAACATCGTGCGCGAGGCGTTGGTGACGTCGGTCGCGTGCACGCCGCCGTCGATGCCGCCCGTGAGGTTCCACAGGACCCAGGAGTCGGTCGTGCCGAAGAGCAGGTCTCCGGCCTCGGCCTTCTCGCGGGCGCCTTCGACGTTCTCCAGGATCCAGGTGATCTTGGTGCCGGAGAAGTACGTCGCCAGGGGGAGCCCGACGATCGACTTGAACCGGTCGACGCCCTCGTCGCCCGCGAGGCGGTTGACGATCTCCTGCGTGCGGGTGTCCTGCCAGACGATGGCGTTGTAGACCGGCTTGCCCGTGGTCTTGTCCCACACGACCGCGGTCTCGCGCTGATTCGTGATGCCCACGGCGGCGATGTCGTGGCGGGTGAGATCGGCGCGACCGAGGGCCAGACCGATCACCTCCTGGACATTGCGCCAGATCTCGGCGGCGTCGTGCTCGACCCATCCGGCCTTGGGAAGGATCTGCTCGTGCTCCTTCTGACCGGTGGCGACGATGCTGCCCTTCTTGTCGAAGATGATCGCGCGGCTCGACGTGGTGCCCTGGTCGATCGCGATGATGTAGTCAGCCATGTGTTCTCCTTTGAATTCCCGAGCGGTTGAGGGGGATCAGCCGGCGAGGCTGAGAAGGCCGGGGGCGGCGAGGGCGGCGATGACACCACCGATGAGCGGACCGACGACGGGCACCCACGAGTAGGACCAGTCGCTGGAACCCTTGCCCTGGATCGGGAGGATCGCGTGGGCGATGCGGGGACCGAGGTCACGCGCCGGGTTGATGGCGTATCCGGTCGGACCACCGAGCGATGCACCGATCGCGACCACCAGCAGGGCGACCGGAAGAGCGGTGAGCGGGCCGAGGCCACCGGGCGTGCCGACCTCGATGTCGCCGTAGTCCGCGAACGCGAAGATGACGAAGACGAGGACGAAGGTGCCGATGATCTCCGTGACGAGGTTCCAGCCGTACGAGCGGATGGCGGGGCCGGTGGAGAAGACGCCGAGCTTGTTGGCGGCCTCCGGCTCCTGGTCGAAGTGCTGCTTGTAGGCGAGCCAGACGACGATGGCACCGATGATCGCGCCGAGGAGTTCCGCCCCGGTCGCGGTGAGGAACATCGTGAAGTCGATGCCCTTGGCGGGATCCAGCAGGTTCTGCACCCAGAGGCCGATACCGACGGCCGGGTTCAGGATGGCACCGGAGTACGCCGAGACGAGCACACCCGCGAACACCGCGAGACCCCATCCCCAGTTGACCATCAGGAAGCCGCCGCCGAAGCCCTTGTTCTTCGCCAGGGCGACGTTCGCCACCACACCGCAGCCGAGCAGGACCAGCATCGCTGTGCCGACGAGCTCCGAGAGGAAGTAGAGACCGAGATTGACGTCAGTCATGTCTTCGTTGACCTTTCTTGCGGGTCGGGGCCCCTCTGCCCCGACCCCTTATGGGGTAGCACCGCGAGGAGGGCGCGGTGGTCGGGGCCCCGTCAGCCGCGGGTGCGGGACGGGATGTCGAGTCCGTGTCGCTCGTTCAGCAGCAGGCGCGTCTGCTCCACCTCGGCGTCGTGACGCTCTCGGTCCCATCCGAGGAGCGGTGCCAGGGCGTCGGCGATCTCGTCGAGGACTTCTGCCTGCGCTCCACCGGTGAAGGCGATGCTGGTGCGGCGGAGGATGACGTCCTCGAGACGGGCGACCATCTCCTCGTTGACCATCCACTCCAGCTCACGGGTCGACAGGTCGCCGCCGGCGAGGGGGGCGTCGTCTCCCTGCTCGACGAACGCCCAGACGGCCGCCGCTCCGGTGCCGTAACGGGCGAGGAGCTGATCGGCCCGAGCGCCCGCGCCGGCGAGGTTCTCCTGGATCCAGATCCGCTTCGCCTTCTCGGTGCGCGGGAACTCGCGTCCGCCGCCGATCGCGCGTCCGGCGGTGGAGACGGTGCGCGTGCGGCCGAGGAGGCCGAGCACGGTGTCGGAGAGCGACTCTCCCAGGGCGCGGAACGTGGTCCACTTGCCGCCCACGAGGCTCACCAGCGGGACGGCGCCCTTGCGGTCGACCTCGACGCGGTAGTCGCGCGAGACGAATCCGGGAGCGGTGTCCTCGTGGCGGGGGAGCGGCCGGATGCCGGAGAAGTTGTAGACGATCTGCTCGCGGGTCACCGAGATCGACGGGAACACGTGGTGGATGAGGTCGAAGAAGTAGTCGATCTCCTCCTCCGTGCACACCGGCACCTCGCGCGGGTCGGCGTCGATGTCGGTGGTGCCCACGAGGACGCGCCCCTTGAGCGGGTAGATCAGCACGATACGGCCGTCGGAGTGCTCGAAGAAGATCTCGCGACCTCGCGTCGCCTCGAGCAGCTCCGGGTGGTCGAGCACGATGTGCGAGCCCTTGGTGCCGCCCATGAAATGGGTGTCGGTGCCGAGCGCGTCGTTCGTGAGGTCGGTCCACGGGCCGGAGGCGTTCACGACGACATCCGCGGTCACGGTGAACTCGGTGCCGCTCTCGCGGTCACGGAGGGTGATCTGCTCGCCGTCGCGGCCGATCGCCTCGACGTAGTTGAGAGCCACCGCACCCGGGTGGCTCGCGCGGCCGTCCTGCAGCACGTCGAGCGCCAGGCGCTCCGGATCGTGCATCGAGGCGTCGTAGTACGTGGCCGTGTACTTGATCTTCGGGTCCATCGACGGCAGCTCGGCAAGGGACTTCTTGCGTCCGAGGAAGCGGTGGCGGGGCACGGTGCCGCCGTCGCGGGAGAACGTGTCGTAGATGGTGAGGCCGACCTTGATGAGGAAGGCGCCGCGCTCCTTCGGCTTCCCGCTCTTGTGGGTGAGGAACCGGAGGGGAGCGGAGAGGATCCCCGAGAACGTGGAGTAGATCGGGATCGTCGTCTGCAGCGGCTTGACGTAGTGCGGGGCGATCTTGAGCAGGCCGTTGCGCTCTTCCACCGACTCCCGGACGAGGCGGAACTCGCCGTTCTCGAGGTAGCGGATGCCGCCGTGGATCATGTGGCTCGAGGCCGCGGAGGCACCGGAGGCGAAGTCGCCGCGTTCGACCAGGACGACGTCCACACCCTGCAGGGCCAGATCACGGAACGTCGAGATGCCGTTGATGCCGCCGCCGATGACGAGGACGCTGGTGCGCCCGGACTCCCGGAGCGCGCGGACCGCGTCCCGCTCCGGGGACGTGTGGGTGGAATCGATCATCCTCGACCCTCTCTTCCTTGCTTGCCACCAGCATCGACCTCCGTGACGCCGCGCGCAAGCTGGCTGCACATATGTGCAAGGATCGAGGGAGAGGAGGTCATCATGGCGGGATCCGGAGCACCGTCGCGCGACGGGAAGCTGATCGCCGCGCTCACGGCCGCGCAGCTGTACTACATGCAGGACAAGACCATGGAGGTCATCGCGCAGGAGCTCGGCACCTCCCGGTCGTCCGTGTCACGGTTGCTCAGCTTCGCGCGGGAGAGCGGCCTCGTCGACATCCGGATCAACTCCCCCCTGGAGCGTCTGGGAATGCTCGAGCAGCGCATCAGGGATCGGCACCGCGTGGTGGCGCACGTCGTGCCGATGGCGGAGATCGTGAGCGAGGTCGAGCGACTGGAGCGCGTGGCGCTGACCGCAGGACGCCTCCTGTCCCAGTTCGTCGACTCCAACATGATCGTCGGCGTGGCGTGGGGATCGACGATCAGCGCGGTCAGTCGCGGTCTCACCCAGAAGGAGACGCACAACACGACGTTCGTGCAGCTCAACGGCGCCGGGAACACCCAGACCAGCGGTGTGGAGTACTCCAGCGACATCCTGCAGCGCTTCGGGAGCGCGTTCGGTGCGCAGGTGCAGCAGTTCCCCGTGCCCGCCTTCTTCGACGACCCCGCCACCCGGGAGGCTATGTGGCGCGAGCGCAGCACCCGCCGCGTGCTCGATCTGCAGGCGAAGATGGACATCGCCGTGTTCAGCCTCGGGTCTCCGGCGGCGGAGGTGCCCAGCCGCGTCTACGTCGGCGGTTACCTCGGGCGGGAGGACTACCGCAGTCTGCGGGAGGACCATGCGATCGGCGACGTGGCGACGGTCTTCTTCCGTGCCGACGGCTCCTGGCGCGACATCCGGCTCAACGCGCGGGCGACGGGGCCGGGACTCGACCGGCTGCGGCGGGTGCCGCGTCGCGTGTGCGTCGTCTCGGGTGTGCCCAAGCTCGCGAGTCTGCGGGCGGCGATAGCCGCCGAGCTGATCACGGATGTGGTGCTCGACGAGGGTCTCGCACGTCGACTCGTCGAGGACTGAGTCGCGTCCGCGTCACTCGCCTTCGATCGAGGACTGCGGTCCGGTCCGGAACTCCCGGATGAGGTGCTGGACCACGGCGCGGAGATCGCCGTCCGTGGCGTCGGCGACCGCGAGCTGACGCGCATAGCTCGCCCCGCCGTCGAGGATCGACGCGATGCTGCCGAACTCCCGGACGCACCCGAGCTCGACGGCGACCGGGGCCAGTTCCTCGATCTTCTCGGTCAGGTGCTCGCGAACGGGGCGCTGCGTGCCGATCGTGTCGACGATGACGCGCGCGTCCAGGCCGTATCGGGCCGCGCGCCACTTGTTCTCGCGGTGGAACCAGGCCGGAAGATCGGGCAGCGCCGCGCCTTCGTCGAGAAGTCGGGAGAAGTGCTCGACGAGGACCTGTACGAGCGCGGCCACCGCGGCCATCTCGGAGAGCGTCGAGAGGCCGTCGCACGCGCGGACCTCGATCGTGCCCCAGCGCGGAGCGGGGCGGATGTCCCAGCGCACCTCGGTGGCATCGGCCATCACGCCGGTGCGGACCATGTCGTCCAGATACCGCTCGAACTCCGACCAGTCCCGGAGCGGCCAGGGCAAGCCCGCCGTCGGCAGCTGCTGGAAGACGAGCGCGCGGTTGGAGGCGTACCCCGTGCGCTCCCCGGCCCAGAACGGACTGGACGCCGACAGCGCCTGGAGATGGGGAAGATACGCCGACAGCGCGTTGATGATGGGGAAGACCTTGCGCTGCTCGTCGACGCCCACGTGCACGTGGATGCCCCAGATCATCATGTTGCGCCCCCACCACTGGGTGCGCTCGATGAGGCTGTGATAGCGGGTCTTGTCTGTCACCGACTGGTCGTACCACTGGGCGAAGGGGTGGCTTCCGGCGGAGAGCAGCTCGATACCGGCCGGATCGGTGGCCGACCGCACCGCCGCGATCGCGTTCGCGATGTCATCGACGGCGTGCGCGACGGAATCGCCGATCCCGCTGGTCACCTCGATGGTGTTCGTGAGCAGCTCGCCGGTGACGGTGTGGCGCTCGTCCTCGCTCTCCGCCTCCAGCGCGGCGAGGAGCTCCGGTGCGCGACCGACGAGATCACCGGTCTCGGGATCGGCGAGCATGATCTCCCACTCGAGACCGACGGTGGAGCGGGCCGAAGCGGCGAAGTCGAGCTGCACGGGGACAGTCTGACACGGCCCGGGGCCGACTCCGCAACGCCGTGTCGCCGGGTTTCGCGCCCGGCGCGCGCATCTGGCAGAATAGAGGGTCGGACGACGTGCTCGACCCTCTATCCAGCACTCGTCCTCCTCATTTGAGCTTCCGCCGGGTGTGCACCCCACGCTCCAGGCGACCGGTTCGTTTCCTTCCACACCATTCAGGAGAATCGTGGCTGTCAAGATTCGTCTCAAGCGCATGGGCAAGATCCGCGCGCCGTACTACCGCATCGTCGTCGCCGACTCGCGCACCAAGCGCGACGGTCGCGTGATCGAGGAGATCGGCAAGTACCACCCCACCGAGGAGCCCTCCTTCATCGAGGTCGACTCCGAGCGTGCGCAGTACTGGCTCTCCGTCGGCGCGCAGCCGACCGAGCAGGTCACCGCCATCCTCAAGATCACGGGCGACTGGGGCACCTTCAAGGGCGACAAGGACGCCAAGTCCACCCTCAAGGTCGCCGAGCCGAAGGCCGCCTTCGAGGTCGACGCCTCCAAGAAGTCCGTCGTGAAGCCCAAGGCGGAGAAGAAGGAGGAGGCCCCCGCTGCGGAGGCCCCCGCCGCTGACGCCGACGCGGAGGCCGCTGAGGCTCCCGCCGCCGACGCCGAGTAATCCATCGTGCTCGCCGCCGCGCTCGAACACATCGTCAAGGGGATCGTCGATCACCCCGAAGATGTGCGCATCCACGAATCCTCGTCGCCCCGTGGCGACCTGCTCGAGGTGCGTGTGCACCCCGACGACCGTGGACGCGTGATCGGGCGCGGCGGCCGCACGGCCAAGGCCCTGCGCACCCTCGTGAGTGCACTCGCCGACGGGCGTCGTGTCCGCGTCGATGTCGCGGACGACTGACGTGGTGTCGCAGGACCGCACCCAAGGCCGTAACCAGCTGCGCGTCGGGCGCCTGGTCAAGGCTCATGGGCTCAAGGGCGCGCTGAAGCTCGAGCTCTACACCGACAATCCGGAGCGGCGCTTCGTCCCCGGGGCCGCGTTCACGTTGCAGGTGCCAGAGGCATCTCCGTGGCACGGCAAGGAGATCGTCGTCCGCGAGTACCGCGTGATGAACGGCAACCCCGTCGTCTTCTTCGAGGACGTGGACGATCGCACCGCCGCCGAGAGCCTCGTCCGCGCCATCCTCTGGATGGACCAGGACGAGGACGAGACCGAGGACAACGCCTGGTTCGACCACCAGCTCGTCGGCCTGGACGTCGTGCGGGACGAGGTCGTCGTCGGCCGCGTGGTCCGCGTCGAGCACCTGCCGGCGCATGACCTCCTGATCGTGAAGCCGTCGTCGGGCGGGAGCACGGACGAGGTGATGGTCCCGTTCGTCGAGGCCATCGTCCCCACCGTCGACGTCGCGGCCGGACGGGTCATCGTCACCCCTCCCGCCGGGCTCTTCGAGGAGCTTCCCGAGTCGGAGGACGAGACCACCGCCTCCGACGCTGCCGAGTGACCGCTGATACGGTTCCCCCGTGCGCATCGACGTCGTCTCCATCTTCCCCTCGTACTTCGACGGACTGACGCTCTCCCTGCTCGGCAAGGCCCGCGGCTCGGGTCTGCTCGACCTCCAGGTGCATGATCTTCGCGACTGGACGCACGACCGCCATCGCACCGTCGACGACACTCCGTACGGCGGAGGAGCGGGCATGGTCATGAAGCCCGAGCCGTGGGGGCTCGCCCTCGACGAGCTCACCGCGGATACCGCCGCGCCGCCGACCATCATCTTCCCGTCGCCGGCGGGCGAGGTCTTCACCCAGGCGACCGCGCGGGAGCTCGCGGGGCGCGACCACCTCGTGTTCGGCTGCGGGCGCTACGAGGGCATCGACGAGCGCGTCTTCGAGTACGCCGCCGAGCGTGGCGAGGTCCGGCTGCTGAGCCTCGGCGACTACGTGCTCAACGGCGGCGAGGTCGCGACGATGGCGATGATCGAGGCCATCGGCCGTCTCATCCCCGGGGTCGTCGGCAATCCGGAGAGCCTGGTCGAGGAGTCGCACGAGGACGGCCTCCTCGAGTACCCGTCGTACACGAAGCCCTCCGTCTGGCGTGAGCGTGCGGTACCGGATGTGCTCCTCAGCGGCAACCACGGGGCGATCGCGGCATGGCGGCGCGAGCAGCAGCTCGTCCGCACGCGGCTGCGCCGCCCCGATCTGCTTCCGGACGCGCCGACCGACGACTGACCGCACCGCGACCGTCTGCGGCAACGACTGCTGTTAGCGTCGAGACATGGTGGATGTGACACGCGCGCGATCGTTCGAAGGCATCGGCGAGGAGTACGACCGCTACCGACCGGGCTTCCCGGAGCGTGCGGCCGACATCATCGTTCCGGCGCCGGTGGCCACGGCGCTCGACCTCGGCGCCGGCACCGGGAAGTTCACCAGCCTGCTCGTCGAGCGTGCGGCGCGGGTGATCGCCGTCGAGCCTTCCGCGCCGATGCTCGCCGTCCTCGCCCGGACGCTGCCGACGGTCGAGGCGCGGCCGGGGACCGCGGAGAGCATCCCCGTGCCGGACGGTTCCGTCGATGTCGTCAGCGTCGCGCAGGCGTTCCACTGGTTCGACCGGGATACGGCGGCGGCCGAGATCGCCCGCGCACTCGTCGCCGACGGGACGCTCGGGCTGCTCTGGAATCGCGCCGACCCCGCCTGTGCGTGGGATCTCGCCTGCCATCGGGTGGCGCATCCCGCGGTCGGCGCGGACGACGATACCTCCGCATCGGCGACCGACATCCCCGGCTTCGTCCTGGAAGCCCACGAGGAGGTGCGCTGGACGGAGCGGATCAGCCGCGAGGTCTACCTCCGACGCTGGGGCACGGTGAGCAGTCTCCTCGTGGCTGACGACGCGGAGCGTGCAGGGATGGTGGCGGCCCTGGAGGCGGTGCTGGACGGCGCGGACGAGACGCGCGGGAAGGCGGAGTTCGACCTCCCCCATCTCACCGATGTGTTCCGCTACCGCCGCGTATGAGGATCTGGTCGCTGCACCCTGAGTACCTCGACCGTCAGGGTCTCGTCGCCTGCTGGCGGGAGACGCTGCTCGCGCAGGCGGTGCTCGCCGACGCCACGAAGGGGTATCAGCGACACCCGCAGCTCGAGCGCTTCCGGGAGGCAGCGGATCCGCTGGCCGCGGTGGGCGCGTACCTCGTCGCTGTCGCCGACGAGGCGGACGCCCGCGGCTACCGTTTCGACCGCACGCGCATTCGGCGCCGGGAGCCTGCCGTTCCGACGATGCCGGTCACCGCGGGGCAGCTCGCGCGGGAATGGGAGCACCTGCGTGCGAAGCTCGCCGAGCGCAGTCCTGAGGTGCTTCAGCGGCACGGGGATGTGGCGCTCCCGAAGGCGCACCCGCTGTTCACCGTCGTGCCGGGGCCGGTCGCATCCTGGGAACGCGCCGACCCGGCGGCCGAGGTCAGTCCACCCCGAGGAACGAGCGATCCGTCAGGATGATCGGCCCGTCATCGGTGATCGCGATGGTGTGCTCGGAGTGCGCCCCTCGGGACCCGTCCGCGCTGCGCAGCGTCCACCCGTCGGGGTCGGTGACCAGCTCGTCCGTGGTCGCGAGGAACCAGGGCTCCAGCGCGAGCACGAGGCCGGCGCGGAGCGGGAACCCGCGGCCCGCGCGGCCGTCGTTCGCGACGTGAGGGTCGCCGTGCATCGTGCGGCCCACGCCATGCCCGCCGAAGTCGGTGTTGATGGAGTACCCCTCGCCGTGCGCGATCTCTGCGATGGCAGCGGAGATGTCACCGATGCGGTGCCCGACCACCGAGGTCTCGATCGCCGCGGTCAGCGCGCGCTCGGTGGTGTCGATGAGACGCAGGTCCTCATCCCGCGGCGTGCCCACGACGAAGGAGACCGCGGAATCCGCGACCCAGCCGTCGACCGAGACGGCGAAGTCGAGGGTGACGAGGTCGCCGTCCTTGAGTGTGTAGTCATGGGGGAGACCGTGCAGCACCGCGTCGTTCACCGAGGTGCAGATGACCTTGCCGAACGGGCTCGCGCCGAACGACGGGTGGTAGTCGATGTAGCAGGACTCGGCGCCCGCCTTGCGGATCATGTCGTGGGCCCGGCGGTCGATCGCCAGGAGGTTGGTGCCGACCTTCGTCTCGTCGCGCAGGGTCGCCAGCGTCTCGGCGACGAACCGGCCTGCCGCGCGCATCTCATCGATCTCGGCAGGGGTGCGCAGTTCGATCATCAGTGTCCTCTCGTCCCGACCATTCTCCCTGATCGGACGGGGTGCCCGGCGCCTGCCGCTCTCAGCGAACACCCGTGACGGAGGCCCGACCTCGCCGTAGCATCGGAGCATGTGGATCCGACAGGCCTTCTTCCGCTGGCTGCTGCCGTCGGCGTTCCTCCTGCCGCTGTGGCTTCTCATCGGCTGGGCCGTCTTCCAGGGTGGCTGGTCCATCCTCTGGGTGCTGCTCATCGCGATGCCCTCGGTCTTCGTGGGACAGCTCCTGCTCACGCTGCTGACGCGTTCCCGGCCGTCTGTCCGCGCCGAGCGCGCCCTGTCGTGGTGGGACGTCGCCGGGTTCGGTCTCTGGCACGCGCTGACGATCGCGGTCGGCTTCTTCATCGATGGCGCTTTCGGTTGGCTCCTCGCCGCCGCCATCGTGGTGGGCATCGGACTGGTGTGGCTGCAGCTGTGGCAGCTCTGGAACGAAGCGCGGGGGAGTGGAGCGCGGATTCGCGAGACCATCTCCTGGTCGACGATGACCCCGCCCCGTGCGGAGACGACGCAGACCAGCGTGCACGAGGTGATCGTGGTGCGGGAGACCGACGACCGGCCCTGACCGCTCGTTTTGGTGGGACATGCCATCCGTGGCAGAATGGTTCTTTGTGCCGTGACCGGCTCTGCCCCAGGGGAGCCCGCGGACGCGTCAGCGCCGTTCGGCACACTCCCATTCTTGTTCCTTCCTAATCCGTGCATCCGACCTGAGGCGAGTGCAGAGAGAGACGATCATGCAGATCCTCGACGCCGTCGACGCGGCTTCGCTCCGTTCCGACATCCCCGAGTTCTTCCCCGGTGACACCGTCAAGGTGCACGTGAACATCACCGAGGGCAACCGTTCTCGTATCCAGGTCTTCCAGGGCGTCGTCATCGGCCGCCAGGGTGACAGCGTCCGCGAGACCTTCACCGTCCGGAAGATCAGCTTCCAGGTGGGTGTCGAGCGTACTTTCCCCGTGCACTCCCCGGTGATCGACCACATCGAGGTCGTCACCCGCGGTGACGTGCGTCGCGCCAAGCTCTACTACCTGCGCGAGCTGCGCGGCAAGAAGGCGAAGATCAAGGAGAAGCGCGTCAACAACTGACGCGAAGCTTCTTCACAGCACCCCGGGACACGATGTCCCGGGGTGCTTTCGTTCTGTCCCCGGTGTGCGAACCTTGTTATTGCCGTGCGCTCACGGTGCATTCTTCGAGAAGGAACCAGATGACTGACTCTCCGTCCGCACGCCCGACACGACGGCGGCGCGGGTTCCTGGTCTTCCTCCGTGACGTGCTGGTCATCGTCGTCATCGCCGCGCTGGTGTCCTTCGTCATCAAGACGTTCGTGGTCCGATCGTTCTACATCCCGTCGGCCTCCATGGAGCGCACGCTGCTGATCGACGACCGCATCCTCGTCGACGAGCTCACCCCGCGCTGGACCGGCTATGAGCGCGGTGACATCGTCGTCTTCAAGGATCCGGGCGGCTGGCTCGACCCGATGCCGCAGACACCTGCACAGCCGCCGCTGGTCCAGGCCATCGACTGGGTGCTCACATTTGTCGGCATCTCGGCAACCGACACCCAGGACCATCTGGTCAAGCGGGTGATCGGCGTCGAAGGTGACCATGTGGTGTGCTGCAACGCGCTGGGGCAGATCACGATCAACGGTGCCCCGATCGATGAGCTGAGCTACCTGAACCTCCCCGAGGGCGACACCGCGGCCTCCAACGAACCTTTCGACGTCGTCGTGCCCGAGGACTCCGTGTGGCTCCTCGGCGACAACCGGGACCGCTCCCGCGACGCCCGTGCACACCAGGAGCTGCCCAGCGGCGGTTTCGTCCCGGTGTCCAACATCGTGGGCAAGGCGTTCCTGACGACCTGGCCGCTCGACCGCTTCGGACCGATCGACGGCCACCACGAGATCTTCAACGGAGTGCCGGACCCCGAATGACTGTCATCACGCCTCGACTGACCCTGGAGCGGAAGCTCCTGGGGGAGTGCGACCTGATCATCGCCCTCGACGAGGTCGGTCGCGGGGCGCTGGCCGGGCCGGTGGCCGTCGGGGCGGCGGTGATGGACGCCAAGGGGGCTCGTCGCCGCGTGCCGGAGGGGCTGCGCGACTCGAAGCTCGTCCCCGAGCGCCGGCGCCCCGACGTCGCCGCCCGCGCGGCTGCGTGGGTGCAGGCCTCGGGCGTCGGCTGGGCGACCGCCGCGGAGGTCGACGAGGTCGGGATCATGCGGGCGCTGGGCCTTGCCGCCTCCCGCGCCGTGCTGGCGGTGGTGGCGCAGGGTGCCACGGTCGAGAACGCTCTGGTCCTCCTCGACGGCAACCACGACTACGTCTCGCGCGTGCATCCTGGGCCCTTGAACGTCCGGCCGGTCGTCAAAGCGGACCGCGACTGCGCCTCGGTGTCGGCGGCGTCGGTGATCGCGAAGGTCGCCAGGGACGGCTACATGGCCGAGCTCCACGAGGATCACCGCGATTACCAGTGGGACCGCAACAAGGGGTACGCGAGTCCGGAGCACAGGGAGGCCATCCGGTCGTTCGGCCTCTCACCGTTCCACCGTTCGTCGTGGGCGATCGCCGACGCACCGACGCTCTTCTGAGCGGTCGCGGCCGGGATGCCGCGACCGGCGCCCGCCGACCATAGGATGGACTCATCATGGATGAGGAAGCCTTCGACGACTACGACCGTGAGCTCGAGCTCGCGCTGTTCCGCGAGTACCGCGACGTCGTCTCTCAGTTCCAGTACGTCGTGGAGACCGAGCGTCGCTTCTACCTGGCCAACGAGGTCAACGTCGTGCGCCGGGACACCGAGCACGACTTCTACTTCGAGATCTCCATGAGCGATGTGTGGGTGTGGGACATCTACCGTGCGGACCGGTTCGTGAAGGCCGTTCGGGTGCTCACGTTCAAGGACGTGAACGTCGAGGAGCTGCAACGCCGCGAGTTCGAACTGCCGCAGGAGCTCTCGCTCGACGGGGAGTGACTCCAGCCGCCGTTCCTGCACAACAGTCACGTTCTCCACTGTTTCCACAGCGGCCGGGCCGTCTGCTCCGGACCGCGGAGGTCACGGGGTGGTCCCGGGAATCCTGTGGGGATGGCAGCGAAAGACGACCTCGGGCGAGCCGGGGAACAGCAGGCAGCGGACTACCTGACGAAGCGCGGGTATCGCATCGTCGATCGAAACTGGCGGTGTCCGCAGGGCGAACTGGACATCGTCGCCGTCGTCGGTCGGCATCTGTCCGTGGTCGAGGTGAAGACACGGCGGTCGGCGTCCTTCGGGCACCCGTTCGACGCCATCGACGACCGGAAGCGCCGGCGGCTGTGGCAGCTCGCCTATGCGTGGCGGGCTGCGCATCCGGATCTGGCAAGGGGACGGGTGCTGCGGGTGGAGGCGGTCGGCATCGTGGGGGCGGTTCCGGAGACCGCGTCCATCGAGCACCTCGAGGACATCGCGTGAGCACCGCTCGGACGTGGTCGGTGGCCCTCACCGGGGCGGAGGGGCATGTCGTCGAGGTCGAGGCCGACCTCTCGCCGCAGACGCCGGAGTTCCGCATCATCGGCCTCCCCGACAAGTCTCTGGGCGAGGCGGTGCAGCGCGTGCACAACGCCTGCGTGAACTCCGGGCTCTCGCTGCCCCGGCGGCGTCTGACGGTGAACCTCTCGCCGGCGAGTCTGCCCAAGCACGGGTCCGCCTTCGACCTCGCGATCGCGGTCGCCTCCCTCGCCGCGAGCGACATGCTCGCTCGTCGTGCCGTGCGGCAGACGGTGCACCTGGGGGAGGTCGGGCTGGATGGCCGTCTGCGGCCCGTCCCCGGTGTGCTTCCCGCGGTCTTCGCCGCTGCACGCGCCGGCTTCGAGCGCGTGATCGTGCCGCACGGCAACGCGACGGAAGCCGGTCTCGTCGCCGGCGTCGAGGTGCGTGCCGCCGCGTCGCTCGCCGAGGTGGCAGTCTGGCACGGGGCCGAGGTGGAGGTGCCGGATGTCGAGCCGGTCCCGGGACCGCAACCGCCGGAGGAAGGGTCGGACGACCGCGACTTGAGCGATGTCCTCGGGCAGGAGGAAGCCGTCGAGGCCCTCATCGTCGCGGCCGCGGGCGGCCACAACATGCTCCTGAGCGGTCCGCCGGGAGCAGGCAAGACGATGCTCGCCGGGCGACTGCCCGGGATCATGCCGCCGCTGACCGAGCAGGAGGCCATCGAGGTCGCTTCCGTGCGCTCCCTCTGCGGCGAGGCCGTGACCGGGCTCGACCACCAGCCTCCGCTGGTCGCTCCGCACCACAGCGCCTCGGTGGCGGCGATGGTCGGAGGCGGGTCGCGGACGGCGCGCCCCGGCGCGGTCGCACGGGCTCATCGGGGCGTGCTCTTCCTCGACGAAGCGGCCGAGTTCCCCCGGGTGGCCTTGGACGCGCTCCGTCAGCCACTCGAGACCGGCTTCGTCGACGTGCATCGATCCGGCTTCGTCGTGCGGTTCCCGGCGCGGTTCCAGCTGCTCCTGGCGATGAACCCGTGTCCGTGCGGGAACCGGGGGGTGCGTGACGGCGACTGCATCTGCCCACCGCAGGCGCTGCGACGCTACGCGACTCGCCTCTCCGGGCCATTACGCGATCGTCTCGACATCGATCTGCCGGTCTCGCGCGTCGCCGCCTCACGCTCGCTCGCGGGGGAGCGCTCCGGGGTGACCACCGTCGAGGCCCGGCGCCGCGTCGGCGAGGCGCGCGCTCGAGCGGAGCGGCGATGGCGTGGCACGCCCTGGCGACGCAATGCGGAGGTTCCCGGGACCCTGCTCCGGCACGGCGGATTCCGCCTCCCGCCAGACGCGCGGGCCGGTCTCGATCGGGCACTGGAACGAGGGGCGTTGACGCTCCGCGGATACGACCGCGTCCTCCGGGTGGCCTGGACCATGGCCGACCTCGCCGGACTCGACCTCCCCGGAACGGACGAGATCGGCCGCGCGCTCCTTCTGCGGACGGGGGTGGCGCGGTGATCGACGAACTCGTCTCTCAGCAGGATGCGCTCGACGCCGCTCGGAGACTGCGCGGCACCGACGACGTGGCGGAGGCGCTCGCACGTGTCGCCTGGTCCGTCATCGCCGATCCCGGGGACGCCGTCGCCGCGACCCTCGTGCGCGAGTTCGGACCGGCCGACGGCATGCGTTTCGCTCTCGACGCGCGGGGACGGTCATGGCCGATGGTCCGCGCCGCGGGCGCACGACGGGCGCTCGACGAGGCGCGGGTGCGGTGGCGACAGCGTGCCGATCCGGCGGCTGTGATCGATGCCCTCCGGCGGGCGCAGACGGCGGGCGCCCATCTGCTCCTTCCGGGAGATCCCGACTGGCCGCTCGCCGTCGACGATCTCGATACGGAGGCTCCGGTGGTGCTGTGGGCGCGCGGGCGCCCGGAGCTCCTGACCAGCGCGGCACGCGTCGCCATCGTGGGCGCCAGGGCGGCCACCGCCTACGGGGAGCGCGTCGCCGCCGACCTCTCCGGCGACCTGGCCGCCGCGGGGACGGCTGTCGTGTCGGGCGGCGCGTACGGCATCGACGGGGCAGCCCACCGCGCCGCGTTGACTGTCGGTGGGGGGACGATCGCGGTTCTCGCCGGAGGCGTGGACCGCCCGTACCCCGCCGGGCACCGCAACCTTCTCACGCGGATCGCGGTCGACGGGGTCGTGGTCAGCGAGGTGCCCTGCGGGACGGCGCCGACCCGGTGGCGATTCCTCGCCCGCAACCGACTGATCGCGGCCCTGGGGCAGGCGACGGTGGTCGTCGAGGCCGGGTGGCGCAGTGGCTCCCTCAACACGGCGGGACACGCGGCAACGCTGGGCAGGCCACTCGGCGCGGTGCCCGGTCCCGTCACCTCCGCCTCGTCGGCCGGCTGTCATCGGTTGCTCCGCGAGTACGACGCGGTGTGCGTCACTTCCGCGGCGGAGGTGGCGGAGATGCTCCCGACCGACGCGCGGTCGCCGCACGCACACGATGCCACGGAGGAGGGGCGGGTCCTGCTCCTCCGTGCCCTGAGCACCCGGACCGCTCGGACGGAGGCGGAGCTCGCGCAGCGCGCGGATCTCACCGTCGAGCGGACCAGGGCACTGCTCGGCCTCCTCGATCTCGACGGCCTTGCGCGGCGGGACGAGGACGGCTGGCGCGGGATCGGCGCGGCACGTACGTCATAGGACGGCTCGCGGCGGGGCGCGCGGCTCGGGGGGCGGGGGAGGGCCAGGGTGGAGCTATGGACTTCGCGGTCGCTGTCGAGGCGTTCGCCGACCACCTGGAGAAGGTGCGCCGGCTGTCGCCCGCGACCGTGAAGGCGTATCGCTCCGACCTGCGGGACCTCGGGGCGAGCGTGGCGGGCGGTCCGGTGGACCGGATCGACCTGGAGATGCTGCGCGAATGGCTGTGGCAGGCGACCCAGCGCGGCGACGCGCGAGCGACGCTGGCCCGACGTGCGGCCACCGCGCGAGCGTTCTTCGGCTGGGCGCGCGAGCAGGACATCATCCCCATCGACCCGAGTCTTCGGCTCGTGGCGCCGAAACGGGCCAAGACGCTGCCGACCGTGGCTTCGAAGGACGCGATGTCCGAGCTGTTGGAACGCCATCGGCAGGCCGCATCCTCGGGCGAGCCCGTCGCCCTCCGTGACCACGCCGTCCTGGAGCTTCTCTACGGCGCCGCGGTCCGCGTCTCCGAGCTCTGCGGTCTCGACATCGACGACCTCGATCTCGACCGCGGGACGGCTCTTGTGCGGGGCAAGGGCGACAAGGAGCGCGTCGTGCCATTCGGTGCCCCGGCCAGGGATGCGCTCGGTGCGTACCTGCGCCGCGCTCGCCCGGCTCTCCTCAGCAGGGCTGCGGGTGCATCGCCTGCCGTCTTCCTCGGGAGCCGCGGCGCCCGGCTGGGACCGCGGACGGTCTACGAGGTGGTCGCCCGTGCGCTCGCACCCGTCGTCGGCGCGGAGACCGTCGGGCCGCACGCCGTCCGCCACACGGCGGCGACGCATCTGCTCGACGGCGGCGCCGACCTGCGCGCCGTGCAGGAGATCCTGGGGCACGCGAGCCTCGGCACGACGCAGATCTATACGCATGTCTCGGCGGAGCGGCTGACGACGACGTACCGGCTGGCGCATCCTCGCGCCTGAGCGGCTGCCGCTCGGTCGGAGATCAGGTCCCGCAGCAGGGCAGGAGACGGGCCCGCAGGACGGCGCCGAACAGCAGCATCGGGTTGATGTACTCCCCATCGCGCCGCACACCGACATGCAGCGCGCCAGGAGCCGTGTGCCCACCTGTGGAAACCCGACCGATCTCCTGACCCCGGCTGACCGTGTCGCCCGCCCGGAGCGTCGACTCCAGCGGCTCGAACGAGCTCACCAGGCCGTCTGCGTGTCGGATGGTCAGCACGGGACGATCGACGACCACGCCCTGGAACGCGACCACTCCGTCCGCCGGAGCGCCGACAGCGGTACCGACGGCGGCGGTGACGTCCATGCCCCGGTGTCCGGGACCGTAGGCGTGCGCCGGTGCGCGATACGCGGCGCTCACATGGCGGCCACCGTCGACGGGCCATCGCCATGCACCCTCCGAGGCGGAACTGTCGGCCGGGGACGGGCCGGAGCGGGGTGCCGTCGCCGTGTGTACGGACGCAGGGGCGGCGAGTGGGGCGCCGCCGCCGCCCAGAAGCACGAGACAGGCGAGCGCCGCCGTGATCGCGACGCGAGCGGCACGAGACGAGTGTGAACGGACAAGGTGAGGGGAACCGGAGGGAGAAGTCATGCGGTGAGTGTGCGCCGGGGGCGATCGCGCGGACCGGACGCCCGGGGGAAGAACCCTGTAGCGGGGGAGAAGGGCGAGGATCGCGCTCCTGTGCAGGACGAGCCGGCGGCGCATGATCCTGTATGCTGGACGAGCACCTCGATCTCGGGGTGACTACGCGTGCCCAGAGCGACTCCGTCGTGGCATCCACTCCCGCAGGTCCCGTTCCGAACGGGTGGGCGTGAGCCGGGCACCAGGATGTCCGACCGTCCGGTCGGCATGACAACCTCAACGGCGCTCCGCGCCAGAATCAGGAGACGACCATGGCTGTGGTCACCATCCGCCAGCTGCTCGACAGCGGCGTGCACTTCGGACACCAGACCCGTCGGTGGAACCCGAAGGTGAAGCGCTTCATCCTCACCGAGCGCAGCGGCATCCACATCATCGACCTCCAGCAGTCGCTCGGCTACATCGACAAGGCGTACGACTTCGTCAAGGAGACCGTGGCGCACGGCGGCACGATCCTCTTCGTCGGCACCAAGAAGCAGGCGCAGGAGATCCTCGCGGAGCAGGCCACGCGCGTCGGCCAGCCCTACGTGAACCAGCGCTGGCTCGGCGGCCTCCTCACCAACTTCTCCACCATCGCGAAGCGTCTCGCCCGCATGAAGGAGCTCGAGGAGCTCGACTACGAGAACCCCTCCGCCTCCGGCTTCACGAAGAAGGAGCTGCTGCTCAAGAAGCGCGAGCTGGACAAGCTCCACAAGTCGCTCGGCGGTATCCGTAACCTCACCAAGACGCCGTCCGCCCTCTGGGTGGTCGACGCCAAGCGTGAGCACCTCGCCATCGACGAGGCCAAGAAGCTCGGCATCCCGGTGATCGGCATCCTCGACACCAACGCCGACCCGGACGACTTCCAGTACCCGATCCCCGGCAACGACGACGCCATCCGTTCGGTGTCGCTGCTGACGCGCATCATCGCCGACGCCGCCGCCGAGGGCCTGCAGCAGAAGCACAACCCGGAGTCGGGCGACGCCGAGCCGCTGGCCGAGTGGGAGAAGGAGCTCCTCGAGGCTCCCGTCCAGGAGTCCGCTGACGCCGCCGAGGTCGTGACCGCCGACGACGAGGCCGCTGTCGTCGAGACCCCTGCCGCCGACGCCACCGCCGCCGACGAGGCCGGTGCCGAGGCGCACGACGAGGCGATCGCCGCCGCTTCCGGTGAGGAGACCGCCGAGGTCGCCGCCACCGAGGCCGCAGACGCCAAGTAATCCCTCGTACACCCACACAACGAAGCAAGGAGCCACCACACATGGCCAACTTCACCATCGCCGACCTCAAGGCGCTGCGTGAGCAGCTCGGCACGGGAATGGTCGACACCAAGAAGGCACTCGAGGAGGCCGACGGCGACGTCGAGAAGGCCACCGAGATCCTGCGCCTGAAGGGTGCGAAGGGCAACGCCAAGCGCGCCGACCGTTCGACCAGCGAGGGCCTCGTCGTCGCTCGCGAGCAGGACGGCGCCGTGACGCTCGTCGAGCTCGCCTGCGAGACCGACTTCGTCGCGAAGAACGAGCGCTTCATCGCGCTGGCCGACAAGGTCGCCGACGCCGTCGCCGCCGTGAAGGCCGACTCGGTCGAGGCCGCTCTGGCCGCTCCGGCGGGCGACAAGACCGTCGAGCAGCTCATCTCGGAAGAGGCCGCCATCATCGGCGAGAAGGTCGAGCTCCGTCGCGTGCGCACCGTCACCGGTGACAGCGTCGAGGTCTACCTGCACCGCACGAGCAAGGACCTGCCGCCGCAGATCGGTGTCGTCGTCGCCTACACGGGTGACGACGCCGAGACTGCGCGCAGCATCGCCCAGCACATCTCGTTCGCCAACCCGTCGTACCTGTCCCGCGAGGACGTGCCGGCGGATGCGGTCGAGAAGGAGCGCGAGATCGTCACCGAGATCTCCCGCAACGAGGGCAAGCCCGAGGCCGCTCTGCCGAAGATCGTCGAGGGCCGTGTCTCCGCGTTCATCAAGCAGGTCGCCCTGCTCGAGCAGGACTACGCGAAGGACAACAAGCTCTCCGTCGCCCAGGTGGCGAAGGACGCCGGTATCACCGTGACGGACTTCGCGCGCTTCAAGGTCGGCGCGTAGCACTGTCGAAGGGGTTCGGATCGCTCGATCCGAACCCCTTCTTCATGCCCACCAGGCACTATCTTGAATCGGGACGAGAGGACATCCCCCATGACTGAACGCACCGGACGCCGTCGCGTCCTCCTCAAGCTCTCCGGAGAGGCGTTCGGCGCCGGGCAGCTCGGCGTCAACCCCGACGTGGTCAGCCAGATGGCGCGCGAGATCGCCGCTGCGGTCGACCGGGTCGAGGTGGCGGTCGTCGTCGGCGGCGGCAACTTCTTCCGCGGGGCCGAACTCAGCCAGCGGGGCATGGACCGGGGGCGGGCCGACTACATGGGCATGCTCGGCACCGTGATGAACGCGCTCGCGCTGCAGGACTTCCTGGAGCAGGCGGGCGCGGCGACGCGCGTGCAGTCGGCGATCTCGATGACCCAGGTCGCCGAGCCCTACATCCCGCGTCGCGCGGAGCGGCACATGGAGAAGGGCCGCGTGGTCATCTTCGGTGCCGGTGCGGGCCTGCCGTACTTCTCCACCGACACGGTCGCCGCGCAGCGCGCACTGGAGATCGGTGCGCAGGAGGTCCTCGTCGCCAAGAACGGCGTCGACGCGATCTACACCGCCGACCCGAACAAGCACGCCGACGCCGAGCGCATCGAGCGCGTGACCTACCGCGATGCGCTCCAGCAGGGCCTCAAGGTCGTCGACTCGACGGCGTTCAGCCTGTGCATGGACAACAACATGGACATGCGCGTCTTCGGCATGGAGCCGGCGGGCAACGTCACCCGCGCTCTCCTGGGCGAGCCCATCGGCACGCTCGTCACCGCCTGAGCGCCTGCACGGGACGGGGGCCCGCTCCCGATAGAATTTCCAGAACACCCCGACGATAGGAGCCACCGTGATCGCGGACGTCCTCGCTGAAACCACCACCCGCATGTCCCGGGCCGTCGAGGCTGCCAAGGAGGACTTCTCCACGGTGCGCACGGGTCGTGCGAACCCGCAGCTCTTCCAGAAGGTGCTGGTCGACTACTACGGCACGCCGACGCCGCTCGCTCAGCTCGCGTCGCTCGCGAACCAGGAGGCGCGCACGCTCATCATCACGCCGTACGACAAGTCGGCGCTGAAGGCGATCGAGCAGGCCATCCGCGACATGCCGAACCTCGGCGCGAACCCGACGAACGACGGCAACCTCGTGCGCGTCACGATGCCGGAGCTCACGGCGGAGCGCCGTAAGGAGTACGTCAAGCTCGTGAAGTCGAAGGCGGAGGACGCCAAGGTCCACGTCCGCGGCATCCGCCGGAAGGCGAAGGACGAGCTCGACGGGCTGAAGAGCGAGCTCGGCGAGGACGAGATCTCCCGTGGTGAGAAGGAACTCGACGCGCTGACCCGTCAGCACGTCGACCTCATCGACGACGCGCTGAAGCGCAAAGAGGCAGAACTCCTCGAGGTGTAGTCCGCATGTCCGACGAATCGCGAGGCACCGACGAGGGCGCTCCGGTGGCGCGGCCGGAGGTCGGCCCCGACGGCGGCGTGCCGCTCGGCGACGCGGCCTTCCCGGCCTTCGACGCCGACCGCGTGCCCCCGCGACCGCCGCTTCCGGCGACGCCGGGTGCAGCGCCGGTGACCGCCGACCGGCTGGACACCGCGGATCACAATGCGATCCGCGAGCAGTGGCGCCAGGCGCGGGACGAGTTCGGCACGCACGTGTCGCATGCGCGGGATCAGCTCGACCAGGCGAACGAACGCATCAAGCAGCGCACCGGACGTGACCTCGTCCTCGCGATCCTGATCGGCCTCGCCTTCGGTGCGGCGCTCCTCGGCTCGCTGCTCTTCATCAAGGCGCTGTTCGTCCCGTTCGCGTTGGCCGCGGCGCTCCTCGGCGTCTACGAGCTCTCGCGCGCGCTGCGCGCCGCCGGGCGTCGCGTCGACGTGATCCCGCAGTTGATAGCGGCGACCTTCCTCGTGCTCTCCGCGTACTTCGCGGAGCCCTGGCTGAGCTGGGTCATGCTGTTCGTCTCCGTGGCGTTCGTCATCGTCTGGCGCCTGCTCGCCCAGATGGTCGCGAAGGATGGGCGCACGTACGGCGATGTGCTCACCGACGCCGTGATCGGCGGGTTCGTGCAGGTGTACGTGCCATTCCTCGCGGGTGTGGCCCTCATCCTGCTCGAGCAGGAGGGTGGCCAGTGGTGGGTGCTCAGCTTCATCGCGATCGCCGTGGCGGCCGACACCGGCGCTTACGCCGCGGGGCTCGCGTTCGGGCGACACCCGATGGCGCCGCGGATCAGCCCCAAGAAGACCTGGGAGGGCTTCGGCGGTGCGGTGGTGGCGTCGCTCGCGGCGGGCGTCCTCCTGGCGATGTTCCTGCTCGACCTGCCCTGGTGGGGCGGTGTGATCTTCGGGGCCGCGATCCTGCTGTCCGCCACGCTCGGAGACCTCGGCGAGTCGATGCTGAAGCGGGATCTCGGGATCAAGGACATGAGCTCCTGGCTCCCCGGGCACGGTGGGCTCCTCGATCGGCTGGACAGCATCCTGCCGTCGACCGTCCCGGCCCTCTGCCTGTACTTCCTCCTCTCTCCCTGGTTGGTGCTGTGATGAACGACAGTGGTGCTGTGATGAACGACGACCGTCGCGAGGTCGCCACGCAACGCGCGGCCACGCCGGCCTTCGCGCTCACGACCGGACGCACGAAGGGGTACCACCGTGCGGCGGTGGACGGATTCCTCGCCTCGGCGCGGCGGGCGTTCGAGAGCGGCGCTGACGATCTCACGGCCGATGACGTCCGCACCGTCTCCTTCCCCCTCGTCAAGGAGGGGTACGTGGTGGCTGACGTCGACGCGGCCCTCGGACGGGTCGAGGACGCTTTCGCCGCCCGAGAGCGGGAACGCGCCGTGCGGTCTCTCGGAGCGGGCGCCTGGGTGGAGCAGGCCAGAGCCGACGCGCAGGTCATCCTGGACCATCTGGCGCGTCCGCGTCGCCACCGGTTCGCCCGTACCGGCTTCCTCACGTTCGGGTACCGCGTCGACGAGGTCGACCACGTCACCTCCCGGATCGTCCGCTACCTGCGGGACGGCGACGCGCTGTCCGCTGAGCAGCTGCGGTCCGCAGCGTTCCGCATGCAGCGTGGCGGCTACCGCGAGGAGCAGGTCGACGCGCTCCTGGATGCCACCATCGACGTGATCCTGGCGGTCCGCTGAGCCGTCTGATGGCCTCTTCAGGCAGGTATGCGTAAACTGTCCTCCATCGTGAACTCCCGAAACGACATGATTCCCGAACGAAGCGACGCCGTGCTGGTACCCGCAGCCACGGCTGCATCAGCCTCCCGCGGCACGCGCCGCTGGTCGCGCCGCCGCGGTGTCGTGGGCGTCTTCAGCTCGCTCGCGGTCGTCGCATTCGCGGCCGCGATGGTCGCGCCCACCGGCGTCGCGCTCGCTCAGCCCGTCGCCACGGAGGCCCCGGACTCCGTGTATGCGGTGGCCCTGGCGGACACCCAGAACCTCACGGTCACGGTGGAGGGCGCGGCGATCACTCCCGTCGAGCGCGGCTCCTTCGACGTCTACGTCAAACCCAAGCCGAAGCCCAAGCCGAAGCCGGCCCCGGTGACCACCTCCTCGTCGTCGTCCGAGGGCTCGCAGGGCGGGTCGTCCGGGGGCGGCGGACTCCCGCCGTACAGCGGCGGAGGCGCACCTGCGGAGTGGATGGCGGCCGCCGGGATCGCGCAGGGCGACTGGCAGTACGTCGACTACATCGTCTCGCGGGAGAGCGGCTGGAACCCCAACGCGACGAACTCCTCCTCCGGTGCCTGCGGCCTCGTCCAGGCCCTGCCCTGCAGCAAGGTGCCGGGGAACGGCTACAACCCGGTCGACAACCTCCGCTGGGCGACCGGATACGCCACGGGTCGCTACGGCAGCTGGGCCGGCGCGTACAACTTCTGGGTCACCAACCACTGGTGGTGAGCCGGCACCATGCCCCGCTCACGCCGACGTCCTTCCGCGCGCCCTGAGGGCGAGGACTCGTTCGACCGTCTCCTCGCCGGCTGGAAGCGCACCGAGGTCCGCCGGGGCGTGGAGTGGACGGTGCAGCCCGTCTCCGCGCTCCAGGCGCAGAAGGCGTACATCTGCCCGGGCTGCGGACGATCCGTCGAACCGGGTACCGCCCATCTCGTGGCCTGGCGCGCCGACGGCGTGCTCGGCGATGCCGCAGCCCTGGCTGACCGCAGACACTGGCACAACCACTGTTGGAGGATCGCATGACCATGGAGATCCGGGGACCGCTGGAGCTCCCGGCGCGCCGCGAGGACATCGAGCTGCACACCGCGGACGGCCTGACGCTCGTCGGCGAGCTCGCGACGCCGGAAGCCGCAGTCCCGGTGGCGACGCTGGTCACGCTGCACCCGTTGCCGACCGCCGGTGGCTTCATGGATTCGCACATCATCCGCAAGGCGTCCGCGCGTCTTCCCGCCCTGGCCGATCTCGCGGTGCTGCGGTTCAACACCCGTGGCACCACCTCGCCGCGCGGCACCAGTGAAGGGACGTTCGACGGCGGCGCTGCAGAGCAGTTGGACGTCGCGGCCGCCATGCACGTCGTCCGCGACCGCGCGCTGCCGCGCCCCTGGCTCGTCGGGTGGTCGTTCGGGACGGAACTCGCCCTCAAGTACGGTGCCGACCACGACATCGAGGGCATCATCCTCCTCTCGCCGCCGCTGCACCGCGCGACGGCGGAGGAGGTTGCCGCCTGGGGGGAGACCGGCCACCGCGTGGTCATCCTCGTGCCCGAGTTCGACGACTACCTGCGCCCGGCGGAAGCGCGGGAGCGCTTCGCGACGATCCCGCAGGCGCAGCTGATCGCCGTCGAAGGGGGCAAGCACCTGTGGGTGGGGGAGACGCAGACGCGCCGGGTGCTCACCGAGATCGTCGCCGCCGTCAATCCGTCGGCGCTGCCGCTGCCGACCCACTGGCCGGCAGCGGACTGACGGCGAGGCCCGCCCCGGTCACCGCTCGTTCATGCGCGGGATGAGCACCTGCCGGTAGAGGATCAGGATGCTGGCCGCCACGGGGATCGCGATGAGCGCCCCGAGCAGGCCCAGCAGGCTTCCTCCCGCGAGGGCTGCCACCACGACGACGGCGCCGGGCACGGAGACGGCGCGGCTCATGATGCGCGGCGAGATGACGTACGCCTCGATCTGCATGTAGATCAGGTAGTAGATCGCCGCCGCGAGAGCCGTGCCGGGGGAGCCGAGGCCCGGGATGAGGCAGACGAGGACGATGATCGTCGAGCCGGTCAGGGTGCCCACCAGCGGGATGAGCGAGAAGAAGAACGCGACGACCGCGAGAACGGCGGGGAACGGCGCGTCGATGATCGTCAGGTAGATCGCGCTGAGGACGCCGTTGATGACGCCCTGGCTGACCTGGCCCATGACGTAGTAGCCGACCGAGTCGGTGATCTGCTCGGACAGATCGATGAAGCGATCCCGCTTGGACGCCGGGACGAGCTGGTACACCGCGCGCTTGAGCGAGGGCGTCGAAGCCGTGAGATAGATGGTCAGGATGAGGACGATGAAGGCGCCGAACACGCCGCTGAGCACGGCGCCGCTGGCGATCAGCACGCCCTGACCGATAGACCCGCCGATCTCCGCGAGATTGGTCGTCAGCCAGTCCTCCACATACGCGAAGACGTCGTCGACGAGGAGGTTCGGGAATGTCTCCTGGATCCAGCTCCTCAGATCCTCGATGGCGGTTCCGCGCTGCACGATCGCCGTGATCTGGGCGATGAGCTGCGAGATCTGGTCGACCAGCACGGGCAGCACGATGAGGATGATCCCGACGAAGACGGCCAGCACGGCGACGATCGTCACGAGGACCGCGAGCCAGCGGGGCAGGCGTCGACGCTCGAGGAAGGTGACGAGAGGGTCGAGGCCGAGGCTGAGGAAGAGGGCGGTGCCGATGTAGAGCAGCACGGTCGACAGCGTCTGGACGCTGCTGATCAGGACGATCCCGAGCCCCACGCCGAGTGTCGCCACGAGGGCGGTGCGGAACGGGTTGTGGATCTTCATGCAGACTCCTCGGTACGGCTGCAGCAAGGCTACCCATGCCGCGGCTCGACGCGCCGCCGACGTGCCGGGCGACGGACGAGGGAGGGCCCTCGTGGTCAACACACAGGTGGGTTCGCTAGTCTGGAATGTCGAGTGTGGCGTCGTGGGCGGGAAGCCGCGATGCGTGAGGAGACTATTCGTGCGTTTCGTATGGGCCGTGGTGGCCTTCGTGCTGGCTGCCGTGCTGATCGGTGCGGGGATCGCCCAACGCACCATCTTCGTCGGCCCTTCGTCCGAGGAGGCCCGCGTCGACATCGAGGAGCCCGCGCCCTTCGTTCTCCTGGACGGCGACGTCCTGCGGATCAACGCCGGCGCGCAGAAGCTGCTCATCCGCGGCGAAGGGGAGATCTTCACCAGCTACGGGCGCACGGCCGACATGGAGGCCTGGCTCTCCGACTCCGAGTACAACCACGTGACCGTCGGGGACGAGGACGAGCTCGTCGTCGAGCATGTCGCCGCAGCGGACGACGAGGGGTCCGCCGAGACGCCGGCGCCCGAGACGACCGCGACCCCGGCGCCGGAGGAGGACGGCGAGGCGCCCGCGGGCCGGAACCCTGCCGGCTCCGATCTGTGGCTCGACTCCTTCAGCGAGGAGAACTTCCTCGCCACTGACAAGATGCAGCTCCCGGAAGGGACCAGCGTGCTGATCGCCTACGACGGCACCAAGGACGCGCCGGACGACATCGTGGTCTCCTGGCCGCTGGACACGCGGACGCCGCTGGCGGGCCCGCTCATGGCGGCAGGCGGGTTGGTGCTCCTCGTGGGCCTGGTCCTGTACGTGCTCGCGATCCGTCACCAGCGCCGTGGCCGCGGCCCGCGCCGGAAGGGGCCCGGGCCGCTTCCCACGACGCAGCCGATCGACGTGGCGGCCCTTCCGCCGTCCGAGCGCGAGGCCCTGGAGGCCACGGACGGCGAGCAGGCGCCGACACCGGCGAGGAAGGACGACGTGGAGGACGCGGAGATCGTCGACGAGAAGGAGCAGGACGGGAAGAGCACGATGCGCGCTGAGCGCCCGAGGCGTCGTCGGCGCCTGCTCGCCCTCCCCGCCCTAGGCCTGACCGCCCTGCTGGCCTCCGGCTGCACGGCGGAGTCCTGGCCGGAATTCGGGGCCCCCTCCGCATCGCCGTCTCCGACCCCGACCGTGATCGCCCCCGAGAACCAGAAGCCGCCGGCGGTCACCGAGACGCAGGCCGAGCGGATCCTCCGGGAGGTCTCCGAGACCCTGGTGCAGGCCGATGAGGCGAAGGATCTGGACCTCGCGGCCACCCGTCTCGACGGCGCACCTCTCACGACGAGGACCACCGACTACGCCCTGCGCGCGAAGCTGCCGGATCGGGCCGCGCCCGCCGCGATCCCGACGGACGACGTCGAGGTGGTCCTCCCCGAGGCGACGGACCGCTGGCCACGCACCGTCCTCATGCTCTCGAAGAGCACCGGCGACGACACCGTGCCGCCGGTGGTGCTGACCATGACGCAGGCGGACCCCTGGTCCAACTACAAGGTCACGAACATGGCGGAGATGTCGGCGGACGCGGCGTTCCCCGAGGTGGCGGCCAGCTGGCTGGGGACCTCGCTGGTCCCGGCGGATTCGGCCTTCCTGTCGGTGCCGCCGAACGAGGTCGCCGCGGCTTTCGCCGACGTCGTCGACAACGGTGAGAAGAGCGCCTCCTACGGGCAGTTCGACGATCTGGCGCTGAACCTGGCCACATCGATCAGGGACAGCCGACAGAGCCTGGTGAAGGGACTCGCCGACGCCGGGGCTGCGAAGACCTCCAAGGCCGCGTTCGACATGAAGCCGACGACGGCGGAGCCCGTCTCGATGACGACGCTGGACAGCGGCGCCATCGTCGCCGTCTCCGTCCTCGATGTCGAGACCATCACGCCCACGTCCTCCGATGTCGTCATCCGCTTCGGTGACAACAAGGAGGCCAAGGCGCTCACCGGGGCCAACGAGTCCGCGAAGGGCGCCCAGACGACCTATGAGTTCCAGCTGTTCTTCGCCGTCCCGTCCCAGGGGTCGAGCGAACCGATCCGTCTCCTGGCGTCCCGTCAGGATCTCGTGTCCGTGAAGGTGATCAAGTGAGTGAGATGTCTCCCGCGGCCCTGCGTGGCGCCGTCGATCTGTCCAGCCTGCGCAACCGTCCGTCCCCGCCGGCGGGTGGTGCAGCGGCGCCCGCGACCGCACCGGTGGCTGACGTCGTCGTCGACGCGACCGACGAGAACTTCGGTCAGGTCCTGGAGCTGTCGCGCACCGTCCCGGTGGTCGTCGACCTGTGGGCCGAGTGGTGCGGGCCGTGCAAGCAGCTGAGCCCGATCATCGAGAAGGTCACTCGGGAGCTCGGCGGCCGCGTGCTCCTGGCGAAGGTCGACGTGGATGCGAACCCGCAGCTCGCGCAGAGCTTCCGCGCGCAGTCCATCCCGATGGTCGTCGCCCTCATCGCCGGCCAGCCGGTGCCGATGTTCACGGGCGCCGTACCGGAGCAGCAGGTGCGTGAGGTCTTCGCGCAGCTGCTCCAGGTGGCGGCGCAGAACGGCGTCTCGGGAACGCTCCCCGTCGGCGACGCCGAGACCGGGGAAGCCGAAGCCGCTGCCGAGCCCGAGCTGCCGCCGCTGCACGCGGAGGCGTTCGCCGCCATCGAGCGCGGCGACTACCGTGCGGCCATCACCGCCTATGAGAAGGCACTCGCGGAGAACCCGCGCGACGAGGACGCCATCGCCGGCCTGGGCCAGGTCCGCCTGCTCGACCGTGTGCAGGGGCTCGACCTCCAGACCGCCCGAGCCGCGGCCGCAGCGGCTCCGCTGGACGTGCAGGCCCAGTTCGACGTCGCGGACCTCGACCTCGCCGGTGGACATGTCGACGACGCCTTCGGCCGGCTCCTCGACCTGTTCGCTCAGCTGCCGTCCGACCAGCGCACTCCCGTCCGGGAGCGTCTCGTCGAGCTCTTCGGCCTCATCGGCGCCAGCGACCCGCGCGTGATCGCGGCTCGGAACCGACTCTCCTCGCTGCTCTTCTGATCGGCCTGCGCGGGGATCGTTCCTCCGCGCAGACCGATCGTCGCCGGCCGTCCGTCAGCCGTTGTTCACCGTCGGCACGTGCGGCTCGGGCTGGTGGCGGAGCCAGAGCGTCGACAGCGCGGGCAGCGTGATCGACGCCGTGGGGGCGCCGGCGTCCGCGGGCTCGGCGATCACCATCCCGAGGTTGCCCGACCCCCGTCCGCCGTAGGCGACGGCATCGGAGTTCAGGATCTCCTGCCACACGCCCTCTCTGGGCAGCCCGAGACGGTAGCCGGTGCGTTCCACTCCGGCGAAGTTGCTGACGACGACGAGGCGCCCGCCGTGCGCGTCCCGTCGTTCGAAGGCGATGACCGACGGGTCCCAACTCGGGGCGCCGAGGCGGGTGAACCCGGAGCCGTCGTTGTCGCGCTCCCAGAGGGGGGCTTGCGACCGGTACACCCCGTTCATCGCGGCGACGAAGTCCTGCAGCTGGGCGTGGGAGGGCTGGTCACGGAGCCACCAGTCCAGCTCCCGACCCTCCGACCACTCCGCGAGCTGACCAAACTCCTGTCCCATGAACAGCAGCTTCTTCCCGGGATGCCCCCACATGTAGGCGAGGTAGGCACGGACGTTCGCCAGCTTGTGCCAGTGGTCGCCCGGCATCTTGGACAACAGGCTGCCCTTGCCGTGCACCACCTCGTCGTGACTGATGGGCAGGACGTAGTTCTCGCCGAACGCGTACACGAACGAGAACGTCATCTCGCCCTCGTGGTGCGCGCGGTACATCGGATCGCGTCCGATGTACTGGAGCGAGTCGTTCATCCAGCCCATGTTCCACTTGAAACCGAACCCGAGGCCGGCGTGATCCGTCGGTGCCGTGACGCCGGGGAAGCTCGTGGACTCCTCGGCGATCATCAGGATGCCGGGGTGGAGCCGGTAGGCGGTGGCGTTGACCTCCTGGAGGAAGCGGATCGCCTCGAGGTTCTCGCGTCCGCCGTGGATGTTCGGCTCCCACTCGCCCTCCCGGCGCGAGTAGTCGAGGTAGAGCATCGACGCCACGGCGTCGACCCGCAGGCCGTCGACGTGGAACTCGTCCAGCCAGTAGAGGGCGTTGGCGACGAGGAAGCCGCGTACCTCGGGCCGGCCGTAGTCGAAGATGAGTGTGCCCCAGTCCTGATGCTCGCCGCGGCGGGGATCGGGGTGCTCGTACAGCGGCTGGCCGTCGAAGCGGGCCAGCGCGAAGGCGTCCTTGGGGAAGTGCCCGGGGACCCAGTCCATGATGACGCCGATGCCGGCCTGGTGCAGGCGGTCGATGAGGTAGCGCAGGTCGTCGGGGGAGCCGTACCGGCTCGTCGGTGCGTAGTATCCACTGACCTGGTAGCCCCACGAGCCGCCGAACGGATGCTCGGCCAGCGGCATGAACTCGACGTGGGTGAACCCCGTCTCCTGCACGTGTGCGATCAGCGGATCGGCCATCTCGCGGTAGCCCAGCCCCTCGCGCCAGGAGCCGACGTGCACCTCGTACACCGACAGCGGCTGCGCGACGGCATGGGTGGCGGCGCGACGGGTCATCCACGCGCCGTCCTGCCAGGCGTAGGACGAGGCGGTGACGACCGACGCGGTCTCCGGCGGCACCTGCGCCGCCAGCGCCATCGGGTCGGCCTTGAGGATCCAGGCGCCGCTCCGGGTGCGGATCTGGTACTTGTAGCGGGTGCCGACGGGCAGGTCGGGGATGAAGATCTCCCAGACGCCGCTGGCGCCGAGCGAGCGCATGGCGTGGCTCTCGCCGTTCCAGCCGTTGTGATCGCCCACGACCCGGACGGCCGAGGCATCGGGGGCCCAGACCGCGAAGGACACGCCCTGTTCGTCGCCCTGCGTACGGGGATGCGCCCCCAGCGCCTCCCACAGACGCTCGTGCCGCCCCTCGGCGATGAGGTGCAGGTCGAGTTCGCCCAGTGTCGGTGCATGCCGGTACGGGTCGCCGGAGACGATCTCCTCCTCGCCGCGGTAGCGCGTCGCGATGCGGTAGGGGAGCGGCGGCCCTGGGTGCGTGCCCTCCCAGAGGCCGTGCGCGACGTGGGACAGGGCGAGTCGGCTTCCATCGCTGAACACGGCCTCGACGCTCTCGGCGAGCGGTCGGCGGACGCGGATGGCGGTGACGGTACGGTCGGCGGCATCCTTGGCGGGGTGCGCGCCGAGCAGGGAATGCGGGTCGTGATGCTGACCGGCCGCGACGGCCTCCCACTCGGCGTTCGGGGTGTCCTCGATGCGGCTCATGCGCGCTCCCTCACCTTCAGGATGTGGACGGGCTCGGCGAAGGCGTCGAGCCGGACGTAGTTGTGATCGCTCCAGGTCCAGACAGCGCCGGTCAGGAGATCCTCCACCTCGAAGGTCTCGCCCAGGGGGACTCCCCAGCGCGTGGTGTCGAGGTGGACGGTGGTCTCGCGCACCGAGTGCGGGTCGACGTTCGCGACGACGATGAGGGTGTCCGGTCTCCCGGTACCGGTGAAGGCGGCGTCGAGATGCTTGCTGAACACGAGGATGGCGTCGTCGTCGCTCCAGTGCAGCTCGAGGTTGCGGAGCTGGCGCAGCGCGGGATGCGCCGCACGGATCTCGTTGAGCCGCCGGAGCAGCGGGGCCAGCGACTCCCCGCGTTCCTCGGCTCCCGCCCAGTCGCGGAACTTGTACTCGTACTTCTCGTTGTCGATGTTCTCCTCGGAACCCGGGCGAGCCACGTTCTCGACGAGCTCGTACCCCGCGTAGACCCCGTACACGGGCCCTGCCGTCGCGGCGATGCAGGCGCGGATGCGATACGCCGCGCGTCCGCCGAACTGGAGGTACTCGGTGAGGATGTCGTGGGTGTTCACGAAGAGGTTCGGACGCATGTAGTCGGCCGTCTCGTGGGAGATGGAGGTGAGGAACTCCTCCAGCTCGGATTTGGTGTTGCGCCAGGTGAAGTAGCTGTAGCTCTGCTGGAAGCCCACGGCGGCGAGCGCGCGCATCACGGCGGGCCGGGTGAAGGCCTCGGCGAGGAAGATGACGTCGGGATCCGTCGCGTTGACCGTCGCGATCAGCCACTCCCAGAACTGGAGCGGCTTGGTGTGCGGGTTGTCCACGCGGAAGATCCGCACACCCTCGGCCACCCAGTGCCGGACGATCCGGAGCATCTCGGCCGCGATGCCCTCCGGGTCGTTGTCGAAGTTCAGCGGATAGATGTCCTGATACTTCTTGGGCGGGTTCTCCGCGTACGCGATGCTGCCGTCCGGGAGGGTGGTGAACCACTCGGGGTGTTCGCGGACCCACGGGTGGTCGGGGGATGCCTGCAGCGCGAGATCCAGGGCGACCTCCAGCCCCTCCTTCCGCGCGGCGCGCACGAACGCGCGGAAGTCCTGCGGGGTGCCGAGGTCGGGATGGATGGCGTCGTGCCCTCCTTCAGTGGCGCCGATCGCGTACGGCGAGCCCGGGTCTCCCGCCTCGGCGACGAGCGTGTTGTTGCGCCCCTTGCGATTGGTGCTGCCGATGGGGTGGATCGGGACGAGGTAGATCACATCGAAGCCCATCCCGGCGACCTCGGGCAGGCGCTTCGCCGCCGTGCGGAACGTGCCGCTGCGCACCGTGCCGTCCTTGAGCCGTCTGGCACCTTCGGAGCGTGGGAAGAACTCGTACCAGGCGCCCACGCCCGCACGGGTGCGCTCGACGCGGAGGACCTGCTCCGCGGAGAGGGAGCGGAGGGTCGCGATCGGGCGGTCGCGGAAGATCGTTGCGAGTTCGGGGTCGACGGCCATCGCCGCAGTGGTGGTGGCGTCGCCGGCCTGGAGCTCATCGGCTCGGACGCGCAGGCGCGTGCGCTGTGCCGCGGGGCGATCCTTCTCCGCCGCGGCCCGCCGCAGCAGCTCCGCGCCGAGCGCGGCCATCACCTCCACATCGACGCCTGCGGCGACCTTGACGTGCGCGGCGTGCGCCCAGGTGGCGAAGTCGTCGGAGAACGCCTCGAAGTGGAAGTGCCAGACGCCCTCCGCGTCGAGGGCGATCTCCGCCTCCCAGCGGTCGGTGCCGTCCGCGAGGGCGGTGAGCCGGTGCAGGCTCTCCTCGCCGGTCGGGGACGTCAGCCGCACGTGCACGCCGATGAGGTCGTGACCTTCCCGGAAGGCGACCACGCGGAACGGCACGACCTCGCCGGCGAAGGCCTTGGCCGGGAAGCCACCGGGGACCGCGGGGCTCCCGTCGAGCAGCGGGATCCGCGTCGTGCGCAGCGCTCCGGGGCGGTCCGCGTCGGCGGCGCGCGTCGGGATCTGAACGGGGCTCCGCAGAGCCGTGGGCCGGGTTCCAGCACGAGCAGTCACATGCCGAATCTACCGGTCGGGCGTGCGGGAACCTACCGCTCGACCAGGGCGGCGAACCGTGCTATCACTCGACGCGGAACAGGCGCATCGAGGTGCCGGGGATCGGCAGCACCTCGCCCGGTACGAAGGTCTCCTCGGCGTCCGACGGCCGCTCATCCGCGCTCGACCAGAGCGAGACGAACCGGGTGGCGCCGTCGATGTCCTCCGGGAGCCGGACGTCGATCGGAGCCTCCGTGCCGTGCACGATCAGCAGGATCCGGTTCGCGGCTTCCTTGTCCGGCGTGGACGCGGCGACGTACTGCAGGGTGCGGTTGCCGGGGTCCGTCCACTGGGCCGGCTCCATCGTCGCGCCGTCCTGGTCGTACCAGTCCATGACCGACGCGTTCGGGATGTGCTCGCCGAGGCGCGCGTACCGGCTCGGGCGCAGCGCGGGGTTCTCCTCACGGAGCCGGAGGAGGCGCGCGACGTGGGCGCGGAGGTCCTCCTGCCACGGCTCGAACTCCCAGGAGAGCCAGGACAACGGAGAGTCCTGCGCGTAGGCGTTGTTGTTGCCCCGCTGCGTCCGTCCCACTTCATCCCCGGCGGTGAGCATCGGGATGCCGGCCGAGAGCAGCAGGGTGCCGAGCAGGTTGCGCATCGCCTTCCGCCTGGCGGCGAGGATCATCGGATCGTCGGTGGGGCCCTCCACGCCGTGGTTGAAGGACCGGTTCAGATCCGCGCCGTCGCGGTTCTGCTCGCCGTTGGCCTCGTTGTGCTTCACGTCGTACGACACGAGGTCGTGGAGTGTGAAGCCATCGTGCGCGGTGACGAAATTGATGCTCGCGAGCGGTCCCCGATCCTCGCTGAAGGTGTTGGACGAGCCGGCCAGACGTGTCGCGAAACCGCCGATCCCCACCGGTGCCGAGGCCCGCCGGGCGTAGTCGATGTCGCTGAGCCAGAAGTTGCGCACCCGGTCGCGGTAACGGTCGTTCCACTCATGCCAGCCCGAGGGGAAGTTCCCGGTCTGCCAGCCGCCCAGACCGACGTCCCAGGGTTCCGCGATGAGCTTGGTCTCCGCGAGCACGGGGTCGGCGGCGATCGCCTGCAGAAGGGGATGGTCGGGGGTGTAGGTGTGCGCGCCGTCGCGGGCGATCGCCGTGGCCAGATCGAAACGGAATCCGTCGATCTGCATCTCCTCGGCCCAGTACCGGAGGGAGTCCACGACGAGGCGCGCCCCGGCCTCGGTGGCGGTGTTGAGCGTGTTGCCGCATCCGGTGGTGTCGATGTAGACGCCCGCGTCGTCCTGCCGGTAGTACCGGGCGTTGTCGAGGCCGCGGAGGCTGGAGCGCGGGCCGCCGATCCCCTCCTCGGATGTGTGGTTGTACACGACGTCGAGGATCACCTCGAGACCCGCTTCGTGCAGCAGCCGCACCATGCCCTTGAACTCGGCGATGATCGCCTCGGGCCCGGCCTTGCGCGCGCCCTCGGTGGCGTACGCGGCGTGCGGTGTGAAGAAGTTCAGGGTGTTGTAGCCCCAGTAGTTGGTCAGACCACGCTCGAGGAGTCGGGGTTCCGGGACGAATGCGTGGACGGGGAGCAGCTCCACCGAGGTCACCCCGAGCGTGCGGAGGTGCGCGATCATGGCGGGATGCGCGAGGCCTGCATACGTCCCGTGCAGCGCCGGCGGGATGTCGGGGTGACGCTTGGTCAGCCCTTTCAGGTGGCCCTCGTAGATCACGGTCCGGTCGGCCGGGACCCGCGGCTTGGTGGAGTCGCCCCAGTCGAAGCCGTCCTCGATGACCACGCCGCGCCACTCCTGGTAGCCGTGGCCCTGGGCGAGACCACGCGCGTACGGGTCGAGGAGCAGCGTCTCCGGGTTGAACGTGTTGCCGGGGCCGTGCGGTCCCTCGACCCGGAGGGCATACCGCACGCCCGGCTGGAGCAACGGCGTCGTGACCTCCCAGACCCCTCCGGGCCGCCTTTCCAGCGCTGCCTGGTCGACCACCCAGTCGAGGTCCGTGGCGTCGAACACGACGAGCTCGACGGCCGAGGCGTTCTGCGACCAGACCCGGATCGTGCCGACGCCGTCGTGCAGGCGAACGCCGAGATCGTCGAGGGTCGCCCCACCGGGCACGACGGAGGCGGGGGACGAAGGCATGGATACACCCTAAACGTGTTGCATTTCAGTCTCATGACAGGACGCACCCGGTCTCACGCGCAGACGGAGCGTCCGCCGCGCGGATCGGGGAGAATCGACGTATGCGGCACTATCTCGACCACGCGGCGACGACCCCGCTGCGCCCGGAGGCCAGGGACGCGTGGCTGGAGGCGTCCGTCATCGTCGGCAACGCCTCGTCGACGCACGGGGCGGGGCAGGATGCGCGCCGGGTGCTGGAGGAGTCCAGGGAACGCGTGGCCGCGGTTCTCGGGGCCGACCCGATCGAGGTGGTGCTGACCTCCGGCGGGACCGAGTCCATCAACCTCGCTCTCCAGGGCCTGTGGCGCTCGCGTCGTCCGGGCTCTTCGGCGGTCGTCGTGCCGGACGGTGAGCATCACGCGACGATGGACACGGTCGCCGCCCTCGTCTCCGACGGAGCCGAGGTGCGCGCTGTTCCTCTCTCTGCCCAGGCGCGCATCGACGGAAGCCGCTTCGCGTCGGCCCTGCCCGGTGCGGCGTTCGCGACCGCGCTCGTCGCGAACAACGAGACCGGGACGGTCAACGACGCGGCGGCTCTGACCGCGGCCGCCGCCGATGCCGGAGTGCCGCTGCACCTCGACGCGGTCGCCGCGCTCGGGCACCTCCCGCTGTCGTTCCGGGAGCTGAGGGGCGGTGCGGACGAGGGGGCGGGCCTGGTGGCGCTCAGCGTCGCCGGTCACAAGGTCGGCGCGCCCGTGGGCGTCGGTGCGCTGGTGGTCGCTCGGTCCGCCCGACTGACCCCGCTTCTGCGGGGCGGGGGCCAGCAGCGGGGTCTGCGTGCGGGTACGCAGGATGTGCCGGGAGCCGCGGCACTGGCGACCGCGCTCGAGCTCGCCGAACGGGAGCGGGCCGCCGAGACCGTCCGGGTGGGCCGCTTGCGCGACCGTCTCGTCGAGGGGGTCCGTGCGCGGGTGCCGGCGGCGGAGCTCCTGGGCGACCCCGATCACCGTCTTCCCGGGACCGCGCATCTGCTCTTCCCCGGTGCCGTGGGGGAGAGCCTGCTGTTCCTGCTGGACGTGGCCGGGGTCTCGGCCTCCACGGGATCCGCCTGTCAGGCGGGGGTCGCCGAGCCCTCGCACGTCGTGATGGCGATGGGGCGCAGCGAGTCGGACGCCAGGAGCGTGCTGCGATTCTCTCTCGGCCGGACCTCGACGGACGCCGACGTCGACGCGGTGCTCGGGGCGATCGGCGATGCCTATGCCCGGGCATCCGGGGCCCGTGCAGCCGAGCGCTCGTAGACTGGACCCATGCGAATCCTTGCGGCCATGAGCGGCGGTGTGGACTCCGCCGTCGCGGCCGCCAGGGCCGTCGAGGCGGGGCACGATGTGGTGGGCGTGCACCTGGCGCTCTCCCGCGCCGGGGGGACCCTGCGCACCGGCAGTCGAGGCTGCTGCACGATCGAGGACGCGCTGGACGCCCGCCGGGCCGCCGACCTCCTGGGCATCCCCTTCTACGTGTGGGACTTCTCCGAGCGTTTCCGGGATGACGTGATCGACGACTTCGTCGCGGAGTACCGCGCCGGTCGTACTCCGAACCCGTGCATGCGGTGCAACGAGAAGATCAAGTTCGCGGCCCTGCTGGAGCGCGCCCTGGAGCTCGGCTTCGACGCCGTCTGCACCGGACACTACGCGACCCTGGTGGATGGTCCTGAGGGTCTCGAGCTGCACCGGGCCTCGGACAACGCGAAGGACCAGTCCTACGTGCTCGGTGTCCTGACGGCCGACCAGCTCGCGCACACCTATTTCCCGCTCGGGACCACGCCGTCGAAGGCCCTCGTGCGGGCGGAGGCGGAGCAGCGCGGTCTCAGCGTGGCCCAGAAGCCGGACAGTCACGACATCTGCTTCATCCCCGACGGCGACACCCGGGGGTGGCTGGCCGAGAAGGTCGGCACGGCCACCGGCGAGATCGTCGATCGCACGGGCGCGGTCGTCGGCGCGCACGAGGGCGCGCACGCGTTCACCGTCGGCCAGCGGCGCGGGCTCAAGCTCGGTGTCCCGGCGGCGGACGGCAAGCCCCGCTTCGTCCTCGAGGTGCGCCCCGTGTCGAACACGGTGGTCGTCGGCCCCAAGGAGGCCCTGGCGATCGCCGAGATCGCGGGGGAGCGTTTCAGCTGGGCCGGCGCCGCACCTGCCGCGTCGACGTTCGCGTGCGATGTGCAGATCCGCGCGCACGCCGAGCCGGTGCCCGCCACGGCCACCGTGACCGCGGAGGGCGTCCGGGTGGTGCCGCAGACTCCGCTCGACGGCGTCGCCCCGGGACAGACCGCCGTGCTCTACGTCGGCACACGTGTGCTCGGGCAGTTCACGATCGATACGACCGTCTCCGCCGTTCCGGTCGGCGTCTGATCCGGGTGGATGTCGGTCCCCGCTCCTAGACTGGCGGGGTGCCGGAGAACATCTCACTGGAAGACGCCCGCAGCGAGGCGGAGGAGCTGACCACCCGCATCCTCGCGGCGAAGGAGGCGTACTACGGGCGCGATACGTCGCTCGTCGACGACGCGACGTACGACGGCTGGATGCGGCGTCTCGAAGAGCTCGAGCGTCTGCACCCCGAGCTCCAGGGTCAGGACTCGCCGACGCAGATGGTCGGCGCGGCAGAGGCGACAGGGCTCGCGACCATCGAGCACGCCGAGCGCATGCTCAGCCTCGACAACGTCTTCTCGATCGAGGAGCTGCGGGAGTGGGCGCAGAAGACGCGAGCGGCCGCAGGGCGCGACGTCGATTGGCTGACCGAACTCAAGATCGACGGGCTCGCGATCAATCTGCGATACGAGCACGGCGTCCTGACGTCGGCCGCGACCCGCGGCGACGGGCGGGTCGGCGAGATCGTCACCGAGAACGCGCTCCGGCTCCCCGAGATCCCGGAGCGGCTCGCCGGGGAGGGACACCCGCCGATCGTCGAGGTCCGCGGAGAGGTCTTCATCCCCGTCGCCGCGTTCGAGCGCCTGAACGCGGCGCAGGCGGCTTTCCGCGACCGCGCGTATGCCGACGCCCTCGCGCGGTGGGAGGCCAGGGGCGGCGCGAAGAGGCCGTTCGATGAGGAGAAGGCGCGCACCGCGGCGGCGCGGCGCTTCCCGGCCTTCGCCAATCCCCGCAACGCCGCCAGCGGCGGCCTGCGTCAGCAGATCGACAAGAAGGACGGCCTGGAGCTCGAAGCGGGCCTGCTGCGCATCGAGTCGCTCGCGCTCTACGTGCACGGCATCGGCGCCTGGACGAACCCGCCGGTCGCGGCGCAGAGCCAGGTCTACGAGCTGCTGGCCGCCTGGGGGCTGCCGACGAGCCCGCACACCAAGGTGTGCCGCAGCATCGACGACGTCGTCGCCTTCGTCGAGCACTACGGGGAGCATCGGCACGACATCGAGCACGAACTGGACGGCATCGTGGTCAAGGTCGACGAGCTCGACCTGCACGACGAGCTCGGGGCCACGAGCCGGGCCCCCCGCTGGGCGATCGCCTACAAGTACCCGCCGGAGGAGGTGCAGACGAAGCTCCTCGACATCGTCGTCTCCGTCGGGCGCACCGGTCGCGCCACTCCCTTCGCGGTCATGGCACCGGCTCACGTCGCCGGATCCGTGGTCCGTCAGGCCACGCTCCACAACAAGGACGTGGTCAAGGCCAAGGGCGTGCTCATCGGCGACACCGTGGTGCTCCGGAAGGCGGGCGACGTGATCCCCGAGGTGCTCGGCCCCGTGGTCGAGAAGCGGGACGGGACGGAGCGGGAGTTCGTCATGCCGGCCGACTGCCCCGAGTGCGGCACGCCGTTGCGCGCCATGAAGGAGGGCGACATCGACCTCCGCTGCCCGAACGCGCGGTCGTGCCCTGCGCAGGTGCGCGGACGCGTCGAGCACATCGGTTCCCGCGGCGCCCTCGATGTCGAGGCCCTGGGCGAGGTCACCGCGGCGGCCCTGACCCAGCCCACGACTCCGGCCGAGCCCCCTCTGAGCACGGAGGCGGGGCTGTTCGCCCTCACGCTGGAGCAGCTCGTGCCGATCGAGGTCGTCGTACGTGATGCGGAGACGGGTCTGCCGCGCGAGGACGAGGACGGCCTCGTGAAGACGCGCGCGCCGTTCCGACGGAACCCGACCGCCGCCGAGAAGAAGTCGGGTCTGGAAGGTCCGCAGCCGTCCTCGCAGGCGCTGACACTGCTCGCGGAGCTGGAGAAGGCGAAGACCAAAGACCTCTGGCGGCTGCTCGTCGCCCTCAACATCCGCCACGTCGGACCGGTCGCGGCGCGGGCGCTCGCGCAGTGGTTCGGGTCGCTCGACGCGATCCGGGAGGCATCGCGGGAAGAGCTCGCCGCGGTCGAGGGCGTGGGCGGCATCATCGCCGACTCCTTGCTCGCGTGGTTCGACGTCGACTGGCACCAGGACATCGTCCGGCAGTGGACGGATGCGGGCGTGCAGTGGGCGACGCCGGGCCACCCCGGGCCGGGAGCAGCTGTCGCCGCCGGGGGAGTGCTGGAAGGCCTCACGGTGGTCGCGACGGGATCTCTCGACGGCTACACCCGTGAGGGCGCGCAGGAGGCGATCATCAAGGCCGGCGGCAAGGCGGCCTCGAGCGTCTCCAAGAAGACCGACTTCGTGGCCGCGGGTCCCGGCGCCGGCTCCAAGCTCGCGAAGGCGGAGGAGCTCGGCGTCCGCATCCTCGACGCCGCGCAGTTCCACGTGCTGGTCACGGAGGGCCCTGCGGCGCTGGAGTGAGGCTCAGGCGCTCTCCGGGGCCGCCGTGGTGGGCGCGAGGAACTGTCGCAGCCGCGGTGAGTCCGCGAATCCCAGCTTCTGGTAGAGACCCACGGCGGCCTCGCTCGAATGCACGGTGATCCGCTCGGCACCGACGGACACGGCGTGCGCGCAGGCGGCGGCGACGAGGCCGCGGCCCGCTCCGCGCCCTCGATGCTCCGGGAGGACGAAGACGCTCTGGATGTCCGCGGAGATGCGATCGACCGCCCCGGGCCGCGGCACACGCGGCACGAGGGCGACCCAGGCGGCACCGACGATACGGTCATCCTCCTCGGCGCGCGCGACGAAGGCGACGTGGGTGCGGGCGTGCGCCTGCCACCAGTCGCCGAGTTCCGCGGTGTACGTGTCGAGCGATCGACCGGCCGTCAAGTCCCTCGGCACGTCCTGCCACTTGAGCTGGGCGAGCGCGGGGAGATCCTCCCTGCCGGCGCGGTCGATGCGCATCGTCGGTCCGCTCAGGCCTTGTGACGGGGCTTCCGGAAGGGCTTCTCCTCGCGGTCGCCGTGCGCCGGGCGCTCGTCGCGGTCGCGCTTGTCGTAGCGGGTCGGGCGACCACGGCCGTCGCCGTCGCGCGAGGACGACCCGCGTCGCGCCCCGGGGCCACGGTCGGGAGCGATCTCGATCAGTCGTCCCGAGATACGGGTGTTGCGGAGCTTGTCGAGGACGGCGGGGTCGAGGTTCGCCGGAAGCTCGACGATCGAGAAGTCGGGACGGATGTTGATCGCCCCGAAGTCGTCGCGGCCCAGACCGCCCTCGTTCGCGAGCGCGCCCACGATCTGTCGCGGCTCGACGCGGTGCCGGCGACCCACCTCGATGCGGTACGGCGTGTAGTCGCCGCGGCCGCGACGCTCCCGGGGTTCGCGCGGCTCCCGCGTCTGCCGCTCGCGCGGCGGGCGGTTGTCGGCGGCCACCGCCTGCGACAGGGCGTCCTGGGCGGGGTCGAGGAGCAGCGGCGTGGCGCCCTGGGCGACCACGGCGAGAGCGGCCGCGACGTCGCCTTCCGGCACATCGTGATGCCGCACGTAGTGGGCGATGATGTCGCGGAACGCGTCGATGCGCGTCGTCTCCGAGAGCGCGGTCGTGATGGCGTCGTCGAAGCGGGCGAGCCGCGTCGTGTTCACGTCCTCGGTGCTCGGGAGCTGCATCTGCGTGGGCTGCTGACGCGTGGCCTTCTCGATGTGCTTGAGCAGGTAGCGCTCGCGCGGGGTGATGAAGCTGATCGCGTCACCCGTCCGGCCGGCCCGCCCGGTCCGTCCGATGCGGTGGACGTACGACTCGGTGTCGGTGGGGATGTCGAAGTTGACCACGTGGCTGATGCGCTCGACGTCGAGGCCGCGGGCGGCGACGTCCGTGGCGACGAGGATGTCGAGCTTGCCGTCCTTGAGCTGGTTGACGCTGCGCTCGCGCTGCACCTGCGGCACGTCGCCGTTGATCGCGGCGGCGGAGTATCCGCGGGCGCGGAGCTTCTCGGCCAGGGTCTCGGTCTCGTTCTTCGTGCGGACGAAGACGATCATCCCGTCGAAGTTCTCCACCTCGAGGATGCGGGTCAGAGCGTCCACCTTCTGCGCGTAGGAGACGACGAGGTAGCGCTGGGTGATGTTCGTGTTGGTCGCGGTCTTGGACTTGACCGTGATCTCCTCCGGGTCGCGGAGGTACTGCTGCGCGAGGCGGCGGATCTGCGCGGGCATCGTCGCCGAGAACAGGGCGACCTGCTTCTCCTCCGGCGTCTGCGCGAGGATCTGCTCGACGTCTTCGGCGAAGCCCATCTTCAGCATCTCGTCGGCTTCGTCCAGCACGAGGTACTGCAGCTCGGAGAGGTCGAGCGTGCCCTTGGCGAGGTGGTCCATGATGCGGCCGGGGGTTCCCACGACGACGTGCACGCCACGGCGGAGCGCGGACAACTGCACCCCGTAGCCCTGACCGCCGTAGACGGGGAGCACGTGCACGCCCTTCATGCGCGACGCGTAGGACTCGAAAGCCTCGCAGACCTGCAGCGCGAGCTCGCGGGTCGGGGCGAGGACGAGGGCCTGCGGCGTCTTCTGCGTGACGTCGAGCCGCTCCAGCACGGGGAGGGCGAAGGCGGCGGTCTTGCCGGTGCCGGTCTGCGCCATGCCGACCACATCGCGGCCGGCGAGCAGCGTCGGGATGGTCGCGGCCTGGATGGGCGAGGGGGTCTCGTAACCGAGATCCTTGATGGCCTTGAGGACCGGCCCGGTGATGCCGAGGTCCTCGAATCCGGGGGTTGCGGGGGACTCGTCAGGGGCGTCGGTGGGGGTCACTTCTTCAGGGGTCACTTCCCAAGGGTAGCGCGCCCGGCGACCCGCTTCCTGTGCGACCGGGTCAGACGCCCGAGGTGAGGGCGAGCAGCTTCTCCTTAACCTGCCGGCGGAGCACCTTGCCGATCAGCGACGTCGGCAGCTCGTCGACGACGAAGACGCGGCGCGGCACCTTGTACGGCGTGAGGATGCTGCGGGCGTACTCGCGGATCGCCTCGACATCGACATCGGCCCCGGGGTCGACGACGATCGCCGCCACGACCTCCTCGCCCGAGTGGTCGCTGGGCAGTCCGACGACCGCAGCGTCGACGACCGACGGATGCTGGCGCAGCGCGTTCTCGACCTCGGTGGGGGCGACGTTGAAGCCGCCCGTGATGATGAGCTCCTTGATCCGGTCGACGATCCGCACGAATCCGGCGTCGTCGATCGTGACGATGTCGCCCGTCCGGTACCAGCCGTCGACGAACACGGCCTCCGTCTCCTCGGGCTTTCCGTAATACCCGGAGAAGACCTGAGGGCCGCGCACGACGAGCTCGCCGGCGGAACCGGCCGGGACGTCCTCGGTGGGGTTCTCCGGATCGACGACGCGGCACTCCGTCCCGGGGAGCGGGAGGCCCACCGTGCCGGGGACACGGTTGTCGGCCACCGGGTTCGCCATGAGGACGGGGGAGCACTCGCTCAGACCGTAGCCCTCGACGAGATAGCCGTGCGTCGCGGCTTCGAACGGGACGACGAGTTCGTGCGGCAGCGCCATGGCGCCGGAGATCGCCACTTCGATGCCGTCGAGGGAGACGCCCTTGGCGTTGGCGGCCGCGAGCAGCCGGTCGGCGATGGGCGGCACGAGCGGCAGGAACGTCGCCGGGTGCTTCTTGACCACGTCCAGCACGAGATCGGGATCGAACTTCGGGAACAGCACGAGGCGCGCCCCCATCGACATCGCGAAGGTGAGGCAGAGGGTCAGGCCGTAGGCGTGGAACATGGGCAGCACGGCGTACACGACGCAGCCCTTGCCGCGCTGGATGGATGGGACCCAGGCCTGGGACTGTGCCGCATTGGCGAGGAGGTTGCGGTGGGTGAGGGCGGCGCCCTTCGGCGTGCCCGTGGTCCCCGACGTGTACTGGATGATCGCCAGGTCGTCCGTGCCGGGCTGCGGATGCGAGGCGGGGATCGGGGCACCGGCGACCACCGACTCCCAGAGGACGGTGCCGCGGACGCGCTCGGTCAGCGCCGCCCGCGATTCCCTCGCCTTCGCCACCGGCAGCCGGAGCGCGAAGCGGGTGAGTGCGGGCATGGCGCGAGTGACGTCGACGGACACGAGCGTCGAGACGGCCAGGTCGCTCGGGAACTCCTGAACCGTCGCCACGACCTTGTTCCAGACGATCGCGTGCTTGGCGCCGTGGTCCTCGAACTGCTTGCGCAGCTCGCGGGGGGTGTAGAGCGGGTTGTGCTCGACCACGACCGCTCCGAGTCGCAGCACGGCGTAGAACGCCACGATGTGCTGGGGGCAGTTCGGCAGGACGATGGCGACCGGGTCGCCGGCGCGCACGCCGAGATCCCGGAGACCCGCGGCGGCGCGATCGATCGCCTCCTGCAGCTGTGCGTAGGTGGTCTCCCTGCCGAAGAACTGCAGGGCCGGGGCATCGGGATAGTCCCGCGCCGACGCGGCGACGATGTCCACGAGGGAGCCGCTGACGGGGGCGAGGTCCTCCGGAACGCCGTCGGCGTAGCTGGCGATCCACGGGCGAGGGGGCTGGAACGTGCTCACGCGCCCAGCTTAGGCGGGCCGCGCCGCACCGAGCGGCGGGCGGCTCGCCAACTAGACTGGGGAGCGTGTCTGAAATCACCCCTGATCTTGTGCGCCATCTCGGCGTGCTCGCGCGCATCCAGCTGAACGACGACGAGGTGACGCGGCTCACCGGCCAGCTCGACGCCATCGTCGACAACATCGCCAAGGTGTCCGAGGTCGCGACCGCCGATGTCGCCGCGACCAGCCACCCGATCCCGCTGAGTAACGTGTTCCGTCCCGACGTGGTCGGCGAGACGCTGACGCACGAGCAGGTGCTGCAGAACGCCCCGGACCAGGCCGACGGCCGGTTCCGCGTCACCGCGATCCTGGGAGAAGAGCAGTGAGCGACATCATCCGACTGACGGCGGCGGAGCTCGCCGACAAGCTCACGACGCGCGAGGTCTCCAGCGTCGAGGCCACGCAGGCGCACCTCGACCGCATCGCCCAGGTCGACGGCGCCGTGCACGCGTTCCTGCACGTCAACGAGCACGCGCTCGAGGCCGCGGCCGACATCGACGCCCGCCGTGCCGCGGGGGAGGACCTCGGGCCGATCGCCGGTGTCCCGCTCGCGATCAAGGACGTCCTCGTCACGACCGATCAGCCGACCACGAGCGGCTCGCGGATCCTCGAGGGCTACCGCTCGCCGTATGACGCGACGGTCGTGGCCCGCTCCCGTTCCGCCGGACTCATCCCGCTCGGCAAGACGAACATGGACGAGTTCGCGATGGGCTCGTCGACGGAGCACTCCGCCTACGGCCCGACCCGCAACCCCTGGGATCTCGACCGGATCCCCGGGGGCTCGGGTGGGGGCTCTGCCGCCGCCGTCGCCGCCTTCGAGGCCCCGCTCGCCCTCGGCTCCGACACCGGCGGATCGATCCGTCAGCCTGCGCACGTGACCGGCACGGTCGGCGTGAAGCCGACGTACGGCGGTGTCAGCCGATACGGCGCCATCGCGTTGGCGTCGAGCCTCGACCAGGTCGGCCCGGTCACCCGCACGGTGCTCGATGCCGGTCTGCTGCACGACGCGATCGGCGGCCATGACCCGAAGGACTCCACGTCGCTCGACGAGCAGTGGCCGTCCTTCGCGGCGGCCGCACGCGAGGGTGCGCGCGGCGACGGCCTCAAGGGTCTGCGCGTCGGCGTCATCCGCGAGCTCCCCGACAGCGGTTTCCAGCCGGGCGTCGCGGCGTCGTTCCGCAGCGCGCTGGCGCTGCTCGAGGCGCAGGGCGCGGAGATCGTGGAGATCGGTGCGCCGCACTTCGAGTACGGCGTGGCCGCCTACTACCTGATCCTGCCGGCGGAGGCCTCGAGCAACCTGGCCAAGTTCGACTCGGTGCGCTTCGGTCTCCGCGTCACCCCGGCCGGGAACCCCACCGTCGAGGACGTGATGTCCGCCACGCGCGACGCCGGCTTCGGCGACGAGGTCAAGCGCCGCATCATCCTCGGCACCTACGCGCTGTCGGCGGGCTACTACGACGCGTACTACGGCAGCGCGCAGAAGGTCCGCACGCTGATCCAGCAGGACTTCGCCGCGGCCTTCGCCGATGTCGACGTCATCGCGACCCCGTCGGCCCCGACCACCGCGTTCAAGCTCGGTGAGAAGATCGACGACCCGCTGCAGATGTACCTCAACGACATCACGACGATCCCGGCGAACCTCGCCGGTGTCCCCGGCATCTCGATCCCGAGTGGTCTTGCGGACGACGACGGCCTGCCCGTCGGCATCCAGTTCCTCGCCCCGGCGCGGGAGGACGCTCGTCTGTACCGCGTGGGCGCCGCCCTCGAGACGCTGCTCGTGGACTCCTGGGGCGCGCCGCTGCTGTCCCGTGCCCCCCAGCTGGAAGGAGGCGCGCGCTGATGGCCGCTGCCAAGCTCATGGACTTCGACAAGGCGCTCGAGATGTTCGAGCCGGTCCTCGGATTCGAGGTGCACGTCGAGCTCAACACGAACACGAAGATGTTCTCCGACGCGCCCAACCCCGCGAACGAGGCGTACCACGCGGCGGAGCCGAACACCCTGATCGCGCCGGTCGACCTGGGTCTGCCCGGTTCGCTGCCGGTCGTCAACGAGACGGCCATCCGATCCTCGATCAGCCTCGGCCTCGCGCTCGGCTGCTCGATCGCCGAGTCCAGCCGTTTCGCCCGGAAGAACTACTTCTACCCGGACCTCGGCAAGAACTATCAGATCTCCCAGTACGACGAGCCGATCGCCTTCGAGGGCTCGGTGGAGGTGGAGCTCGAGGACGGCACGATGGTGACGATCCCGATCGAGCGCGCGCACATGGAGGAGGACGCCGGCAAGCTCACGCACATGGGCGGCTCGACCGGGCGTATCCAGGGTGCCGAGTACTCGCTCGTCGACTACAACCGTGCCGGTGTCCCGCTCGTCGAGATCGTGACGAAGACCATCTTCGGCACCGATCACCGGGCCCCCGAGGTCGCCAAGGCCTACGTCGCCGCGATCCGCGACATCGTCCGCGGGCTCGGGATCTCCGAGGCTCGCCTCGAGCGCGGCAACCTCCGTTGCGACGCCAACGTGTCTCTCCGTCCTCGTGGCGAGGAGAAGCTCGGCACGCGCACGGAGACGAAGAACGTCAACTCGATGCGCTCGGTGGAGCGTGCGGTGCGGTACGAGATCCAGCGCCAGGCGCAGATCCTCGCCGACGGCGGCACCATCACCCAGGAGACGCGGCACTGGCACGAGGACACCGGGACCACCTCTCCCGGCCGTCCGAAGTCGGATGCCGACGACTACCGGTACTTCCCCGAGCCCGACCTGCTTCCGGTGCAGCCTCCCCGCGAGCTGATCGAGGAGCTGCGTGCGACGCTGCCCGAGCAGCCCGTCGCCCGCCGTCGCCGGCTCATGGACGAGTGGGGCTTCACCCCGCTGGAGTTCCAGGACGTGCGCAACGGCGGTCTGCTCGACGTCGTCGAGGCCACGATCGCCGCCGGGGCCACGCCCGCCGCGGCACGGAAGTGGTGGACGGGGGAGATCACCCGCCTCGCCAACGCGCAGGAGAAGGACGCGGTCGACCTGGTCAGCCCGGAGAGCGTCGCCGCACTGCAGCAGCTCGTCGATGCCGGCACGCTGACCGACAAGCTCGCGCGCCAGGTGCTGGAGGGCGTGATCGCCGGGGAAGGCACGCCGCAAGAGGTCGTCGACGCCCGTGGTCTCGCCGTGGTCTCGGACGACGGCGCCCTCATCGCGGCGATCGACGAGGCTCTCGCCGCGCAGCCCGACGTGATGGCCAAGATCCAGGATGGCAAGGTCCAGGCGGCCGGTGCCATCATCGGCGCGGTCATGAAGGCCATGAAGGGCCAGGCCGACGCCGCACGCGTCCGCGAACTCATCCTCGAGCGCGCCGCGCAGTGATTCTCGCCCCCGGGCCTCCGTGTCGGAGGCCCGGGGGACAATGGACTCATGGGACACGGTGATGGCAGAGGCCGCATGGTGTCCTCCGCCGACGCCGACGATTCCGGGACGCGGATCCTCCACGTCGACATGGATGCGTTCTACGCCGCCGTCGAGGTGCTGGATGATCCGGGTCTTCGCGGGCTGCCGCTGATCATCGGATCCCCGGACGGACGATCGGTCGTCTCCAGTGCTTCCTACGAAGCACGGCGCTACGGCGTGCGCTCCGCCATGCCCGTGTCGCAGGCTCTGCGGTTGTGTCCCACCGCACGTATCGTCCCGCCGCACTTCTCTCGGTATCAAGAGGTCTCGCGGCAGGTGATGGCGATCTTCGAGTCGTTCACGCCGCTCGTGGAACCCTTGTCGGTGGACGAGGCCTTCCTCGACGTGCAGGGTGTGCGCCGGCTCTGGGGGAGTCCCGCCCGGATCGCCGCCCAGATCCGCGAGCGCGTCCTCGCGGAGGTCGGCATCACCTGCAGCGTCGGCGTGGCCGCGACCAAGCACGTCGCGAAGATGGCATCGACCATGGCAAAGCCCGACGGAATGCTCGTAGTCGCCGAGCACGACACTCTCGCGTTCCTCGCGCCGCGCCCGGTACGGGCGCTGTGGGGAGTGGGGCCGAAGGCGGCGGAAGCTCTGGAAGCCCGCGGCCTCCGCACGATCGACGACCTGCGCACGGCGCCGCCGGAGATGCTGGACCGGGCTGTCGGGCCGGCGCTCAGCACGCGGCTCGCGCAGCTCGCCCGGGGAGAGGACCCCCGCGCCGTCGACACCGAGCGCGTGGAGAAGAGCATCGGCCACGAGGAGACGTTCGACCAGGACATCACGGATCGAGCGTTCCTCCGCGCCGAACTGCTCCGGCTCGCCGATCGCGTGGGCGCCCGCCTGCGTCGGGCCGGGTGGGAGACCTCCACGGTCGCGATCAAGATCCGCTTCGACGACTTCCGGACCGTCAACCGATCGCAGACGCTGAGCGAACCCACCGCGGTCGGACAGCGCATCGGCGAGGCGGCGCAGGGTCTGTTCGCGCTCATCGAGCGTCGCGACCCGATCCGCCTCGTGGGAGTCCGCGCCGAGAACCTCCGGCCTGCGGGAGGTAGCGCGCTGGCGCTCTGGGATGACGACGAGGGCTGGCGCAAGGTCGAGGGGGCGGTCGACGAGGCCATGGCACGGTTCGGTTCGGCGACGATCAGCAGAGCGCGCCACATCGGACGAGGTGAAGGACGAGGTGCCGCTCGCCATCCGAAGGATCACGGCGTCGATTGACCGCGCGCCGGAGGCCGCCGTCGGCTACCGTGGGAACATGCCGAACATTGCACTGGAACTCGGGAATCAGGTCGCGTCCTTCGGCGTGAAGAGCGCATACGGGGAGCCGCAGGAGATCGACGGTGTCACCGTCACTCCGGTGGCGTTCACCTACGCGGGCTTCGGCGGCGCCAGCGGCGACGGAGGAGAAGGCGGCGGGGGCGGCGGCGTGTCGGTCCCGGTCGGCGTCTACGTCCGTCGCGAAGAGGGACTGCGCTTCGAGCCGAACATCGTGACGCTCCTGGTCGTGGCCGTGCCCTTCGTCTGGGTCACAGGTCGGGCACTCACGCGCATCATCCGTGCCCTCAAGAAGTGACGACGCGGTCGCAGCTGCTCTCTCGCACGCCGCGACACTGATCGTCGAGGACGTCCGCGCACTCGCGGCGTCCAATCCTGTCGTGATCATCGACGGGGGAAGCGGCGCCGGCAAGACCTCTCTGGCTGCGCGTGTGGCACATGCCTGGCCGGTTGCCGGCCGCGTGCAGGTCATCGCGCTGGATTCGCTGTACCCGGGCTGGGACGGACTCGACGGGGGCGCGGAGAAGGCGCTGGAGGGCATCCTCCGCCCGCACGGACGCGGCCTGCTCGGCGCCTGGCGTCGCTGGGATTGGGAGCGCGGCGAGGAGGCGGAGACCCACGCCGTGGATCCCGCACTCGGGGTCATCGTCGAGGGCAGCGGGATCCTGCGTCCGTCCACGGCACGGCTGGCGGATGTCCGCGTCTGGGTGGAGTCCGGGGAACAGTCACGCAAGTCACGGGCGCTCGCCCGGGACGGAGACACCTACCGCCCGCACTGGGACCGCTGGGCGGCGCAGGAGCGCCGTCACGTCGAGCGGGACCACCCCCGCGAACTCGCCACCCGAGTCGTCGAGGTTCCCTGAGCTCACTCAGCGGAGGGCGTCGGCGTCGCTCTCGTCCACGGCTTCGATGAGGAGTTCGAGGCGGTATCCCAGCCAGTCGTACACCGCTTGGCCATCGCCCCCGACGTCGGGCTCGTCGTCGGTGATGCCGAGGCGCGTCGCGATCACGAGGCGGATGGCGGTGAGGGTGCGCAGCCAGGCGTCCACGTGGTCACGGCGCACCACGACATCGCGAGGGATCCGGGCATCGGCATCGGTCACCTCGGCGTCGGGGTCGAACATCTGCAGCGATGCGCGAACCGTGCGGGCGTCGTGCAACCGCCGGTCGAGGAGGTCCGCGCGCGTGGCGGAGGCGAATGCGGCCGACGCATCGTCGTCGTCCGGGTAGGCGTTCGGGGTCAGCCGGGCCACCCCCGGGTCGTCCTGTTCGGAGTCCCGCAGCACCTCCATGAAGTCATCGACGAGTCGGGCCAGGTGCATCCCCTCGATCGTGGCGACGGAGACGGTGATCGGCGTGGTGTTCATGCGGCCTTCCTGACGGTCGCCCAGAGTCCGTAGTCGTGCATCGCCTGAGCGTGCACCTCCATGGTCTCTCGCGGGCCGGTGGCGACGATCGCGTGGCCGTCGTGATGAACGGCGAGCATGAGGCGGGTGGCGTGTTCGGTCGTGTAGCCGAAGTAGGTGCGGAAGACGCGCACGACGTAGCTCATCAGATTCACGGGGTCGTTCCATACGACGACCTCCCAGGGCTCCAGCGGAGCAGCGAACAGGTCTGTGGTCTCCTCGACCTCGGGAAGAGCGGTCGACATGATCATGCCCACCCGAGCTCATGCAACTGCGCGTCGTCGATGCCGTGGAAGTGCGCGATCTCATGGACGAGCGTGGTGTGAATCTCGTCACGGAGTTGGTCGATGTCGTCGCACTGTGCGAGGTGCGGCTCCCGGTAGACGATGATGCGGTCGGGCAGCTCGCCCATCCCGTATTGCGTGCGCTCCGTCAGCGCCAGGCCGTCGTAGAGGCCGAGCAGGTCGAGACCGCCGTCCTCCGGACGGTCCTCCACGACGAAGACGACGTTCTCGAGCTGCTCGACCATCTCGTCAGGCAGCTGGTCGAGCTCGTCGATCACGAGGGCCTCGAAGGCCGCGGCGTCCATGTCCATCGCCTCCAGCCTACGGCGACGGCCGGGTGCTCAGTGCAGAAGGACGAGGAGGGCTGCCACGCCGATGAAGAGGGTTCCGAACACCGTATTGAGGATCCGCTGTCCCTGCGGGGAGCGCGTGAGACGCCGGAAGGGACGCGCCGCCGTGGCGAAGAACCCCCACATCACCAGGACGTCGACGACCACGACCGTCGCGACGAGTGCCAGGTACTGGGGGAGCGGTGGCTGGTCCAGTCGGATGAACTGCGGGATGAACGCGAGGAAGAACACGATCGCCTTCGGGTTCAGCAGGTTCACCCAGAACCCGCGGCGCATCATCGACCAGTGGCTCTCCCGGGCGTCCACAGGATCCGGCGCGTCGTCGAGTGCCGGCGCGGGCCGGGTCAGGATCAACCGGATCCCGAGGTAGACGAGGTAGGCGGCGCCGGCGTACCGGATGACGTTGAACAGGAGATCCGAGCGTGAGACGAGGAGCCCGACTCCAGCGGCGACGATCACCACATGGACGATGAGCGCGATCTGTTGGCCGATGATGCCCCAGATCGAGCGCTTCCAGCCCTGGGTGAGGGAGTTGGACATCGTGTTGATCGCGCCGGCTCCCGGCGTGAAGCTGATCACCACGGATGCGGTGAGAAGGGAGAACCAGACCGCCAGTGACACCAGGACAGTCTAGGGCCGCGCGACCACGGGGCCGGACCGGCCGAAAGGCGAAGAGGCTCGGACCGAACGGTCCGAGCCTCTTCGAGCTGGGGTGAGTAACGGGGCTTGAACCCGCGACCTCCTGGACCACAACCAGGCGCTCTACCAGCTGAGCTATACCCACCATGCGCCCGCCGAAACAGGCAACCCCACGAGTCTATTACATGTTCGAGGTGAACTCCGACACCGTGCGGGCGGCGATCTCCTTCGCATCATCGCTGGAAGGTCCCGGTTCGTCGACGAAGACGGCTTCGCGGTAGTAACGCAGCTCGCGGATCGACTCGAGGATGTCCGCCAGCGCGCGGTGCCCGCCGTCCTTGGCAGGTGCCTGGAAGAACACCCGCGGGTACCAGCGGCGGGAAAGCTCCTTGATGCTGGAGACGTCGACGTTCCGGTAGTGCAGCCACTGGTCGACCTGTGGCATGTACTTCGCGAGGAACATCCGGTCGGTGCCGATCGTGTTGCCGGCGAGGGGCGCGCGGCGCTCCAGCGGGACGAAGCGGCGGATGTAGGCCAGCGTCTGTTCCTCCGCCTCCTCGAGGCTGATCCCCTGCGGGATCTCCTCGATGAGCCCGGAGGTCTCGTGCATCGCGGTGACGAAGTCGTTCATGTGCGCGAGGGCGTCCGCGCTCGGACGGATGACGACCTGGAAGCCGGGGTCGAGCGGACGCAGCTCGAAGTCGGTGACCACCACCGCGATCTCGACCAGTTCATCGATGGCGAGATCGAGTCCCGTCATCTCACAGTCGATCCAGACGAGGCGGTCGTTCTCGGAAGCAGTCACCATGTCGCCATCCTATCGACGGCCCCGACATCCGCCGGGGGAGCGCGGTACGGTAGAGATGTCCGCCTCCGTAGCTCAGGGGATAGAGCAGGAGCCTTCTAATCTCTTGGTCGCAGGTTCGAATCCTGCCGGGGGCGCCAGTGATCGCCGGTCACGTCGACCGGAGGTCAGCAGTGTCGCAGCGCGTCGACGGCGTCGTCCGCGCGCCAGAACTCGCCGATCAGCCGGAAGCCGCCCGTCGCCAGATGGAGCCGCTCCGCCCGGTACCGGAGGCCGAGAGGATCGGCCACCACGCGCAGGTGGCCGAGGACGTGCTCGCGGCTGTCCTGTACGCGCCACAGGTGATCGGCGGCACGGACGAGGTGCTCTCGCCGGGACGCGAGCGGCGGGGCCACGAGGGGGATTCCGGGAGCAGGGATCGAAGCGGTGGTGGTGGCGGTCATGGTCTCTCCTTCCATGGTTCGAACATACGACCGACCACCGACATTGGCCCGCGCATCGATATCCGGCGGTGACCTGGCTTCTTCTGCACGGATGACGGTTGCCTTAGCCCGTCCACAGATCGCGCGATCGTGCCCCTGCAACCTGCTCCGCGAGGTGCACGCTGGAGGGCATCCGGCCGCTGAGCCGGCAGCGAGAGGACGAACGCATGATCGACACCGTGACCATCGTGGGGAGAGTCGCGACGGAGCCCACCCCGGGGCGGACGAGTGCGGGGGTGCCCGTCACGAACTTCCGGCTGGCGAGCACGCACCGGCGCTTCGACGCAGCGAGCGGCTCGTGGGTGGATGCGGGGACCAACTGGTTCTCGATCGCAGCCTTCCGCCAGCTCGCGGAGCATGCGCGCGCATCGCTCAGGGTCGGCGACAGCGTCATCGTCTCGGGACGACTGCGCGTACGACCGTGGGAGAGCAATGGCAAGCAGGGGACGAGCGTCGACATCGACGCCGACACGATCGGACACGATCTGCGGTGGGGGACCACCGCGTACCGACCGAGCACCCGTCCGTCTCCCACGGATGTGGAGGTGAGCGGGGACGTCCCGACGACCGATGAGGAAGGGCGCGATGCGTGGGAGCAGCCGGCGGAGGGCGAGGCGGCCTAGACTCTGCTCGTGCTCCGATCGGTCCTGAACTCCCGCGCTGCGACGCTCGTGCTCGTCGCCGGTCTCTCGGCAGCCGTCCTCGCCGGGTGCGCCCCGGAGCCGGAGGTGACGCCGACCCCGACCGGGACGGCCAGTGCCACGCCGACACCGCCGGCCGCGCCTGCTCTGGTGCCGGGCGGGAGCGCCGCAGACAACCTTCCCGTGTTCACCGCAGTGGCCGAACAGGTGTGGGGCACGGAGCAGCGCGCGGAGGGGCGGGCATACGTCGACGGTCTCGTCGCGGCGGGGTTCGATCGGGACGCCATGCAGCTCACGCCGGACCAGTCCACGGTCGGGAACCCGGCGGAGAGCATCCAGTTCTCGGTCCGCTGGGGCGAGGAGGAGTGCCTGATCGGACAGGTCGGGCCCTCCACCGGCGCCGTCGTGACCACCGTCATGCCGCAGCTCGCCGGCGGGCGCTGTCTCGTGGGCGTGACGCGGCCGATCGACTGGTGACCCGCGTACACAGATAAGCCCGCTCACGGCCGGTAGGCTGGAGTGTCGATCTTCGACGCCAACAGAAGGAGCGGTTTTCGGTGGCTGAGTACATCTACTCCATGGTTCGTGCCCGCAAGGCGGTGGGTGAGAAGCTCATCCTGGACGACGTCACGATGGCGTTCCTGCCGGGCGCGAAGATCGGCATGGTCGGCCCCAACGGCGCCGGAAAGTCGACGATCCTCAAGATCATGGCGGGGCTCGACACGCCCTCCAACGGTGAGGCCAAGCTCTCGCCGGGCTACTCCGTGGGCATCCTCATGCAGGAGCCCGAGCTCGACGAGTCGAAGACGGTCCTGGAGAACATCCAGGACGGCATCGCCATCAAGGCCAAGGTCGACCGGTTCAACGAGATCTCCGCGCTGATGGCCGACCCGGACGCCGACTTCGATGCGCTGCTCGCGGAGATGGGTACGCTGCAGGAGGAGATCGACGCGGCGGACGGCTGGGACCTCGATTCCCAGCTCGAGCAGGCGATGGACGCCCTGCGCACCCCGCCCGGCGACGCGGCCATCGCTCCGCTCTCCGGTGGCGAGAAGCGCCGTGTGGCGCTGGCCAAGCTGCTGCTGCAGAAGCCCGACCTGCTGCTCCTCGACGAGCCCACCAACCACCTCGACGCGGAGAGCGTGCTCTGGCTCGAGCAGCACCTCCAGTCGTACAAGGGCGCCGTGATCGCGATCACCCACGACCGGTACTTCCTCGACCACGTGGCCGAGTGGATCGCTGAGGTCGACCGCGGCCGCCTCATCGGCTACGAGGGCAACTACTCGACGTACCTGGAGAAGAAGGCCGAGCGCCTCGACATCCAGGGCAAGAAGGACGCCAAGCTCGCGAAGCGCCTCAAGGACGAGCTCGACTGGGTCCGCTCCAGCGCGAAGGGCCGCCAGACCAAGTCGAAGGCCCGTTTGGCCCGGTACGAGGAGATGGCGGCCGAGGCGGAGCGGACGAGGAAGCTGGACTTCGAGGAGATCCAGATCCCTGCCGGTCCTCGACTCGGCAACGTGGTCATCGAGGCGAAGAACCTCAAGAAGGGCTTCGACGGGCGCTCGCTCATCGACGGCCTGAGCTTCAGCCTCCCGCCGAACGGCATCGTCGGCGTCATCGGTCCGAACGGCGTCGGAAAGACGACCCTGTTCAAGACCATCGTCGGTCTCGAGCCCCTGGACGGCGGAGACCTGAAGATCGGCGAGACCGTCAAGATCAGCTACGTCGACCAGTCGCGTTCGTCGATCGACCCGAACAAGACCCTGTGGGAGGTCGTGTCCGACGGACTCGACTTCATCACGGTCGGCAAGACCGAGATCCCGTCCCGTGCCTACGTGTCCAAGTTCGGGTTCAAGGGTCCGGACCAGCAGAAGAAGGCCGGCGTGCTCTCCGGTGGTGAGCGCAACCGTCTGAACCTCGCGCTCACCCTCAAGGAGGGCGGCAACCTGCTCCTCCTCGACGAGCCGACCAACGACCTCGACGTCGAGACCCTGAGCTCCCTGGAGAACGCGCTGCTCGAGTTCCCCGGCTGCGCCGTGGTCATCACCCACGACCGGTGGTTCCTCGATCGGATCGCGACGCACATCCTCGCGTACGAGGGCACGGACGAGAAGCCCGACCAGTGGTACTGGTTCGAGGGCAACTTCGAGGCCTACGAGCAGAACAAGATCGAGCGCCTCGGGCCGGACGCGGCCAAGCCCCACCGCTCGACCCACCGCAAGCTCACGCGCGACTGAGCCGGTCATGAGCACCGACTCGCCGGGTTCCCGCCTGCACATCCCGATCCAGCTCCGCTGGGGCGATCTGGATGCGTTCAACCACGTCAACAACACCTCGATGCTGAAGCTGCTCGAGGAGGCGCGCGTCCGCGCGTTCTGGCGGGCGGGACCCGGCGAGCAGGCGCCGTCCACGGCCGTCCTCGACTCCGGGATCGAGGAAGGCATCCTGACGCTCATCGCGCGGCAGGAGATCGAGTACCTCGCTCCGGTGCCGTATCAGCGCCGCCCGTTGGAGGTGCAGATGTGGTTCGGGAAGCTCGGTGGATCGAGCGTCGAGGTCTGCTACGAGGTGCACAACGACCCGGCCGCCGAGCCGCGTGAACTCTACGCGCGGTCCACGGCCGTCATCGTGCTCGTCGACGCGGGGACCGGGCGGCCGACGCGGCTGACCGCGGAGATGCGCGAGGCATGGGAGCCGTACGTCGGCCCCTCCATCGAGTACGCCCACCGCTGAGCGCAGGTCAGCGATCCTCCGGGACGCGGATCATGATCTCCTGCGCGACGCTCGCGACCAGCGCGCCCTCACGGGTGTACACCCGCCCCGTGGCCAGACCGCGACCGCCCCGGGCGCTCGGCGACTCCTGCACGTAGAGGAGCCATTCGTCCACGCGGGCCGGACGATGCCACCACATCGCGTGGTCCAGGCTCGCGACCTTCAACCCGGGCAGCGACCATGACACTCCGTGAGCGCGCAGGATCGACTCCTGGATCGTCATGTCGCTGAGGTAGGCGAGCGCGGCCCGATGCAGCCGCTGGTCGTCGGGGAGCGGGGCACGCAGCCGCATCCACACCGCCTGCCGCGGAACCCTCTCATCATCGTTCGGCAGATAGAGCGGGGAGTCGACGTGGCGGATGTCCGCGGCGCGCTCGCTCAGCATGCGCCGTGCACCGCCGGCGAGGCCCGGCACCCGGTCCTCATCGGGGACGAGGTCCTCCGGGACAGGGATACCGGCGGGCATGGGCTCGGCATGCTCCACTCCGGGGTCGGCGTCCTGGAACGAGGCGATCATCGAGAAGATCGGGACGCCGTTCTGGTATGCCTGAGTCCGACGGGTGGAGAACGAGCGGCCGTCATGGATGCGATCGACGGCGATGGTGATGCCCTGACTCGCGTCGCCCGGGCGGAGGAAGTACCCGTGCATCGAGTGGACGGCCCGGTCCTGCGGCAGCGTGCGCTCCGCGGCCACGAGGGTCTGCGCGAGCACCTGACCGCCGTAGATGCGGCCGCTCGGCATCGGGTGCGACGAACCGGTGAAGATGTCCTCGGTGGTCCGCGCCTGGGTGGCGTCGAGGTCGAGGACGTCGAGAAGACGCTCCACGGTCTGGATGGCGTGCTCGTCGGCGCTCATGTGTTCCCCTCCGCGGCCCCGGGTCGCCGCTCGTTGGTAGTTTAGAACGCGTGACCCCTCAGCTCCTGCTCGCCGATCCGGACACGGCGAAGGATGTCCTCACGTTCACGGGCCGCGCGGCCCGGGTGTCTGACGAAGGGGTTCGCCTGCAGGCCCATCGCGGCGTCCTGGCGCTCACGACGGCGGTCCTCGCACCCCAGGGGCTCTTCGACCAGACGCCGACGATCCTCGCCATGCGCATCGTCCGTGCCGATCCGGAGCTCGAGTGCGACCTCGTGATCGACGCCCTGAGCCCGACGGACGACCCGCAGCGCCTCGGGCTGCCCGAGACCGCCCTCTCGCCCGCATGGGCCGGCGTCGCGCCCCCGCGGCAGGGCTGGCTCGCGGAGTCCGTCCTGCCCGCCTCCACCATCGCGCAGCGCGCACAGTGGGGCATCTCCGCGGTCGCCCACGGTGCGGGGCCGGGGTCGGGTGAGGAGGCCGTGCGCGCGCTTCGTGCGGCCATCTGGGGCGAGCCGGACGACGACCTCGGCGGATTGCCGCGGGGCGTGGCGTTCGCCGCGGACGCGCTGGGCTTCATCTCCGGTGAAGAGGACGTGACCGTCACGCGGTCCGGCCGCTGGACGCGGCTCGCCTTCCGCCGCGGCCACGTCCTCGCACGGGGCCCCGTCGCCACCGGACTGACGGGGGTGCGGGCCACCGGCTCCACCGCCTGACGTGACCGCAGGCAGGACCAGGGAACAGTGCCGGTTCAGCCGAGGGCAGCCGCCGCGCGTCCCGCCTGACGGCCGGAGAACAGGCACCCGCCGAGGAACGTCCCCTCCAGGGCGCGGTAGCCGTGCGCGCCCCCGCCGCCGAAGCCGCTGGCCTCACCGGCGGCGAAGAGGCCAGGAATCGGTGCGCCGCCTCCGTCCAGGGCACGACCGTCGAGATCCGTGTTGATTCCGCCGAGGGACTTCCTGGTCAGCACGTGCAGCTTGACCGCGATCAGCGGTCCTGCGGAGGGATCCTGCAGCCGGTGCGGCGCCGCGGTGCGGATGAGCTTGTCCCCGCGATAGGCCCGCATCGAGCGCAGCATGCCGATCTGCGCATCCTTGCTGAAGTCGTTCGCCATCTCGCGATCGCGAGCGACCACTTCCCGGCGCACGGCATCGACGTCCAGGAGCTCCCCGCCGGGATGAGCCGCCATCTGCTCCAGCAAGGACTCCAGGTCGTTCTCGACGATGAAGTCCTCGCCCTCGTCGAGGAATGACTGCACCGGTCCCGTCGGCCCCTTCGCGAGGCGGGACTTGAGCAGCAGCGCCACATCCTTGCCGGTGAGGTCGGGGTTCTGCTCGCTGCCGGACAGCGCGAACTCCTTCTCCACGATCTGCCGCGAGGTCACGAACCAGGAGTGGTCGTGGCCCGTCCGCCGCAGGTGCTCGAGCGTGCCGAGGGTGTCGAAGCCGGGGAAGAGCGGAACGGGGAGCCGGTGTCCGGTCGCGTCGAGCCACAGCGACGACGGCCCTGGCAGGATGCGGATGCCGTGCTGCGGCCACACCGGGTTCCAGTTCGTGATGCCCTCCACGTAGTGCCACATCCGGTCGCCGTTGATGAGGCGGGCGCCGGCGGTGGCGCTCACGGCCTGCATCGAGCCGTCGACATAGGCGGGCACGCCGGAGAGCATGTGCGCCGGGGGAGTGCCGAGGCGCGGGGGCCAGGCCGCGCGGACGAGGTCGTGGTTTCCGCCGATGCCCCCCGAGGCCACGATCGTCGCCGTCGCGTCGATCTCGAAGCCGCCGATGACCTCGCGCGAGGAGGGGACGCCACGGGCGGCGCCGTCCGATGCCAGCACGGTCCCGCGAGCACCGGACACACGTCCGTCGGTGAGGATGAGTTCCTCGACGCGGTGTCGGGCCAGAACGGTCAGCCGTCCCTCGCGCTCACCCTGCTCGACGGCGGCCGCGAACGGGGCGACGATACCCGGACCGGTGCCCCAGGTGATGTGGAAGCGAGGAACAGAGTTCCCGGGCCCGAGGGCCCCGTAGCCGCCGCGCTCGGCCCATCCGACCACCGGGAAGAAGCCGACGCCGCGGGCGCGGAGCCAGGAGCGCTTCTCGCCGGCCGCGAACTGCAGGTAGGCCTCTGCCCATCGCCGTGGCCACTCGTCCTCCGGCCGATCGAACCCCGCGGTGCCGAACCAGTCCTGGGTCGCGAGTTCGAGCGAGTCGCTGATGCCGAGGCGGCGCTGCTCGGGGGAGTCCACGAGGAACAGGCCGCCGAACGACCACCACGCCTGCCCGCCGAGGTTCGTGCGGGGCTCCTGGTCGACGATGACGACGCGACGTCCGGCCTCGAGGGCTTCCGCGGCGGCCACGAGCCCCGCCAACCCCCAACCGATCACCAGGACGTCTGCGGTCGGGGGTGTCGTCGTCATGGGTTCTCCGTTGATTCCTGACGGGAGCGGGTCTCCAGGGTCGTGCGGCCCTGAGGTGCCGTACCGATACCGGACGGCTCGAATGTGTTCACCATGGCATAGGCGGCGCGCTCCAGGTAGTCCCAGAGAGTGGTTTCGTGCAACGGGGACAGCTGCGCCTCGTCCACGGCGGTGCGCATATGACGAAGCCAACGATCCCGGGCGTCGGGATCGACCCGGAACGGCATATGGCGCATCCGCAGGCGGGGGTGACCGCGGGTCTCGCCGTAGGTCGTCGGCCCGCCCCAGTACTGCTCGAGGAACAGCAGCAGCCGCTCCTCCGCCGGACCGAGGTCTTCCTCCGGGTACATGGGCTTGAGCACGGGATCGAGGGCGACCTCGCGATAGAACACCGAGACGATCTTCGCGAACGTCTCGCGGCCGCCGACCTCGTCGTAGAACGTCACTTGTCTGCACTCCCGTCGCCGCCGGTGTTCTTCTTGCGTCGCCAGATGCCGCGGTCGGGGATGACGGGCACCCCGGTGACGGCGTTGGGGCGCGTCTTCGGCGGGTTGGCGCCCCGGACGCGGCGCGCGCCCTCCAGTCCTGTGGGCACGACGTCCGCGAGACGCGGCACGTCGATCTCCTTCTCCAGCAGAGCGGCCCGGAGGCGGCGTCGGAGCTCCTGTGCCACGTCGTCCCGCGCGTTCGCCCTGGTCTTGATGACGGCCCGGACGACGAGCGCATCCCCGTCGATGGACTCGAGGCCCCACAGCTCCGGCTTCTCCACGATGCGCGTGCGCCACTTCGGGTCCTTCGCCAGTCCCTGCGCGGTCTCCAGAAGGATCTGCTCGACCTGCTCGAGGTCGGAATCCGGGGCGACACCGATGTCGACGATCGCCCGCGCCCAGCCCTGCGACATGTTCCCGATGCGGGTGACCTCGCCGTTGCGGACGTACCAGAGCGTCCCGTTCACGTCCCGCACCTGGGTCACGCGCACGCTGACGTATTCGACGACGCCGCTCGCCAGCCCGAGGTCGACGACGTCTCCGATGCCGATCTGGTCCTCGGCGACGAGGAAGATCCCGTTCAGCACGTCCTTGACGATGTTCTGGGCGCCGAAACCCAGGCCGGCGCCGACCGCTGCCGTGAGGAGGGTGAGCGATCCGAGAAGAGCGTTGTCGATCGCGTTGACGATGAGGATGATCGCGATGATGACGAGCATCACGTTCACGATGTTCTGCAGGATGGTGCCGAGCGTTCGGGTGCGCTGCACGAGGCGCATGTCCGCGAGCGGGGAGCGTTCCAGCGCCTGCGTGTCGTCGACGGCGGCCTTGTTCTTGGCGGTGTCCACGATGCGGTGCACGACGCGGGTGATCACCCGGCGCAGCACGAGCGCGATGAGGACGCAGGCGCCGATGATCATCGCGATCTGGAGGAGCTTGCCGCCGACCGTGGTCAGCACGGCGAGCATGTCCTGCACCCACGGCGGGAGTTCGGCGGGCGTCGGCGCGGGGGTCGTCTCGGCGGAAATCAGCATCGTCTCGATGGTACCGAGCGGGCCTCTGCGCCGGCTGGAAGAGCGGCGGCAGAGGCCCGTGTCGTGTCGGTGGCGGAGGGTCAGTCCTCGGCGTCGCGGGACTGCGCTGCGAGAGCGCGCTCCACGTCCGCGAGGTTCTCCAGAACGAGACGGCGCAGCGCGGGCGGCGCGTCCTGGTGCTCGGAGAGCCATCCGCGCGTCGCGTCGCGCAGGGCGACGTCCGCGAGCGCGGTGGGGAACAGCCCGACGACCAGGTACTGGGCGATCTGGTAGGTCCGCGACTCCCACACCGGCAGGAGCATGTCGAAGTACTGCGACACGAAGGCACCGAGCACCTCGGCACCCGCCGGGTGGACGAAACCGAGGGCTGCGGAGCGGACGATCGTGTTCGGGGCGTCGTCGCGCGCGATCAGCGCGTCCCAGGCCTGCTGCTTCGCTGCGGCGTCCGGAAGAGCCGCGCGCGCCTGCGCGGCGAACTCCGCGCCCTTGGCCGTGTTGTCGGCGGCCAGCGCGGCGTCGATGGCACCGGCGTCGGTCGCACCGATCGTCGCAAGGCCGACGAGGAGCTGCCAGCTCAGGTCGGCGTCCACGTCGAGTCCGGGGAGCGTCTCCTCGCCCGAGCGCAGACGGCCGACGATGCCGGCGTGCTCCGGCGTCACCAGGTTGTTCGCGAAGGCGGTGACGAACTGGAGCTGGCTGTCGCTGCCGGCCTCCGCCGACTCGGCGAGCGCCCAGAGACCGTCGGCCACCTTGAGCCGTGCGGTTTCGCGCTCCGCCGGAGCGACGTAGAGCGTCGCGGCCGTCCGCAGCTGCGCGAGCGTGGTCCGGACCGTGGTGGACTCGGTCTCCCGACCGATGTTGCCGAGGACGAGGTCGATGTAGTCGGATGCGGGCGTCTCCGCGTCGCGGGTCTGGTCCCAGGCCGCACCCCACACGAGCGAGCGTGCGAGGGGGTCGTGGATGTCGGCGAGGTGGGCGATCGCGGTCGCGAGCGACTTCTCGTCGAGACGGATCTTCGCGTACGCGAGGTCGTCGTCGTTGAGGAGGATGAGATCGGGGCGAGCCAGGCCCTGGAGCTCGGGCACCTCGGTGCGGTCACCGTCCACGTCCACCTCGATGTGGTGGGTGCGCGTGAGTGCGCCGTCCTGCAGCGAGTAGAAGCCGATGCCGAGACGGTGCGGACGGATGGTCGGGTAGTCGGCCGGAGCCGTCTGAGTGATGGCGAAACGCGAGATCTTCCCGTTGTCGTCCTCGGCCACGACCGGCTCGAGAGTGTTGACGCCGGCCGTCTCCAGCCACTTCTTGGACCACGTGCCGAGGTCGCGACCGCTGGTGGCCTCGAGCTCGGTGAGCAGGTCGCTGAGCTCGGTGTTGCCCCAGGAGTGCTTCTGGAAGTACTGCGAGACGCCCGAGAAGAACGCCTCGATGCCGACCCAGGCGGCCAGCTGCTTCAGGACGGAGCCGCCCTTGGCGTAGGTGATCCCATCGAAGTTCACCTGCACGTCTTCGAGGTCGTTGATCTCGGCGACGATCGGGTGGGTCGAGGGGAGCTGGTCCTGGCGGTAGGCCCAGGTCTTCTCCATCGCGTTGAAGGTCGTCCAGGCCTCGGTCCACTCCGTCGCCTCGGCCGTCGCGATGGTGGACGCCCACTCCGCGAACGACTCGTTGAGCCAGAGGTCGTTCCACCACTTCATGGTGACGAGGTCGCCGAACCACATGTGGGCGAGCTCGTGCAGGATCGTGACGACGCGACGCTCCTTGACGGCGTCGGTGACCTTGCTGCGGAAGACGTACGTCTCGGTGAAGGTCACCGCTCCCGCGTTCTCCATCGCGCCCGCATTGAACTCCGGGACGAAGAGCTGGTCGTACTTGGCGAACGGGTACGGCACGCCGAACTTGGACTCGAAGTAGGCGAAGCCCTCACGGGTCTTGTCGAAGATGTAGTCGGCGTCCAGGTGCTGCCAGAGGCTCTTGCGTCCGTAGACGCCGAGCGGGATCACGCGTCCCGAGGCGCTGGTGAGCTCGGAGAAGGTGGCCTCGTACGGGCCCGCGACGAGAGCCGTGATGTAGGAGGAGATCCGGGGCGTGGGCTCGAAGCCCCAGGTGGCCGAGACTCCGTCGTCGTGGACGATGGGCTCGGGGGTGGGGGAGTTGGAGACGACCTTCCACTCCGCGGGGGCGGTCACCGTGAACTGGAAGGTGGCCTTGAGGTCGGGCTGCTCGAAGACGGCGAACACGCGACGGGAGTCGGGCACCTCGAACTGCGAGTAGAGGTACACCTCGCCGTCCACCGGGTCGACGAAGCGGTGCAGGCCCTCGCCGGTGTTGGTGTAGAGGCAGTCGGCGTCGACGACGAGGACGTTCTCCTCCTGCAGTCCGGCGAGCGCGATCCGGGAGTCTGCGAAGACCTCGCGCGGGTCGAGCTGCTCTCCGTTGAGCGAGATCTCGCGCACGTCACGGGCGATGAGGTCGATGAAGGTGAAGCTGTCGGGGGACGCGGAGAAGCGCACGACGCTCCGGGAGCCGAAGACCTCGGCGCCCTTGGTCAGATCGAGGGCGACCTCATAGGAGTGCGTGTCGACGACGTCGCGGCGCTCCTGCGCTTCGATTCGGGTGAGGTTCTCTCCAGGCAAAGCTGTACTCCCAGGGGTGAGGGGATGTAACCGGGGGTCGGCGCAGTTGGCGCCGACGGCAACCATGACAGCCTACGCCAGAGCGACGCGCGCGCCGTCGATCCTCACGGACCGGGGATAGTCACGGTCGTGCGGACGCTCGTCGTCCGCGGAGGTGGGAAGATGGAGGGGTGACCGCGATCGAGCCGAATGTCGTTCCCTTTGCCTCGCCCGCCGCTGCCGGCGGCGACCCCTATGTGACCACGCCCGTCGCCTACGACGCCATCCTCTTGGCGAGCTTCGGCGGCCCGGAGGGCCAGGAGGACGTGATCCCCTTCCTCCGGAACGTGACGCGCGGTCGGGGCATCCCGGATGAGCGTCTGGAGGAGGTCGCGCACCACTACCGTCACTTCGGCGGGGTGAGCCCGATCAACGGCCAGAACCGTGTGCTCAAGGACGCGCTGGAGAAGGCGCTCGTGGCCCGGGGGATCGACCTCCCCGTGTACTGGGGCAACCGCAACTGGGGTCCGTACCTGGAGGACGTGCTGCCCGAGGCGTCCGCGAACGGTCACACCACCCTCCTCGCCTTCGCCACGAGCGCGTACAGCTCGTTCTCCAGCTGCCGCCAGTACCGCGAGGACTTCGCTCGCGTGCTGACGGACACCGGCCTCGGCGAGACGGTCACCATCGACAAGATCCGTCCCTTCTACGACCACCCCGGCTTCGTCGAGGCCTTCGAGGCGGGCGTGCGGGAGTCGGTGCAGGGCTATCTCGACCAGGGCTTCGCGCCGACCGAGATCCAGGTCCTCTTCTCCACGCACAGCATCCCGACGGCTGACGCCGAGCGCTCCGGTGCCAGGGACATCGAGTGGGGCGAGGGTGGGGCCTACGCCGCGCAGCACCTCGCCGTGTCGGAGTGGACGATGGGGCAGGTACGGGCCGCCATCCCGGGAGCCGCCGACGTGCCCTGGGAGCTCGTCTACCAGTCGCGTTCCGGCCCCGCGTCGCAGCCCTGGCTGGAGCCCGACGTCTGCGACGTGATCGCGGGGCTCCCAGCGCGCGGCCGCAAGGCGGTCATCGTGGTCCCCGTCGGCTTCATGAGCGACCACATGGAGGTCCTCTGGGATCTCGACACCGAGGCCGCCGAAGCCGCGGAGGAGGCGGGCCTCGCCTTCGTCCGCACGCCGACGCCCGGTGTCCGCGCGGCGTTCGTGGAGGGCATCGTCGACCTCATCGAGGAGCGCCTGCAGGGTCGCCCGAACGCGGAGCGTCCGCACGTCACCGATCTGCCCGGCGCGTTCGACGTCTGCCGTCCCGGGTGCTGCGAGAACGTGCGCGCGGGGTTCAAGCCCGCGGCGGCCGGCATCGCCCCCTGAGTCGCGGACACCGGATCCTAGGATGGACACCATGCGCATCCACATCGCCACCGATCACGCCGGACTCGAGTTCTCGACCCAGCTGCAGGAGCACCTCCGCGCCGCGGGTCACGAGGTGATCGACCACGGTCCGGTGGAGTACGACGCGCTCGACGACTACCCCGCCTTCTGCATCCGGGCGGCGCAGGCCGTCGTCGTCGATCAGGCGACAGGGGTGCCGGCGCTCGGCGTCGTCTTCGGCGGCTCGGGCAACGGCGAGCAGATCGCGGCGAACAAGGTCGCCGGCGTCCGCGCAGCCCTCGTCTGGAACCTGTCCACGGCCGAGCTCGCGCGCGAGCACAACGACGCGAACGTCATCGCCATCGGAGCTCGCCAGCACACCTACGACGAGGTCACGGCCTTCATCGACCGGTTCATCGCGACGCCGTTCTCGGGCGACGAGCGTCACGTCCGCCGGATCGGCCAGATCGCCGACTTCGAGCGGGACGGCTCGCTCCTCCCGGACCCTCGGGCCTGATATGCCCGAAGGACATTCCGTCCACCGCATCGCGCGGCAGTTCGATCGCAACTTCGTCGGCAAGACGATGAGCGCCTCCAGCCCGCAGGGACGATTCGCCGAGGGCGCCGCCGTGCTCGACGGACGCCAGGCCGTGAGCGTGCAGGCCGTGGGCAAGCAGATGTTCCTCGAAGCGGAGGGCGACCTCTGGCTGCGTGTGCACCTCGGCCTCTACGGCGCGTGGGACTTCGCGGGGGAGATCCTCGTCGATCCCACCATCGCGTCGGCCAACGGCCGGATGGGACAGACAAATCAGCGCGGCACCACTCTCGACGAGGCGATCCTCGACGATGCGGGGGAGAACTCGCTCGCCTCGATCGGGGCCCCGCGGCGCGCCAGGGTCCACGTGCGGATGTCCGAGCAGACCAAGGGCCTGACCGACGAGATCGACGAATGGCCGCCGCCCGTGGTGGGTCAGGTGCGGCTGCGCCTCATGACCGACATCACGGTGGCCGACCTGCGCGGTCCCACCGCGTGCGTGCTGCAGACGCCGGAGGAGATGCTGGCGACCGTGGCCAAGCTCGGCCCCGATCCGCTCGTCGGCGATCCGGCGGAGAACGAGGAGCGGTTCGTCCGCGCCGTGCGGAAGAAGCCGACCCCGATCGCGCTGCTGCTGATGGACCAGGCGGTCGTCAGCGGCATCGGCAACGTGTACCGCGCCGAGATGCTCTACCGGCAGCGGCTGAACCCGCACACGCCGGGCCGCGACGTCCCGGAGGATGTCGTCAGGGCGCTCTGGCACGACTGGGTGCGGCTGCTGGCCATCGGTGTGGAGACCGGTCAGATGATGACCATGGACGGACTGTCTCCTGAGCAGTACCGCGCCGCGATGGCCAGCCGCGACGACCGCCACTGGGTCTACCACCGCGCCGGCCTACCGTGCCGGGTGTGCGGGACCGAGATCGCCCTGGAGGAGATCGGCGCCCGCAAGCTGTACTGGTGCCCGCGCTGTCAGGCCTGAGGGCGGGATCCCCGAGGCTTCCGCCGCTCTAGGCTGGGATCCATGCGACAGAATCCGAGCTTCACGCTCGCCGATGTGGCCGAGATCCGCCGCGTCATCGACGCCAACCCGTGGGCGACGGTGGTGAGTGCGCCTGAGGATGGTCTGGTCGCCTCGCACTATGCCGTCCTCCTCGACGACGACCGCGATGATCTGACGGTCGTGGGGCACGTGGGCCGCCCGGACGACGCCATCCACGGCCTGGGGCACAGGGAGATCCTGCTTGCCTTCCAAGGGCCGCACGGGTACGTCTCGCCGGGCTGGTACGGCGACGCCCCCGCGGTCCCCACCTGGAACTACACCGCGGTGCACCTGTCGGGCGTTCCCGAGATCCTCAGCACCGCGGAGAACCTCCGTGTGCTCGATGCCCTCGTCGCGCGGTTCGAGTCGCGCCTGCCCGACCCGCGCCTGATGTGGGAGCGTCCGAACGACGCGGGCTTCATCGAGAGACTCGAATCCGGAACGGTCGGCTTCCGCCTCACCCCGACGAAGGTCGTCGCCAAGCGGAAGCTGAGCCAGAACAAGCCGGCGGAGACCATCGAGGCGGTGATCGCGGCGCTGCACGCCGAAGGGCCGTACGAGAACGCCGCCCTCGCCGCGGAGATGCGTCGTGCACAGGACGCACGGACGGGTGGCGGGGCGTGAGCGCCCTCGGAGTCGAGGTCGGAACGGTCCGTGCCGTCCGCCCCGTGGGTCCGGGGCGGGAGTTCCTGCTGGACGATGAGCCGGTCGACCTCCACCTCGCCCACGGACGCATCGTCGACATCGCGCCGACCGGGGCCCTGCCGGCGCGCGGCGAGGTCATCGAAGCGGACGGTGCCTGGGCGGTCCCCGGGCTGTGGGACAACCACGTGCACACCGTGCAGTGGGCTCTGGCGGCGGAGCGCGTGCCCTTGGACGAGGCGGACTCGGCCGCAGCGGCCGCGAGACTGATGCGCGACGCTCCGGTCCTCCCCGACGGAAGACGGATCGGCACGGGGTTCCGGGACGCGCTGTGGCCTGATCGGCCATCCGTGGCCGCGCTCGATGCCGAAACCGGCGTCGTGCCGACCTACCTGATCAACGCGGACGTGCACAGCGTCTGGCTGAACTCGGCGGCCTTGGCGCGCGAGGGCTTCCGCGGAGACGACGGTCTGCTCCGCGAGGAGGACGCGTTCGAGATCTCCCGCCGCCTGAATGCCGTCGACCCTGCCCACAGCGATGAGGCGGTCATCCGTGCGGGGGCGGCGGCCGCAGCGCGTGGCGTGACCGGTCTGGTCGACTTCGACATGGCGTGGAACGCCGATGCCTGGCCGCGACGGATCCTCGCGGGCTTCTCCGCGCACCGTGTCGAGTTCGCGTTCTATCGGGCGGATCTCGATCGGGCGATCACCGCGGGCCTCCGCACGGGGGAGCGCCTTGGGGTGTCGGATCCGACCGGGCTGGTCGGATCCCTCGTGCGGGTCGGGTCGTTGAAAATCATCAGCGACGGCTCGCTCGGCACCCGTACCGCGGCCTGCTCACATTCCTACCCCGGCGACCCCGCGAACTACGGGGTGCTGACGGTACCTCCGGACGAACTCACGGCGCTGCTGACCACTGCGGCGGGAGCCGGGATCGAGGTCGCCGTGCACGCGATCGGCGATCGCGCCGTGACGGCGGCCCTCGACGCCTTCGGCGCTTCCGGGGCCACGGGGTCGATGGAGCACGCGCAACTGGTGCGGCACGCGGATCTGGCTCGATTCGCCCGGCTCGGGGTGCGCGCGAGCGTCCAACCCCAGCATGCGGTGGACGACCGCGACCTGGTCGAGCACCACTGGGCCGGTCAGACGGCCATCGGCTATCCGCTCGCTTCGCTGCGGGCGGCAGGCGCGGAGGTGCGCTTCGGGTCCGACGCGCCGGTCGCCCCGCTCGACCCCTGGCACGCGATCTCCGCGGCCGTCTGGCGGACTGACGACGACCGTGCTGCCTGGCATCCGGAGGAGCGGCTGACGCTGGAGCAGGCGCTCGAAGCGAGTGTCCGCACATCTCTCCGTCCCGGTCAGAGCGCCGACATCGTGATCCTCGGGAGGGATCCTCGCACCGCTGATGCTGCGGGGCTCCGGACGATGCCCGTCACCACGACGCTGCTCGGCGGCCGCCTCACGCACGTCGCCTGAGGCGGCGCGCACACGACGAAGGGCGGCCCCGTATCGGAGCCGCCCTTCGTCGTGAACGTGGTGTCAGGCCGCGATGTGCGACACGAGGAACCAGCGGTCCTTCTCGAGGCCGCGCTGGATCTCGATCGCCACATCCTGGCTCGTGAGGTCGACCTCGTCGAGGCCTTCCACAGCTGCCTTCACATCGACGAGGATCGCGTCGATGTCGGCGATCACGGCGCGGATCAGCTCGTCCGACTGCGCGAAGCCGGCCGGAACGCCGGTGGCGCCGGCCTTCTCGGCGACGGCGTTCACACGCGCGTCGATCGGGAGGCCCAGAGCGACGATGCGCTCGGCGGCGGTGTCGGCGAAGTCACCGGCGTGGGCGACGATCGTGTCGAGCAGCTCGTGCACGCCGACGAAGTTGGCACCGCGGACGTGCCAGTGCGCCTGCTTGCCGTTGACGGTCAGCGCCTGGAGACCGAGGACGACGGGGGAGAGGAACTGCGCCGCACCGGCGGCGACAGTCGGGTCGATGGCGGTGGTGGAAACGGTCTGGGCCTTGCTCATCTTGTGCTCCTCCGAATGAAGTTCTCTGACTGACGAGTACAACGCTACTCAGCCTCAGACATTCCGCAAGGAAGCTGAGGCTCCACTCACTTCCGCGTGATTCCGGGGGAGTGAGGGTAGTCTCGCCTCATGAGCATCGCTGCCGGAGCTTCCATCCTCGCCCTCCCGGATCGCATCCCCGAGCTCGACGACACGGCCTTCGTCGCGGACGGCGCCCGCATCGTGGGCGCGGTCTCCCTCGGACCCGGTGCGAGCGTCTGGTACAACGCCGTGCTCCGCGGTGACTCGGCGCCCATCATCATCGGTCCGGGCAGCAACGTCCAGGACAACGTGTCGATCCACGTCGACGCCGGGCATCCCGTCGTCGTCGGCTCCCAGGTGTCCATAGGCCATAACGCGGTGGTGCACGGCTGCACGATCGGTGACGGCTCTCTCATCGGCATGGGGGCCGTCGTCCTCAGCGGTGCCGTGATCGGAGAGGGCTGCCTGATCGCCGGCGGAGCCGTGGTGCTCGGCGGGACCGAGGTGCCGCCGGGTTCCCTGGTCGCCGGTGTTCCCGCGAAGGTGCGCAGGGCGCTGTCGGACGACGAGCGTGCCTCTCTGGTGGCGAACGCGGCGATCTACCTGGAGCACGCGGCGACGCACGTCCGCGCAACGGAAGCGTAAGGCCCTGCCCCGCTAGGCTGGGCGGTACGGGGCGGTGGCCAAGCTGGTTAAGGCAGTGGGCTCATAACCCAACGATCGTCGGTTCAAGTCCGACCCGCCCTACTACCCGTCTCGTCCGTCGTAATCGTCGCCGCGTTCTCCCGTCTCTCCTCTGGAGGTCTCGACGCCCGTCAGCCTCCGGATCGGAGCAGGAGCCATGACGACCACGAATGTGCCGAACGCGGAGACCCGTCGTCGGATCGAGGACGTGGGGCAGATCGCGTTGCGTCTCGCGATCGCGGCGAGTTTCGCCCTCGCCGTCGCCGACCGCTTCGGGCTCCTCGGCGGCCCGGGGGCTGATGGCGTGTCGTGGGGATCGTGGACGATCTTCCGTGCGTACACGGCGCAGCTCGTCCCTGTCTCCGTCGACCTGGTGGTGGACACGGCGGCCGTGCTGGCGACGGCTCTGGAGACCGTCCTCGCTCTGCTGCTGGCCGTCGGGCTGTGGACCCGGCTCGCGGCGGGAGTCGCCGCGCTGCTCACGGTGACGTTCGGCGTGACGATGCTCGTCTTCCTCGGACCGCTTGCGCCGTTCCGATACCCGGTCTTCGTCTTCACGGCCGCCGCGATCCTGCTCGCGGGGCTGAAGCGCTACCGGTGGAGCATCGATGCGCTGCGAAAGGAGGTGCCGGGAGCGGGGAGAGACAACGATGCCCCCGGCACCAGGTAGACGGCGAATGCCTCTACAGACGGACGGACGCGTCGGAAGGGGAAGCGATCCGTCACAGGAGAGATGACGAGGTGACCGTTTCATGACGCCTTTTCCGCAGGATCACGGCATATTGCGTGTGCCGCGAGAAACCCGTTCGGCCGAACCGCGTAACAGAACGTGCCGTTCTGCATCCCTTCCTGGGGACATCACTCGCGCGGAAGAAGCCAAATGCGCGAGTTCATCGATCATCTGGGGAGTCGAAAGTGCCAGTCATTCAGCATGCAATCAGATCGGGCGCGCGGGGAACGCGCCTGACGACGTTCGTGGGTGCTCTGCTCGCGATCTGTCTGGCGGCCCTGGCGGCCGTCATCGCGACGCCGGCCACGGCCCGCGCTGCGGAGGTCGCGGGGATCACCTCGTTGACCATCACCGAACCCACCGACCAGATCAAGGTCTGGGACCGGATCGCGTTCGAAGCGACCTGGGCAGTGCCGGACACGGCGACCGCGGGAGACACGTTCCGCCTCGCCTTCCCGACGAGCCCGAGCCTGACCGGGGTGCGGGATTCCTTCGCCCTGACGGCGCCGGATGGCCAGACCGTCGGAACGTGCGAGGTGTCGACCGGTGAGCTCGTGTGCACGCTCACGGACTACGTGGACAGCCACACCGACGTCAGCGGCACCCTGCACTTCCGCGCCAGGGCGGACGAGGAGACCACACTGACGGAGATCCCGTTCACGACGGGCGGCGGAACCGTCGTCCCGGTCGACGTTCCCGGCGGGATCGGGCCGGTCCCGGAGTTCCCGGCGCCGACGACCCCGACCAAGTGGGGCGACGTGACGCTCGACGGTCGGAACATCGCGTGGGGCGTGAACATCCCGTCATCCGCGCTGGCCGGGGAGGCCCCGACGCTCACCGACACGTTCACGGCCGGCCTCGTGCTCGATCCCGCCTCCGTCACCGTGGCGTACGTGCTCGCGAAGGACTGGGCGGGAGGCAAGTACACCGTGTCGACCGGGCTGCAGTCGGGCAGCGACTTCACCGTCACGGAGGTCAGCTCCGAGTCGTTCACTGTGACGGTGGACGCGCCGATCGTCGCCGACGCGATCTACGTGCTCCGGTACAAGACCGCACTGCCGGCCGACGTCCGTCCCGATGATGCATTCCACAACACCGTGACCGGCTCCCGGTGGGTCGCCGAGAGCACGCCGGTCATCTACTCGCAGGGTGGGGGAGACGGCGAGGGGGTGATTCCGGTCGGCGGGTTCACGGTGACCAAGACGCTCAGCGGTCCGGGGGCGGCTCTGGTGCCCGACGATCGCGAGTTCCGGGTGGCCTACTCGTATCAGCGCGCAGGACAGACGGTGGAGGGCGAGCTCGCCTTGCGATCCGGACAGACCGATGGTCTGAAGGATCTGCCGGCGGGCACGGTCGTCACCCTGTCTGAGATCACGCCGGCGGACGTCGACGGCGTGACCTGGCAGGCGCCGGTCTTCTCCGGCACCGGTGTCGCGATCACCGATGGCGGCGCCACCATCACCATCGCACGGGGCGCGACGGTCGCGGTGACGCTCACCAACCCGACGACGGTCACGCCGCCGCCGGTCGGGGGCTTCACGGTGACCAAGAAGGTCACGGGGGCGGGGGCCTCCCTCGTCCCCGCGCACCAGACCTTCACCGTGGCGTACTCGTACGAGCTCGCGGGGCAGCCCGTCCGCGGTGAACTCACGCTCCGCGCCGGGGAGAGCGAGGGGCTCGCGGATCTGCCGGTGGGTACTGTCGTCACGCTCCGCGAGAAAGCGCCGAGCGCCGTGGAGGGCGTCACGTGGAAGAGCCCGCGCTTCACCGGCGCAGGAGTCGACGTCGGCGACGACGGCGCGACGCTCACGATCTCCGAAGGCGCGACGGTCGGGGTGGTACTCACCAACGAGACCGCCGTCACTCCGCCGCCCCCTCCGGGTGGTGAGCTCGCCCTGACCGGATCCGAGGGACCCGCCGTCCCGTTCGCCCTGGGAGCGCTGCTGCTGCTTGCGGGACTGACAGCGCTCGGCGTCCGCCATCGGGTGGCGGGTCGCGTCGGTGATTGAGGACTAGGAGAGGCCAGGCAGATCGATCGCGCGACGACTTCTTCGTCGTCGCGTGATCGATCGTGCCATTCGGCGTCTAGTGGTCGTCGAGGAGTTTCCCTCGACGACCACGCCGACGCCGCAGCGCGTCGGAGAAAGGCATCTCTCATGAACAAGACGCTCATTGCCCGTGCCTCTGCCGCCCTCGGCGTCGCGGCCGCTCTTTCGCTCGGTGGAGCGACGCTCGCTCCCGCCGCTCACGCGGAGGCGACACCTGCGGACCCGGCCGTGTCGAAGCCGCTGAGCACGGGCGTGCTCGCGCAGCGCGTCGGGCCTGCCTGTCTCTTCTTCCAGTACACGTTCAACATGAGCCCGACCGATCCCCAGGTGGGGGGCACCGTGACGTACACCATGCAGTTCCTCAACAACGGCGAGGTGGACTCCACGAAGAGCGCGCTCACGTTCCGCCTGGACGGCCTCCTCGACGACTCGACCTGGGCAGCGTCGACGCTGGAAGCGACCTCCGGCCGCCCTTCCGCGGCGGAGAACGCCGTCACGTGGAACGGGCCGCTCGACGCCGGAGACGATGTCGTGCTGCGCTTCAGCGGCGTGTGGACGGGCGAAGGCGATGGCCTCGCGTTCCCGCGGGTCGAGTCCTACGGCTACGTGAGGTGAAAGCGGGGCAGAGTCCTGTTTTCCACGGTATCCGCGGCGACGTGGCGCGCTCGTCGTCGAGAGGCTGAACGGACACCGACCGAAAGGCAGCCATGCAGCTCTCCACGGATTCCGAAGCCATCGTCCGCGCCACCGCCGGCGTCGTCGCCTCACACGCCGACGAGATCACCACCCTGTTCTATCGGCGCATGTTCGAGGCGCATCCGGAGCTGTTGAACGTCTTCAACCGCGCGCACCAGGCGCAGGGCGATCAGCCCAAGGCACTGGCGGCGTCCGTCGTGGCGTTCGCCGTCCACCTCATCGATCCCGACGCGCCGGATTTCTCCCCGGTGATGCGACGTATCGCCCACCGCCACGTCTCGCTGGGGGTGTCGGCCCGTCAGTACACGATCGTGGGCCGCTATCTCCTGGCCGCCGTCGATGAGGTCCTCGGCGAGGCGGTCACACCGGCGGTGCACGCCGCGTGGGATGAGGTGTACTGGCTCTTCGGCTGCTCGCTCATCGCGGAGGAGGCGCGGCTCTACGCCGAGGCGGGCACAGACCCGGACCACCCGTGGCGGCCGCACCGCGTCATCGAGCGGGTGGAGGAGGCCCGCGACGTCATCTCCCTCGTCCTGGAGCCGGTGGACGGTCAGCGGGCGCCCCATCGGACCGGGCAGTACGTGGCCGTCGCCGTCGACCTCCCGGACGGCACGCGCCAGCCCCGGCAGTACACGATCTCCTCGTCTGCACCCGGGGCAGCGCTGCGCGTCACCGTGAAGCGTGTGCGTGGTGTGGACGGCGCACCGGACGGTCAGGTGTCGACCTGGCTGCACGAGAACGCGCAGGTCGGTACGGTACTCGATGTCTCCCAGCCCGCCGGCGACCTGCTGCTCGACGACTCCGATGACGCGCTGGTCCTGATCTCGGCGGGAATCGGCATCACTCCCGTCGCGGCGATGGTGGACGACCTCGCACAGCGGCGTCCCGACCGGCCGGTGCACCTGTTCCATGTGGACCGGGAGCCGGACACGCACGCCCTCGTCTCTGCCGTGCGCGGTCGTGCGCAGCATCTGAGCGACGTCCGCGCCCTGACCTGGTACACGGCGGGCGTGGAGGAGGGGCCGTCGGTGCGGTCCGGCCGGATGGATCTCGCCGGCATCGACCTTCCGCCGACGGCACGCGTCTTCCTCTGCGGGCCGCTGTCGTTCATGCAAGCCGTTCGGGGCGCACTGACGGCCCGCGGGATCGCGCCGGACCGTATCGACTACGAGGTCTTCGGCCCTGACCTCTGGGCCCGGCGCCCGGAGTCCGGCGCGGCCTGAGAGTCCCGGAGACCTGAGCGTGGCCGTGTCAAGCCCCTCCTCGACGCCACGAGGTGCTGCCATGCTCCCCGAGAGCGGCACCGCGCCGCGGAACGGGAGAGACAATGAGCATCGGCAGCGGAATCGCGCTCTTCGTCATCGGAGCGATCCTCGTGTTCGCGATCAACGTCGACGTGCCGTGGGTCAACCTGGACATGGTCGGCTACATCCTCATGGGTGCCGGCGTGATCATCTTCCTCATCGGCATCGTGCTGCTCGCCCGCCGACGTCGTACGGAGACCGTGTCGCGCACGTACGTCGACCCGGCGACGGGGGAGCCCACGACCCGGCGTTCGGTCAGCTCCAGTTCGGACGAGGGCCTCTGAGCTGACCCATTCGGAAACGAGAAGGGCCGCGGGGAAACCCGCGGCCCTTCTCGTCAGACGACGTCTGCGCCTTCGAGATGTTCCTCGACGAGGGTGATGCCTCCGCTCGAGTTCGCGGAGTGCGCGAGTTCCTCGATCCAGCGACGGCTCAGCTCGGGCGTCTCGGCCTCGTCGAAGACGAACCGGAGCGGGATGGACGGGTGCAGCCACAGCGTGGAGCGGCCGGGGGCGTCGCCCTCGGGGTGGCGCCAGGAGAGGGTGAAGCTCTCGTTGCGCCGCAGCTTGGTGGCGATGACGACCTTGAGGTGCGCGAGTGCGCGGTCTTCGATCTGGATCGGCGTCTGGGTGTCGCCGTAGTACAGGCTGCCCATCGTCAGCCGACCTTCGCGCGGGAGGCGGGGGTGTTCATGGCGCTCCTTCGGAACGTGCAGGGGGAAGACGGCAGACCGCTCCCGGGGATACTTGGACTCTACCCAATTTGCGCACGACATCGTGCGCATCGCCGGGACTCGCCGTCGGGCGCGAACAGAGTATGCGCGCGGTGTCAGTCCGGCGTCACAGGGCCGCCAGGACGGGCCGATTCCCGTACGCCTCGCGATAGGCGGTGGCGAACCGGGAGACATTGCTGAAACCCCATCGGCGGGCGACGGCCGACACGGAGGCTCCCTTGCCGTGTCGCAGATCCCGATGCGCGCCATCGAGCCGAGCACGCCTCAGGGCCTCGTTCGGTGTGATGTCGAGTGCGCGGCGGAACGCATACTGCAGGCCACGCGTGGACATGTACGCGGCCGCGGCGACGTCGTCGACCGTGATCGGCAGATGTGCGTTGTCCTCGATGTACGCCAGGGCACGACGCACCGAGGCCGGTGCCGCAGAGCGCTGCGCGGGACGGTGCAGCGACTCGCTGAACGTGGTGGGGAACGCCGACATCGTCAGCAGGAGGGCGTGGCGTTCGAGTTCTGCGGCGATGAGAGGGGCGGCGCCGTCCGGTCCGAACGAGCCGTCGATATAGGAGAACATCTGCTCCCACCGCGCTCCGTCCTCCCGCGTATGCGGAGCGAGCCCGGTGGCCCGGAGCTCGAGGCGGTCGTCGCCGGTGATCTGCCTGATCGAGTCGCGCGCTGCGGTCCGATCGAACACGAGGGCCCGGACCCGGGCCACCTGATTCCATTTCGCTTCCACGCGGACGCCGTCCGTCAGCCACGGCTGGGCGGCGTCCAGTCCCTGGCGCCCCGACCAGATCCGGGCATCGGCGGCATCCACGCGGCACACCAACAGCTGATCCTCGGGCTCGGCGCGGGAGTGCACCTGGGCGGCGAGCTGGTAACGGACCAGCGACATCGAGGGTGCCTCCACCGAGCGCCAATCGAAGCGGAACCGGCGCGGGTCCACGTCCTGCAGGGTCGCCGAGGGCACGAACTGCTGCCAGGTGGTCTCCACCTGCTCGATGTCCGTGGATGTGAACTGCACCGACACTCCTTGCTGCGCCCTCTTCCGGGCGGCCGGGGCTTCTTGGACAGTAGCCCATGCCACTGACAGCACGGTGGGGATGCTCCGCGGGCCCGCGGGCGGGCCGCGCGGTCGGGGCCTCGTAGACTCGGATCATGAGTGTGCCTTCCCCGTATGCGGAGCGATTGAGCCGGATTCCGGTGCAGCGCCATGAGGTGGAGGTCCGCGGCGGATCGACGGCGTACTGGGCGTACGGTCCGGACGACGCCGAGACGACCGTCATCGCGGTCCACGGCTTCCGGGGCGAGCACCACGGTCTCGAGTCGGTCCTGGCCTTCCTGCCTGAACTCCGGGTGCTGGCTCCCGACCTCCCCGGATTCGGGGAGTCCGCGCCGTTGCCCGGTCGCCGCCACGATCTGGCGGAGTACGCGGGATGGCTCACCGACTTCACGGCGGCCACGGCACCTGGTGCCGTGATCCTTGGCCATTCGTTCGGTTCCATCGTGACCGCCGCCGCCGTCGCCGGGGGGCTGGAGACCCCGCGGCTGATCCTCGTGAACCCCATCGGCGCGCCCGCGCTGGAGGGACCGAAGGGCATCATGACCCGACTGGCGGTGCTGTACTACGCTCTCGGTGCCAAGCTTCCGCCGCGGATCGGCACCGCGCTCCTGCGCAACCGGGTGATCGTCCGTGTCATGAGCGTGACCATGGCGAAGACGCGGGATCCGGAGCTGCGTCGCTTCATCCACGACCAGCACGACACCTACTTCTCGCGGTTCTCCGACCGGGAGGTCCTGCACGACGCGTTCGTCGCGAGCGTCTCCCACGACGTCAGGGAGTTCGCGCCGTCGATCGACGTTCCCACGCTCCTGATCGCCGCCCAGAAGGACGACATCACCCCGATCGAGGCGGAGCGCGCGCTGGTCACTCTCTTCCCGGACGCGTCCCTCGTCGAGATCGCGCACGTGGGTCACCTGATCCACTACGAGACCCCGGCCGAGGCGGCCGGAGCGGTCCGTCGGTTCCTCAGGATTCCCGTCGCGCGAGGCCGATGAGTCCGGCCACCCGGAACGGGATCACCTCGCCCATCGCGAGCGAGGTCTCCGTGCGCTCCACGCCCTCGATCGAGAGGATCCGGGCGTCCGTGTCGAACAGGTGACGCGCGTCGCGGCATGCCACGCGCGCCAACAGGTCGATGGAGCCGCTCAGGCCGTGCGCCTGGACGACCTCCGGGATGCGCGCGAGCTCGTTGATGATCCGGGGAAGCTCGGTCTGGCGGACGCCGATGCTGACGAACGCCTGCAGCGGGAACCCCAGGACATCGGGGGAGAAGGCGCGCTCGTAGGAGAGGAACACGCCGCTCTGCTCCAACCGCGCCATCCGCGCCTGGATGGTGTTCCGCGACAGGCTCATGCGCTCGGCGAGAGCGACGATGGTCACGCGCGGGTCGTCGGCGAGCGCGGCGAGAAGCTCCAGGTCGATCCGGTCCAGTCCAGGCATAGTGCCAAACCCTAGCAGCACGCGGCCCGAGAAAAATGAGCAACATGCTCAATCCAGGTTGAGTTGCTTGAGCGAGGTGTTCACCGGACGTACCCTCAGACCATGCCGGTGATGACGCCGGCACCATTGCGCGTCGCCCCACGAGGGCCGCCAGGGACGAGGAGGACGATGATGTCGCCGCAGACCACCCCCATTGCGGACACCGCCCAGGATCTGGAGCTGTCGGAGCGCATCCTCGCTCCGGACGGGACCCGTGTCGTCAACGACCGCCTCGACCCGTTCGTCACCGATGTCGACGCCGCGCAGCTGCGGGCACTGCACCGCGACATGGTCATCCTCCGCCGCATCGATGCCGAGGGCGTGGCCCTGCAGCGCCAGGGGCAGCTGGGACTCTGGGCGCCGTGCCAGGGCCAGGAAGCCACGCAGATCGGTACGGCCAGAGCGCTCGATCCGCAGGACTACGTCTTCCCGAGCTACCGGGAGACCGGCGTGATCTACGCGCGCGGCGCGCAGCCGGGGGACTACGTGCGGATGTGGCGCGGTGAAGAAGGGGCGGCCTACGATCCCGCCACCCTCCGCGTCGCTCCGTTGCAGATCATCATCGGCGCCCAGACCCTGCACGCGGTCGGGTACGCGCTCGGTATCCAGCATGAGAAGGCATCGGAGGTCGCCGTGACCTACTTCGGTGATGGGGCGACCAGCCAGGGGGATGTGAACGAGGCGATGATCTTCGCCGCGTCGTATCAGGCGCCGGTCGTCTTCGTCTGTCAGAACAACCACTGGGCCATCTCCGAGCCGGTCGCCGTGCAGTCGCAGTATCCGATCGCCGGGCGCGCGCCCGGGTTCGGGATCCCGAGCCTCCGTGTGGACGGGAACGACGTCCTCGCCTGCCTGGCGGCGATGCGCTGGGCGTTGGACCACGCGCGCTCCGGGAAGGGCCCGGCCTACATCGAGGCCGTGACATATCGGATGGGCCCGCACACCACCGCGGACGACCCCACCCGGTACCGGGACGAGGCCGAGCTGGAGTCCTGGCGCCGCCGCGACCCCATCACGCGACTGGAGGCGTACCTCCGTGCGACCGGGGACCTCACCGAGGAGCATCTCGCCGAGACGCAGGCGGCTGCGGACGCGGTCGCCAAGGAGATGCGCGCGACCTGCCTCGGCATGGTCACCCGTCCGCCGCTGGCGGTGTTCGACGGCGTCTATGCCGAGCCGCACACGGGCCTGGAGCGGCAGCGCGACGAGTACGCGGCATACCTCGCGTCGTTCGAGGGCGAGGCGTGACCATGACCGAACTCACTCTCGGCAAGGCGCTGGGCGCCGGCCTCCGTCAGGCGATGCGCGACGACGAGAAGGTGGTGCTCCTGGGCGAGGACATCGGCAAGCTCGGCGGCGTCTTCCGGATCACCGACGGCCTCCTCGACGAGTTCGGGGCGGCCAGGGTCATCGACACACCGCTCGCGGAGTCCGGGATCGTCGGCACGGCCGTCGGTCTCGCGTTCCGCGGCTACCGCCCGGTCGTCGAGATCCAGTTCGACGGGTTCGTCTACCCCGCCTTCGACCAGATCGTCTCGCAGGTCGCCAAGCTGCACTACCGCACCCAGGGGCGGGTGAAGATGCCGATCACGATCCGGATCCCGTGGGCCGGCGGAATCGGTGCCGCCGAGCATCATTCGGAGTCGCCGGAGGCCTACTTCGCCCACACGGCGGGCCTCCGTGTCGTCGCCGTCTCGAACCCGGAGGACGCCTATCGGAGCCTCCGGCAGGCGATCGCGTCGGACGACCCCGTCGTGTTCTTCGAGCCGAAGCGGCTCTATCACCACAAGGGCGAGGTCGACCTCGAGGCACCGCTCGCGGATGCGCCGCCGATGGGACTCGCCCGGGTCGTGCGCTCCGGGACGGACGTCACGGTCCTCACCTACGGAGCCATGGTGAGCACCGCGCTGCAGGCGGCGGAGGCCGCGGAAGACGAGGGCGTCGCCCTGGAGGTCATCGACCTGCGATCGCTCTCTCCGGTGGACTACGACTCCATCGCCGCCTCGGTGCGGAAGACCGGGCGTGTGATCGTGGCGCATGAGGCCTCCCGGGAAGCCGGCCTCGCCGCGGAGGTCATCGCGAGCGTGACCGAGCTCTGCTTCCAGTACCTCGAATCCCCTCCGCTGCGGGTCACCGGGCATGACGTGCCGTACCCGCCCGCCAAGCTCGAGAAGTACCACCTGCCGGATCTCGACCGGATCCTCGATGCGGTCGATCGCGTGATGGATCGCCCGCACAGCCTGACGGGAGCGGACGCATGATCGCCGAATTCCGTCTCCCCGACCTCGGCGAAGGACTCACCGAGGCGGAGGTCGTGCAATGGCTCGTCGCGCCCGGCGACAGCGTCGCGCTGAATCAGACCCTCGCGGAGGTCGAGACGGCGAAGGCCGTCGTCGAGCTGCCGTCGCCCTATGAAGGCACGGTGTCGACCCTGCACGCGGACGCGGGAGAGACCGTCGCCGTGGGAGCACCGCTGATCGCCTTCGACATCGAGGGGGACGATCCTCCGGCGGCGCCGTCCGGTGGCGAGGAAGAGGCCTCCGCGGAGAAGGCGCAGCCGAACCTCGTGGGCTACGGAGCCGCCCCGACATCGAGTGGACGCCCCGCGCGCCGGGCGCGGCGCCGGAGTGCCGCCCAGGTGGCCTCGGCGGCCGACACCGCCGTTCTCGAGGCAGCGCCGCACGACGCGACGCCATCGGTCGCGGTCGAGCCCGTTCTGGAGCGACCACGGTCCACCCCTCCGGTGCGCGCCTACGCCAAGCGACGGGGCGTCGACCTCGTCCTCGTCGCTGCGGAAGTCGGTGACCGAGTGATCACGAGGGCAGACGTGGATGCGTACGCGGAGCGTATCGGAGCGGAGCCGTCACGGCCCGCCGGGACGCCTGAGCGCGAGACCACCGCGGCCTCCGGCACCCTTCCGCGCGCGGAGGGGAGGCCGCGGGAGACGCGCGTCCCGATCCGCGGGGTCCGCAAGCACACGGCAGCGGCGATGGTGCAGAGCGCGTTCACCGCCCCGCACGTCACGGTCTTCCACACGGTCGATGTGACCGCGACCATGGAGATGCTGGCACGTCTCCGCGAGGACCGAGCGCTTGCGGAGCACCGGATCGGCCCGCTCGCCGTCGTCGCGAAGGCCGTCTGTCTCGCTCTGCGCCGGGCGCCCGGCCTGAATGCGCGCTGGGATGAGGAGTCCGGCGAGATCGTCCACTACAGCTATGTCGACCTGGGGATCGCCGCGGCGACCGATCGGGGTCTCATCGTGCCGATGATCCGGGATGCGGAGCGGATGAACCTGGTGGAGCTGTCGACCGCGGTCAGGCGGCTCGCCGACACCGCTCGCGCAGGGAAGACCTCCCCGGCCGAGCTCGCCGGGGGCACGTTCTCCCTGTCGAACATCGGGGTGTTCGGGGTGGAGGCCGGAACGCCGATCCTCCCGCCAGGGCAGTCCGGGATCCTCGCGGTCGGCGCGGTGCGGCGGCAGCCGTGGGAGTACCGCGGTGAGATCGCACTCCGTCAGCTCATGACGCTGAGTCTGTCCTTCGATCATCGCCTCGTCGACGGGGCCGAGGGCGCGACGTTCCTCAAGGACGTGGCCGACATCCTCGAGGATCCGGGACGGGCGATGCTGCTCAGCTAGCGGCGCGCAGTGCAGCCTCGGCCATCGCGACCAGCACGGTCGCGGTGGCCGTGTGCCGTCTCGTCGCGGCCCGCGTGCTGTGCGGGGTCGAGTTGATGAGACCGAAGCACGCCTGCACGCGGAGCCGGAGTTCGTCCCGGTCGAACGGTTCCGGACGCTCGAGCGCGGCGAGAGCGTCCATCCAGAGCTCGATGTAGGCGCGTTGCAGTCGGCGGACCTCGGCGCGATCGTCCTCGTCGAGGAAGGCGAGATCGCGATCCTGCACCTGGATGACCTCGGCATTGCCGAGCGCGAACTCCACATGGAAGCGGATGAGCCCGCGCATGCGCTCGTCGGGTGCGCTCGTCTCGTCGGACACGCGTCGTCCGCCCGCGACGAGGTCCTGGCTGACCTTCACCAGGACCGCTCCGAGAAGGGCCTGCTTCCCGGCGAAGTGGCGGTACACCGCGGGCCCGGACACACCGACGGCGGCGCCGATGTCCTCCAGGCTCACCCCGCTGTACCCGCGCGCGGCGAAGAGCCGAGCCGCGGCATGCAGAAGGGCGTCGGAGCGTTCTGCCTTGGCGCGGTCACGGGCGGTGGCGGGGCTTGTCATCTCAGTTAATCCTCGCTAACCTGAATCAACGGGTTAGTGAACACTAACCGAGAATGCATGCAGCGCGCCAGGTTCCCCGCCCGGCGCGACGTGGGTCGAGGAGGACGTCGCGATGCCGGCAACCCAGGAAGCGCTCGCCCAGCGGCTCCGTGACCGTCTCGCGACCGCAGCGCAGGGTGGCCCCGCGGCTTCCCGCGAGCGACATGTCGCCCGCGGGAAGCTCCTCCCGCGCGACCGCGTCACCCGTCTCCTCGACGAGGACAGCCCGTTCCTCGAGATCGCCCCGCTCGCGGCCGACGGTCTGTACGGCGGGGAGGCGCCGGGGGCCGGTGTCATCGCCGGCATCGGCCTGGTCCACGGCCGGCACGTCATGGTCGTCTGCAACGACGCCACCGTGAAAGGCGGAACGTACTATCCGCTCACCGTGAAGAAGCACCTGCGGGCGCAGGAGATCGCCCTCGAGAACCGTCTGCCGTGCCTCTACCTCGTGGACTCGGGCGGCGCCTTCCTTCCTCGACAGGACGAGGTCTTCCCAGACCGCGAGCACTTCGGACGCATCTTCTTCAACCAGGCCCGGCTGTCCGCGCAGGGAATACCGCAGCTCGCGGCGGTCCTCGGATCGTGTACGGCGGGTGGCGCCTACGTTCCCGCGATGAGCGACGAGACCGTCATCGTCCGTGGACAGGGCACGATCTTCCTCGGCGGGCCGCCGCTGGTGAAGGCGGCGATCGGCGAGGTGGTCACGGCGGAGGAGCTCGGCGGAGGGGAGCTGCACGCCCGGCGCAGCGGCGTCGTGGATCACCTCGCCGACGACGACGAGCACGCGCTGGAGATCCTCCGCGACATCGTCGCCACCCTTCCACCGCCGCTCAGTCCCTCCTGGGACGTCCGGGAGAGCTGCGCGCCCGCAGAGGCGGGGTCCCTGTACGACGTGGTACCGGTGGACGTCAACGCCTCCTACGACGTGCGCGAGGTCATCGCACGCCTTGTCGACGGCGACACCTTCCACGAGTTCAAGGCGGAGTACGGCACCACCCTGGTGACGGGTTTCGCGCGGCTGCACGGCCACCCCGTGGGCATCGTCGCGAACAACGGCGTGCTGTTCAGCGAGTCGGCGCTCAAGGGCGCGCACTTCATCGAGCTCTGCGATCAGCGCGGCATCCCACTGCTCTTCCTGCAGAACATCACCGGGTTCATGGTCGGCTCCGATGCGGAGGCGGGAGGGATCGCGAAGGACGGGGCCAAGATGGTCACGGCGGTGGCGACCACCCGGGTCCCCAAGCTCACCGTCATCATCGGCGGCTCCTTCGGTGCGGGCAACTACTCGATGTGCGGGCGCGCCTACTCGCCGCGATTCCTCTGGACCTGGCCGGCGAGCCGGATCTCGGTGATGGGCGGGCCTCAGGCCGCCTCGGTGCTCGCCACGGTGAAGGACGACCAGCTCGCGGCGCGGGGGGAGTCATGGACCGCCGAGGAGCGTGCGGCGTTCGAGGAGCCGATCCGGGCGCAGTACGAGGAGCAGGGCGAGCCGTACTACGCGACCGCACGGCTGTGGGACGACGGCATCGTCGACCCGGAGCAGACCCGTGACCTCCTCGGTCTCGCCCTGGACGTCGTCGCCCGCAGCCCCCTGCCCGAGCCGCGCTTCGGCGTCTTCCGGATGTGAGCCCCATGACTCCTTCGCCGTCTCTCTCGTTCTCCACGGTCCTCGTCGCGAACCGCGGCGAGATCGCGCGCCGCATCATCCGGACCCTCCGCGACCTCGGCATCCGCAGCATCGCGGTCTACAGCGATGCAGACGTCGACGCGCCGCACGTCCGCGAGGCGGACGCCGCCGTGCGGATCGGGCCCGCGCCGGCGGCGGAGTCCTACCTCGACATCGACGCCGTCATCGCCGCTGCCCGCGCTTCCGGAGCGGAGGCCGTGCATCCCGGCTACGGATTCCTCTCCGAGAGCGTCGGGCTCGCGGAGGCCTGTGCGGAGAGCGGCATCGTGTTCATCGGCCCGACGGTCGAAGCACTCCAGATCATGGGAGACAAGGCGCGAGCCCGTGAGCATGTGAGCCGCAGCGGCGTGCCGGTGGTGCCGGGGTTCGACGCCAGGGGCCTCTCGGATGCGGAGATCCGCGAGGAGGCGGAGGCGGTCGGGTTCCCGCTCCTCGTCAAGCCGAGTGCCGGCGGGGGTGGGAAGGGTATGGAGGTCGTCGTCGACAGCGCGGGTCTTCCCGGCGCGCTCAGCTCAGCCCGACGCGTCGCGGCATCCGCCTTCGGCGACGATGCGCTCATCCTGGAGCGTCTCATCCGCCGACCGCGACACATCGAGGTGCAGGTGTTCGGCGATGCGCACGGCACCGTCGTGGCGCTCGGCGAGCGCGAGTGCACGCTCCAGCGTCGTCACCAGAAGGTGATCGAGGAGGCGCCGTCCGCCGGGATCCCGCCCGCGACCCGCGACCGGCTGCTCGCGGCAGCCGTGCGCGCCGCGGAGAGCGTCGCCTACGTCGGAGCGGGGACCGTGGAGTTCCTCGTCGACGCCGATGCTCCCGACGACGTCTTCTTCATCGAGATGAACACCCGGCTGCAGGTGGAGCACCCGGTGACCGAGGAGGTCACCGGACTCGACCTCGTCGCACTCCAGCTCCGCATGGCCGACGGACAGCCGCTCGACGTCGCACCCCGGACGACCGGGCATGCCGTCGAGGCCCGTGTGTACGCCGAGTCGCCGGAGCGCGGGTTCCTGCCGTCGACCGGCACCGTGCTGCTCTTCGACCCGCCTTCCGGTGTCCGCGTGGACGCGGCCGTGGAATCCGGGAGCGTGGTGAGCGGGTTCTACGACCCGATGATCGCGAAGATCATCGCGTGGGCGGAGGACAGGGCGACAGCGCTGCAGCGACTCGACGATGCCCTCGCCCGCACCGTGGTGCTGGGAGTGGAGACGAACATCGCGTTCCTGCGCCGGCTCCTCCGGGACCGTCGCGTGCTCGAGGGCGACCTCGACACCGGTCTCATCGACACCCTGCTCCCGCTCGAGCCGATGAGCCCGTCGGCGGCGCAGGTCGCGGCAGCTGCCGGACTGGTGGACGCTCGTCGCGAGACCGCCGCATCACCGGGCGGCGCCGGACCGCTGTGGCGGTCCCTCCCCGGGTGGCGTCTGGGGGCAGCACCGCACGCGCCCGAACCGTTCACCCTGCTCACCGACGACGACGAGATCGTACGCACGACACCGACGCTGCCCCCGTCCGACCGCGTGTGCGCTGCCCGCGATGCCGAGGGCGCGATATGGGTCTGCGAAGACGGGCGGACGCTGCGGCTCCGCCCCCTGGATCGCCGCAGCCGGATGCGGAGGCGACTCGCCGCCGCGGGGCGGGAGGCCCGCGCCACCGAGCCCGAGGCGCGCGCCCCCATGCCGGGCGGTGTCGTGGCGGTCCATGTCGAGGACGGGGCGGCCGTCCGCGCGGGAGAGCCTCTCGTATCGATCGAGGCGATGAAGATGGAGCACCCCGTGGTCGCGCCGCACGACGGCGTGGTGCGGATGCTGGTCGCGGTGGGCGATCAGGTGCGGCGCGATCAACCGGTCGCCCGCGTGTCGATGACGGAGGAGGACCGATGATGCACGATCTCACCGAAGAGGAGCGCGAACTCGCCGCGATGGCACGCGAATTCGCCGACACGGTGGTCGCCCCGCAGTCCTACGAGGCGGATCGCACCCACACGCTCTCGATGGACGTCGTGCGGCAGATGGGCGAGCTCGGCCTCTTCGGGCTGCCCTTCCCGGAGGAGTACGGCGGGCAGGGCGGCGACTACATGGCGCTCGGCCTCGCCATCGAGGCTCTGGGACGAGTCGACCAGTCGATCGCGATCACCCTCGAGGCCGGCGTGAGCCTCGGGGCGATGCCCGTCTTCCGCTTCGGCACCGAGGAGCAGAAGCGCGAGCTGCTGCCGGATCTCCTCGCCGGTCGTGCCCTCGCCGGGTTCGGACTCACGGAACCCGAGGCGGGGAGCGATGCCGGGGCGACGCGGACGACAGCGCGGCTCGACGGCGACGAATGGGTGATCGACGGCTCCAAGCAGTTCATCACGAACTCGGGCACCCCGATCACACGGTTCGTGACGGTCACCGCCGTCACCGGTCAGAACGAGGGGCGCAAAGAGATCTCCACGATCATCGTCCCGAACGGAACGCCGGGGTTCACGGTCGAGCCGCCCTACGACAAGGTCGGCTGGAACGCCTCGGACACACATCCGCTGACGTTCGACGGGGCGCGGGTGCCGGCGGGCAACCTCCTCGGCGAGCGGGGGAGCGGCTTCCGGAACTTCCTCAGCATCCTGGACGAGGGGCGCATCGCGATCGCCGCCCTCTCGACCGGCGCCGCGGAGGGCTGCCTGGAGGCCGCGGTCGACTACGCCAAGAGCCGCACCATCTTCGGCAGCGCCCTCAGCACGCGGCAGAACGCCCAGTTCACCCTGGCGCGCATGCGAGCCCGCGTCCACACGGCACGACTCGCCTGGCACCACGCCGCCCGTCTCCGCGACGCGGGAGAGGCGTTCGCCGAGCAGGCGGCGATCGCGAAGCTCGTCGCCGGGGAGGCCGCGATGGACAACGCCCGCGACGCCACGCAGATCTTCGGAGGCAACGGCTTCATGAACGAGTTCCCGGTGGCGCGCCACTACCGCGACTCCAAGATCCTGGAGATCGGCGAGGGGACCACCGAGGTCCAGCTCCTCGTGATCGCCAGGGCGCTCGGACTCGCCCGGTAGCGTGGAGGCATGACCATGCGCGAGATCGTGCAGCGCGGCCTGTACTACGAGGAGTTCGAGACCGACGTCCGGTACGTGCACCGCCCCGGACGCACGGCATCGGAGGCGGACAACATCCTCTTCACGACGCTGACGATGAACACCCAGGCGCTGCATCTGGACGCGGCCTTCGCCGAAGCTCAGGACCCCTTCCACGCGCGCCTCATGAACTCCATGTGGACGCTGTCGACGATGGTGGGCTCCTCCGTCGCCCAGCTCACGCAGGGGACGCTGGTGGCGCAGCTCGGCCTCGGCGACATCGCCTTCCCGCATCCGCTGTTCGCCGGTGACACGCTCACGACCGAGAGCGTCGTCGTCGACAAGCGGCTCTCGTCGTCCCGCCCCGGCCAGGGTGTCGTGCAGATCACGCACACCGGACGCAATCAGGACGGCACGGTGGTCGCGACGGCCGTCCGCACGGTGCTCGTGCGCTGCCGACCGGAAGGGGAGGCGGTATGACCTTCGAGCTCGGTCCTGCCCTGCTTTTCTGCCCGGCGGACCGCCCCGAGCGCTTCGCGAAGGCGCAGGAGCGGGCCGATGCCGTGATCCTCGACCTGGAGGACGCCGTCCTGCCGGCTGCGAAGGCCGAGGCCCGGAAGAACGTCGTCGCCGCTGACCTCGATCCCGCGCGGGTCATCGTGCGGGTGAACGCCCCGGACTCCGCGGCCTTCGCGGACGACCTCGAAGCCCTGGCACGGTCGCCCTTCCGGACCGTGATGGTGGCGAAAACGGAGAGCGCGGAGAGTCTGGACGCCTTCGGCGCGGAGCACTCGCTCCTCGCGCTGTGCGAGACGGCGCGTGGGATCCATGCGGCGCCCGACATCGCCGCGCACCCGGCGGTCGCCGGACTGATGTGGGGAGCGGAGGATCTGGTGGCCTCGCTCGGCGGCACGTCATCCCGGAACGACGAGGGCGGGTACCGGGACATCGCCCGCTACGCCCGTTCCCGGGTGCTGCTGGAGGCCGGCGCGTACGGCAAGGCGGCGATCGACGCCGTGCATGTCGACATCGCCGACACGGCAGGGCTGGAGCAGGAGGCGAGGGACGCTGCAGCCTCGGGGTTCCGTGCGACGGCCTGCATCCATCCGAGTCAGGTCGAGGTGATCCGAGCCGCGTACGCACCGGACCCCGAGATCGTGGCCTGGGCACATGCGGTCCTCGCGGCAGCGGCGGAGGAACGGGGTGTGTTCCGCTTCCAGGGGCGCATGGTGGACGAGCCCGTCCTGCGCCACGCGCGCGCCGTGGTCTCCCGCGCCGGCTGACCGTCCCGTCAGAGGACGGGCGTCTCCTCCAGCAGGCGGAGGTAGCCGGGTGCGGCGACGAACCGGTGCGCGGAGCCGTTGCGCAGCACCTCACCGTCGCGGGGGAGCGTGCCGCCGGAGACGTGGTCGATGACGGCGCGGATCACGCCCCCGTGGGTCACGACGAGCACGGACTCGGCCTGCGGCGCCGACCTCCGTCGCGCGTCCCGTGCGATCCGGTGCAGCGCGGCGATGGCACGGACGCCGACCTCGTGCAGCGATTCCGCCCCGGGCACCTCCGCGTGCCAGTCGCCGTAGGTCGAGATGTAGTCGGGAACGAGCATGCCCTCGCCGTCGCCGAACTCCCGTTCCCGGATGTCGGGGACCACGCCCGCGATCTCCAGCCCCAGGCGCTCCGCGATGATGCCGGCGGTCTCGCTCGCTCGCACGAGCGGGCTCGTGTAGACGGCATGGTGCGTCGTGCCGGCGAGCTTCTCCGCCGCCCACCGTGCGTCCTCGCGCCCCGTCTCGTTCAGCGGGATGTCGGTCGACCCCTGGATGCGGCGGGCGAGGTTCCAGTCGGTCTGACCGTGGCGGATGAGAGTGAGATAGGTCACGAGAGCATCTCCTGGAGGGCGGGGAGCACGTCGCTGGTGCCGGCGGCGATGGTGACATCGGCCCAGGCGTCCGCGCGGGTCGGCTCGCGATTGACGATGATCAGAGGGATGCCACGCCGACGCGCACGGTTCACGAGGCGCACGCCGGAATTCACGACGAGCGAGGAGCCGGCGACGATGAGCGCATCGCTGGAGCGGAGCAGCGACTCCGCGGCGCGGAAGCGGTCCTGCGGCACGTACTCGCCGAAGAACACCACGTCGGGCTTGAGCATGCCGTCACAGACCGTGCAGGTCGGGACGAGGAAGCCCTCGGTGCTCTCCGGCAGCACGTCGCCGTCCGGGGCCAGGGCCACGTTCTCGGGGACGGTGATCCAGGGATTGCGCTCCTCGATCTGCACGGCGATGTCGCGACGATCGAACACCTGGCCGCAGTGCAGGCAGAGCACCCGGCGCATGGTGCCGTGCACTTCGATGACGTGTGAGCTTCCCGCGCGGAGGTGCAGGCCGTCGACGTTCTGCGTGATGACGCCCGAGACGACGCCTCTGGACTCCATCTCCGCGAGGGCGCGGTGGCCGGGATTGGGCGCCGCCTGCGCGAACGCCCGCCAGCCGAGATGACCGCCGACCCAGTAGCGGCGTCGGGCGGCTTCGTCGCCGAGGTACGTCTGGATCGTCATGGGGTTGCTGCGCGTGCGCGCGCCCTCGCCGCGGTAGGCGGGGATGCCCGAGTCGGTGGAGATGCCGGCTCCCGTGAGGAGGGCGATCCGCTTGCCGCGCAGCAGGTCGGCGGCGTGGGAGAGCTCTGCCGACGGCTCGGCGGTGTTCGTCACGCTCACAGGACCTCCTCGATCGAGTCTACGGGGCGTGGGGCGGAGGGGAACGGGGATGGCAGAGTGGAGCGGTGGACCTCCAGCATGTGATCGACATCGACGACCCGCGGCTGGACGATTATCGCGGCCTCACCGATACCGCCCTCCGCGCCGTGCGAGAGCCCGCGGAGGGACTCTACATCGCCGAGACCGCCAAGGTGATCGAGCGCGCGCTGACCGCCGGACACGAAGCCCGATCGGTGCTCGTCTCGGCCCGGCGCGTCGACGAGGTCGGCCGGATCATCGGGAAGCGCGGCGTGCCGGTGCTCGTGGTGCCGGAGGAGGTCGCGGAACAGGTCACCGGCTATCAAGTGCACCGTGGGGCCCTCGCCGCGATGCACCGCCCGACTCTGGCGCCGGTCGCGGAGGTGGTACGCGACGCACGTCTGGTGCTGATGCTGGAGGACCTCGGCGATCACACCAACGTCGGTGCGGCCTTCCGTGCCGCCGCCGGGTTGGGGGCCGATGCGGTGCTGGTGTCGCCGCGCTGCGCCGACCCGCTGTACCGGCGGAGCGTGCGGGTGAGCATGGGCACGGTCTTCCAGGTGCCCTGGACCCGGATCGACGACTGGGATGCGGCCGTGGGCGCCCTCCGTGACGAGGGTTTCGACATCGCCGCCCTCGCTCTCAGCGACGCGGCGGTGGATCTCCGGGTCTACGCAGCGCAGCGGCCGGAGAAGGTGGCGCTGCTCCTCGGCGCCGAAGGAGACGGACTCACGCCGACTGCTCTCGACAGCGCGGACACCGTGGTCACGATCCCGATGGCCGGCGGCGTGGATTCGCTCAACGTGGCCTCGGCGGCCGCCGTGGCACTGTGGGCCCTCGCTCCCGCGCAGTGAGGGCGCGTGTCACTCCTTGCCGGGGAAGATGACCGGAGAGGGCTCTGGGCGCTTCGCCGCGATGTGATCCCCCGACGACTGGTGCCGCAGACGGCGGAGCACCCAGGGCACGAGGTGCTCCCGCGCCCAGCCGAGGTCTTCGCCGCGGGCGGCACGCCAGGTACGCAGCGGCAGCGGTTCCGGCTGCATGGCCTCGAGGTCGTTCGGCACGTTGAGGGCGCGGAGCACCATCCGCGCGACCTCGTGGTGGCCGAGGGCGTTGTAGTGCAGGCGGTCATCGTCGAAGAAGCGTGCGTCCTGCACGACCTTCAGCGCCCACTGGTCCGCGACGATGCAGTCGTGCCGCTCCGCGATCGCGCGGATGTTCTCGTTGTAGATCGCGACCTTGCCGCGGAACGGACGGAACACCGGCGTGAATCCGGTGTCGATGCCCGTGAAGAGGATCACGGCTGCACCGGTGGAGGACAGCCGTGCCACCGCGTCTTCGAGCTGCGCGGCGATGGCGTCCGGGTCGGTGCCGGGGCGGATGACGTCGTTGCCGCCGGCGCAGATCGAGATGAGGTCGGGGCGGAGCGCGACGGCGGGTTCGATCTGATCGGTGACGATCTGCGCGATGAGCTTCCCTCGGACGGCGAGGTTGGCGTAGGCGAAGTCGTCCACCTGCTGGGCGAGCACCTCCGCGACGCGGTCGGCCCAGCCGCGGTGTCCACCCGGGGCCGCCGGGTCCGGGTCGCCGATGCCCTCCGTGAACGAGTCGCCGATCGCGACGAACCGTCGCCACGGGTGCGGGGTCTCGTTCGCGACGTACGGGGTCCTGGTCGATTCCTGATCGCTCATCCGACTCTCCTTCGCCAACGCGTGCGCGCACGGTGGTGACCGCCGCGCAGTGACCGAGCCTACCCGTGCCGCCGCTCCCGAGGGAGGACGCGCGCGGCGCCCCGGCGGATGCCCCGGTGTCGGTGGGAGCGATTATCGTGGAGTCGATGCTCTCTCCGTCCTTCCCTCAGCGCGCCCCGTGGGGAACGGCGAACAAGCTGCGGGCATGGCAGCAGGAGGCTCTGGATGCGTACTTCCAGGCCGACCAGCGCGACTTCCTCGTGGCCGCCACACCGGGCGCCGGCAAGACCACCTTCGCGCTCACCCTCGCGGTCGAGCTGATGCGCATGGGGGAGGTGAACCGGGTCATCGTCGTGGCTCCGACGGAGCACCTCAAGACCCAGTGGGCCGACGCCGCCGCCCGCGTGCACATCCGGCTCGACCCGCGCTTCCGCAACAGCGACTGGGCACCGGCGCGGCACTATCACGGCGTCGTGGTCACGTACGCGCAGGTCGCCGCGAAGTCCTCGGTGCACCGCCACCTCACGGAGGATGCGAAGACCCTGGTCATCCTCGATGAGGTGCACCACGGCGGCGACGCGCTGAGCTGGGGTGACGCGATCCGCGACGCCTACGGGCCGGCGAAGCGTCGACTGCTGCTGTCCGGGACCCCGTTCCGGAGCGACACGGCGCCGATCCCCTTCGTGGAGTACCTCCCTGATGAGTCCGGGGCACGGGTCTCCAGCACCGACTACGCCTATGGTTACGGGCGTGCCCTCGCAGACGGCGTCGTCCGCCCCGTGCTCTTCCACATGTACGCGGGGAAGATGCGGTGGCGGACGAGTGCCGGCGACGAGCTCGAGACCCATCTGGGACAGGACAACACGAAGGACGTCACGTCGCAGGCCTGGCGCACGGCGCTGGATCCCGAGGGCGACTGGATGCCGGCGGTGCTCTCGGCGGCCGACCGCCGTCTGACCGAGATCAGACACCACATCCCGGATGCCGGCGGACTCGTGCTGGCGACGGATCAGACCGTCGCCAGGGCCTACGCCAAGATCCTGCACAGCATCACGCGCGAGCAGCCGACGATCGTGCTGTCCGACGACGCCACCGCCTCCGAGCGGATCGAGAAGTTCTCCGAAGGCACCGCCCGGTGGATGGTCGCGGTGCGCATGGTGTCGGAGGGCGTCGACGTGCCGCGGCTCGCGGTGGGCGTCTACGCGACCTCCTCGTCCACTCCGCTGTTCTTCGCCCAGGCCATCGGTCGCTTCGTCCGCGCCCGTCGTCGAGGTGAGGCGGCGAGCGTCTTCCTCCCGCACGTCCCCGTGCTGATGAAGCTCGCGAACGAGATGGAGAAGCAGCGCGACCACGCGCTGGATCGGCAGTCCAAGGATGACGACGGTCTCGAGGATTCACTCCTGGAGAGCGCGAACCGTGAGGACGAGGCCTCCGACGCGCTGACCCAGGAGTTCAGCTACCAGGCGATCTCCTCCGTCGCCCACTTCGATCGCATGGTGTTCGACGGCAAGGAGTTCGGCCAGCTCGCGGAGCCGAACACGCCGGAGGAGGAGGAGTTCATCGGCTTCCCGGGTCTCCTCGAACCCGAGCACGTCCACGAGCTCCTCATGCAGCGGCAGGCGCGGCAGTCCCGGCACCGCGAAGTGCGGGAGGCCCAGGCAGAGCCGACGCAGACGACGACGCTCCCTGCGCCGCTGCATCGCACCCTGCGCGAACAGCGCCAGCTCCTGAACAGCCTGGTGGGCCTCTACGCGCGGCAGTCGGGCCAGCCGCACGGTGCTGTGCATGCCGAACTCCGTCGCATCTGCGGCGGACCGGCGGTGGCGCAGGCGACCGTGACGCAGCTGCAGTCCCGCATCGAGGTGCTGCGCAAACGCGTCCGCTCCTGAGCGAGGTCCGGTCGCTGCTTCGGATCCCCGAAATGCTGGCAATCCGTGCCAGGACGCGGACTGTGCGACACCGCGCGGATAGCGTGGAACGGTTGCCCGGACGCCGGGCACGGTGACACCTGGAGGTTCCATGACAGCCCCTGCCGCAGCCGATTCCACGGCCGCCGATCGACGGCGCTGGGCTCGCTATCTCGTCGAGGAACGGGCGGAGGGCGCCGTGTACCAGCGCCTCGCGTCCCGCCGGTCGGGGGAGGAGCGGGCGATCCTGCTCGGGCTCGCCGAGGCCGAGCGCCGGCATGAGAAGCACTGGCTCGATCTGCTGGGCGGAGAACCGACCCGCCTGCCGCGGGCGGGGGTCCGCTCGCGCCTCCTGGGGTGGATGGCCGGACGCTTCGGCTCGATCTTCGTCCTCGCCCTCGCCCAGAGCGCCGAGGCCCGCTCTCCGTACGACGCCGAGCGCTGGGCCACCCCTGCCATGCGGGCAGACGAGAAGGTCCACCACGAGGTCGTCCGCGGTCTCGCCGCACGCGGGCGTCGGCGCCTCTCCGGTTCCTTCCGCGCTGCCGTCTTCGGCGCGAACGACGGCCTGGTCAGCAACCTCGCGCTCGTGCTCGGCATCGGCGCCACCGGCGTGAGCTCGGGCTTCGTCCTGTTCAGCGGCATCGCCGGGCTCCTCGCCGGTGCGCTGTCCATGGGTGCGGGGGAGTTCGTGTCGGTGCGGTCGCAGCGGGAACTCCTCACCGCGACCGAGGCGAACGAGGATGCGGCGGCGGCCGCCGCCGACCTCGACATCGACGAGAACGAGCTCGCGCTCGTGTACCGCGCCCGCGGCATGGACCAGGGCGAGTCGCTGGCCAGGGCCCGCCGCATCGTCCAGGCGGCGCAGGAGGGTGTCAGACGGGCGGCCACGGGGCCCGTGAGCGTCCAGGGTGCGGACGCGCACGAGGTCGTCGGCAGCGACTGGACGGCCGCGATCTCCAGCTTCCTCCTCTTCGCCTCCGGCGCGATCATCCCCGTCCTGCCGTGGATCTTCGGCATGGAGGGCACCGCGGCGATCGTCCTCGCGCTCGTGCTGGTCGGCATCGCTCTGCTCAGCACGGGAGCGATGGTCGGCGTGCTCTCCGGTGGCCCGCCCCTCCGTCGCGCCCTTCGGCAGCTCGCCATCGGGTTCGGCGCAGCGGCGGTGACCTACGCGCTGGGCCTGCTCTTCGGCGTCGGCGCGGTGTGACGGCGCTGTGGTCCCGCCGCGTGCGGGACCACAGCGCCCCACCGCGACGCACGGGAAACGACGAAGGCCCCGGATCCGTGGATCCGGGGCCTTCGCTCTCTGTGCGCGGAGGGGGACTTGAACCCCCACGCCCTATCGGGCACTAGCACCTCAAGCTAGCGCGTCTACCATTCCGCCACCCGCGCAGGTGTTGGATTTGATCGTTGCCGACCGAAGAATGAGATTAGCACGTTCTCGGAGGCGTCTCGAACCGAGCGTGACGCCCGGGCGTGGCATGCGGTTTCGATAGCCTGAGTCCATGACCGAATCCTCCCTGCCGGAGGTCGCCCGCGTCGCGAGCGACCTCATCCGCTTCGACACCTCCAACTACGGCGGCGGCAACGCGAAGGGGGAGCGGGAAGCCGCCGAGTACGTCGGCGCGTACCTGGAGGAGCTGGGACTCGAGGTCGAGTACTACGAGCCCATCCCGCGGCGCACGAACGTCATGGCACGTGTCCCGGGGCGCGATCGCACCAAGCCGGCTCTCGTCGTGCACGGCCACCTGGACGTCGTGCCCGCGGTCGCCGAGGACTGGACGGTGGATCCGTTCGCCGGCACGGTGCAGGACGGCATGCTGTGGGGCCGCGGCGCGGTCGACATGAAGAACATGGACGCGATGATCCTCACCGCCGTGGCGGACATCCTGCGCGCGGGGGAGCAGCCGGAGCGTGACCTCATCCTGGCCTTCTTCGCCGATGAGGAGAACGGCGGCGTGGAGGGCTCCGCGCTCGTCGTGAAGGATCGTCCGGAGTGGTTCGTCGGCGCGACGGCGGCCATCAGCGAGGTCGGCGGCTACTCGATCTCCGTGGACGACCGCCGGGCGTACCTGCTGCAGGTGGGGGAGAAGGCCCTGATCTGGATCCGCCTCGTCGCCACCGGCCGAGCGGGACACGGCAGTCGCCTGCACGACGACAACGCCGTCACGAAGCTCGCCGAGGCGGTGGCCGCCATCGGCCGCACGCGGTGGCCGGTCCGGCTCACGCCGACGACGGAGGCGCTGCTCGAGGGTCTGAGCGCGTTGAGCGGCCGGAGCGCCGATGACCCTGATGCCCTCGCCGCCGCGGCCGGTCCAGCAGAAGCCTTCCTGCGGTCGACGTTCCGCACGACGACCAACCCGACGGCCCTCACCGCCGGCTACAAGCACAACGTCATCCCGGAGCGCGCTGAGGCGCTGATCGACGTCCGGGTGATCCCCGGGACCGAGGACGACGTGCTCGCCGAGCTCCAGCGCATCGTCGGCGACGACATCCGGATAGAGACCGTGGTGCGCGACATCGGCATGGAGACGCCGTTCGCGGGGGAGCTCGTCGACGCGATGGTGGCAGCCCTGGGTCGGCACGACCCCGGCGTACCGGTCATCCCGTACCTCCTGGGAGCCGGGACCGACAACAAGGCGCTGGCCACTCTCGGCATCACCGGTTACGGCTTCGCCCCGCTGCGTCTGCCGGCCGATCTCGACTTCACCGGGATGTTCCACGGAGTCGACGAGCGGGTGCCCGTAGACTCACTTGTCTTCGGTCAGCGGGTGCTGGCCGATCTGCTGCGCACGTACTGAGCGGCGTCCACGCGCTCCGTGCCGTCCCGAAAGACGAAGGCCTCTCCATGCACCTGCTCGAAGCACTGATCCTGGGAATCGTCCAGGGTCTCACCGAGTTCCTGCCGATCTCCTCCAGCGCCCATCTGCGTGTCGTCGGGACGTTCCTGCCGTCCGGAGAAGATCCGGGCGCGGCGTTCACCGCCATCACGCAGATCGGCACCGAGGCCGCGGTCGTCGTATTCTTCTGGCGGGACATCGTCCGCATCATCTCCCAGTGGTTCCGATCCCTCGCCGGCAAGGTGCCGCGGAACGATCCGGACGCGCGCATGGGCTGGCTCATCATCATCGGCAGCATCCCGATCGTGCTGCTCGGGCTGCTCTTCCAGGATCAGATCGAGACCGTCTTCCGGTCACTCTGGATCGTGGCGATCATGCTCATCGTGTTCGGCATCCTCCTGGGCATCGCCGACCACGTCGGGGCCAAGCGCCGCAAGCTCGACGACCTGACCTACCCGCACGGCATCGCCTTCGGGCTCGCCCAGGCACTCGCCCTCATCCCCGGCGTCTCGCGGTCCGGCGGCACGATCACCATGGGTCTCTTCCTCGGCTACGAGCGCGCCGCCGCCGCCCGGTACGCCTTCCTGCTCGCCATCCCTGCCGTGTTCGGCAGCGGCTTCTACCAGCTGTTCAAGAGCTGGGGCGAGCCGTCCTTCTTCTCGCTCGGCGACACGGTGGCCGCCACGGGCGTCGCCTTCGTCGTCGCACTGGGTGTGATCGCGTTCTTCATGAACTGGATCTCGAAGCGCAGCTTCCTGCCGTTCGTGATCTACCGGATCCTGCTCGGCGGCGTGCTGCTCGTGCTGCTCGCGATGGGCGTCATCCCCGCCTCGGCCTGAGGCGCGCGCCGTTCAGCGCTTGCGGTCGCCGCGGCCGTCGTCGCGGCGCCGCAGATAGCGCTCGAAGGCCTGGGCGATCGCGTCTCCCGAGGCGTCGGGGGAGTCCCACGTGTCGCGCGTGCGCTCCAGCTGCCGGATGTACTCCGCCATGTCCTCGTCCTCGGACGCGGCGGCATCGATAGACGCCTCCCAGGCCGCGGCTTCCGTACGGAGGTGCCGGCGGTCCACATCCACACCGGTCAGCTCCTCGAGCCGGTCGAGGAGGGCCAGGGTGACCTTCGGCGACGGGGCGGCCGAGGCGACGTAGTGCGGGACGCTCGCCCAGAGGCTCACGGAGGGGATCCCCGCGTTCTCGGCGAAGTGCTCGAGCACGGTGAGGATGCCGACGGGTCCCTCGTACACCGACCGCTCCAGGGCGTGTGCCTCGCGGACCTGCTCGTTCTGGCTCGACGCGAAGATCGAGATCGGGCGGGTGTGCGGGACGTCGGAGAGCATGGCGCCGAGGGTCACGAAGCCGGTGATGTCGTCGCGCAGGGCGACATCGATGAACTCGGACGCGAACGCCTGCCAGGTGCGCGCGGGCTCGGCACCGGTGAGCAGCCAGAACTCGGGGCCGGGGCCCGGATCACGCGGGCGCCACAGCCCGGCCTCGGGCCACGTCATCTGACGGCGTCCCTCGGCATCGAGTCGGGTCGCCGGCCGGGTGTACTGGTAGTCGAAGTAGAGTTCCGGATCGACCGAGTGCACGAGGTCGTAGCCGCCCGCCGCCTGTAGCGCGCCGACGGCTCCGGTCGCGGCCTCACCGGCGTCGTTCCAGCCGTCGAAGGCGGCGATGATGATGCGTGAACCGAGAACGTCCATGCCGTGCTCCCTTCGAGGTCGAGGATTCGATCCCCCCAGGCTAGCCCGCGTCGAGGGGATGTGGGCGGGCCCGGCTAGCATGGGTTCAGTGAGCAACAAGCCCCGCGCGGTCCTCTGGGACATGGATGGAACACTGGTCGACACCGAGCCGTATTGGATGGCGGCCGAGACCGCGCTGGTGGAGTCGTTCGGCGGCAGGTGGTCCCATGAGGACGCCCTGCAGCTCGTGGGCAGCGGCCTCATCGACAGCGCGATCATCCTCCAGGGCGCGGGGGTCGACATGGCCCCGGAGGCGATCGTCTCCCACCTGACGAGTGCCGTGCAGGAGTCGCTGCGGGCCCAGGGCGTGCCCTTCCGGCCCGGCGCCCAGGAGCTTCTCCGTGACCTCCGTACCGCCGGCATCCCGACCGGGCTGGTGACGATGTCGCTGCGTCGGATGGCTCTCGACGTGGTCGGGCTGATCGAGTTCGAGGCCTTCGACATCGTCGTCGCCGGAGACGACGTCGACAACCCCAAGCCGCACCCGGAGCCGTACCTCCAGGCCGCCGCGCTCCTCGACGTAGACATCGCCGAGGTCGTGGTCATCGAGGATTCCCCGACCGGTCTCCGCGCGGGCCTCGCCTCCGGCGCTCTGACGCTCGGCGTGCCCCACATCGTCCCGCTCGACGGCCTCGGTGCCCATGAGCTGTGGCCGACCCTCGACGGCCGTGGTGCCGCCGACCTCGTGGAGCTCTTCGGCTCCCGCGCCGCGATCACGGAGGCCACCCGATGACCACCACTCCCGCCCCGCGCCCCAGCGGCCCCTTCCGTGAGGGCGACCGCGTGCAGCTCACGGGCCCGAAAGGCCGTCTGCACACCGTGACCCTCCGGGAGGACGGCGAGCTGCACACGCACCACGGGGTCCTCCGGCACCGAGACCTCATCGGGCTCCCCGATGGCTCAGTCGTTGCGAACAGCTCCGGACACGAGTACCTGGCGCTGCGGCCGCTGCTGCGGGACTTCGCGATGTCGATGCCGCGCGGCGCCGCGATCGTCTACCCGAAGGACGCGGCGCAGATCGTCATGCAGGCCGATATCTTCCCCGGCGCCACCGTGGTCGAGGCCGGAGTCGGTTCGGGCGCCCTGTCGCTGTCGCTGCTGCGAGCCGTCGGCTCGGCGGGACGCCTGCTCTCCTTCGAACGCCGCGAGGATTTCGCCGAGGTCGCCCAGGCGAACGTCGAGACCTTCTTCGGGGAGCGCCCCGACTCCTGGCGGGTCGTCGTCGGAGACCTCGTCGCCGCGCTGCCCGAGGAAGTCGAGTCCGGCACCGTCGACCGGGTCGTCCTCGACATGCTCGCGCCGTGGGAGTGCATCGAGGCGGTCGCGGACGCGCTGACCCCCGGCGGTGTCGTGCTCTGCTATATCGCCACTGCCACACAGCTCTCCCGCGTTGCCGAGTTCATCCGGGGCACCGGCCTCTTCACCGACCCGGAGGCATCCGAGACGATGGTGCGCGGCTGGCACGTGGAGGGGCTCGCCGTCCGGCCGGACCACCGCATGGTCGCGCACACCGGCTTCCTGCTCACGGCTCGCCGGCTCGCTCCCGGCGCCGTGGCTCCGTCGGTGAAGCGTCGCGCCTCGAAGAGCAGCTACGGCGACGAGGACGTCGAACTGTGGACGCCGGGCGCGGTGGGTGATCGCGAGATCACGGACAAGAACCTCCGCAAACGTGCCAGGGAGGCCGGGAAGGCTGCCGAAGGCGCGCGGTTGGCCGCGGCATCGCGCGAATCCGAGCACACGACGGAATAGACTGGAGCGCGTGCGTAAAACGTCCGCCGTTCTGGCCTCTCTCAGCCTCGCCGCCCTCGCCCTGACGGGGTGCAGCGTGACCGCATCGTCCGCTGACGCCTCGTGCGATCGCGACGGGCACGCCAACGGCATCGACAGTGCCGTCACCGTCACCGGCGATGTCGGGTCCGAGCCGGAGGTCGAGATCTTCGCGCCCGTCCGCCTGACGGAGACGTCCTACGCCGACGTCGTGACGGGGGACGGTCATGCGCTCGTCGACGACGCCCAGCCACTCATCGCCCAGATCTCCATCTACAACGGTGCGACCGGCGAGCAGATCTTCCAGACGACGTACGACGAGGAGAGCACCCGCGCGTCGACGATCGGCTCCTGGGCCACGCAGTCTCCCGGGCTCGCCGACGCCATGGAATGCGCGACCGGCGGCACCCGCATCGTGGCGGGTCTGACCCCGGAAGACTTCGGCGAGGCGAACCTCAGCGGCTTCGGCATGGGCCAGGACGACATCGCGGTGTTCGTCATCGACGTCGTCGACGCCTTCCTCCCGAAGGCAGAGGGCACCCTGCAGTTCAACGACGCGAAGGGGATGCCGACCGTCGTGCGCGCCGACGACGGCACCCCGGGCATCATCATCCCCGACAGCGCCGCCCCGGACGAGCAGGTCGTCCAGACGCTGATCCGTGGAGACGGCGAGAAGCTGACCGCGGACCAGACGCCGCTCGTCCACTTCACCGCGGTGAGCTGGGACGACAAGTCCGTCCTGCAGAGCACCTGGGGACAGTCCGCCACCGACGGCATCCGACAGATCGCGGCGCCGGTGGCTGACGCGCTCGTCGGGCAGCCCGTCGGCTCCCAGGTCCTCGTCGTGCTCCCCAAGACCGAGACCTCCTCCGCGATGGCCGTCGTGGTCGACATCCTCGGCGTGTCCCCGGTCTCCGCACCCTGATGGCTGCCCGGATCCCTGCCGAAGAGCGCCTGACGAACCTCGTCGTGGCGCTGATGGCGACGGAGATCGGGCTCACCAAGCAGCAGATCCTCGACAACGTCTCCGGCTATCGCCAGCGCGCGGATGCCGGGACACGCTCGGATGCCCTGGAGAAGATGTTCGAACGGGACAAGGACGAGCTCCGTGCGCTCGGCGTCCCGATCGAGACGATCGGCGACGCCGCGGACCCGAACGACCTCCGCGAGGCCAGGTACCGCATCCCGCAGGCGGAATACGACCTGCCAGGAGACATCGAGTTCTCCCCGGCGGAGCTGGCTGTCCTGCGCCTCGCGGGAAGTGTCTGGAGCGCGGAGTCCGTCTCGGGAGACGCGCAGTCCGGAGTGCGGAAGATCCGCGCCCTCGGCATCGACGGCGACGAGCCGATCATCGGCTTCGCGCCGCGCATTACCGCACGCGATGCCGCCTTCGGCCCGCTCCAGGACGCCATCGAACGCCGCAGAGTGGTCACCTTCGACTATCTGAAGCCGGGAGAGGACGCCCCTCGTCGGCGTCGTATCCGCCCGCTCGCGCTGGTGGACTACGAGGCGCGCTGGCACGTGTACGGCGTCGACGTCGACATCGAAGAGGACCGGACGTTCCTGCTGAGCCGCATCGTCGGCGAGGTCGTGGTCAGTGCCACGACGTTCGACCCCGCGCTGCGCGAGGGCGCGGGGGAGCGGGCGCTGAGCGGTCTCGAGCGCGTCGCCGCGGAGAACTCGGCGTTGCTGGAGGTCACACCCGGAACCGAAGCCGCACTGCGCCTGGGCCGACGGGCGACCCCCGCCGCCCAGGGCATCCACGTGCCCTTCGTCGATCTGCACATCCTGGCCGATGAGCTCGCCTCTTATGGACCCGAGGTCCGAGTCGTGGAGCCGGCATCGCTCAGGGACGCGGTGATCAGCCGCCTGCGCGCCGTGGTCGAGGCCCACACGGATACGGAGGTGCCCGCATGAGCGCCGCGCCCAAGCCCCTCCTCGCCGCAGAGCGCGTGCGTCTCTACCTCACGCTCGTCCCGTACCTGCTGGAGCACGGGCAGGTCTCCCTCGCCGAGGCCGCCGAGGAGTTCGGCGTGACCCCGCGGGAGATGCGGGCGATGGTCGAGAAGCTCACCGTGATCGGCCTGCCGGGTGAAGCCGGCTACTGGCAGCAGCCGCAGGAGATGTTCGACATCAACTGGGATCTCCTCGACCACGAGGACATCATCGAGATCACGAACGACGTGGCGCTGCGCCGCGTCCCGCGCTTCACGGCGCGTGAGGCCGCGGCCCTGCTCGCCGGCCTGCAGATGGTCGCCGCCGTACCCGCCGTGTCCGATTCCGGCCTCGTCGCCGGCCTCATCTCCAAGCTCTCGCGCGGAGCGGCCGACGCTCCCGCCGACGTCGTCGTCGCCCCGAGCGCCGTCGACGAAGTACGGGAGGTTGTCGCGCGCGGCCTGCAGAAGGGCGTGGCCGTCTCGTTCACCTACCAGGCCCCCGATGCGGCTCCGACGACGAGGACCGTGGACCCGGTGCAGATCCTCATCACGAACGGGCAGTGGTATCTGCAGGGCTGGTGCCACATGCGCGAGGCGATGCGGACGTTCCACCTCGACCGCGTCAGCGCCCCCACTCTCACCGACATCCCGAGCGCCCACGGCGGCGAGCGGGTGCCCGAGGCGTTCGCCGGGCTGGAGGAGGAGCGCGAGGTCACCGTCCGCGTCCCGGAGCGCCTCGCGCCGCTGCTCAGCGGTTTCGTGCCGACCGAGACCCTCCGTATCGGCGACGGAATGGTGACGACGCAGCTCCACCTCGCGGACCCTCGAGGCATCAAGCGTCTCGCCGCGCGCTTCGGCGGGGCGATGGAGGTCACCGACCCGGGGATCGCGCGCACCGCGACCCGCGAGTGGGCAGCTGCCGGACTCGCGCTCTACCACCGGCCTGATGCCGAGGTTTGATCTGTAGACTGGGGCGGAAAGCCCCCCTACGACGGGAATGTCGATATGTTCGCTGGAATGCAAGGCTGGCACCTGCTCATCGTGCTGGCCGTTATCCTCCTCCTCTTCGGCGCTGCCAAGCTGCCGGCACTCGCGAAGAGCATGGGTCAGTCCGCTCGCGTGTTCAAGGGCGAGATGAAGGCCATGAAGGAAGAGGACGCGAGTCGTGCCGAGTCGGCGCCCGCAGAGCCGACGACGGTGAAGGACTCGGGCACCGACCCTGAGACTCCGCCTCGCGCCTGACCGGCCGTGGCAGCCATCGAACCGACCGTGACGCCGACGGCGGATCGGGATCGGCGGATGTCGCTCGGCGCGCATCTCGTCGAACTGCGCAAGCGCCTGATGTACGCGGCGATCGCTCTCGTCGTCGGCATGATCGTGGCGTTCCTCATCGCGGACCCGGTGATCCACTTCATCACCGAGCCGATCCGCATCATCGCCGACAAGCGTGGTGATGACTTCAGCGCTCTGAACTTCGGGACAGTGACGTCCGCGTTCGACATGCGCATGCGCATCGCCCTGACCATCGGGCTGTTCCTGTCCGCACCGGTGTGGCTCTGGCAGATCTGGGCCTTCATCATGCCCGGGCTCACCCGCAAGGAGATCCGCTACACGGTCGGCTTCGTGGTCGCCGCCGTGCCGCTGTTCTTCGCGGGGTGCTACCTCGGGGTGCAGATCATGCCGCACGTCATCGAGCTCATGTGGGGCTTCACGCCGGAGGGCGCCACGAACTTCTACTCCGCTCAGGAGTACTACGACTTCGTGTTCAAGCTGATGATCGTCATCGGCATCTCGTTCGTCCTCCCCGTCTTCCTCGTCGCGCTCAACCTCGCAGGGGTGATGTCGGGCCGAGCGATCCTGAAGGGGTGGCGGGTGGCCATCCTCATCGCGACGATCTTCGCCGCACTGGCCACGCCCGCGGCGGACGTCGTGAGCATGCTGATGCTGGCCGGCATCCTCATCGTCCTCTTCTTCGCAGCGGCAGGGCTCTCCCTCCTCTTCGACCGGCGCAAGCGCAAGCAGGACACCGCCGCCGGACTCATCCCGGACGCCCCATGAGTTCGCCGTCCGAGCGATACGCGCAGGCGCAGGAGAGCGCGGCGCACCCGGAGACCGCAGCATTCGCCTCGCGCCAGCGCTTCCAGCTCGACCCGTTCCAGCTCGCCGGATGCCACGCGCTGGAGAACGGACGCAGCGTTCTCGTGGCAGCCCCCACGGGTGCCGGGAAGACGATCGTGGGGGAGTTCGCCATCCACCTGGCGATGCAGACCGCGACGGACAAAGCCTTCTACACCACGCCGATGAAGGCGCTCTCGAATCAGAAGTTCCGTGAGCTCGTCGACGTCTACGGCGCGGACGACGTCGGTCTGCTGACGGGCGACACGAACATCAACGGCAACGCCCGCATCGTGGTCATGACGACCGAGGTGCTGCGGAACATGATCTATGCCGACTCCGCGGCGCTGCGCGACCTGCGCTACGTCGTGATGGACGAGGTCCACTATCTGGCCGACCGCTTCCGTGGTGCCGTGTGGGAAGAGGTCATCATCCACCTCCCGCCCCGCGTGCGGCTGGTCTCGCTGAGCGCGACCGTGTCGAACGCCGAGGAGTTCGGCGACTGGCTCGACACCGTGCGCGGAGACACCGAGGTCATCGTCTCCGAGATCCGTCCGGTGCCGCTGGAGCAGCACGTGCTCGTACGCGACGACCTGCTGCCGCTCTTCGACGACCGGGCGGGCATCGCCACGGCCCAGGTGAACCAGGAGCTCATGCGCATCCGTTCGTTCACGGGTTCCACCTACGAGAGCAACCGCCAGGCGCAGTCGTATCGCAGCAATCGCCACGCCGGGCGCCAGGCCGCGCGACCGCCCCGGGGTGGCCGCCGCCCCGTGCGCGCCGCGAACGCGCACCGGATCGAGCGTATGGACCGCCCTGACGTGGTCGAGCTGCTGGAACGGTCGAATCTCCTTCCCGCCATCTTCTTCATCTTCAGCCGCGTGGGCTGCGATGCCGCGGTGCAGCAGGTGCGGCGCTCCGGCCTGCGCCTGACCTCGTCGGAGGAGCGCGCGGAGATCCGGGCCCTCGTCGAGGAACGCACCCGCACGCTGCAGGACGAGGATCTCGGGGTGCTCGGCTACTGGGAGTGGCTGGACAACCTCGAACGGGGCGTGGCCGCCCACCATGCCGGCCTCCTCCCTGCCTTCAAGGAGGTCGTCGAAGAGCTGTTCCGGCGCAAACTGCTCAAAGTCGTCTTCGCGACCGAGACGCTGGCCCTCGGCATCAACATGCCGGCGCGCACGGTCGTGCTGGAGAAGATGGAGAAGTTCAACGGAGAGGCGCGCGTCGCGATCACCTCCGGCGAATACACGCAGCTCACGGGCCGCGCCGGGCGCCGCGGCATCGATGTCGAGGGGCACGCGGTCGTGCAGTGGACCGAGGGCATGGACCCGCAGGCCGTCGCCGCCCTCGCATCGCGGCGGACCTATCCGCTCAACTCCAGCTTCCGGCCGACGTACAACATGGCCGTCAACCTGATCGATCTGTTCGGGCAGGCCAGGGCGCGGCAGATCCTGGAGTCGTCGTTCGCCCAGTTCCAGGCCGACCGCGCCGTGGTCGGCCTGGCCCGACAGGTGCGGGAGGCCGAGGAGTCGCTGGCCGGCTACCAGTCGGCGATGGCGTGCGAGCACGGCGACTTCCCGGAGTACGCCGCCATCCGCCGCGAGCTGAGCGATCTCGAGAAGAAGAATCGACAGGACACCCAGGCTCCCCGTGCCGCCCGGGACAAGCGGATGAAGCGCATCCAGACGCTCCGCACGCGGATGCAGCGCCACCCGTGCCATCGGTGCCCCGACCGCGAGAAGCACGCTCGCTGGGCCGAGCGCTACTGGAAGCTCAAGCGACAGACAGACCGTACGCGGCGTCAGATCGAGACCAGGACGGGAACGGTGGCTCGCGTCTTCGACCGTGTCGTCGAGGTGCTGGAGACGCTGGACTATGTGCGTCGCGATGAGGACGGGATGCACCTGACCGACGCCGGCCGCACGATGCGGCGGATCTACGGTGAGCGCGATCTACTCGTGGCCGAGTCGCTGCGTCAGGGGCTCTGGAAGGGACTGGACGCCCCGTCACTCGCGGCGATGGCGTGCTCCCTCGTGTACGAGCCGCGTCGGGACGAAGCCAACGCGGGGGAGCGGGGCCTCCCGCGGGGTGCCTTCCGAGCGGCATACGAGAAGACGACCGCGTTGTGGGCCGAGCTCGACGACCTGGAGCAGGACCACCAGCTGCCGGGAAGCGAGCCGCTGGCCGCGGGACTCGCGGGTGCGATGCACGCGTGGGCGCGGGGCGGCATGCTCGATCGCGTGCTCATCGACGCGGACATGGCGGCCGGTGATTTCGTGCGATGGGCGAAGCAGACCATCGACCTCCTCGATCAGCTGTCCATCGTCGCGGAGGACGCCGCACTCGCACGCACCGCCCGGGCAGCCCTCGACGGTGTGCGCCGTGGCATCGTCGCCTACTCCTCGATGTGAGATCCGCCCGCATGACCGAAGCTCCCGTTCGCCGACGCGCCCTCCTGCCCCTGTGGGCCGCCGTACCCGTCGCCGCCCTGGCTGCGCTGCTCATGGACCTCGCGTTTCCCGAAGCGGCGATCTGGATCCTGGCTTTCCCCGCCACGGGGCTGCTGCTGCTCGCGCTGATCGGCCGACGGGCCGGTGGCGCACTGCTCGTGGGACTGGTCTACGGCATCGTGTTCTTCGCCCTGCTCGTGTCCTGGACGTCTCGATATCTGGGGCCGCTGCCCTGGGCTGCCCTGAGCGTGGTCGAGGGCGCGCTCACGGCCGTGGCGCTGATCCCGCTGTCCCTTGCCTACCGGTGGCTGCCCCGGGCCTGGCCGGGCACCGCGGGTCGCCTGCTGACCCTCCCGTCGGTCGTTGCGGCGCTGTGGGTAGGGAGGGAGCTGTTCCTCGGCTGGTGGCCATACGGCGGCTTCCCGTGGGCTCGTCTCGGGATGAGCCAGGCGGAGAGCCCCCTCGCCGCCATCTCGTCCTGGCTGGGTGTGAGCGGGCTGAGCTTCCTCATGGTCTTCCTCGTGGCCATGGTGATCGAGATCGTCCGCACGGGGCTGTGGCGGCGGCCGGTCACCCTCCTCGCGCCGGTCGCACTGGTCCTGATCCTCTTCTTCACCCCGCTCTTCCCGACCACGCCGTCCGGATCGATGCGCATCGCTGCGGTGCAGGGGAACGGGCCGACCGGCTACTTCGACGAGCGCGAACCCTTCGCCGTCGTCCAGGCGCAGACGGAGGCGACCGAGCCCCTCTACGGCGAGGACGTCGATCTTCTCGTCTGGCCGGAGGGCGGGCTGGACACGGATCCGTTCGCGAACTCCGCGATCGCGCGGCGGATGACCCTCGTGGCGAACCGCATCGATGCGCCGCTGCTCGCCAATGCCGCCACCGGTCGGGGCAACCTCTTCTACAACACGTCGATGCTGTGGCTGCCGGACGGCACGGCGCCTCAGAAGCACGACAAGCGGCATCCCGTGCCCTTCGGCGAGTATGTGCCGGATCGTGCGTTCTTCAATGCCCTCGTCCCCGACCTCATCGGGCTGATCCAGCGCGAGTACACGCCGGGGACCAACCCGCCGATCGTCGAGGTCGACGACGTCCGGGTGGGGCTCGCGATCTGCTTCGACGTGATCTACGACGACGTGATCACGGAGGGGCTGTACGACGGCGCCGAGGTCCTGGTCTTCCAGACGAACAACGCCGACTTCCGCGGCACGGACGAGAATCTGCAGCAGCTCGCCTTCGCTCGGATGCGCGCCATCGAGACGGGCCGGAGCGTCGTCAACATCTCCACGGTCGGCACGAGCCAGGTCATCCTCCCGGACGGGCGCACGGTCACCAGCCTGGACGCGGATGAGGCCGGAGCGATGCTCGAAGATGTCGAACTCCGCTCCGGCCTCACGGCGGGAATCGTCCTGGGCCCCTGGCTGCAGCAGGTGCTGCTCTGGGGCAGTCTGGGTGCGCTCGGTCTCGGGTGGTGGCGCGCCCGTCGGCGCTAGGCGCCGATCTTCTCTCGGGTGGGGTCCTCGCCGGCACCGCGCCGGGCTCGGATGTAGGCGAGGCGCTCTTCGAGAAGCTCCTCCAGCTCCGCGCGGGTACGACGCTCCATGAGCATGTCCCAGTGGGTGCGGGCGGCCTTCTCGTCGGTGACCTCGAGGGTGACGGCTTCGCCGTCGACCTTCAGGCGGGCTTCCGCTCCGCAGGAACGGCACTCCCAGGTCTGAGGCGGTTCGGCATCGGCTGCGAACATGAGCGTGGTGTCGTGTCCGCAGGTGTCACAGGTGTAGGTGGTCTCACGGCGCTCCATGAAAACGACGCCCTCTTCGCTCTGTAGGCTCTGGGCGCCGAGTCGGATGCCGCGCAGGCTGCGATCTGCCATTGTGTGGTCCTCTCGTCGCTGTCAGGTATAACGTTCGAGCCTGTGCGCTTCATCCACGTGGGGGCGTTCTGCCCGGTATTCACAGCGGAATCCCAGCGCCGGAGGATAAAGGGCGCTCAGGGCTTCCGGAGCGTGGCGACGGCGAGGTCGGCGCGGTCGGTCACGACGCCGTCCACACCGGCGTCGACGAGGCGGCGCATGTCCTCCGCCTCGTTCACCGTCCACACGTGGACCTCGGTGCCGACGCGGTGGGCGGCGCGGAGGAGGGCCGGCGTCAGCACTGTGAGCGCCCCGTGGCGCTCCGGGATCTGCACGGCATCGATCTCCCGCAGCAGCCGGCCGGGGGAGAGGCGCATCGCGGACAGCGTCCGGAGCGCCGCGATCGTCCGGCTCCCGCCCGAGGTGGCGGGCCGGAGCCCGGTGCCGGTCTGTCGCACGGCCTCCACCGTCGCGCGCCGGTTGGCGTCCGAGAAGCTGGTGACCAGGACACGGTGCGTGTGCGCGGCCAGGACGGGCCCCAGGGGAGCCGCAGCGGTCGGCGTCTTCACGTCGATGTTGAAGCGCGTCTCCGGAAACGAGGAGAGCGCCTCGGCCACGGTGAGCAGACCGCCGTGCTCCGCGAAGAGCGCGCTCAGCTCCCTGGTCCGGACCTCGTGGACGGCGCGCGGATCGTCCACCAGACGCCGGAGGTCGTGATCGTGGAAGAGCACGACGTCGCCGTCTGCGGTGACCTGGCAGTCCGTCTCGATGTACTCGGCCCCGGCGGCATGAGCAGCGGCGAAGGCGGCCGCCGTGTTCTCCCAGACCCCGGACTCCCGCCCTTCGACGGTCACGAGACCCCGATGGGCCAGGATCCGGGGCTGCTCGGCCTTGACGAAGTACGGGTGGGTCACGCGCCAGCGGGGGGAGTGGTCGAACCCGGCCCGGCCTTCGGGGTGAAGGCGGTGCCGATGCCCTTGAGCGCCTCGGTCAGCTCGCTCGGGATGATCCACAGCTTGCTGGACGGGCTCTCGCTGATCTTCGGGAGCATCTGCAGGTACTGGTAGGCGAGGAGCTTGTCGTCCGGAGCGCCTTGGTGGATCGCGGTGAAGACGCTCTGGATCGCCTCCGCCTCACCCTGGGCGCGAAGGACCGCTGCCTGCTTGTCGCCCTCGGCCCGGAGGATCTCCGCCTGACGAAGGCCCTCCGCCTCGAGGATCGCGGACTGCTTCGTCCCCTCGGCGGTCAGGATCGCCGCACGGCGGTCCCGCTCCGCGCGCATCTGCTTCTCCATCGAGTCCTGGATCGAGACGGGCGGGTCGATCGCCTTGAGCTCGACACGGCCCACGCGGATGCCCCACTTGCCGGTCGCCTCGTCGAGGACCACGCGGAGCTGGCCGTTGATGTTGTCGCGGCTCGTGAGCGCCTCTTCGAGGTTCAGACCGCCGACGACGTTGCGGAGCGTCGTGGTGGTGAGCTGCTCCACGGCGCCGAGGTAGTTCGCGATCTCGTAGGTGGCGGCACGGGCGTCGGTCACCTGGAAGTAGACGACCGTGTCGATGGAGACGACGAGGTTGTCCTCGGTGATCACGGGCTGCGGCGGGAAGGAGACCACCTGCTCGCGCATGTCGATCAGCGGCCGCAGACGGTCGATGAAGGGCACGAGGATGTTGAGGCCGGGGGAGAGGGTCTTGTGATACCGGCCGAGCCGTTCCACCACGCCGGCGGTCGCCTGCGGGATGATGCGGATCGCCCGCGCGATCGTGACGATCACGAAGATGATGACCGCGATCACCAGGATCCAGATGATCACGGTCGGGATGATCGATGCGTCGTCCACGCGTGCTCCTAGTCGTTGAGGGGTCGGACGATGGCGGTCGCGCCGTTGATCGCGCTGACGGCGACAGGCGCCCCCGCGGGGATCGCCATCGGGGTGGTGGTTCGGGCGGTCCAGGTGTCGCCGTTCGCGAGCTTCGCCTGGCCGGAGATCTGCGTGATCTCGCTGAGCGCGATGCCGCGGAGGTCGACGAGGGCCTCGACGTTCGAGCGGGTGGGGTCGGCACCGCGGTGCAGTCGGCGCAAGAGGGGCGGCCGCAGGAAGAGGATGAAGAGGGCGGATGCCAAAGCGGCGATGAGGATCTGGATCCAGACCGGGAGCCCGACGAAGTCGGTGACGAGACCGATCACGCTGCCGAAGCTCAGCATCAGGAAGGTGAAGTCGAGGGAGAGCATCTCGATGACGAGGAAGACGGCGATGAGGACGAGCCACCCGATCCATGCCCAGTGGTCGATGAACGTGACGAACGTCGAGAAGTTGTCCATGCGGCCTCCTTTGCCGTCAACGTACCACGCGTGGCGACGCCCGACCGGCCGCCACCGCGCCCCCTTGGTAATCTGTGAGGGCCGTGCGCTCACGGCGTTCCACGCACCATGAGGAGTCACCCGTGACCGACGTTCTTCCCGCAGGATCCCTCGACGGCAAGGTGGCCCTCGTCACCGGCTCATCGCGGGGGATCGGCGCCGACACCGTGCGGTACCTCGCCGAGGCCGGCGCCGACGTCGTCATCAACTACCGGAACAAGGCGCCGCGCGCGGAGAAGCTCGCAGCGCAGCTGCGCGAGCTGGGCCGCCGGGCGCTCGTCGTCGGCGCGGACCTCACCGACCCGGCGTCGATCGCCGAGATGTTCGCCGCCGTCCGCGCCGAGTACGGGCGTCTCGACGTCCTCGTCCTCAACGCCTCGGGTGGCATGGAGTCGGGGATGGCCGAGGACTACGCCCTGACGCTCAACCGGGACGCGCAGCTCAACGTCCTCAACGCCGCGACCCCGTTGCTGTCGGACGGCGCACGCGTCGTGTTCGTCACCAGCCACCAGGCGCACTTCATCCGCACGACGCCGACGATGCCGGAGTACGAGCCCGTCGCGCTGTCCAAGCGGGCCGGCGAGGACGCGCTGCGGGAACTGATCCCCGGCCTCGCAGAGAAGGGGATCGGCTTCACCGTCGTCTCCGGCGACATGATCGAGGGCACGATCACCGCGACGCTGCTCGAGCGCGCGAACCCCGGGGCGATCGCCGAGCGCCGCGAATCCGCCGGCCGTCTCTACAACGTGTCCGAGTTCGCCGCCGAGGTCGCCAAGGCGGTCATCGACCCCGTCCCCGCGGACAACACCCGCCTCGTCGGCGACGTGAGCGCCTTCGCCGCGGAATAGTCGTCCGACGCCACGACGCCCCGGACCTGCTCGGCAGGTCCGGGGCGTCGTGCGTATCCGAGATCAGACGGCGGCAGCGCCGGTGGTGAACGCTTTCTCATCCTTGCCCAGCGTGATCGCGCGGATGATCTGCACGATACCGAGCACGACGAGCGACATGCCCAGGAGCAGCCATAGCGCGAATCCGGCGATGACCGGCGAGAAGAGGACGATGATTCCGGCGATGATGCTGAGGATGGCGTAGATCACGGTCCACACTCGCGACCCATCGCTGCCGAGCAGCGAGAGCGCCACGACGCCGTCGACGATCCAGCTCACGCCGATGAAGATCACGACGACCAGCGCGAGGGTGGCGGCGGCGACGTTCAGGTTGAAGAACGCGATGACGCCGGCGACGATGTAGAGCAGGCCGAGGACGATGTGGCCGACGCGAGACCAGCCGCCCTTGGCGCGGGAGAAGATGCCGAGGCCGATGTAGACGACTCCCGCGACGATCAGATACGACGCGAAGATCGCCGTCACGATGACGGCGGACTTCACCGGCCAGACGAGCAACGCGATACCCGCGAGCAGCGCGAGCACGCCGGAGACCGCGAGAGCGACGCGGATGGACTTGAAGAAAGACTTCGTTTCTGCGACTGCTTCAGACATGACGGGGAACCCCTTCTGAGAGAATCCTGTGAGGATGCCCCCAGGGTAGCGCCGGAAGTCCGACAGCGGGGGAGGAGTGGTTCCGCGCGTCGCGGATGGTCATTCCCCGTCTTCCGGCGTCATGGCAGGATCATCACGTGATACCGGTGGATGACGCTCGACTGCGGGAGCTGGTCGTGATGCGGAAGGTACGCGACCGCATCGATCGGGAGTACGCGAAGCCCCTGGACGTCGAGGCCCTGGCGCGGGACGTGCACATGTCCGCCGGCCACCTCAGTCGGCGGTTCCGCGAGACCTACGGCGAATCCCCGTACTCCTATCTCATGACCCGCCGCATGGAACGCGCCATGGCGCTGCTGCGTCGCGGCGACCTCAGCGTCACCGAGGTGTGCTTCGCCGTGGGCTGTTCCTCGCTGGGAACCTTCAGCACGCGGTTCTCCGAGCTGGTCGGTGTCCCACCCAGCGTGTACCGTGAACGCGCCGCGAACGTCGAGGGCATCCCCTCGTTCCAGGCGAAGCAGGTCACCCGACCGATCAGGAATCGAGAAGCGCCGCGCCCCGAGGCGCACCTAACGTGAGCATCATGAACATCAGCATCCACTACGCCTTCCTCCCGCACACCGACGCCGAAGCGGCGCTCGGCTTCTACCGCGACGCCCTCGGCTTCGAGGTGCGCAACGACGTCGGCTATGACGGTCTCCGCTGGCTCACGGTCGGCCCCGCAAGCCAGCCGGAGACCTCGATCGTGCTCCACCCGCCGGCCACGGACCCCGGCATCACCGACGCCGAACGGCAGACGATCCTGGAGCTCATCGCGAAGGGCAGCTATGGCGCTCTGACACTCGCGAGCGACGACCTGGACGCCCTGTTCGACCGTCTGGTCGCGGAGGGGGCGGACGTGGTCCAGGAACCCATGGATCAGCCCTACGGTGTGCGCGACTGCGCGTTCCGCGACCCCGCGGGCAACCTGCTCCGCATCAACCAGGCCGCCTGACGGCCCCACCACCACGAAGGACGCCGCATGACCGCTGCCGAGCACCCCGCGGACACCCACGATCTCATCCGTGTGCAGGGCGCGCGCGAGAACAACCTCAAGGACGTGAGCGTCGACATCCCGAAACGACGCCTCACGGTGTTCACCGGGGTCTCGGGTTCCGGAAAGAGCTCTCTCGTCTTCGACACGATCGCCGCCGAATCGCGCCGGATGATCGACGAGACGTACAGCGCCTTCGTGCAGGGCTTCATGCCGTCCGTCCCTCGACCCGACGTCGACGTGCTGGAAGGCCTCACCACGGCGATCATCGTGGACCAGGAGCGCCTCGGCGCGAATCCGCGGTCCACCGTCGGCACGGTGACGGATGCCAATGCGATGCTCCGCATCCTGTTCAGCAAGCTCGGACAGCCCTACATCGGCGGGCCGACGGCGTTCTCGTTCAACATCCCGACGCAGAAGGCCAGCGGAGTGATGACCGGGCCGGGCGGGGAGAAGAAGATCGTGAAGGACGCGATCTACCTCGGCGGCATGTGCCCGCGATGTGAGGGCAGGGGAGTGGTGTCCGATCTCGACCTCTCGCAGATCGTCGATGAGTCGAAGTCCCTCGACGAGGGCGCGATCATGGTGCCCGGATACACCGCCGACGGCTGGATGGTGAAGGGGTTCTCGCAGTCCGGGTTCTACCCGCCGGACAAGCCCATCGCGTCGTTCACCGACAAGCAGCGTCACCTCTTCCTCTACGGCGAGGTCACGAAGGTCAAGATCTCCGGTATCAACATGACCTACGAGGGCCTGATCCCGAAGATCACGAAGTCCATGCTCTCGAAAGACCTCGACGCGCTGCAGCCGCACATCCGCGCGTTCGTCGAGCGGGTGGCCACCTTCGCGGTGTGCCCGGAGTGCTACGGCTCGCGCCTCACCGAAGGCGCACGATCGTCCAAGATCGACGGTGTGAGCATCGCCGATGCCTGCCGCATGCAGGTGACGGACCTCGCCGCGTGGGTCAGGGGTCTCGACCTCCCCGGTGCGGGGCCCCTGCTCCAGGCGCTGAGCGCCAACCTCGACGCCTTCGTGACCCTCGGCCTGGGGTACCTGAGCCTGGATCGGCCCTCAGGGACGCTGTCCGGGGGAGAGGCGCAGCGGATCAAGATGCTGCGGCACCTCGGCTCCTCGCTGACCGACGTCACGTACGTGTTCGACGAGCCGACGATCGGGTTGCACCCGCACGACATCCAGCGGATGAATGGCCTGCTGCTCCGACTCCGCGACAAGGGGAACACGGTGCTCGTCGTCGAGCACAAGCCGGAGACCATCGCGATCGGCGATCATGTCGTGGATCTGGGGCCGGGTGCCGGAAGCGCCGGGGGAGAGATCTGCTATCAGGGGAGCGTCGAAGGCCTCACGGCCAGCGGAACGCTGACGGGGCAGCACCTCGACGACCGCGCGCAGCTCAAGGACGCCGTGCGTGACCGCACCGGCGCGATCGAAGTCCGCGGCGCCTCCACGAACAACCTCCAGAACGTGGACGTCGACATTCCGACCGGTGTCCTGACCGTGGTCACCGGCGTCGCGGGATCCGGGAAGAGCTCGCTCATCCACGGTTCAGTGACCGGACGCGAGGGCGTGGTCGCGATCGACCAGTCCGCCATCAAGGGCTCGCGTCGCAGCAATCCCGCGACCTACACGGGGCTGCTCGAGCCCATCCGCAAGGCCTTCGCGAAGGCGAACGGAGTGAAGCCCGCCCTGTTCAGCGCGAACTCCGAGGGCGCGTGTCCCACGTGCAAGGGCGCCGGTGTCATCATCACCGAGCTCGGGTTCATGGACACGATCGAGACCCCCTGTGAGGACTGCGGCGGTAAGCGCTTCCAGGCGGCGGTGCTGGAGTACAAGCTCGGCGGCAAGGACATCACCGAGGTGCTCGACCTTCCGGTGTCCGAGGCCCGCGTGTTCTTCAGCGAGGGCGAGGCGAAGCTCCCGGCCGCGGCGGCCATCCTCGGACGCCTGGAGGACGTGGGGCTCGGCTACCTGTCGCTCGGACAGCCGTTGTCGACCCTGTCGGGCGGTGAGCGCCAGCGCATCAAACTCGCGATCCAGATGGGCGAGAAGGGCGACGTCTACGTGTTGGACGAGCCGACGACCGGCCTGCATCTCGCCGACGTGGACACGATCCTCGGTCTGTTGGATCGACTTGTCGACGCGGGCAAGACGGTGGTGGTGATCGAGCATCATCAGGCGGTCATGGCGCACGCCGATTGGATCATCGACGTCGGACCGGGAGCCGGCCACGACGGTGGTCGCATCGTGTTCCAGGGAACGCCTGCCGAGCTCGTCGCAGACGGGTCGACGCTGACGGGTGAGCATCTCGCGGCGTACGTCAACGCATGATCGAGGGCCGCGGTGGCGGAATCTCCATCCTCTCTCGAAAGAACTCAGGCGCCGACCCAAGCACTGCTGGAGAACACATGACGACCTACGACCAGCTTCTGGAGTCAGCGCGCGAACACTACAACGTGCCCGCCATGCCTCTGGTGGACGACGTAGCCTCCTTCCTCGTCTCACTAGGCGCTACGCCACTGGATCTTGATCGGTACGGCGAGGATCTGATCGATGAGTTCGTGGATCCCGAACTCGCGATCGTCGCCTTCACGCTGCGCGCACCGCAGCTGCTGCGTCAGCGTGCGAGCTCCGAAGAACTCGAGAACTTCGCCTCGGACTCATCCTCAGAGTTCGACCCGCTCGAGTACGGAGAAGCCAACGAAGAGTGGACCGTGTACTCCCACGAGATCGAGGAGTTGTCACGCATCCACGTCGTGCTGGAGCGCGCTGACCACACGGCTGAACGCGTCGGTAACTTTCGAGTCTATGGAGGCGCGCAGTGGCTGCGCGAAATGCTCTGGGCCGCTACAGGCGTGGTGCCCCGAGATCCCGGCTCTCCCACGAGTGGCTCCACGCTCTTCGGACGGGCGTTCCAGTTCGCGGATCGAGCGCCGTTCACTGCGGCGCCTCTCGTATGACATACGGTGGCGTCGGCCGCGCAGCCCGTGCTGCGTGGGTTATCGCTCGCGCGTTCCGAGAAGCGTCTGGTCGTGACCTCTCGACCACAGAAGCGGATTCGAGCTGAGCGGCTGAGCCCAAGCTCGGCGGCAAGGACATCACCGAGGTGCTCTACCTTCCGGTGTCCGAGGCCCGCGTGTCCTGGGAACGCCGTCCGAGCCCGTCGCTGACGGGTCGACGTTGACGGGCGAACATCTCGCGGCGTACGTCAACGCATGATCGAGGGCCACGGGGGCGCCTTTCCCACCCTCTCTCGTCCTGCCAGATCCCGTATACGGATTATCCGATAATGCACATTATGTCAGATTGAGGACGACATATTCTCGCAATACGCGAACTGGCCGGTCTCATCACACTCCCCGCGAGTCCGGAGCCAGCACGGGATCGACCACGTCGACGACCACAGGGTGAGGTTGCAGTCGTCATGCTACGCGGACTCCATGAGAAGGCAAGGTTTACTCATAAACGAGTGATCAGATGGTCCTGAGTTGCGTTACATCGCGGATTATGCGAACTCGCTGCAGCCGGCTACACCGTCGCCCTCGTCGCCCGCCGCCTGAACCGCATCACCGCCCTCGCGGAGGAACTCAGCTGCGGCGCGATCGCGATCGAAGCCGACGTCACCGACCGCGACTCCATCGTCGCGGCTGCCGCCCGCGTCCAGGATGAGCTCGGAGGGGCTGGTGTCCTGGTCAACAACGCCGGCATCATGCTGCTGGGTCCGAGTCTTCGATCTCGGCTTCGAGCTCAGATTCCTCGATCTCGGTGGACAAGAAGCCGCGAACCAGGTCGCCGTACTCTCGGATACGCGGGTCAGTCCTCAAGGGAGCGGTCAGCGGCCATGTCGCCAGCGCGGCACCAGACAACTTGTCACGTTCTACGAGACCTGGAAGCTGAGCGAACGCGGCATCTAGGTCTCCGAGGATGCATGCTTTCGCAAAAACATAGAGCTCGTCGACACCAGTGACGTCCCACTCCTCCACGTCTCGGCGAATTGCGTCCAGACCGAACAGGCCTTTCTGAGCGAGCCAAGTGTTGACGAGGGTGATTAGGCGCTTCTCGTTCGACAGAGGCAATTCTCCACACCGTTCGAAGAGCGGCAACGCGAAGGCCCACCGCCCTGTGCTGAGTGCTCCGAACGCGACCCTCTGAAGCTGTGTGAATATGTCATCCGCGTTCTTGGTGAACTTGTGCCAGACCGACGCTTGCAGAAGTGTCCCCATGACTTCCAGAGCATCGATGGCGTGTGTTACATAGTCGCGATCCGGCCGCAAGTCCGACTTGATTTCAGAGGAGCCCGTGACCTTGACGTATCGGTGCGACGCTTGGCCTTCGCTGTGCACAAGGCAGTGGCGTCGCTCAAAGATCTCCAACAACTGCTCCCATGTGGTGCCTTGATCGGCCAGATCTATGCTCATCCGGTCTTTGAAGAATTTTCGCCAGTCGGAGAGGCTGCCGAAGCTGAGCTTGTTAACTCGTGAGTCGATAGCGGCTTCGATCGCCTGATCGATCGAACCCAGCGTCTGAAGGTCCTTCAAAGAAAACTCTTTGAGCGCCTCTTTAGGGACGTCATGCAGCGCTGCTGGCGCCGCGCGGTAGTAGTTCTCGGCTAGCTGCCCGAGATGAGCTTCCAGGCTGGCAACGGCGCTGATCAGCAGCGCGCCATGGAAGATCGGTTCTCGTCGAGGCCGGTAGAACTTAGCCATCGTTGCGGTGGCAAAGGCGGGCCCCCAGGCATCATCAGAGGTGACGTCCCAAAGTGCGTCGAGCAACTTGCGAGCGGTGAACGCATCCTTGGGTATCGAGCGGATACGGGCTACAACGCGTTGCTTGTCTTCACTGCTGATCTCGACGCCAGCCGGCAGGTTGTCCCAGATTGAGCCAAAGTGGTCGAGATTGGCAGCAGCTTTCGAAAGCTCGGTGTGAGTCTCCCGCAGTGCGTCGAATCTGTCAGTGAACTCAGTTCCCGTGACCCAGAAGCGCTGATCGAGTGACCGCACCCGCTCTTCCCGTGTAGCTGCATCTACGGTGTCGGGGTTGACGTCAGCACCGGGCTCATCAGTCTTCATAGACCGAAATCTAGCGGAACTCGCAGGTGCCGGTGGCGGACGGCTGGCGATCTCGATGGTCGGAGCGGCGGCAGACGGAGGTGTGGATGCGGGCTCACGACGCCCGATCTAGGAGCGCACCACAACGACGAGCGAAATTCGGCGCGGCGGGATTGCCAACGGACGCGTTCAGCCACCATCGGTGGGAAGCCCTCCTCCGAGTGCCGTCGCTGCGCAATCGGAGTGAGCAGAAGTGTGCACAACGAAGAACAAGCATCGTACAGAACCAGGAGGCCGCAACACCTGGCAAGGTAGGTGGCAAGGGCCGGATGCGGTGATCGTCTCGCATTCGACTGCCTGCGGCCGGGTATCCGCGCTACATCACGCATCGAGAGGAAACTATGTCGAAGAGTCTGCGACCCGCACGCCTCGTGAAGATCGTCTACTTCGACGAAGAGTCAGCATCTGACCTGCTTGACATCACAGCAGGCGGCCGGGAGGTCTCCTCAACCGAGCACATCCAGGAACGTGCAAAGGAAGCACACGCAAATGCGGATGCGGCGCTATCGGCGAGGTTGAAATGGCTCTCGTTCTTCGGTGCATCTGCCGAGGTCGCGGCTGGCGTGAAGGGGTCGGCAGTCGGGCGAAACATCTTGAACAAGACAATCTCGAACACCATTCTTACCGACTACCTCGACAAGAGTGTCGACATCGAGGGTGTCGCGCGTCTCGAGGGACTGCGCGTAACGGCGAGCAACAAGTCAGCGGCGTACATGAAGATGTACGCCCCCTACATGTCCATGCTCAAGCTAGAGGACGCACCGATTAGCCTCAACGGACTAAGCGAGATGCTGGCGACGGCCAAAGGCTACTATGAGCTGCTCGCTCGAGACAACCATGGGACGGCGCGAATCCTCCGCTTCAACATCAACGCGTTCCGCAACAGTTATGGACTCGTCGATCTGGCCCGAATGAATCTTGTCTTCGACGCAGTGCGGGTCGGCAGCGCCAGCGAGGGAAGTCTCACGATGGAAGCCGAGATGGCGCCTAGCGATGCCTCAACGCTGCCATCCGTTGAACGACTCGTGGGTAGAGCCGAGATCAACGACACGGCCGAGCTGGACGTCTACGACGTCATCCTCGCGGGGGTCATGCATGGGAGCTGACGTGGCGGTGACGGCCTATTACGGACCGAGCGAGTGGTTTGGCGAACGGGTCAAGCCAACACGCAAAGAGAGCTTGCGGGAGGCAGTTAACGCTCATGACGACGAGAGGAATCAAACTGTTCACATCCACCACGTACCTGGTCAGGAGCCTCCGCGGGTCAAGCCGAAGAAGAGGAAGCGACCCCAGCGGCTCGTAGCGGACTCAGGTGACTACGCCAGTCTCAACGAGCATGTCATAACAAATTTCTCGTGGCTGGCTAGAGCACTGAACCCGAAAGAGTTACATCTCCACAACCCGCCTGAACAAGTCAAAGCGCAACTCGAAAAAACATTCCCGAACTCCTTCCGCGTAGAGCGGTACTCCTACCCCATGGTGACATTGGAGACCCTGCGCGCTTTCCGGGACCACTTCGGAGAACACCTGGTCGGTCAAGCGCAGGTCCGGGACGCAATGCTCCGCGCGATGTACCCTCTGACTAGAGCGAGGCGCAACAGGCCGGTTGTCGTGATGTTCTACGGCCCGTCCGGTGTCGGCAAGACAGAGACGGCAAAGTTTATCAACGACCTGCTGCAAGGTTCTCTGATGCGGACTCAGTTCTCAATGTTCCAGAACGACTCATTCGCCTCCTACCTGTTTGGGGGTAAGCACTCCGAACGCTCATTTGCCCACGAACTCATCGATCGAGATTCTGGTGTCATCCTTATCGACGAGTTCGACAAAGCGGCAAGCGTGTTCCACAGCGCCTTCTACGAGTTGTTCGATGAAGGTGTCTTTACGGATAAAAACTATCGAGCTGACGTCGGTCGGGCTATCATCATCTGCACGTCGAACTATGATTCAGAGGCGGAAATCCGCCGGGCCCTTGGGGAGGCGCTGTCTTCGCGTTTCGATGCAATGATTCAGTTCACGCACCTGTCCAGACATGAGGCGATCACGGTGGTGGAGCGCCAGATCACCCGGCGGCTGGGCGAGTTGGAGCCTGACGAACTGGCCCTTGTCGCCGGCGTCGATTTCGAGGACATGCTCCGCTCTCTTGCTGAGCATGCGGGGAACATTCGAGAAGTCGGCAAGAGAGTCGACGCGGTTATCGCTGACGAACTGGTGCACCGTTCCCTCGCTGACACACAACGCGGGTGAAGTCGTCGTCCACATTGTTCAGGCGACGAGATGCCGAACCGCAGAGCTGGAGCATGTTGCCGACTCGTCGTCGGCAGAGCTCAACTCGCTCGCGTGGCGCCCGCCCAAGAACGCGCCGGAACTCATTTCCGCAGGGCCCGGGCTGGTGGCGGCGTCGCGACTCGTCGAACGCTGTTTGACGGCCCCATTGCCTCGGTCCCTGCTGGCAAGTTCGAGCTGCGCGGGCGCTCGTGCCCTGCTGGTGCGATCTACCGACTATCGCGGCTGGAGCCTGATTTGCTGCACCCGAACGCTACGCACCACGGCGTGCGCCGACACAGCCTCCGGGGTGATGGTGAGTGTCGCGCGTTGGCTACCGCCAAGCTTGGCTGACATGGCGAGGTCCCGACGTTCGTCTGGCGTGGGAGGCGAGGACACCACGTCAGCACCCGGAGGAACAAAAAGAACGACATTCTTGCCGCCTTTGCTGGCACGGGATGGAAATGCAATTCCGTCAATCCGTCGGTCAGGAACCCAGCGTAGGTACTCGGTGACGACCTGTGTCGGTATATAGTCCACTCGCTCTCTCCCGTCAAGAGCTATCGGCCGGGTCAAGGCTTTCACGAAATCGTCGGCGAACTCAGCGAAGGCTCGACGCTCCTGTCGCATAATGTCGAACACGCTAGGTAGCCGCGGGGTGCGGGTGAAATCGAGGATAGTCAGCGGACGCTGAACGACGAACTCTCCGATGACTGCCACGTCATACGGCGAATGCAGCGCAATCTCCGCCACCGCAGTATGAAGGTCGTCTGCGCCGTAGAACAGTGGTACTCCTTCGCCGCTCATTCGGCCAGCAGCGGCGCGGTCGGGCGGCGCGGATCCCAATACTTTGCTGGGGGCCGCGACGGCCTCGGCCACCAGCTTGTCTAGATCGGCCGTCATCCGACCCCGATATAGTTTCGAACCGACCTCCAACACGTGCAGCATTCGCGTGCTCTTGTCTGCGTAGGCAAGCAACCCATCCAAGAACCTAGAGAGACGAGCGGGCGGCTCGTGCTCGCCACCATCCCGGGCGTTGGCAACGAAGACGAATCGCGCTTCGTGACGAACGGTTTCTGTGAACTGCTCCCACGAGTACGCGAACTGCGTCTGGGCGTCTTTCTCGAACCAGGACTCTGGCCAGACGATTGCTCTGCTAATCGCCGCCAGAGCCCGCTCGCTTACCGAGTGTTCGAACGCACCGTCAGCGATATCGGCGACAACCTCCGAGGTCTCCAGCTCAGTTTCGTACGCCTCGCCTTCAAAAAATGAAGCCCCGTCGAAACTCTGGAAGTGATTTAGGGCGGCCCGATACACCTGCTGAACGACAGCATCGATCGGCACGGCGAATGGCGCATCTCTGGCGGATCCAACGAGGCCACAGAATGAGCACTCGGTTCTGGTGGCCGAGTCTTGAACCCGCCGACGTAGCGCAGAGTCCGTGATGTGACCTATGCATAGTGACTCCAGTGACGGCCGCAGAGAGTTGCTGTCCAACATGGTGCTGATGCTAGCGAGTTTCAACGCTGCGAGCCGCAGCTCCATTCTCCAACCTAGGGTCAGCCGCCGCTCTGCGGTCCATATCTGAGCGAGGGGGCGCGTCGCTCCGCTCGGCAGTTTACTCGGTTCTCGAGTACCCGATGAGCGGGGAACTGGGGACGCGAGTGCAAGGCTATGGCGGTGTGTCCGGGCAGGAGGGAAGGTCATGGCGACTCGAGTGGCAGCGCTCGGCTTCGCAAACGCTGACGTCAGACAACGATTACGCCGGTCTCGAATAAGCCGTGTAACCAGTAGAGGAAAGTGGCCCTCTCCTGAGTCGCCGGCCGCGGTGACACGGGTGGATGCTGCATGATGGGCCTGTGCCCACCCGTCCATCCCCTCGGAATCGCGGCCGCGTCGGTGCGCTCGCGTTCTTGACCGCATTCACGCTCTCGTTGGCGGCGTGCGGGACGTCGGACTACAGCCTGACGGAGGCCGATGCGTACGGGACATGGCGGGCGGGAAGCGACCTGCCGACGACGCTCGAGCTCGCTGAGGACGGTACCTTCCAGGCGACTGCGTGGCCACGGGATGTGGGGTGCGGTGGGAGTCCGCCGCGCACCGCGGTGGAGCTGCGCGGGGCAGATGCCGTTGACTTCTCCGGGACCTGGGAAGAGGGTTCAGGCGGCGCTCTGAATGAGATCACGCTGGCCACGGATCCGGATTCACCGTGCGGGACGACCTGGATCTACGCCGGTTTCCGAAGCGAAGACAGCGTCCTCTATACCTGCATGCTCCTGGATGTGCACGTCGACGAGGCGACGGCGGCAAACTGGTTCATCCTCTACAAGGGTGAGCCGGAGTCGACGCCGGACTCGAGTCGGTGCTTCAACTACAACTAGCCCGCTCCCGTGCCGTCACCGTGACTCCCTCCGGATCTCCTCCGCCCGCGCCACGATGTCATCCACTCGCGATTGGAGGAACGGACCGGGACACTCCGTTCCCGACCATGTCTCCTGGTGGGTGATGACGTGCTCTCGGTCGATCCGGAAGCGCACCGGAACGCCGTCCAGGGTCCGGCCGTCGAAGCCTGCGAGCCACGCGATCATCTGCGCGATCTCCTCCACCTGCGCGGTGGTCACCGTGTACTCCGGGGCTCCGGTGAAATCCAGCGTCTCCACCGCCACGGACCGCCAGTTCCAGTCCGCGCCGGTGGACGACGGCTTCGCTCCCGGGCGGATGGTCTCGATGACCGATCCGTCGTGTCGCAGATAGAAGGTGGGAGCCGATGATCTCCGGTTGCAGCGGGAGAAGAACTCCAACTGGTCGGAAGTCGTGCCGGTGTGGTGGATGATGAAGCGGTCGATGACAGGGCTCACGGTTCGGCGATCACTCCCCGCGATGCTGCGGTCGGCGCGAACCGTGGGATCGGCACAGTCCTCGAAACCGAGCGGTACCTCGAGACCCGTGACCGCGCGGTCGTAGACCGGCTCATACTCGGGCAACCCTCGGGGATTGTCCGGGCGGCGTCCGGTGTCGTCTGCCTCTCCCCCGGAGTTCGCGGAGAGCCAGATGCCGACGCCGGTCACCGCGACGCCGGTTCCGGCAGCGATGAGGAATCCCCGCCGCGTCTGCGTCGGGACGTGCTCATCGGCGTCCCGTGCTCCCGGGTCCTCCGGATGCTGACCCTCCCCGCGTGTGCTCACGCGGCCTGGTCGTCGTCTCGGGGTGCTCGGGACTCTCGCGGCCGGCGTCGCCCTGGCCAGACGAAATGCGCGACCGAGAAGGCGAGGACCGTCCACGAGATGACGAACGCCCACCATGGGGACGCCGCTCCCCCGCTTCCGCCCGCCAGCACGACCGACACGATGCAGGCGCCGAGTCCGACGACGACCCCGAGGACGGTGATCTCGCCATGGGCGAGCCACCGCGCGCGCAGCGCCGAGACGAGGCGAAGGGGCAGGCCGACCACCAGGGCGGTGATCATCGACACGACGGACAGCACGACGGCCATGATGCTCGCCCCGATGAAGGACGTCACCCCGTCGTACTCATCCGCAGCACCGAGTGCGAGGAAGAAAGCCACGATGAACAGGAAAAAGCCACCGACGAAGAACTGGCCGAGGATGAGCGAGGCGGTCGATTCATCCGCTCCTCGAAAGCCCCCGCGTTTCCGCAGGTCTGCAGGGACACGGCGAGGGGAGGTCATATCGCGATCCTACGAGGTGCACGCCTTCGCTGGGAGCGCACTCGCGCTACTCTCATCCTCAGGGACAGGCACATTTGGGCCGCGGCTGGATCGATGGGGCCTGATCCTCCGCCTGCAGTCTGGGGAGAGGTGGGGCGAGCGGATGGGCGCTGGCGATGAGAAGGGCGAAGGGCTGCTGACGCCCATCGTGGTGGGCGTGGCGCTGGCGATGTTCAGCGCAGCGGTGGCGGTGGCTTCGACATTCCTGATCGCGGATCCTCGAATCGGCGTTCTGGCGGCAATGACGCTGTCTTTCGGATGCGTCGGAGCGGCGGCCGGCCTCCTGCTCACCAGGCGAAGGACCTGGGGCGACCCCTCGTGGCCTCCAGGCACGGAGCCGAAGCCCTGGACGGCCCGCCGCTCCCGTCGGGTCGTCTTGCTCTACGGAGTCTTCCTTCTCCTCATCTCCGTGGGTGGGGTTGTCACACTGGCGGGGACGGATCAGAACGAGACCGACGACCCGCTGCGCGGATGGGTGCTGTCCACCGTGTTCGGTGTGGTGGGCATGACGCTGATCATCAGAGGAGTGCGGCGGCAGCCTCAACCGGTGCACTCGTCCGATCGCCCGGAGAGCGAGCCGAACGTCGACGTGCAGGAGTGGATGCCGTTGGGGCCCTCTCGTTCGCGGGCTCTCTTCCCCTGGTGGGCTCTTCACGTCTTCTCCGGACAGCCGCTTCTCCTTGCGATGATGATCGGCGCGTTCCTCATCCCCGTGGCGGCGGGACCGCTCGGCGCATGGACGTGGCCGCTCGGGGCTGTGCTGCTGGCGGTCGTGGCGATCATCGTCAGCGCCGTCGTGCGGCGACGTTCGCGACCGCCGCGCATCTCACGCGACGCCACCCGTCTGCTCGTCGGCACGAAGGAGATCCCGACCGCGACCATCACGACGGCCATGGTTATCGCGCACCCCTGGGAGCCGGACGCCACAGCCCGGAGTATCGCGGTCGTCCTCACGGCATCGGATGACTCGCGAGCAGTGGTGGGCTTGCGAGAACGAGGGCTCCTCGTGTTGACCGATGAGCAGACGGAAGTCCTCATCGCGGCGATCGAGCGAACCCACATCGATCTCCCCCGCGACAAAGACGATCCGCGGGGAAGGTTCTCACGGATGCTGTACCCCAACCATCTGACGAAATCGGATGCCCTTCACCTCGTGCAGGAGCCCCCGGGTGACGGTGAGGCGCTGCCGGTGGGGTCCTCAGTCACGTGAGGCAGAGCGCCGGCTCGGAGCCCGCCCTCTCACTCGGCGAAGAGAGTCCTGACGGTCAGGATGTTTCGACCGTGGGCGGAGGACGGGCGTTCCCGTCCGGACTCGACGAAGCCGAGCTTCTCGAGCACCCGCCGGGACGGGAGGTTCCATTCCCAGACGCCGGCCCAGACGCGGTCGAAGCCCGCCCCGTCTGCCCATGCAAGGACGGCTTGAGCAGCTTCGGTGGCATGCCCCCGGTTGTGCTCGGCGCGCAGCAGCTCGAACGCGAGCTCCGGTTCGGTGGCCACCCCCTCGCCGCCGTAGACGAGACCGCAGTACCCGATCGGATCCCCGGTGTCGATGCGTTCCACGGTGAGCAGCGACGACTCCTCGGCATCGCGGATATGCGCTCGGATGTCGTCCAGATCGGGGCGGCCGTCCGCGTCGAGCCGCCGGTGCGCGGGGACCCGTTCGTCGCGTTCGGTCCACAGGTGGCGGAACACGACCGCGTCCTCGATCGCCTGCCTGCGCAGGCGGAGGCGCGAGGTGTCCATCTCCGGGATGCGGGGCACGTGACTCATCCTCGCAGTCTGGCACTCCTCCGCCCCCGCGCTATGATCTGCAGCGCCTAGTGGGAGGACCAGACGCCGAGCTCGTTGCCGCGCGGGTCGGCGAAGTGGAGGCGCCGGCCACCGGGGAACGCATACGGCTCCTGTAGGATCCGGCCGCCAGCGACTCGCGCACACTGTCGGCGAGCCACTCACCGTACATTTCCATGCCACAGGCCGTGGCCGAGGAGATCGTCCGGTTCGCCGCACCCGCGTGAGGGCGACGATTCCGCGAAAAGTTCGCTCCAACCGCTGTGCGTGCCCGCGCTCCACGCAGGAGTAGCGTGGAAGGGTGCCTCAGGTCTCCCACTCCCCCGTCTCCACGCCGGGGTGGCGGGCCTGGGCGATCTGGTCCGTCGGCGTCGCGGCCTACGTGCTCGCCATCACGAACCGCACATCGCTGGGTGCCGTCGGTGTCGAGGCCGCCGACCGCTTCCAGGCGGACGCCTCGACGCTCGCATTGTTCGCCGTCGTGCAGCTCGCGGTGTACGGCGGGATGCAGATTCCGGTCGGCGTCCTCCTCGATCGCTACGGATCCCGTCCGATCATCACGGCGGGGATGCTGCTCATGGCGGCCGGACAGCTCACCATGGCCCTCTCCCCCAGCATCGGCATCGCGATCGTCGCGCGTGTCCTCCTCGGAGCCGGCGACGCCGCCGTGTTCCCCGCCGTGCTGCGGCTGGTGGCCACATGGTTCCCCGCGCAGCGCGGCCCCGTCATGGTCCAGTTCACCGGGATCATCGGGCAGGCGGGGCAGCTGATCGCGCTGGTGCCGGTCGCCGCCCTGCTGCACGCCACCACCTGGTCGATCACGTTCGGCAGCATCGCCGGTCTCGGCCTGCTCTTCACGATCCTCGTGTGGCTCATCGTGCGCAACAACCCCGCCGAGAGCGGTCCGGACGTCTCGGTGAACACGGACACCGGAGTCGTGCGTGTCGTGACGTCGGCTATCGACACGGGCGTCGGCATCCGGGCGGCCTGGGCACATCCCGGCACACGGCTCGCGTTCTGGTCGCACTTCACCACACCGTTCGCCGGCACGGTGTTCGTGCTGCTGTGGGGCATGCCGTTCCTCACGGCCGGCGAGGGCCTGACCACCGCCCACGCGGCGGGGATCATCTCGATCTACGTGGTCGCGGGCATGATCCTCGGCCCGATCATCGGCGATCTCTCCCGCCGCCTGCCGAACCACCGCTCGCTCGCCCTCGTCCTCCCCGCGGTCGGCGTGCAGATGGCGGCCTGGATCGCGGTCATCGCCCTCCCCGGCCCCGCCCCGGACTGGCTGCTCTGGGTCCTGGCGGTCGCTCTGGCGACCGGCGGCCCCGCGTCGATGATCGCCTTCGACCACGCCCGCACGCACAACCCCGTGCATCGCCTCAGCACGGCGACCGGCGTGACGAACGCGGGCGGCTTCATCGCTGCCCTGATCGCCGTGTTCGTGATCGGTCTCCTCCTCGACGCCCAGGGCGCCGGCACCCCGGACACCTACACGCTCGACGCGTTCCGTGTCGCGTTCCTCACCCTGATCCCGCTCTGGGTCATCGGAGTCGTGTTCATCCTGATCGAACGCAAGCGGACGCGGATCCGCATGGGGCTGGAGCCCGACCGGCGTCGCTGAGCGCCCGTCAGCGCAGCAGGTGCTGGACGGTCTCCACGATCAACTCGACGCTGACGCGCTCGGGCACCTCCGCGTCGCCCGCCTCGAACTCGGCGAGTTCCACGCCGCGGACGTCCGCCGACGGGATCGCGGCGAACAGCGCGGCCACGTGGTGCGGGAGCAGACCGTCGCCGACGCGATAGGCCGCAGGGATGTAACCGGGCTCCAAGACGTCCCAGTCGACATGGATCCACACCGGTCGCCCGGCGATGAGCGCGCTGAGCCGCTCCGGGGTGCTCTCCGCGGGGCTGAGGACGGTCACTCCTGCACCGGCGAGCAGCTCCCCCTCGGCGGGATCGATGTCGCGACCGCCCACGACGATGACCTGCTTGGGGTCGATGCCCGCCCCGTGGCCGCTGTCCCACAGCCCGCAGGCGGCGGCGAGGACCATGCCGCCGAGGTAGCCGGAGTCGGTGGTGTCTGGCGTGTTGAAGTCGCCGTGCGCGTCGATCCACAGCACCACTGCGTCGGGGTGGTGCTCGGCGACACTCGGCAGCGTTCCGAGGCTCGCCGCACAGGTGTTCGTCACGAGGAGCGGCGTCGCATCCGCGGCGATCGCCTCCTGCACCGCGTCACGCAGGCCCGTGAGCGTCTCCGCAGCTTCAGGCAGCGCGACCGACCAGTCGTCCATCCGGCCCGGCTCCGGGGTACCGACCACGACGGGCTCCCGCTGCAGGAGCGCGGACAGCGCGTCGGCGACGCGGCGTGCCCCGACGAGGGCTCCGTCCGTGCGGTCGGCGACGCGACCCTGGTTGAGGATGAGCGCGAACGGCGTGGTCATCCCTTCAGTCTCCCACCGCGCAGAGTGGGCGACCAAAACCGCCCGGCGCGGGCTACCGTCGGCGTGGGGTCCAGCCCGAGGGCAGACCGCCGTCGACGAAGGCCCGCTCCCGGTCCGCGGCCGCCGACCAGCCCTGCGCCTCCTCCTCGGTGTCGAAGGCGCCCCGAGCAACGCGGAAACCGACGTCCTCATGGTGCATGCGCGGCGCTCCCCCGCGGCGAACGGACGCGCGCACGCTCCAGGCGTCGTCGGCGAATCCTCCGCCGCGAAAGACCCGATAGTCGTCGTACCGCGCGGGGTCGAGGAGATCCCAGCACCACTCCCACACGTTGCCGAGCGTGTCGAAGAGCCCGTGCAGGTTCGGGAGCTTCCCGCCCACGTCCTGCGGCGTGCCCACTCCGTCGGCCGCGGTCCAGGCGGCCTCCGCCAGCGGCGCATAGTGTGGCCCGGTGGAGCCTGCTCGGCAGGCGTACTCCCACTCGGCCTCGGTCGGAAGGCGGTAGCCGTCCGCTGTGGTGTCCCAGGCCACGTCCTCACCCTCGAAGTGGTACACGGGATCGAGTCCCTCCCACTCCGAGGCGGCGTTGCAGAAGTGGATGGCCCGCAGCCAGCTCACGTCGGCGACCGGGCGACGAGGATGCCGTGATGGTGTGCCCAGGACTTCGGTGACCTGTTCCTCCGTCACCGGGAAGGCGGCGAGGGAGAACGGCTCGAGTTCGACGGTCCGGCGGGTGCGGCGCCGGGCGTCGTGCAGCGTGACAGTCCCGGCGGGGAGACGGACGAGTTCGATGTCGCTCATCCGCGGGGCGTGGCGGCGCTCATGCCGGGGTCCGCTCGACCCAGGTCGGATACTTCGCTGCGCGGCCGTCCCCGGATGAGGTCCTCGTCACGCGCCGTCGCACCCACGGGCCGACGAACTCCCGGTAGTACGCCAGGCCCCCGGGCCCTGCAGTCCAGCGGTCGAGCGGCGCCCACCAGGCTGCTGGCGGCTCGAAGCCGAGCCCGTGCAGCACGCGGGCCGCGACGCGGTGGTGGCCCGCCGCGTTCATGTGCAGCCGGTCCTCCGACCAGTACGCGGGTTTCGACAGCTCCGTGTCCGGCCAGTTGAGGGCACGGATGACGTCGGGCCGGTCCTCGATGCGCCGCAGGACCGCCTCGGAGAGCAGATCGCCGCGGCGTTGCACGAGCGATCCCATCGGAAGCTGCCCGCTGGGGTTGGCACCGGAGAGCAGGATCATCGTCACACCCTCCTCGTCGCACCGCCGCAGCACGCGGCTGAACGCGTCGGCGATGTGCTCGACGTCTGTCCGCGGCCGCAGCATGTCGTTGCCCCCGCCGTTGAACGACAGGTGCGTGGGACGCAGAGCCAACGCGGGCTCGAGCTGCTCCTCGACGATCGGCCACGCCAGCTTCCCCCGGATCGCGAGGTTCGCGTACTGGATGGGGTGCCCCGCAGCATCCGCCCATCCCTGCGCGGCGATGTCGGCCCAGCCGCGCTCGCGCCCATCGGGGAGCACATCGCCCACGCCTTCGGTGAAGGAGTCGCCTATCGCGACGAAACGTACATCAGCCACGCGCCCAGCCTATTCCCGGTCCCGGACGTCACCGGTCGTCCAGCGCCGCTCCGCTCCGATCGACGAGACCCCAGGCCGCCGCGGCGGCGAGGAGGAAGCAGGCCGCGAACACGACGAACAGCAGGGGCGCGCCGCCGGCCCCGAGGAGGACGGGAACGGCGAGGGGCGCCACGATGGAGGCGATGCGGCCCACCCCGGCGGCCCAGCCGGCCCCCGTGCCTCGCAGCGAGGTCGGGTAGATCTCCGGCGTCACCGCGTACAGCGCGCCCCACGCACCGAGGGTGAAGAACGACAGGGCCATGCCTGCGCCGATGATCATCGGCACGGTCGTGGCGGTGCCGAAGACCACGGCCGAGGCGGTCGCCCCCAGCAGGAAGACGGAGAGCGTGACCCGGCGGCCCCACACTTCGATGAGCCAGGCGGCCACGGCATAGCCCGGGAGTTGCGCGAGCGTGATGATGAGGGTGAAGCCGAACGAGCGGACGAGGTCGAATCCCGCGTCGACGAGGATGCTCGGGATCCAGATGAACGCCCCGTAGTAGGCGAAGTTGACGGCAAGCCACACCAGCCAGAGGCAGGCGGTCCGCATCCGGAACTCGACGCTCCAGAGCGCAGCGAGCCGGGCACGCGCCGTCATCGCGATCGCCCGCGACGCCGGCTCCTTCCGGATCTGCGGGGTGTGCTCGACACCGGCATCGGCCTCGAACGCGGCGACGATGCGGTCGGCTTCCGCGATTCGTCCGCGGGACGCCAGCCACCGCGGCGATTCCGGCAGACCCCACCGCACGACGAGGGCGTAGACCGCGGGGATCGCGCCGAGCGCGAAGGCCCACCGCCAGCCTGCCTCAGAGGCGGGGATGACGAAGAACCCGATGACGGCAGACGCCGTCCAGCCCACAGCCCAGAAGGCTTCGAGGATGACGATCAGCCGTCCCCGGATGCGCGCGGGCGCGAACTCGCTCACGTAGGTCGAGGCGACCGGCAGCTCCGCTCCCAGGCCGAGGCCGACGAAGAACCGCAGCACGAGCAGCGCCGCCACTGATCCGACCAGCGCACTCGCTCCGGTGGCCACGCCATAGATGAGCAGCGTGAGGGCGAACACCTGCCGGCGGCCGAAGCGGTCAGCGAGAAGACCGCCGAGGGTCGCGCCGACCGCCATGCCGACGAAGCCGAGCGAGGCGATCCAGCCGGCCTCCCCCTTCGTGAGATCCCACTGCTGTGAGAGCGCCGCGATGATGAAGGAGATGAGTCCGACGTCCATCGCGTCGAGCGCCCAGCCGACGCCGGAGCCCGTGAGCAGGCGCAGGTGCCGGCGGGTGAACGGGAGGACGTCGAGGCGCTCGGCGAGCGAGGTGCGGCTCGGCAGGGCGGTATCGGCCATGATTCTCATCGTAGGGCCGCCCGTCCCGCCGAGCCGCGAGATGACGCCGGCTCAGTCGCGGTCGGCGAGGAGCTTCCGCACCCGAGGGATCACCTCGGTGCCGTACAGCTCGATGCTGCGCATCATCGACTCGTGCGACAGGGTGCCGGTCGCGTACTTGAGGTCGAAGCGGCCGAGCCCGAGGGTCGTGATCGTGTCGGCGATCTTCGCCGCGACGCGCTCCGGCGAACCGGCATAGAGCGAGCCCTCCGGACCGATGTCGTTCTGAAAGCGCGCGCGGCTGTAAGGCGGCCAGCCGCGCTCGCGACCGATGGTGTTGTTCATCGCCTCGAAGCCCGGGTAGGCCTCGTCCCACGCCTCCGCGTCGGTGGGCGCGATGTGACCGGGTGAGTGCACGGCCACCGGGTGGGCGGTCGTCCCGAAGGAGGCGACCGAGCGGTGGTAGAGGTCGACGAACGGCTTGAACCGCCCGGCCGGGCCGCCGATGATCGCCAGCATCAGGCCGAGACCGTGACGCGCGACACGCACGACGGACTCCGGGCTGCCCCCCACGCCGACCCACGTGCGCAGGCCCTTCTCGGTCTTCGGGAAGACGTCCGCGTTGTCGAGAGACGGCCGCAGCGAGCCGGACCACGTGACGGGCTCTTCCTTGAGGAGCTCGACGAACAGCTCGAGCTTCTCCTCGAAGAGCCGGTCGTAGTCGCGCAGGTCGTAGCCGAACAGCGGGAAGGACTCGATGAACGAACCGCGCCCGAGGACGACCTCCGCCCGGCCGCCGGACAGGGCGTCGAGGGTGGAGAAGCGTTCGAACACACGCACCGGGTCGTCCGAGGACAGCACGGTCACGGCGGTGCCCAGCCGGATGCGCTCGGTGCGCGCCGCGATCGCCGCGAGCACCATCTCCGGGGACGAGACCGCGAACTCGCGCCGGTGGTGCTCCCCCACCCCGAAGAAGTCGACGCCGACGGTGTCGGCCAGCTCCGCCTGCGCGACGACGTTCCGGATGGTCTGCGCGCCGCTGAGCAGCTCGCCGTCCTGATCCCGGGTGATGTCGCCGAACGTGTCCAGCCCGAATTCGATGCCCATGTCACACCTTCCTATTCAGGTGAATGGAACACGCGGACTCGGGCCGGCATTCCCGTCACCGAGGGAGCAGCGCGCTGCGCAGCGTGTCGAGTCCGACGCCGCCGAGATCGAGGGCGCGCTTGTGGAAGCCCTTGAAGCTGAACGCGTCGCCCTCCGCCTGCTGCACGGCGTCGCGGACCTGCTCCCAGATGCGTTGACCGACCTTGTACGACGGAGCCTGACCCGGCCAGCCGAGGTACCGGTTGACCTCGAACTGCACGAACTGGTCCGACATGTTCACGTTGCGGCGGAGGAAGTCGAGCGCGTACTCGGCATCCCAGACGCCCTCGCCCTCGAGTCGGGGCTTGCCGAGGTGCACGCCGATGTCGAGGACCACGCGCGCCGCCCGCATCCGCTGCCCATCCAGCATGCCGAGACGATCCGCCGGGTCATCGAGGTAACCGAGCTGCTCCATCAGTCGCTCCGCATACAGCGCCCAGCCCTCCGCGTGGCCGGACGTTCCGGCGAGCAGTCGTCGCCACGAGTTCAGCTCGGCGCGGTTGTAGACGGCCTGGGCGATCTGCAGGTGATGCCCCGGCACACCCTCGTGGTACACGGTGGTGAGCTCGCGCCACGTGTCGAACTCGGTGACGCCCTCGGGGACCGACCACCACATGCGACCGGGGCGCGAGAAGTCGTCGGTGGGACCGGTGTAGTAGATCCCGCCCTCCTGCGTCGGCGCGATCATGCACTCCAGCGTGCGGATCGCCTCCGGGATGTCGAAGTGCGAGGCACCCAGCTCGGCGACCGCTCGATCGCTGGTCTCCTGCATCCACCGCTGGAGCGCCTCGGCGCCGACGAGCTTACGGGCGGGGTCCGACTCCAGATGCGCGACGGCCTCCTCGACGGAGGCTCCGGGAAGGATCTCGTTCGCGATCGCCGTCTGCTCGGCCACCATGCGGGCGAGCTCTTCCCGGCCCCACTCGTAGGTCTCGTCGAGGTCGATGGTCGCGCCGAGGAAACGCCGGGAGTTGAGGGCGTAGAGCTCGCGCCCCACGGCGTCCGTCTCACCGGCTTCGGGGGCCAGCTCCTCGCCCAGGAAGCGCCGCAGCTCGCCGTAGGCGACCCGGGCAGCCGCGGAGTTGTCCGCCAGCGTGCGGGCGAGCGAGGCGGGAAGCTGACCTTCCTCGGGATCGGCGTGCGCGACGAACGCCGCGAAGAAGCCGTCGTCGGCGATGTAGCGGTCGATCTGCGTCGCGACCTCCGCGACCTGGCGACGGGCGGGAGTGACGCCCTCGGCGATGCCCAGACGGAGCGTCTCGATGTACCCGCGCAGCGCCCCCGGCACGGCAGAGAGTCGGGTGGAGACGACCTCCCAGTCCTCGACCGTCGCGGTGGGCATCAGGTCGAAGGCGGAGCGGACGTCCTGCGCGGCGGATGCGATGACGTTCAGATCACGCAGGTGCCACTTCGCGTCGTGCAACTCGAGGTCGAGGCGCAGCTCGGCGCTGAGATCGGTCTTGGTGACCTCGTCGATCGCGTCGACCGGCTCCAGCGCGGCCAGCTTGTCCAGTGTGGCCCGCGTCGCCGCGGCGATCTCCTCGTGACCTTCCGGACTCAGGTCGCCGAATCGGTCGTTGACCTCGGAGCGGCCGATGTACGTGCCGAGAGTCGGCGCCAGCACGGCGATCGTGTCGACCCATTCATCGGCGACCCTGTCGATGGCGGAGGGGGTGCGGGGTGCGGAAGTCATACCTTCCAGCCTAATCCCCGCCCCCTCCGGCCACCGGGATCAGTGCGCGGCTTCGTTCCAGTCCCGACCGCGGCCGACCTGCACGTCGAGCGGCACGGAGAGCTGCGCGGCGTCACCCATCCGCGTGCGGACGATCTGCTCCACCGCGTCCCACTCCCCCGCAGCGACCTCGACGACGAGTTCATCGTGGATCTGCAGCAGCACCCGCGACTCCAGCTTCGCGGCGTGGAGGTCGTCGTGGATGTGGAACAGCGCGATCTTCATGATGTCGGCCGCGCTCCCCTGGATCGGGGCGTTGAGCGCGGCCCGCTCGGCGTTCTCGCGCAGCACGCGGTTGGGGCTCGCGAGATCGGGGAACGGCCGCCGACGTCCGAAGATCGTCTCGGTGTAGCCGACCTCCTTGGCCTTCATCACCGAGGCCCGCAGGTAGTCGCGGACCGCACCGAACCGTGCGAAGTACTCCACCATGAGCTGCTTGGCCTCCGACTGCTCGATGCGCAGCTGCTTGGACAGCCCGAACGCGGAGAGTCCGTAGACGAGGCCGTACGACATCGCCTTCACCTTGGTGCGCATCGCCGGCGTGACCTCGGACGGATCGACGCCGAACACGCGGGCGCCGACGAAACGGTGCAGGTCTTCACCGCTGTTGAAGGCCTCGATCAACCCCTCATCACCCGAGAGGTGCGCCATGATCCGCATCTCGATCTGCGAGTAGTCGGCGGTGAGCAGGGTCTCGTACCCCTCGCCGACCTCGAAGGCGCTGCGGATGCGCCGTGACTCCTCGGTGCGGACCGGGATGTTCTGGAGGTTCGGGTCGGTGCTGGACAGGCGCCCGGTCTGACTGCCGGTCTGCACATAGGTCGTGTGCACCCGATTGTCCTCGCGGATCGCGGTGTCGAGGGACTCGATGATCTGCCGCAGCTTCGTCGCCTCTCGGTGCTGCAGCAGCAGGCTCAGGAAGGGGTGCGGGTGCGACTCCTGGAGGTCGGCGAGCACGGCCGCATCGGTCGAGTACCCGGTCTTCGTCTTGCGCGTCTTCGGAAGCTGCAGGTCTTCGAACAGCACCTCCTGGAGCTGCTTCGGCGACCCGAGGTTGAACTCGCGGCCGACAACCGAGAACGCCTCCTGGGCCAGCGCATCCGCGCGTGTCGCGAGCTCGGCCGAGAACGTCGACAGAACCTCGTGCGAGACGGCGACGCCGGCGAGCTCCATGTCGGCGAGGGTGCGGAGCGTCGGCAGCTCGATGTCGCGGAGCACGGCGTCGACCGGCTCGGGCAGATCGTTTCGCAGGGCCTCGGCCACGCGGAGGATGAACCACGCCTCCTGCGACGGGGTGGCACCCTCGGTCTCCGGCACGAGCTGCGACGGATCGGCCTCGGGGAGCTTCTCCCCCAGGTAGCGCTGGACGAGGTCGGACAGCGTCTTGTCCGGGAAGCTCGGACGCAGCAGCCAGCCGGCGAGGCTCGTGTCGTAGGCGAGCCCGCAGAGACGGATCCCGTGACGGAGCAGCGCCTTCACCTGCGGCTTGGCGTCGTGCAGCACCTTCGGCGCGTCGGACTCCAGCCACGTGCGCAGCGCCGCGGCCGCCTCCTCCGACCAGTCGAGCTCGCGCAGCTCGCTCCCGGTGGCGACGCCGACGCGCACGGGGGCGCCGGACTGCACCACGACCCGGAGAGCGATATCTCCGCTCTGAGCCGCGGCCCAGGTGGCCAGATCGGAGGCGGACACCTGTGCCGGCGCCGGCATCTCGACGACGGAGGCCGGGTCGTCGGCCACCTCGCCCGCACCGACGGCCTCGAAGACTCGCGGCAGCAGCGTGCGGAACTCGAGTCGGGCGAAGATGTCGCGGACGGCCTCGGCATCGATCGGGGCGACCGCGAGATCGGCCGGTGCCACCGGCAGCTCCACGTCGGTGAGCAGGCGGTTGAGCTTGCGGTTGCGGCGGACGTCTTCGATGTGATCGCGGAGGTTGCCGCCGACCACGCCCTTGATCTCGCCGGCACGCTCGAGCAGCTCGTCGAGGGAGCCGAACTGCGTGAGCCACTTGACGGCCGTCTTCTCCCCCACCTTCGGCACACCGGGGAGGTTGTCGCTGGTCTCACCGACGAGGGCGGCGATGTCGGGGTACTGCTCGGGACGGACGCCGTAGCGCTCCTGCACCGTCGTCGGGTCGTAGCGCTTGAGCTGCGAGACACCCTGCACGGACGGATACAGCAGCGTGACGTCGTCGGTGACGAGCTGGATGGTGTCGCGGTCTCCGGAGACCACGAGCACGTCGTAGCCCTGGGCGGCGCCCTGGGTGGAGAGGGTGGCGAGGATGTCGTCGGCCTCGATGCCCTCCTGCGTCAGCACCGGGATCGACATCGCGGCGAGGCAGTCCTGCAGCAGCGGGATCTGGCCCTTGAACTCCTGCGGCGTCTCGGATCGGGTGGCCTTGTACTCCGGGTACTCGTCGGTGCGGAACGAGTGGCGGGAGGTGTCGAACGCGATCGCGAGGTGGGTGGGCTGCTCGGCCTTGATGAGGTTGACCAGCATGGACAGGAACCCGTAGATGGCGTTCGTGTGCTGGTTGTCCTTGGTGGTGAAGTTGTCCACCGGGAGGGCGAAGAAGGCCCGGTAGGCGAGCGAGTGGCCGTCGACGACCATGAGGGTAGGCTTTGCGGAGTCCGTCACCCTGTCAGCCTAACGAGGAGCACGGACACCCGCAGAGGAGGATGCATGAGCGAGGTCGCCACCAGCGAAGGACTCGAGTGGGCGGCCGCCCGCGGCATGGGAGCCCTGGCCGAGAAGATGGGCATGGAGTTCGTCGAGTTCGGCGTCGACCGGTGCGTGGCGACGATGCCGGTGGAGGGCAACACCCAGCCGGTCGGTCTCATGCACGGCGGCGCCTACGTCGTGCTAGGCGAATCGCTCGGCTCGATGGCGGCCAATCTGCATGCGGGAGCGGGCCGCCTGGCGGTCGGGGTCGACATCAACGCCACGCACACCCGGTCGGCCACCTCGGGCGTGGTCACCGGGGTCTGCACGCCCGTGCACCTGGGCCGGAGCATCACGGTGCACGAGATCGTCGTGACCGACGATCAGGGCCGGCGCTGCTCCACGATCCGCATCACCAACATGATCAAGGACGCTCCCGCCGGGCGCTGAGCGGCTCCTCCAGCAGCAGCTGGAAGAGGATGTGGTCCTGCCACTCCCCCGCGATCCGCAGGTACTTCGGGGCGATGCCGATGCGCTCGAAGCCGTTGGCGGCGAGCACCCGCTGGGAGGCCACGTTGTGCAGCAGCGTCGAGGCCTGGAGCCGGTGCAGCCGCAGCTCGTCCCGCGCGTGCTCCGCGATGAGGGCCACCGCGCGACCTGCGAGGCCGCGGCGCAGCCGGGTGGAATCGATCCAGTAGCCGAGATCAGCGCTCCAGAACGCGCCGCGCACGATGGTGTTCAGGTTCATCCGGCCGCGGATCTCGCCGTCGTCCGAGAGGATCACGAACCGGGAGCTCCGGCCGAGCGCGGCTTCGGCGACGCACTGCTGGGCGTTCTGCTCCTGCCACTCCTCGGTGAAGAACGCCTCGGAGCGCACCGGCTCCCAGGGGGCGAGATGCTCCCTGTTCGCCCGGTACGCACGCGCGAGTGCGGCTCCGTCCCCGGCACGGACCGGCCGCAGAACATGCTCTGCGTCCAGCCGGAGCACCGGAGTGCCTTACTTCTTGGGAGCGAGCTGCTCGATGATCGCCTTGGCGACGTCCTGCATCGTCAGCCGGCGATCCATCGACGCCTTCTGGATCCAGCGGAACGCCTCGGGCTCGCTCAGGCCCATCTTCTCGTTGAGGAGCCCCTTGGCCCGGTCGACGAGCTTGCGGGTCTCGAAGCGCTCGACCATGTCGGCGACCTCGGCCTCGAGAGTGATGATCTGCTCGTGGCGGGCCAGAGCGATCTCGATCGCGGGAAGGAGGTCGTTCGGGGTGAAGGGCTTCACGACGTAGGCCAGGGCTCCGGCCTCGCTCGCCCGCTCCACGAGCTCCTTCTGGCTGAACGCGGTCAGCAGCACGACGGGGGCGATGTTGCCCTTGTGCAGCTTCTCGGCGGCGCTGATGCCGTCGAGCTGGGGCATCTTCACGTCCATGATGACGAGGTCGGGACGCAGCTCGGTGGCGAGGGCCACCGCCGTCTCGCCGTCGCCGGCCTCGCCGACGACATCGAAGCCGTTGTCGCGGAGGATCTCGACGATGTCGAGACGGATCAGCGATTCGTCTTCGGCGACGACGACGCGTCGGGGTGCGGATGCCGTGGGCTGCTCAGCCTGTTCTTGCTCGGTCACCCCTCCATCCTAACGGAGAGGTCCTCACCACCGGCTGAAGACAGCGGGCACGCGAGGAAGCGTCCGCCGTCTGCGCTACAGTCGAAGTCGCGAGACACGGGCCGGCGTGGCGGAATGGCAGACGCGGAGCACTCAAAATGCTTTGTCCGAAAGGGCGTGTGGGTTCGAGTCCCACCGCCGGCACCAGCATCGCGAACCGCTCGTCCCGTCACTCGGCGAGGGCGGCGAGTTCGGCCATCACGCGGGGGTGGGCGAGGATCCGGAAGTGCCCTCCCGTCTCCAGCACCACGTTCTTGGCCCCGGCGAGCTCGCTCCCCTCGGGGATATGCGGATCGAACGCGGCGTAGATCGAGACGATGCGGGCGTTGACGTCGAGCTCCCGCCCCAGGGCGACGATAGAGGGGTCGTCCGGCGAGAACGCGCGCAGCACCCGACCGGGCAGCAACCGCGCATATCGTGAGCCCCCGAAGGGCGTCGCGATGGCGAGCATCCCGCGGATCCGTCCGCCCTCGGGGCCGGTCATCACCAGCTTCCCGGCGAGACCGCCCTTGCTGTGGGCGACGAGGAAGACGCCGGAGAGGTCGTGCGCTCGCAGGTAGTCGGCCACCTGGTCGGCCTCATCCTGCACCGGGAACTGGTTGCGGCGCAGCGCGTCCACGACGTGCACCGGATGGCCCCGCTCGTGCAGCGCGACGATGAGCGGCTCCAGGAAGCGCCAGGTCTCGTAGACGCCGGCGAGGACGACGATCGGGGCGCGGTCTCCGGTGGCGAAGTCGTCCGCCTGGTCGCGGCCGAAGAACGAGCGGACCTGCCAGAACCCGGCGTACGCGTAGTCCGCAGCCCACCAGCCCAGCATCCTCAGGACGTCGATGGGGCCCTCCCCCGCCGGCTGGCTGCGGCCGGCACCGCCGTCGGCCATGCTCCCGTCGTGTGGGCCAGGATCGCGGAAGCCACCGCCCGGGGCGCGGACTGCTGCGCGACATGGTGGTGACCGGGGATCTCCACCAGTCGCGAGACGGCCGCCGCGTCGCGCAGGCGCCGGCACCACGCGCGTCCTGCGATGGGATCCTCACTCCCCCGCACGACAAGCACCGGCATGGAGAGCGCGGCGATCTTCTCCTCCAGGGGATACGCGAGCATGTGCCGGACCTGACGGAGATACCACCGCACGCCGCAGCGCAGGTAGTCGGTGAAGACGACGGTGTTGATCGCGGGGGTCTCGCCGAACGTGTCGATGGCCAGTGCGCGCGCCTGTGCACCGAGCGTCCGGTGGGCGTCGTCCGCGACGGGGCCGATCGTGACGACCGTACGGACGTACTCGGGATGCCGGAGCGCCGTCTCCACCGCCCACTGCACGCCCATCGAGTGTCCGACGAGCACGACCCGGTCGTCGTCGAGGCTCGCCACTACCTGGGCGAGACCCGCGGCCATCTGCGGGATGGAGACGTCGAACCGCGGTTTGGGCAGGCCGCCGAAGCCCGGAAGGTCGACGGAGACCACCCGAGTCGTGTCGGCGAGCACGGCGTGCAGCCGCGACAGATACCGGTGCGACATCCCGATCCCGTGCACGAGGACCACGGTCGGGGCCGTGCTGCCGGCCGGCCGCGGACTCTCCAGGATGCGGAACGTCAGCCCGGAGGTGACGAGGAGGCGACGGAAGACCATGGCAGCACGCTAGCCGAGGCCGCGGTCACGGCCGAGAGGCTTGACGCCCCGGCCCGGAGATGACAGAGAGGGGCGAGGCCGAAGCCCCGCCCCTCTCGGAACGTCTGCGTCAGACGCCGGCCTTGTAGATCGGTGCCGCGCCACGGAGCGCGTCGCCGACCTTGTGCACGCGCAGGTCGTTCGTGGAACCGATGATCCCGGGAGGGGAACCGGAGATGACGACGACCTTGTCCCCCTCGACGGCCAGGCCGTTCTCGAGGAGGTACTCGTCCACCTGGTGGTACATGAGGTCGGTGTGCTGCACCATGTCGACGAGCGTGGAGCGCAGACCCCAGGTCAGCGCCATGCGACGACGGATGCCGGGCTCCGGCGTGAAGGCCAGCATCGGGATGCGGGAGCGCAGGCGGGACAGGCGGCGCGCCGAGTCGCCCGACTGCGTGAAGACGCAGAGGAACTTGGCGTCCACGAACTCCGCGACCTCGAGGGCGGCGAGGGTGATGGCACCGCCCTGCGTGCGGGGCTTCGTGGTGAGCGGCAGGATGCGCTCCAGACCGTGCTCCTCCGTCGACTCGATGATCCGGGCCATCGTCTCGACGACGACGACCGGGTAGTCGCCCACGCTGGTCTCGCCGGAGAGCATGACCGCGTCGGCGCCGTCGAGGACGGCGTTGGCGACGTCGGAGGTCTCGGCGCGGGTCGGCACCGGGCTGTTGATCATCGACTCGAGCATCTGCGTCGCCACGATGACGGGCTTGGCGTTGCGGCGGGCCAGCTCGACGGCGCGCTTCTGCACGATCGGGACGGCCTCGAGGGGCAGCTCCACGCCGAGGTCGCCGCGGGCGACCATGATGCCGTCGAACGCGTCGACGATCTCCTCGAGCGCATCCACGGCCTGCGGCTTCTCGATCTTGGCGATGACGGGGACGCGGACGCCCTCCTCGGCCATGATCTCGTGCACGCGGGTCACGTCGGAGGCGTTGCGGACGAACGAGAGCGCGATGAGGTCGGCACCCGTCCGGAGGCCCCAGCGGAGGTCGTCCTCGTCCTTCTCGCTCAGCGCGGGGACGTTCACGGCGACACCGGGCAGGTTGATGCCCTTGTTGTTCGAGACGGCGCCCGCGACGACGACGCGCGTGGTGACGGTGACGCCGTCGGTCTCGACGACCTCGACCCGGACCTTGCCGTCGTCGATCAACAGGAAGTCGCCGGGCTTGACGTCCTGGGGAAGGCCCTTGAACGTCGTGCCGCAGATCTCCTTGTTGCCGATGATGTCCTCGGTGGTGATCTTGAAGATGTCGCCCTTGGCGAGCTCGTACGGTCCGTCCTCGAAGCGGCCCAGACGGATCTTCGGGCCCTGGAGGTCGACGAGGATGGCGACGGCGCGACCGGAGTCCTCCGCCGCGCGACGCACGTTCGCGTAGTTGTTCTCGTGCACGGAGTAGTCACCGTGGCTGAGGTTCAGTCGGGCGACGTCCACACCCGCATCGATCAGTGCGCGCACCGTCTCATACGTGGAAGTGGCGGGGCCCAGGGTGGCGACGATTTTCGCGCGTCTCAACATGTCTCCAGGGTAGAAGTGGGGGATTACGTACAGGCGACACTGCCGGCCTCAGCCTACGCGGGCTGGAGGCCGATCGCGACATCGCTGGGGCGCACCGGCTCCGGCAGCACGGTGGTGCCCATGAGGAAGCGGTCGACGTTCGCCGCCGCCGCCCGGCCCTCCGCGATCGCCCAGACGATGAGCGACTGACCGCGACCCGCGTCACCCGCCACGAACACACCGGGGATCGACGACTCGTAGCTCGCGGCACGACGGAAGGCGCCGCGCTCGGTGACCTCCGGCCGGGTGTCCTCGGTGTAGCCGTCCTGCTCCGGCCCGGTGAAGCCCATCGCGATGAGCACCAGGTCCGCGGGGATCTCGCGCTCCGTGCCGCTCTTGGGCACGCGGCGGCCGTCGATGTACTCGGTCTCGGCCACGCGCAGCGCGCGGACCTCGCCGACGTCGTTGGACAGGAACTCCACGGTCGACGCGAGGAACATCCGCTCCCCACCCTCCTCGTGAGCCGAGGCCACCTCGAAGATCGTCGGCATCATCGGCCAGGGCTGATGATCCGGCCGCGTCTCGCTCGGCTGCTTGCCGATGGCGAGGTTGGTCACGCTCAGGGCGCCCTGGCGGTGCGCGGTGCCGATGCAGTCGGCCCCGGTGTCGCCGCCGCCGATGACGATGACGTGCTTGCCCTCGGCGGTGATCTGGCCGGGGACGGAGTCGCCGGCCACCGCGTGGTTCGACTCGACGAGGTACTCCATCGCGAAGTGCACGCCGTCGAGGTCGCGACCGGGGATCGGCAGGTCGCGCGGGACGGTGGCGCCGGTGGCGATCACGACCGCGTCGTACCGGGCGCGCAGGTCGGCCCACGAGATGTCCTTGCCGATCTCGACGCCGGCGCGGAAGCGCGTGCCCTCCTCCTGCATCTGGCGGAGGCGGGCCTCGAGCTGGCTCTTCTCCATCTTGAAGTCCGGGATGCCGTAGCGGAGCAGGCCGCCGATGCGGTCGTCGCGCTCGAACACGGCGACGGTGTGCCCCGCCCGGGTCAGCTGCTGGGCGGCCGCGAGACCGGCGGGACCCGAGCCCACGACGGCCACGGTCTTGCCCGTCAGACGCTCCGGCGGCTCCGGCTCGACCCAGCCCTTGGCGAACGCCTCGTCGATGATGGAGACCTCGACCTGCTTGATCGTGACGGCGGGCTGGTTGATGCCGAGCACGCAAGAGCTCTCGCACGGGGCAGGGCAGAGCCGCCCGGTGAACTCCGGGAAGTTGTTCGTCGCGTGCAGGCGCTCGATCGCCGCGCGACCCTCCCCGCGCCAGGTGAGGTCGTTCCATTCCGGGATGAGGTTGCCCAGCGGGCAGCCGGAGTGGCAGAACGGCACACCGCAATCCATGCAGCGGCCGGCCTGACGACGCAGCACGGCCTTGTCACCGGGCTCGTACACCTCTTTCCAGTCCATGATCCGGACAGGGACGGGGCGGCGAGCGGGAAGTTCCCGCTCGGTCACCTTCAGAAAGCCTTTGGGGTCAGCCACCGGTCACCTCCAGGATGCGGTTCCAGACGATGTCGCCGTCGGGGTCGATCCCCTCGGCCAGTGCCTCCTCGCGCATGCTGCGCACGGCAGCGTAGTCCCGCGGGAGCACCTTCACGAACTCCGCCGCGCTCGCGTCGAAGTCCTCCAGCAGAGCGGCGGCACGCGGAGACGCCGTGCGCTCCACGTGTTCCACGAGCAGGCCGCGGAGCACTTCGAGGTCGGCGCGGTCCAGCGGCTCGAGCCGGAGCTCGCCGCTGCCGAGCGACTGCGCGTTGACCTTGCCGGTGTCCAGGGCGTGCACGTAGGCCACTCCCCCGGACATCCCGGCGCCGAAGTTCCGGCCGGTCGACCCGAGGATGACCGCGAGGCCACCGGTCATGTACTCGAGAGCGTGGTCGCCGACGCCCTCGACCACAGCGGTCGCGCCGGAGTTGCGGACGAGGAAGCGCTCGCCCACCACGCCCGAGATGAACATGGTCCCCGATGTGGCGCCGTAGCCGATCACGTTGCCCGCGATGACGTTCTCGTGCGGGGCGATCGCGGAGCCGCGCGGCGGCCGGATCGTGATGTCCCCACCAGAGAGGCCCTTGCCCACGTAATCGTTGGCGTCGCCCTCCAGCCGGAGGATGATCCCCGGCGGCAGGAACGCGCCGAGCGACTGCCCCGCGGTGCCGGTGAGGGTGACGTCGATCGTCTCCTTCGGCAGGCCGGTGGCGCCGTGACGCGAGGTCACCTGATGCCCGAGCATCGTGCCGACCGCGCGCTCCGTGTTGGCGATCGGAAGCTCCACCACGACGGGGTCGCCGTTCAGCAGCGCCGCCTTCGCGATGTCGATGAGCTGCACGTCGAAGTGCTTGTCGAGCTCGTGGTCCTGGGCGCGCCCGCTGCGACGCGGTTCGCCGGCCGGGAACGCCGGGCCCTCCAGCACGGGGCTGAGGTCGAGCCCTTCGGCCTTCCAGTGCGCGATCGCCGCGTTGGTCTCCAGCAGCTCGGTGCGGCCCACGATCTCGTCGATCGAGCGGTAGCCGAGCTCCGCGAGCAGCTCGCGCACCTCCTCCGCGATGAACTCCATGAAGTTGACGACGAACTCGGGCTTGCCAGTGAAGCGGTCGCGCAGGACGGGGTTCTGCGTCGCGACGCCCACCGGGCAGGTGTCGAGGTGGCAGACGCGCATCATGATGCAGCCGCTGACGACGAGGGGCGCGGTGGCGAAGCCGAACTCCTCGGCACCGAGCAGGGCGCCGATGATGACATCTCGACCGGTCTTGAGCTGACCGTCGACCTGCACGACCACGCGGTCGCGCATGCCGTTGAGCATGAGCGTCTGCTGCGTCTCGGCGAGGCCGAGCTCCCACGGTGTTCCGGCGTGCTTCAGCGAGTTCAGCGGGCTCGCGCCCGTGCCGCCGTCGTGACCGGACACGAGGATGACGTCGCTGAGCGCCTTGGCGACACCGGCCGAGACCGCGCCGATGCCGGACTGGCTGACGAGCTTCGTGTGGATGCGCGCCTCGGGGTTCGCCCGCTTCAGGTCGAAGATGAGCTGCTTGAGGTCTTCGATCGAGTAGATGTCGTGATGCGGAGGCGGCGAGATGAGCCCGACGCCCGCCGTGGCGTGTCGGGTGCGCGCGACCCACGGGTACACCTTGGTCGGCGGGAGCTGACCGCCCTCACCGGGCTTGGCACCCTGGGCGAGCTTGATCTGGATGTCGTCGGCCTCGGTGAGGTAGAGGCTCGTGACACCGAACCGGCCGGACGCCACCTGCTTGATGGCGCTGCGCCGTTCGGGATCGACGAGCCGGTCAGGGTCCTCCCCGCCCTCGCCCGTGTTCGACTTGCCGCCGATGCGGTTCATCGCGACGGCGAGGGTCTCGTGCGCCTCCTTGGAGATGGAGCCGTAGCTCATCGCGCCGGTGGAGAAGCGCTTGACGATGGCGGAGACGGGCTCGACCTCGTCCAGCGGCACGGGCTTGCGCGTCCCGGTCCGCAGCGAGAAGAGGCCGCGCAGGGTCTTCAGCTCGGCCGCCTGGTCGTCGACGAGCTTGGTGTACTCGCGGAAGATGTCGTAGCGGCGGGTCCGCGTGGAGTGCTGCAGCTTGAACACCGTCTCCGGGTTGAAGAGGTGCGGAGAGCCGTCGCGACGCCACTGGTACTCGCCTCCGGTCCACAGTCGCTCGTGGGCGCGTGCCGCGGCGTCCTCCGGGTAGGCGTAGTCGTGGCGGGCCTGGTTCTCGGCGAAGATCTCCTCGATCCCGATACCGCCCAGCTTCGACTCGGTGCGCGTGAAGTAGGCGTCGATGAACTCCGGGCTGAGGCCCACGGCCTCGAACACCTGCGCGCCCGCGTAGGACGACACCGTGGAGATGCCCATCTTCGACATGATCTTCAGCACGCCCTTGCCGAGCGCGTAGATGAGGTTCTTGACCGCCTTCTCCGGGGAGATGCCCGTGATGTAGCCGGTGCGCACGAGGTGCTCGACCGTCTCCATGGCGAGGTACGGGTTGATCGCGGAGGCACCGTAGCCGATGAGGGTCGCGACGTGGTGCACCTCGCGCACATCGCCGGCCTCGACGATCAGACCGACCTTCATCCGGTTCTCGCGCCGGATGAGGTGGTGATGGATCGCCGACACCATGAGCAGCGAGGGGATCGGGACGAGGTCCTTGTTCGAGTCCCGGTCGGACAGGATGATGAACTCCGCGCCGTCCTCGATGGCCTGATCCACCTCGGCGCACATCTCGGTGAGACGCTCCGCGAGGGTGTGGGGTCCGGCGTCGAAGTGGTAGAGGCCGCGGATGGTGGCACTCGAGCGCCCGGGCAGGGCCTTGTCGATGTGACGGATCTTCGCGAGCTCGTCGTTGTCGATGACCGGGAAGTCGAGCGACACCGTGCGGGTGTGCTCGGGCCCCCAGGTCAGGAGGTTGACCTCGGGACCGAGGCCGAGCTTGAGGCTCGTGACGACCTCTTCGCGGATCGAGTCCAGCGGCGGGTTGGTCACCTGCGCGAACTGCTGCGTGAAGTAGTCGAAGAGCAGGCGCGGGCGCTTGCTGAGGACGGCGATCGGCGTGTCCGACCCCATGGCACCCAGCGGCTCGACTCCCGTCTGGCCCATCGGGGTGAGGAGGATGCGGACCTCCTCCTCGGTGTACCCGAAGGTGCGCTGCCGGCGCGTGATGGAGGCCGGCGGGTGCACGATGTGCTCGCGTTCCGGAAGGTCGGCCAGACGGACGGAACCCGCGTCGAGCCACTCCTGCCAGGGGTGCATCGTCGCGAGGTCGTGCTTGATCTCCTCGTCTTCGACGATCCGACGCTGGGCGGTGTCGACGAGGAACATCTTGCCGGGCTGGAGCCGGCCGCGGCGCTTGATGCGCTCCGGCTCGAAGTGCAGGACGCCGGTCTCGGAGCCGATGACCACGAGGCCGTCGGTGGTCTCCGTCCAGCGGCCGGGGCGCAGGCCGTTGCGGTCCAGCGTCGCGCCGACCAGGGTGCCGTCGGTGAAGATGAGGGCGGCCGGGCCGTCCCACGGCTCCATCTGGTTGGAGTGGTACTCGTAGAACGCGCGCAGCTCCGGCGAGATGTCGGCCTGCTTCTCGTAGGCCTCCGGCACCATCATCATGATCGCGTGCGGAAGGCTGCGGCCCGTGAGGGTCAGCAGCTCCAGCACCTCGTCGAACGACGCCGAGTCGCTGGCGCCGTCGGTGCAGATAGGCAGCAGGGGCGAGATGTCGCCGAGGAGCTCGGACTCGAGCTGCGACTGGCGGGCGCGCATCCAGTTGCGGTTGCCGCCGACCGTGTTGATCTCGCCGTTGTGGGCGAGCATCCGCAGCGGCTGCGCGAGCGGCCAGGACGGGAAGGTGTTGGTGGAATACCGTGAGTGCACGACGGCGAGCTCGGAGGCGAAGCGCTCGTCCTGCAGATCCGGGTAGAACGGCTCGAGCTGCAGCGTGGTGACCATGCCCTTGTAGCCGAGCGTGCGGCTGGACAGGGAGACGAAGTAGGCGCCGAGCTCGTGGCCCGCGCGCTTGCGCAGGCGATAGGCGACGCGGTCGAGCGCGATGCCGGTCAGCGGCGCATCGGCCAGGGTGGCGCCGCCGGCGCTCACGAAGAGCTGCTCGAACGCGGGGCGGGCCTCGTCGGCGAGCTTGCCGAGGTTCTCGTTGGCGGTGGGGACCTCGCGCCAGCCGAGGACGCGGAGGCCCTCCGCGCGGGCGATCTTCTCGATCCCGGCCTTCTGCTGGCGGCGCTCGCTCGAATCGCGAGGCAGGAAGGCCAGCCCGGCCGCGTACTCCCCCACGGGCGGCAGTTCGAAGCCGGTGACCGCGCGGAGGAAGTCGTCCGGCATCTGGGTGAGGATGCCGGCTCCGTCCCCGGTGCCCGCGTCGGACCCGATGGCCCCGCGGTGCTCCAGGTTGCGCAGGGCCTCGAGGGCCAGCGCGATGATGTCGTGCCCGGCTTCGCCGCGCAGCGTTGCGACCATGGCCAGGCCGCAGGCGTCCTTCTCGAACGCCGGGTTGTACATGCCCTGCTTCGGGGGGTATGCGCCGGAGGCGCCGTAAGGGGGCTGGAAGTACACCAGTTACCGTCCTCAGATCTTCAGTGAAACCCGGGGACGTCGTCGGCCCGCTCGTTCAGTGCAATGGTTCTCCCGCCGCGAGTCGGCGTTATCGGGAGCCGTCCCCGCTCGAGGGAGCAGCGCTTGTGGCAGTGGCTCCGGCGGCGACTTCTTCGGCCGGAGGCTCGCTCACGTCCACGAAATCAGAGGGATTGTCCTGCGATTGTACATCAGCGTCCTCGTCCTTCCGTCCGCGGCCCGGCTGGTACGGCGAGGGCTCGAGACCGGGGTGACGGCGGGTCTGCACGACCAGGATGACGAGTCCGACGACGACGCCGATGATGGCGGCCCAGACGTTGCTGCGCAGGCCGAGGATGATCTCGCTCGGGTCGATCCGGATCGACTCCCACAGGATGCGTCCGGCGCTGTACCAGATCAGGTAGATCGCGAAGAGGCGACCCCACTGGAAGAACAGCTTGCGACCGAGCCACAGGAGCACGAGGACGCCGAGCCCGTTCCAGATGACCTCGTAGAGGAACGTCGGGTGGAACAGGGTGCCCTCGGGAAGCCCGGGAGGGAAGGCCGAGTTCGTCGACTCGATCTCCAGGCCCCACGGCAGCGAGGTGGGCAGGCCGAAGAGCTCGTGGTTGAACCAGTTGCCGAACCGGCCCATCGCCTGGGCGAGCAGCAGGCCGGGAGCCAGCGCGTCCGCGAACGTCCAGAAGCGGATGCCGGTCCACCGGCAGCCGAGGTACGCCCCGACGGCGCCGCCGATGAGTGCACCGAAGATGGCGATGCCACCCTCCCAGATCGCCCAGACGGAACCGGGCTCGAAGGGGTTCCAGGTGTTCTTGCCTTCGCCGAAGTAGAAATTCGGGTGGGTGAGCACGTGGAAGATGCGCGCGCCGATGATCGCGAGCGGCACCGCCAGGATCGCGATGTCGATGACCACCCACGGCTCCGCCCCGCGCTTGGTGAGGCGGTGGTTCGTCATCAGCACGGCGACGATGATGCCGGCGATGATGCAGAGCGCGTAGAAGTGGATCCGGAGCGGGCCGAGATCGAAGTACGACACGGGCGGGCTCGGGATGCTGGCGAGCACGCCGGCGGCGGTGCTGTGGAGCGCGGAGGACATGAGTGCGATCCTACTTCTCTGAGACGAAGCGCGCCGACGCGGTGCCGGCGGCCAGGGTTCGGGTGACTTCGGCGAGGGCGGGGACACCGCCGTCGCGGAGGGCGCGGACAAGGGCGGTGCCGACGATGGCGCCGTCGGCGTACTCGGAGACGCCGGCGATCTGCTCCGGGGTCGAGATGCCGATGCCCACGCAGGCGCGGCGGGCGCCGTGGTCGCGCAGTCGCGACACGAGGGTACGGGCTGCGCGGTCGAGCTCGGCCCGCTCCCCCGTGATGCCCATGGTGGAGACGGTGTAGACGAAGCCCGTCGAGGACCGCACGACGAGATCGAGACGCTCGTCCGACGAGGTCGGAGCCGCGAGGAAGACCCGGTCGAGACCGAGGCGCTCGCTGGCTGCGATCCACTCGCCGGCCGCTTCCGGGGTGATGTCCGGAGTGATGAGGCCGGCGCCGCCCGCGGCGAGCAGGTCCTCGGCATAGCGGTCCACCCCGTACTGCAGCACCGGGTTCCAGTAGGTCATCACGAGGACCGGGACGTCGGTCGCGGCGGTGATCGCGCGGATGGCGGTGAAGAGGTCCTTCATCCGGAAGCCCGCGGCGAGGGCCTTGGTCGTCGCCTCCTGGATGATCGCGCCGTCCATGACGGGATCGCTGTAGGGAGGCCCGAGCTCGATGATGTCCACGCCGTTCTCGGCGAGGGCGATCGCCGCCTGGATGCTCGTCTCCAGGTCGGGGAAACCGACGGGCAGGTAGCCGACGAAGGCGCTGCGGCCGGCGTCGTGCGCGCGCTGGATGGCCTGTTCGACGCGGCTCACAGCTGCGGCTCTCCCTTCGAGGCCGCGTCCTCGGCGGCGCTCTCCTCGGACACGTCGTGCGCGAGGGCGTCCTCGTCGTAGAGCTCGAAGTACCGGGCGGCGGTGTCCATGTCCTTGTCGCCACGGCCCGAGAGGCAGATCGCGATCAGGCCGTCGGGGCCGAGCTCGCGGCCGATCCGCAGCGCACCGGCGAGGGCATGCGCCGACTCGATCGCGGGGATGATCCCCTCGGTCCGGCTCAGCAGCCGCAGAGCCTGCATCGCCTCGTCGTCCGTCGCCGGGATGTACTCGGCCCGACCGATGTCGGCCAGCCAGGAGTGCTCTGGACCCACGCCGGGGTAGTCGAGACCGGCGGAGATGGAGTGCGATTCGACGGTCTGGCCGTCCTCGTCCTGCAGCACGTACGTCTTCGCGCCGTGCAGCACGCCGGGGCGGCCGCGCTCGATCGACGCCGCGTGCTTGTCGGTGTCGACACCGTCGCCGGCAGCCTCCACGCCGTACAGCCGCACGCCCTCGTCGTCCAGGAACGCGTCGAACATGCCGATCGCGTTGGACCCGCCGCCGACGCAGGCGACCACGGCATCAGGGAGCCGGCCGACCTCGTCGAGGATCTGGGCACGGGCCTCTTCGCCGATGATCTTCTGGAAGTCGCGCACCATCGCCGGGAACGGATGCGGTCCCGCAGCCGTGCCGAAGATGTAGTTGGTCGTCTCGACCGAGGCGACCCAGTCGCGGTAGGCGTCGTTGATCGCGTCCTTCAACGTGCGCGACCCCGAGGTCACCGCGACGACCTCGGCGCCCAGCAGGCGCATCCGGGCGACGTTGAGCGCCTGACGCTCGGTGTCGACCTCGCCCATGTAGATGGTGCAGTCGAGCCCGAACAGGGCGGCGGCCGTCGCCGTCGCGACGCCGTGCTGCCCGGCCCCGGTCTCGGCGATGACCCGTGTCTTGCCGAGGCGCTTGGTGAGCAGGGCCTGGCCCAGCACGTTGTTGATCTTGTGCGAACCCGTGTGGTTGAGGTCCTCGCGCTTGAGGAAGACCCGCGCGCCGCCCGCGTGCTCGGCGAACCGCGGCACCTCGGTGAGCGCGGAGGGGCGCCCGGCGTAGGAGGACAGCAGATGGGCCAGCTCGGCTCGGAACTCCGGGTCGGCGATGGCCTCCTCGTAGGCGACCGTCAGCTCGTCGATCGCGGCGACCAGGGATTCCGGCATGTACCGCCCGCCGAAATCGCCGAAGAACGGACCGTGCTGGTCGCGCAGACTCACTTCGCCTCCAGGAAGCTCTCGAGAGTGGCCACCGGGTCTCCGGTCACCAGGGCCTCGCCGATCAGCACGACGTCGGCGCCGGCCGAACGGTAGTGCGCGACGTCGGCGGGCGTGAGCACCGCGGACTCCGCGATCTTGATCGCCGAATCCGGGATGCGGTCCACGAGCCGACCGAACAGATCGCGATCGAGTTCGAGGGTCTTCAGGTTGCGGGCGTTCACGCCGATCAGATCGGCGCCGAGGTCGATCGCGGCCTCCAGCTCCTCCGCCGAGTGGGTCTCGACGAGCGGAGTCATTCCGAGCTCGAGGATGAACCCGTACAGGTCGCGCAGGATGTCCGGCTCCAGGCCGGCGACGATGAGCAGGACGAGGTCGGCACCGGCGGCGCGGGCCTCCAGCACCTGGTAACGCGTGGCGATGAAGTCCTTGCGCAGCACGGGAAGCGAGACCCGGGCGGTGACCGCCTCCAGATCGGCGAGGCTGCCTCCGAAACGACGTTCCTCGGTGAGGACGCTGATCGCGGAGGCGCCGCCGGTCTCGTAGAGCGCGGCCTGGTGCGCGGGATCCGGGATCTCGGCGAGGGGGCCGCGGGACGGGCTCGCCCGCTTCACCTCGGCGATGATCTTCACCCGATCGGCGGGAGCGAGGAACGACAGTGCGTCCTTCGCCGCGGGGCGCGAAAGAGCGTCACGCTCGACGACCGCGAGCGGGCGGGACTCAGAACGACGCTCGGCGTCTGCGACAGCGCCGGCCGTCAGGTCGGCGAGGACCACTAGTGCGCCTTCGGAGCGTACTTGGGACCCTTCACGCCGTAGCCCGCCTTCGCGAGCACCCAGCCGACGATCGCCCCGATCGGGATCAGCGCGGCGGAGATCCACACCAGGGTCGGCTGCTCGAAGCAGAACGCGACGGTCGCGGCGGCGAAGCCGACGAGCATGATCACGACGGCGGTCCAGGCCGCAGGCGAGTGTCCGTGGCCGGGGTCAGCGATCGGGTTGGTCATGTTCTCCTCCGGGGACGACGTGGGGATCTGGGTTCAGTCTATCGGGGTCAGCGCGTCGGGTCGGACCCCCGGGACAGCTCGTCCCAGGAATCGACCGCGTCGACGGGGCCGTCGTGCGGCGCATCGGTCGGCGCGTCGGTGCGGTAGCGACGGCCGCCGACCTTCCAGCGCCGCCAGGTGGTCAGCACGAGGACGGCGGCGGCGAGCAGGATCACCCAGCCGCCGAGGGCGAGGTACGGCCAGACGGACGGGATGATGCTCGCCGCGACCTCGTGGACCGCTCCGCTTCCGGCGAGTCCCGTCGTCTCGGTGACGGTCGCGGCCACCGCACCGTACGCGTCGCCGAGGAGGACCTGCAGCGTGGACCAGCCCAGGAACACGGCGGCCGCGGCGGCCAGCACCCCGAAGACGAGACGCACGGCCCGGCCGGCGATCGCGAGAGCCGCACCCAGCGCGAGCACGGCGAGGCTCAGCGGCGCGAGCAGCACGAGAGCGGAGGCGCCGGGGACGAGGATGTCCTCCCCCGCGTCCGCCCGCTGCACGGTGAACCAGGTCTGCGTGGAGGAGATGATCCCGATGGCGCCGGCCAGCAGGAAGCCCGTCACGGAGAGGGATCGGCCGCGCTGCGCGATGCTCACGAGGCCGCCGCCCCGTCGACGGCGTCCAGGTCGGTGGTGTCGAAGCACGTCCGCGTCCCGGTGTGGCACGCGGGGCCGGTCTGGTCGACGAGGAGCAGGAGCGCGTCACCGTCGCAGTCGAGGCGGGCCTCCCGCACGACCTGGATATGCCCGGAGGTGTCACCCTTGCGCCAGTACTCCTGGCGGGAGCGGGACCAGTAGGTCGCGCGGCCCGAGGTGAGCGTGCGGCGCAGGGCCTCGGCGTCGACCCAGGCGAGCATGAGCACCTCGAGCGAATCCCACTGCTGCACGATGATCGGGGCGAGCCCGTCCGCGTTGAACGCGACCTGGGCGATGCGGTCGTCGATGGAGACCTCGTCCTGCTTCGGCGTGTCGGTCATCGGACGAGCACTCCTTCCGCGCGCAGCGCATCCTTCACGTCACCGACGGTCAGGGCTCCGGTGTGGAACACGCTGGCCGCGAGCACCGCGTCCGCCCCCGCCTTGATGGCCGGCGCGAAGTCGGTCGCCCGCCCCGCACCGCCGGAGGCGATCACCGGGATCGGCGCCACTTCGCGCATGAGGCGGACGAGCTCGAGATCGAAGCCGTCGCGCGTGCCGTCGGCGTCGATCGAGTTCACGAGCAGCTCCCCCGCCCCGCGCTCCGCGGCCTCGCGCGCCCAGTCGAGCGCGTCCAGCGTGGTCTGCGTACGACCGCCGTGCGTGGTCACAACGAAGCCGGAACGGGTGGTGTCGGTGCGCTTGACGTCGAGCGAGAGCACGAGCACCTGGGCGCCGAAGCGATCCGCGATCTCGCCGATGAGCTCGGGACGGGCGATCGCCGCGGAGTTCACGCCGACCTTGTCCGCACCGACCGAGAGGAGCCGCGCGACGTCGTCGACGCTGCGCACGCCGCCGCCCACCGTCAGCGGAACGAAGACCTGCTCTGCGGTGCGCTGCACGACGTCGTAGGTCGTCGCCCGCGCATCCACCGTCGCGGTGACGTCGAGGAACGTGATCTCGTCGGCGCCCTGGGCCGCGTAGTGACGGGCGAGCTCCACCGGATCACCCATGTCGCGGAGGTTCTCGAAGTTGACGCCCTTGACGACGCGGCCGTCGGCGACGTCCAGGCACGGGATGACGCGACTCGCGAGGGTCATCAGAGCCTCGCCGCGTGGATCGCCGTGACGAGGATGGCCCGGGCACCGAGGGCGTAGAGATCGTCCATCACCTGGTTGACGCGGCGCCGCGGGATCATCACGCGGACGGCCACCCAGGACGGGTCGCGGAGCGGCGAGATGGTCGCGGACTCCCGACCGGGGGCGATGGCCACGGCCTGATCGACGAGTTCGGTGGGGAGGTCGTAGTCGAGGAGCACGTAACGGCGCGCGACCATCACGCCGCGGAGCCGGCGCAGCAGCGTGTCCACGCCGTCGGCCTCGCCGGGACGGCTGATGAGCACGGCCTCGGACTCCAGGATCACGGGGCCGAAGATCTCCAGCCCCGCCTGCCGCAGGGTGGTGCCGGTGGACACGACGTCGGCGACCGCATCGGCGACGCCGAGGCGCACCGCGGACTCGACCGCGCCGTCGAGCTGCACGAGCTCGGCGTTCACACCCTGGTCGCGGAGGAAGGAGCCCACCAGACCCGGGTAGGCGGAGGCGACGCGGACGCCGTCGAGGTCCTGGACCGAGGTGAAGCGTCCGGGAGGACCGGCGAAGCGGAACGTGGACGCCCCGAATCCGAGCTGCTCGATCTCGCGCGCCGGCTGCTGCACATCCAGGAGGAGGTCGCGACCGGTGATGCCGACGTCGAGGGCACCGGAGGCCACGTACGTGGCGATGTCACGGGGGCGGAGGAAGAAGAACTCGACGTCGTTCTCGGCGTCGATGACATGCAGGGTCTTGGGGTCGCGGCGGCCGGCGTAGCCCGCCTCCGCGAGCATCTCGGCGGCGGTCTCGGAGAGCGAGCCCTTGTTGGGAACGGCGATGCGCAGCATGAACGGCTTTCAGTTCGAAGGAGTGGGACCGGAGCGCATCACAGATGTCGATAGACGTCCTGCAGCGTGAGGCCCTTCGCGAGCATCATCACCTGCAGGTGGTAGAGGAGCTGCGAGATCTCCTCGGCTGCGGCGGCGTCCGACTCGTACTCCGCCGCCATCCAGACCTCGGCGGCCTCTTCGACGATCTTCTTGCCGATCGCATGCACGCCGCCGTCGAGCTCCGCGACGGTGCCCGATCCCTCGGGGCGGGTCTCGGCCTTGACGCTGAGCTCGGCGAACAGCTCGTCGAAAGTCTTCACCCCTCCAGGCTACCGGCTCGCGCGAGGTCCCTGAGCCGGGTGACGGCCGCCTCCACGTCGTCCGCACCGTAGACCGCGGAGCCGGCGACGAAGGTGTCCGCCCCCGCTTCGGCAGCCTGGGCGATCGTCGCGTCGGAGATCCCGCCGTCGACCTGGAGCCAGACGGACGAACCGCGCCGCCGGGCCTCCGCGGACAGCGCCTGCAGCTTCGGCATGGTCTCCGGCATGAATCCCTGGCCTCCGAAGCCGGGCTCCACGGTCATCACGAGGATCTGGTCGAACTCGTCCAGCAGCTCGAAGAGTCCCTCGACGGGCGTCGCGGGCTTGACCGCCACCCCCGCACGGGCGCCGATGTCGCGCAGTCGACGCGCGAGCGCCACCGGCTCCCCCGCCGCCTCCAGGTGGAAGGTCACGCTCGCGGCACCGAGTTCGGCGTAGCCGGGGGCCCAACGATCCGGATCCGTGATCATGAGATGCACGTCCAGCGGGACCGGGCTGGTCTCCTGGATGCGCTGGACCATCTGCGGACCGAACGTGAGGTTCGGGACGAAGTGGTTGTCCATGACATCGACGTGCGCGAAGTCGGCCGTCGCGATGCGCGCGAGTTCCGCCTGCATGTTGACGAAGTCCGCGGCGAGGATGCTGGGGTTGATGCGCGGGGCGCGGGGCAGATCCATGGTCTCAACCTTCCTTCGGGGCTTCTGTCGCATCGCCGGGGCGCTGCAGGAGTGCGAGGAACATCGCGTCGGTGCCGTGGCGATGCGGCCAGAGCTGTGCGCTGCCGGTCTGCGAGCGGCCGTCGTCGGCGAGGTCGATCGGCGACCGGGCCACGCCGCGCAGCACGGCGCGGGCGTCGAGTTCGACGAGCTCAGGACGCAGGCGCCGCACCTCCTCGACCACCGCCGTCGTCTCCGCGAGGTGGGGCGAGCAGGTGACGTACGCGACGATGCCTCCGGGAGCCAGAGCCTCCACGGCCGCCGTCAGCAGACCGACCTGCAGCGGCACGAGCTCGGCGACGTCCGCCGGGGACTTGCGCCACCGGGCCTCCGGGCGCCGACGGAGGGCGCCGAGGCCGGTGCAGGGGGCGTCGACCAGGATCCGGTCGAACGCGCCGGGTCGCTCGGCGGCCAGCTCCCGGCCGTCGCGCTCGTGGACGGTGACGTCGCCCGGGACGGCTCGCAGGGCGTTGCGCACGAGTCGGGCCCTGGTGGGCACGACCTCGTTGGCCTCCAGCACGGCGTCGTTCTCCCGGGCGACGGCGGCGAGCAGAGCGGTCTTCCCGCCGGGGCCCGCGCACAGGTCGAGCCACCGCTCCCCCTGACGGACCGGGGTCGCCGCGGTCAGCGCGAGCGCGACGAGCTGCGACCCTTCGTCCTGCACGCGGACCGCGCCCTCGGAGGCGGTCAGCGCGAGACGCGGATCGCCCCCCGGAGACGCGAATGCCGTGGCGGCGTAGGGCCGACGAGGCTCCTGCGGCTCCGCGAGCCCGGGGAGGGCGACGAGCGTGACCTCGGGCGAGACGTTGTCGGCCTCCAGCAGGGCGTCCAGTTCCTCGACACGCCCCTCGGCGGCGAGGGCGCGACGCAGCGCCCGGATGATCCACACCGGGTGCGCAGCACGGAGCGCCAGCCGTTCGTCGTCCGACCGTGCCGCCGCCTCGATGCGCGCGAGCCACTCCTGGGGCGACTCCCGGGCGATCCGCCGGAGCACCGCGTTCGCGAAGCTGGACGCCCCGCGACCGGCGTCGAGCGCGACGAGGTTCACCGACTCGTTCACGGCCGCGTGCGGGGCCACCCGCGTCGCGAGGAGCTGGTGCACGGCGAGCCGGAGCGCGTCGAGCACCGCGGGGTCGATCGCGTCGGCCGGGCGATCCGCGGCCGCGGCGATGATCGCGTCGTACGTGCCGCGGCGACGGAGTGTGCCGTAGGTCAGTTCCGTCGCCAAGGCCGCGTCCTGCGGGTCCAGCCTGGCCTCGGCGATCGCGGTCGGCAGCAGCAGGTTCGCGTAGGCGTCGGAGTCCGACACCGCCCTGATCACGTCGTAGGCCACGCGGCGCGCCGGCTGTACCGTCCGGTCGGGGCCGCGGCCGTTCCGCGTCCGGTCCTCGCGCTGCGGGCCGTTGCCGGGGCGTCGCCGGTCGTTCACGAGCCGGCCACCGGGGTCGTGCCCTGCAGGCCGCGCCACCAGTCGGCAGCGTTCATGGGGCCCTTACCCGCCGGCTGCAGACGCGTGACGGCCAGCGGAGACGTGGCCGTCCCGATCAGGACCTCCGCTCGCGTGCCCGCCATGGCACCCGGAGGCAGGTCCTCCGCCCCGGAATCGGCGGGTCGTGCCTCGAGGATCTTGAGCCGCTGGCCGTCGATCGTCGTGTGCGCCCCCGGCTCCGGAGTGACCCCGCGGAACCGGGCGTACACGACGTCGAACGGCTCGCGGAAGTCGAGGAGACCGTCCTCGAGCGTCAGCTTGGCGGCGAACGTCGGCTCGCCCTCCTGCGGCACCGCGTGGGCAGTCCCGTCCGCGATCGCCGCGACCACGTCCGCGGTGAGAGCCGCGCCGTCGAGGGCCAGGGCCTCCAGTGCCTCCCCCGCCGTCGATGTGCCCGGCAGTTCGACGGCGCGCGTCGCGAACACGTCGCCGGCATCGAGCTCCGGGACGAGCTGGAAGACGCTCGCGCCGAGGACCGGATCTCCGGCGATCAGGGCGCGCTGCACCGGCGCGGCGCCGCGCCAGGCCGGCAGGAGCGAGAAGTGCAGGTTGATCCACCCGGCCTCCGGCGTGGACAGCAGAGGCTCGCGGACGAGCCCGCCGTACGCGACGATCACGCCGAGCTCGGGGCGCAGGGCAGCGATCTCCTCCGTCACCGCCTCGTCGAGGCGCGCGGCGTGGATGACGGGCAGGCCGAGTTCGGCCGCGGCCTGGGCGACGGGCGAGGGAGTGAGCACACGCTTGCGCCCGAGGGGAGCGTCGGGGCGCGTCACGACGGCGGCGATGTCGTGCTCGGCGGCGAGGCGACGCAGAGTGGGGACCGCGGCGGCGGGAGTGCCGGCGAAGACGAGGCGCATGAAGGGTCTCCGGAAGGGTCAGAGTTCTGGATCGAGGATATCGAGGCGGACCGAGAGCGTGCTGCGGGCGGCCTTGGTCCGACCGCGGCGACCGCTCACCGCCTCGGCCACGACGGCCGCACGGAGGGTGGTCGCGACGCGGCTTCCCGCGCCGTAGTCGAAGCGTACGAGAGCCCGGACCCGCGGGGGGACGTCGTCCGATTCGACGGGGACGGGACCGAGGACCGCGTCCCCGGGCAGCGAGAGCTCGGAGAGCGCCTCCAGAGCACGGGCGACCGCGGCGGCGGATCCCTCCACGAGCGCGACGCGGGCGGTCGGCGGCATGTGCAGCGGCGCTCGCTGCTCCAGCTCGGTGCGCGCGTAGGCAACGTGGTTCCAGGTCGCCAGGGCCTTGGCGACGGCGCCGTCCACACCGACGAGGTGGACGGGAGCGCCGGGAGCGGCCAGAGCGGCCGCGTTCGACCACCACCGCAGGCAGGCTTCGCCGATGCGCAGATCCGGCGCCTGCAGCATGCGCGGCCCGTCGAGCAGGACGACGGCACGGTAGCCGCCCTCCGCGAGCGGCTCGGCGCCGCGGGTGGCCACCACCAGCGCCGGACGCGCGTCGACGCGCTCGACGGGGTGGCTGCCGTCCGCGACGATGACGCGGACGCCGGGGAACGCGCGGCCCAGCTCATCGGCGGTCCGTTCGCTTCCCGACGAGGCGAGCCGGAGACGGGTCGAGGAACACGCCGGGCACGTCCATGCCCTGGCACCGCGCCCGCACCACCCGCATACCGGGACCGCGCCGCGATGGCGGGCGCCGAGGGGGCCGCCGCAGTGCGGGCATCGGGCGGGGGCTCGGCAGTCGGCGCAGACGAGGGACGGCGCGAAGCCGGGCCGCGAGACCTGGATGAGCACGGGCCCCTCCGCGGCCGCGTTCCGGGCGGCGAGGAAGGCCGACGACGGCATGCGCTGCGGCGTCGGCTGCTCCATCTCCTGGGGCGTGCTGAGCACCACACGCGGCAGCACGCGCCGGGCCGCGCGGATGTCCTGCAGCCAGCCGCGCGCCACGAGCCGCTCCACCTCGGTCGTCCGCGTATGACCGGCGAAGAGCAGTGCCGATCCCTCCGCCTCCTGCCGCAGCAGCGCCGCATCCCGGGCGTGGACGTAGGGAGCGAGCGGCTCGCCCAGCAGGCTGTCGCCGTCGTCCCACACCACCACGAGACCGGCGACGACGGGGGCGTACACCGCGGACCTGTTCCCGACGACGATGCAGGGCGCGTCCTCGAGCGTGCGGAGGAAGGAGCGGTAGCGGTCCGGGTTGGTCTGTCGGGAGTCATGCCGCGCGATCGCCTCCGGGGGGACGAACCCGTCGAGGGCCGCCAGAAGCCGATCGAGGTCGCGGTGGTCCGGGACGACGAGGATGCTCGACTTCCCCGCCGCGAGCGTCGTCGCGGCGGCTGCAGCCAGCATGCGCGCCCAACCGGGTGCGTCGTCGGTCAGCTGCGGGATGGCCTCGACCGCCGCACGACCGCTCTCGTCGAGCACCGCCTGCAGCCCGTCGTACAGCCCGACGACGGACGCAGCCGCGTCTCGGGCGTCGGGCTCCGGCTGCGGGATCGGAGAATCGGCGGTCCAGGCCTTCTCGACGCGCACCTGCCGCTTCGGGATGACCAGCCGCAGCACGTCGGACGCCGACCCCGCCGCGCGATCGGCGACCCGCCGAGCCAGTCGGTACAGACGATCCGGCAGCACGGGGACGCTCGACACGATGCTCTCGACCTCGGAGAGCGGCCGATCGGCGTCGTCCTCGACGTCCAGTTCCACCACGAACCCGTCGACCACGCGGCCGGCGGTCCGCAGGGGGACACGCACCCGGACCCCGGGCTCGACGTCACCGAGCTCGGGAGGAAGGGCGTAGTCGAACAGGCGGTCGAGCTGCGGCAGCGGGGATTCCAGGAGCACCCGGGCGATGCGCCGGCTCTCCGGAGAGATCAGCACCGCGGCCTCGTCAGAGCCCGGCAGCGCGCCGCAGCTCCTCGGCCCGGTCCGTCCGCTCCCACGTGAAGTCCGGCAGCTCCCGACCGAAGTGCCCGTAGGCCGCCGTCTGGGCGTAGATCGGCCGCAGCAGGTCGAGCTGCTCGATGATGGCCTGCGGCCGCAGATCGAACACCTCGTCGATGGCCCGCGTGATGACCTCGTCGGACACGCGCCCCGTGCCGAAGGTCTCCACATACAGGCCGACGGGGCGCGCGACACCGATCGCGTAGGCGACCTGCACCTCGAGGCGGTCGGCGAGGCCCGCGGCGACCGCGTTCTTGGCGACCCAGCGGGTCGCGTACGCACCCGAGCGGTCGACCTTCGACGGGTCCTTGCCGCTGAAGGCACCGCCCCCGTGCCGTGCGGCTCCCCCGTAGGTGTCGATGATGATCTTGCGTCCGGTGAGCCCGGCATCCCCCTTCGGGCCGCCCGTGACGAAGGGCCCCGCGGGGTTGATGTAGTAGGTGACGTCGTGGAGGTCGAGGCCGGTCGTGGCGAGGACCGGATCGATGACGTGCTCGCGGATCTGCGCCTTCAGGTCGTCCTGGGCGATGTCCGGGTTGTGCTGCGTGGACAGCACGACGGCGTCGACGGTCTTCGGGGTGAAGCCGTCATAGCCGAGGGTGACCTGCGTCTTGCCGTCGGGGCGCAGGAAGGGCAGCAGCCCGCTGCGGCGCACCTCCGTCAGCCGTTCGGCGATGCGGTGCGCGGTCCATGCGGCCATCGGCATGAGCTGCGGGGTCTCGTTGGTGGCGAACCCGAACATGATGCCCTGGTCTCCGGCGCCGAGACCGTCGAGCGGATCCACGGACGAGCCGTCGCGGTGCTCCTGCGCGTTGTCGACACCGTGGGCGATGTCGGTGGACTGCTCCCCCACCGAGACGCTGACGCCGCACGAGTCGCCGTCGAAGCCGGTGTCGGAGGACGTGTAGCCGATGCCGTTCACGACCTGCCGGACGATCGTCGGGATGTCGACGTAGGCGTCCGTGCGGATCTCCCCGGCGACGTGCACGAGCCCGGTCGTGACGAGCGTCTCGACCGCGACCCGGGAGCCCGGGTCCTTCGCGAGCAGTCCATCGAGGATGCTGTCCGAGATCTGGTCGCAGATCTTGTCCGGATGCCCTTCGGTGACGGACTCGGACGTGAACAGACGCAGCGCGCTCATCGATGCTCCAGAACGGGGACGGACGGTGGGAGGGTGTGGCACCCATTCTGGACCGCGCCACCGACGTCGCGGCGGCGCGGTCGTCGAGTCACTCCGCGTGACGCAGGCGGAGCTTGTCCTCGTTGATCTCGTGCAGGGCGATGGTGAGCGGCTTGTCCTCGACCGAGGAGTCGACGAGCGGGCCCACGTTGTCGAAGAGGTTGCCCTCGTGCAGGTCGGAGTAGTAGTCGTTGATCTGACGGGCGCGCTTGGCGGCGTAGATGACGAGCTCGTACTTGGAGTCGACGCGCTCCAGCAGGTTGTCGATGGGGGGATCGATGATGCCGTTGTTGCGTCCGGCCATGGGTGGACCTCCTGATCAGGCGACGGGATTCGCCGCGAAGACGATGCTGCGGGCGCGCGACCCTTCGACGAGCTCAGGGACCGGCGTGGTGCTCGACCCTGGAATCAGGTCAGCGCGCAGAGCTTGTAGACAAGTCTACGACCTCGCGGGCGGCGGTGGCGACGTCCTCGTTCACGATGAGGTGGTCGAACTCGTTCTGCGCCGCCAGCTCGACCTTCGCGGTGCGCAGCCGCCGGGCCCGTTCCTCGGCGTCCTCGGTGCCGCGGCCGACCAGCCTGTGCACCAGCTCGTCCCAGCTCGGCGGCAGGAGGAAGATCAGCGTCGCGGACGGCTCCGCATCGCGCACCTGGCGCGCGCCCTGCAGGTCGATCTCCAGCAGGACGGTCTTCCCCTCCGCCAGTGCGGCGTCGATCGGGGCGCGCGGGGTGCCGTAGCGCGAGCGGTTGTGGACCACCGCATACTCCAGCAGCTCGCCGTCGGCGACCAGGCGGTCGAACTCGGCGTCGTCCACGAAGTAGTAGTGCACACCGTCGATCTCGCCCGGGCGCGGCGGCCGGGTGGTCGCCGAGACGGACAGGTGGATCTCCGGGTTGTTCTCGCGGATGTGCGCGGCGACGGTCCCCTTGCCCACCGCCGTGGGGCCGGCGAGGACGAGGAGCCGGCTGCGTGTCCCACGGGGGGTCGGAACGGGGAAGCGCTCGTCGAGCCACTCCTCCAGCACTCGGCGTTGACGGGCGCCGAGTCCGCCGAGGCGCTTGACCGGCGAGATGTGGAGCTGCTCCAGCACCCGGTCGCGCTTGCCCGCGCCGATCGCGGGGAGGGCGAGGAGGAAGTCGGTGATGCGCATGGAGCCCTCGACCGAGTCGGGGTCCTCCGTCGCGCGATGCAGCACGGCCTGCGGGGTGACGACGCGCATGGTGAGGTCGCGCTTGAGCGAGGCCCTGGCGCGTCGTCGCTCGACCGCTCGACGTGCGGCGGCGGCCCTGTCGACCTCGGGGACGGTGCGGCGTTCCTCAGCCACGGCTGACCTCTCGATACTGGGCGGCACGGTCGGCGATCGTCTCGGCGAGGGCCGCCGGGCCCGCGGAGAGGAGGCTGCGGCTCTCGCTCGCGATCACCGAGCCGGCCTGGGAGCCGAAGCGGCGGACGAGATCCACGGGAGTGGCGCCCTGTGCGCCGAAGCCGGGGGCGAGGATCGGGGCGACGGGCGCGAACGGAGTCAGCCCCGCTTCCACCGCGTCCACTGTGGCGCCGATGACGAAGCCGAAGCTGCCCCACTCCCCCTCGGGCGTCGTGGTGGCGTTCCGGCGCGACACCTCGGCGACCACGGCCGCGGATACGGTCTCGCCGTCCGCGGTCCTCGCCCGCTGCAGCACGGTCGCCTCCGGGTTGCTGGTCGCGGCGAGGACGAAGAGCCCCTTGCCGTGCTCCTCCGCGAGGGCGAACGCACCCTCCAGCGCACCGACGCCGAGGTACGGGTTCACCGTCAGGGCGTCCGCCTCCAGCGGCGCGCCCGCGGGGAGCCAGGCCTGGGCGTAATCCGCCATCGTCGACCCGATGTCGCCGCGCTTGGCGTCGGCGATCACCAGCAGTCCGGCCGCGCGCGCGGCCGCCAGCACCTCCTCGAGGGCGGCGAACCCGGCCGCGCCGTACCGCTCGAAGAACGACACCTGCGGCTTCACGAGACCGGCGCGACCGGCGGCCGCCTCGACGGTACGGAGCCCGAACTCCCGGACTCCCGCAGCATCGGCGGTCAGCCCCCACGCCGCCAGCAGAGCGGCGTGGGGGTCGATGCCGACACAGAGCGGGCCGTGCGCCTCCAGGGCGACACGGGCCCGCTCGCCGAAGCGTTCCGTCATACCGCGGCCATCCGGTCCTGCGCGTACTCCTGCAGGCTCTTGACCTGGAAGCCCTCGTGCGCCGCGTCCATCCCGCTCACCGCCGCACCGAGCACGGCGATGGTCGTGAAGAGCGCCTTGTCCGCGGCCACCGCGGCGGCGCGGATCTCGTAGCCGTCCGCGCGAGCGGCACCACCCGACGGGGTGTTCACGACGATGTCGATCTCCCCGTCGTTGATGAGGTCGACGATGTTCCGGGCTCCGGACTCCTGCGTCTCGCTGTACTTCTCGACCACCGTGACGGCGATGCCGTTGCGCGACAGGATCTCCGCCGTGCCCTCGGTCGCCACGATCGTGAAGCCGAGCTGCTGGAGGCGGTGCGCCGGGAGGATCACCGCACGCTTGTCGGAGTCGGCGACCGAGATGAACACGGTTCCCGACGTCGGCATGCCGCCGTAGGCCGCGGCCTGGGACTTCGCGAACGCGGTCGGGAAGTCCCGGTCGATGCCCATGACCTCGCCGGTCGAGCGCATCTCCGGGCCGAGGACCGAGTCGACGGTCTTGCCGTCGGCGGTGCGGAACCGCTTGAAGGGCAGCACGGCCTCCTTGACCGAGACCGGGGCGTCCAGCGGGACGCGCGAGCCGTCCTGTTCGGGCAGCATCCCCTCGGCGCGGAGCTCGGCGATCGTCGAGCCGGCCATGATGCGGCTGGCGGCCTTCGCCATCGGGATGCCCAGCGCCTTCGAGACGAACGGTACCGTGCGGCTCGCCCGGGGATTCGCCTCGATGACGTAGAGCACGCCGGCGCTGATCGCGAACTGCACGTTCAGCAGACCACGCACGCCGACGCCCTGTGCGATGGCGAGGGTGGCCTCGCGGACGCGGTCCACGTCGCTGCGACCGAGCGAGACCGGCGGCAGCGTGCAGCTCGAGTCGCCGGAGTGGATGCCGGCTTCCTCCAGGTGCTCCATGACGCCGCCGATGAAGAGGTCGGTGCCGTCGTACAGGGCGTCCACATCGAGCTCGATCGCGTCGTCGAGGAACCGGTCGACCAGGAGCGGCTTGCCCTCCTCGATCACGACCTCGCCGGCCGTCCGCACGAAGTAGTCGCGCAGCGCATCGGTGCCGTAGACGATCTCCATGCCGCGACCGCCGAGCACGAAGCTCGGGCGCACGAGCACGGGGTAGCCGATCTCCTCGGCGATGCGCACCGCGCCCTCCACGTCGATCGCCGTGCCGTTGCGCGGCGCCAGCAGCCCGGCCTCGTCGAGCAGTCGCGAGAACAGCTCGCGCTCCTCGGCCAGGTCGATGGCCTCCGGGCTCGTCCCCAGGACCGTGTAGCCGGCCGCCTCGATGCCCTTCGCGAGCCCGAGCGGGGTCTGGCCACCGAGCTGGCAGACGACGCCGAGGATGGTGCCGCTCGCCGCCTCCGCGTCCAGGACCTCCAGGACGTCCTCGAGCGTCAGCGGCTCGAAGTACAGCCGGTCGGACGTGTCGTAGTCGGTCGACACGGTCTCCGGGTTGCAGTTGATCATCACGGTCTCGAAGCCCGCGTCCGACAGCGCGAACGAGGCGTGCACGCAGGAGTAGTCGAACTCGACGCCCTGACCGATGCGGTTCGGGCCGGAGCCGATGATGACGACCTTGGTGCGGTCCGACGGCGCGACCTCGGTCTCGGCGTCGTAGCTCGAGTAGTGGTACGGCGTCAGCGCGGGGAACTCCCCCGCGCAGGTGTCGACCGTCTTGTAGACGGGGCGGATTCCCAGGCCGTGGCGCACGCCGCGGATCTCGGCCTCGCTCTCGCCGCGGAGCTGGGCGATCTGCGCGTCGGAGAAGCCGTGCTCCTTGGCGTAGCGCAGCGTCGCGTCGTCCAGCTCGCCGGCGGTGCGCACGACCTCGGCGACCTCGTTGATGAGGACGATCTGGTCGAGGAACCAGGGGTCGATGGCCGTGGCCTCGAACGCCTGCTCGATGGTCGCGCCCTTGCGCAGCGCCTGCTGCAGGGTGACGATCCGGCCGTCGGTCGGCGTCTTCGCGATCTCGAGCAGTTCCTCGACGCTGCGCGACTCCTCGCCCCAGTGGAAGCTGGAGCCCCGCTTCTCGAGCGACCGCAGCGCCTTCTGCAGTGCGGTGGCGTAGTTGCGGCCGATCGCCATCGCCTCGCCGACCGACTTCATGGTCGTGGTGAGCGTGGCGTCGGCGGCCGGGAACTTCTCGAACGCGAACCGCGGGACCTTGACGACGACGTAGTCGAGCGTCGGCTCGAAGCTCGCCGGGGTCACGCCGGTGATGTCGTTCGGGATCTCGTCGAGGCGGTACCCGAGGGCGAGCTTGGCCGCGAGCTTGGCGATCGGGAAGCCGGTGGCCTTCGACGCCAGGGCGCTCGACCGGGACACGCGCGGGTTCATCTCGATGACGATGATGCGCCCGTTCTCCGGGTTGACCGCGAACTGGATGTTGCAGCCACCCGTGTCCACGCCCACCGCACGGATGATGTCGATGCCGATGTCGCGGAGCTTCTGGTACTCGCGGTCGGTGAGGGTCAGCGCCGGGGCCACGGTGATCGAGTCGCCCGTGTGCACGCCGACCGGGTCGACGTTCTCGATGGAGCAGACGACGACCGTGTTGTCGGCGGTGTCGCGCATGAGCTCGAGCTCGTACTCCTTCCAGCCGAGGATCGACTCCTCCAGGAGCACCTCGGTCGTCGGCGAGTCGCGCAGGCCGGCACCGCCGATACGGCGCAGGTCCTCCTCGTCGTAGGCGAAGCCGGAGCCCAGCCCACCCATCGTGAAGGAGGGGCGCACCACGAGCGGGTAGCCGAGCTGCTCGGCACCGGCGAGGAGGTCGTCCATGGTGTGCGCGATGACGCTCTTGGCGACGTCCGCGCCCGCTTCGAGGACGAGCTCCTTGAAGACCTGACGGTCCTCGCCCTTCTTGATGGCGTCCACCTTCGCGCCGATGAGCTCGACGTCGTACTTCTCGAGGATGCCCTGCTCGTGCAGCGCCATCGCGGCGTTCAGCGCCGTCTGACCGCCGAGCGTCGGCAGGATCGCGTCGGGCTTCTCCTTCGCGATGATCGTCTCGATCACCGCGGGGGTGATCGGCTCGATGTACGTCGCGTCGGCGAAGTCGGGGTCGGTCATGATCGTCGCCGGGTTCGAGTTGACGAGGATGACCCGGACGCCCTCCTCGCGGAGGACGCGGCACGCCTGGGTGCCGGAGTAGTCGAACTCGCAGGCCTGGCCGATGACGATCGGGCCGGAGCCGATGACGAGGACGGAGTGGATGTCGTCGCGCTTGGGCATTACTTTGCATCTCCCTGGGTGGGTCCCTGAGCGGGTCGAAGGGTCGCGATGACCATGTCGCGGAAGCGGTCGAAGAGGTAGTTGGCGTCGTGCGGTCCCGCCGCGGCCTCGGGGTGGTACTGCACCGAGAAGGCGGGGATGTCGAGGGCGCGCAGGCCCTCCACGACGTTGTCGTTGAGGCCGACGTGGCTGACCTCGACCTTGCCGTAGCCGTGCGGGCTGTCGAACGAGCCCTCCAGGGGCGCCTCGACGGCGAAGCCGTGGTTGTGCGCGGTGATCTCCACCTTGCCCGTCTGCTTGTCCAGCACCGGCTGGTTGATGCCGCGGTGGCCGAACGGCAGCTTGTACGTGCCGAGACCCAGGGCGCGGCCGAGGAGCTGGTTGCCGAAGCAGATACCGAAGAAGGGCAGCCCGTCGTCGAGGACCGCGCGCAGCAGTTCGACGTGGTCGCCCGACGCCGCGGGGTCCCCGGGGCCGTTCGAGTAGAAGACGGCGACAGGCTCGATCGCCCGGATCTCGTCGATGCTCACGTCCTGCGGGAGGACGTGCACGTCGAAGCCGCGGGCGGCGAGGTTGTCGATCGTGGCCTGCTTCACACCCAGGTCGAGCACGGCGAGGTTGCCGATGCGCTCCCCCACCGCCGGGGTCACGGTCGCGTTCTCGACGGACACCTGGGCAGAGAGGTTGAGGCCGGTCATCTCCGGAGCCTCGCGGACGATGCGCAGCTGCTCCTCCGGGTCGAGCTCCGCGTCCGCACCCGAGAAGATGCCGCCGCGCATGGAGCCGGCGGAGCGGATGTGACGGGTGACCGCACGCGTGTCGATGCCACTGATGCCGACGATGCCGTCCTCGACGAGGACCTCGTCGAGGGACGCGGTCGCACGCCAGTTCGAGACGACGCGCGAGGGGTCGCGCACGATGTAGCCGGCGACCCAGATGCGGCGGGATTCGGTGTCCTCGTCGTTCATGCCGGTGTTGCCGATGTGCGGGGCCGTCTGCAGGACGATCTGTCCGGCGTAGGACGGGTCGGTGATGGTCTCCTGGTATCCCGACATGCCGGTGGCGAACACGACCTCGCCGAGGGTGCGTCCGCGCGCGCCGTAGGCGCGTCCGCGGTGTCGGGTGCCGTCCTCGAGCACGAGGACGGCGGGATCGGGGAGGCGGGCCGCGGAGGCCTGCGGGGAGGAAGTCGAGAGGGTCATGACGTGGCTCCTGTGTCAGGGGCGGCGGGGATGAGCCGCTGCAGGTCGGAGATGAGGGTCGGGAGGTCGCCGCCGGTGAGGCGCACATAGCTGTCGACGACGGTCGCGTCGTCGACGTGCCACGCGATGCGCACGAGCCCGCCGGGCTCCACGACGCGATCGATGGTGACGGTCGCGCGGTCGACGGAGACCAGGCGGTCGGCGGCGAGGAAGACGGTGGGGGCACCGTCCAGGGCCAGCGCGATGCCGCGGTCGGTCACGGCCAGCTCGCCGCGTGCACGGAACGCCAGCGGGGTGATCGCGAGCCGTTCGAGGGGCTGCTCGTGCCGAGTGGTGGACACGTAGAGCACCTCGTCGCGGCGCGTCACCTCCGCGTGCTCCGGCACCCCGAGCGGGGCCGTGTACGCGGCATCGCGCCGCACTCGTCGTCGCCAGGCGAACAGCATCGACAGCAGGATGAGCAGCGCGACGGCGATGATGATCGCGACCGCGAGGTCCCGTGCGCTCATGCGCCGAGCTCCTCGACGACGGTGCCGCCGTCGACCGTGAGGACGCCGCCGTGCACCGTGTACTCCACGCGCCCGGGCAGGGCGCGGCCCAGGTAGGGCGAGTTCACGCTGCGCCCGTGCAGGTCCGCGGCGGTGAACACACCGTCGACCGCGGGGTCGTACAGCGTGATGTGCGCGGGCTGCCCGGCTGCGAGCGGCGTGCCGTGGCCGGAGAGCCGGCCGATGCGGGCGGGCGTCGAGCTCATGACGCGGGCGACGTCGGCCCAGCCGAGCAGACCGGTCTGCACCATCGACTGGTGCACGACGCGCAGGGCGCTCTCCAGACCGACCATGCCGTTCGCGGCGGCCTGCCACTCGCACGCCTTGTGCTCGCTGGGGTGCGGTGCGTGGTCGGTCGCGACGATGTCGATCGTGCCGTCGGCGAGACCCTCCCGGACCGCGAGGACGTCCTCCTCGCGGCGCAGCGGCGGGTTGACCTTGAACCGCGCGTCGTAGCCGCGGACGAGTTCGTCGGTGAGCAGTAGGTGGTGCGGCGTGACCTCCGCCGTGACGTCGACGCCTCGCTTCTTGGCCCAGCGGATGATGTCGACCGAGCCGGCCGTCGAGAGATGACACACGTGCAGCCGCGAGCCGACGTGCTCGGCGAGGAGCACGTCACGGGCGATGATCGATTCCTCGGCGACCGCCGGCCACCCGGCCAGCCCGAGCTCGGCCGAGACGGTGCCCTCGTTCATCTGGGCGCCCTCGGTGAGCCGCGGGTCCTGCGCATGCTGGGCGATGACGCCGTCGAAGGACTTCACGTACTCCAGAGCCCGGCGCATGATCAGCGGGTCCCAGACGCAGAAGCCGTCGTCGCTGAAGACCCGCACCTGGGCACGCGAGGTGGCCATGGCGCCGAGTTCCGCGAGGCGCTCGCCCTTCTGGCCCACGGTGACGGCGCCGATCGGCTGCACGGTCGCGTAGCCGGCCGCCTCGCCGAGGGCGAGCTCCTGCTCGACCACGCCCGCCGTGTCGGCGACCGGGGAGGTGTTCGGCATCGCGAACACGGCGGTGAACCCGCCGGCGGCGGCCGCTCTGGTGCCGGTGAGGATCGTCTCGGAGGCCTCGAACCCGGGTTCGCGCAGATGGGTGTGCAGATCGACGAGACCCGGCAGCGCGACCAGGCCCGCGGCGTCGATCACGCGCGCGCCGGTGCGGGTGAGCCCCGTCCCAACCTGGGCGATCACGCCGTCCTCGATGATGATGTCGGCGCTCGTCGCGCCGAGCAGCTGTGCACCGGTGATGACGAGGGTCTCGCTCACAGGTCTCCCCCTCGTTCGTCGTCTCGTTCCCCTGCCAGCAGCAGGTACAGCACCGCCATGCGCACGGAGACCCCGTTCGACACCTGTTCCAGCACCGTCGAACGGGGGGAATCGGCAGCTTCGGAGGAGATCTCCAGTCCCCGGTTCATGGGTCCGGGGTGCAGGACAATGCTACCGCCCGGCAGCGCCGCCACGCGCCGTGCGTCCAGGCCCCACCTCCGCGAATACTCCCGCTCAGTCGGGAAATACGCCGCGTTCATCCGCTCGAGCTGGATGCGCAGCATCATCACGGCGTCCGGCCCCTCCGCGAGGGCTTCGTCCAGGTCGTAGACCACGCGGACCGGCCACAGGGACACGTTCTGCGGAACCAGGGTCGGCGGCGAGACGAGCGTGACCTCGGCGCCGAGCGTCGTGAGCAGCCAGACGTTGGAGCGCGCCACCCGCGAGTGCAGCACGTCGCCGACGATCGTCACTCGGAGACCGGACAGATCGCGTCCGCGGCTGTCCGCTCCGAACCGGCGCTTGCGGATGGTGAAGGCGTCGAGAAGTGCCTGGGTGGGATGCTCGTGCGTCCCGTCGCCGGCGTTCACGACCCCGGCGGAGATCCAGCCACTCGTGGCCAGGGTCTGCGGGGCGCCGGAGCCGGGGTGACGCACGACGACCGCGTCGGCGCCAATGGCCTCGAGCGTCTGCGCGGTGTCCTTCAGGCTCTCGCCCTTCGAGACGCTGGAGCCCTTCGCGGCGAAGTTGATGACGTCGGCGGACAAACGCTTCGCCGCGGCCTCGAAGGAGATACGGGTGCGCGTGGAGTCCTCGAAGAAGAGGTTCACGACCGTCTTGCCACGGAGCGTGGGGAGCTTCTTGACCTCGCGGGACTGCGTGTCAGCCATGTCCTCGGCGACGTCGAGGATGCGCAGGGCGGTGGCTCTGTCGAGCGTGCGGGTGTCGAGGAGGTGCCTCATTCGCCGATCGTCACCTCCTCGGCGCCGTCGTTCTCGAACAGACGCACGTTGACGCGCTCGGTGCGCGCGGAGGGGATGTTCTTGCCCACGAAGTCCGGGCGGATGGGAAGCTCCCGGTGTCCGCGGTCGATGAGGATCGCGAGCCGCACGACGGCGGGACGGCCGATCGACTGCAGGGCGTCGAGCGCGGCGCGGATGCTCCGGCCGGAGAACAGGACGTCGTCGACGAGGACGACCGTCTTCCCGTCGATGCCGCCCGGGGGGATCTCCGTCGGCTGCGGCGACCGCGTCGGGTGCTTGGCGAGGTCGTCGCGGAACAGCGTCACGTCGAGGGAGCCGACCGGGACGGAGACCTGGGCGATCTCGCTGATCAGGGCGGCGAGCCGGTGACCCAGCGTGACGCCGCGGGTCGGGATACCCAGCAGGACGAGGTCGTCGGCCCCGCGATTGGACTCGAGGATCTCGTGCGCGATCCGGGTCAGCGCTCGTGAGATGTCGGCTTGGTGCAGCACAGTGCGCACACTCATCAGCCGCTCCCTTCTCCGCCTCACAGGACGGTGTTAAAGGTTGCTAGTGCGCCCAGTCTATCGGACCCGCGATGGTCCGCCCGGTCAGCTCGCCTCGCGGAGCACGGGATCCGTCACATCGTCGATCTTGGACGACCGGATCGGGTGGCCGCTCGTGGAGAGGCAGCGCCCGGTCTTCAGGTCCCACTTCCAGTCGTGCATGCTGCACGTCAGGATGCCGTCCTCGTCGACCTTCCCCGTCTTGGTGAGGTCGGCACGAAGGTGCGGGCAGCGGCGCTGGACGACCCAGTCGCCGATCTCCGCATCCTCGGTCTGGTCGGTCTGCTCCTGGTACCAGTTCTCGACGTACTCGATCCGGTCGACCGAGAGGCACTTGAGGAAGGTGGTGAGGAACTCGTTGAACTTGCCGCTGCGCCCGACCGAGAACTGCATCGACAGGAAGATCGAGTTCGACCAGTCGATCTCGTGGTCGCGGATGTTCGTCGACACGAGGTCGGCCGGGATCGTGTACCAGTACACGCACTCCTCGCCCGCGTACTCGCGGACCTTGGCGCGCGGGAAGTCGACCACCATGTCCAGCTCCCCGATCCGGAAGCGGACGTGCCCGCCGACACCGAGGCGGATGGTGCGCGACTTCTTCAGCAGCGGCTCCCACCACTCCTTGATCGCCGCCAGCATCTCGTCGGGCGGGATGATCTCGGCGCGAGACGCCTCCTCGTCGCGGATCTCCTGCTGGCGGGTCGCGCGCTGCTCCTCCAGGTACTCCCACTTCTCGTCGAAGATGTGGGCGAGCTCGGCCTCGGTGTAGAGCGTCTGCTCGGTGGTCACCGCACCGCCGTCGATCGTGACGAGCGTGCCGGGGACGAAGAGCTGCCCGTCGTACTTCGGCGCCAGCTCCTTCATGTGCGCGATGAACTGCTTCTGGTCCGTGAAGATGGACTCGCCGTTGCGGCCCATCCCGTTGAAGTCGAAGAGGTCGTCGCGGAGGAACATGGGCGGCCCCGCCATCGGGAAGACGTGCGGCGCGTCGACCTTCTCGATGTAGTACATCGCCCGCTTGTTCTGCGCCTCGCGCTTGAGACGGGCGAAGTTCTGCTTGGCGTCCAGCGGCAGGTCGTAGACCATGGGCCACCAGATCGCTCCGGAGACCTGGGTGAAGTAGGCGTCGGGCTTCCCGAAGTGCAGCAGCTTGTCGAGATCGAGCGGGTGCGAGTCGTTCTGGTTCAGCATCGACCCCGTGCCGTCGTCCACGCTGAGCGACGAATCGCCGATCGGGCCGTCGCTCGGAGCGCGCAGCGGGGTGATCATCATCTTGAGCGCCCCGCGCTCGATGATCTCACCGGCGGGCGCGTAGGTGATGTTCGTGTAGCCGAGCGCCCGGATGTCCTGCTCCAGGTCGTCGATCGGGTACTCCGGGAGGAGCACCTCGATGTCCTTGCGGATGTACCGCTCCAGCAGCGCCGGGTCGAAGTGGTCGCGGTGCCGGTGCGAGATGTAGAGGAAGTCGGCTTCCCGTCCGTACCGCTCCCAGTCGAGCGCGCGGTTGTCCGGGAACGGGAACCAGGACCCGAAGAAGGACGGGCCGAGCACCGGGTCGCAGATGATGTTGCCGCCCACCGTCTCGATGAACATGCCGGCGTGGCCGAGTCCCGTGATCCGCATTGCATTCCTCTCGAAGATGAACCGTTCGATTGTACCGACGGCTCCCTGAGCAGCCGGCGGGACGGGCCGGGGAAAACGGTCTAGTCGTCGAAGAGACCGCGGATGTCGTCGGCGGTGAGCGCCTGGGCGAAGAGCGCGTCGTCGTCGAGCACGGCCGTGAACAGCCGCGCCTTGCGGCGTTGCAGCGCGAGGACCTTCTCCTCGATCGTGCCGGTCGCGATCATGCGGTACACGAACACCTGGCTGCGCTGGCCGATGCGGTGCGTGCGGTCGACGGCCTGCGCCTCGGCGGCGGGGTTCCACCACGGGTCGAGGAGGAAGACGTAGTCGGCCTCGGTCAGGGTGAGTCCGAATCCGCCGGCCTTCAGGCTGATGAGGAAGACGGGCTGCTCCCCCTCCGCGAAGTCCGTGACCACCCGCTCGCGATGCCGCGTCGAGCCGTCGAGGTGCGCGTACGGGATGCCGGCGGCGTCCAGACGCGCGGCCGCCATGTCGAGGAAGGACGTGAACTGGCTGAACACGAGCGCGCGGTGCCCCTCCGCCTGCAGCTCGACGATCCGTTCCAGGAGCTCGTCGAGCTTGCGGGAGCCGAGGCGCGCATCGGCCGGGTCGATCAGCGCCGGAGCGAGGCTCAGCATGCGCAGCAGAGTCAGCGACCGGAACACGATGAAGCGGTTCCGATCGAGATCCTCCAGCAGGCCGAGCACCTTCTGCCGCTCGCGTTGCAGCACCGTCTCGTAGAGCTCGCGATGCCCCGCGCTCAGCTCGACCTCCAGCACCTGCTCCTGCTTCGGCGGAAGATCGGGGGCGACGAGCTCCTTGGTGCGGCGGAGCACGAGGGGACGGATGCGCCGTCGAAGCTGCGCGAGGCGGCGCTGCCGGTAGGGTCCGCCCTCCGCGTTCTCCGGGACCTTCCCCTGCTCGATCGGCTGGATGTAGTGCTCGCGGAACTTCCGCGCCGAGGCGAACAGGCCGGGCGCCGTGAGCTTCAGCAGCGCCCAGAGCTCCTCCAGGCTGTTCTCCAGCGGCGTGCCCGTGACCGCGATGGTGACGTCGGCTGGGAAGCGGGCGACGGCACGGTGCAGCTTCGTCGCCGGATTCTTCACGAACTGGGCCTCGTCGAGGAACAATCCGGCCCAGGTGACGCCTGCGAACCCCTCTTCATCGAGCCGGGCGACGGCGTAGGTCGTCAGCACGACGTCGGCCTCGCGAGCCGCGACACTCGCCGACGGTCCGGCCGTGGAGTCCCGGGTGACCACGCGGAGGCCGGGAGCGAATCGCGCGGCTTCGGTGCGCCACGTGGCCAGCACGGACGTCGGGACCACGACGAGGAAGGGGCGCTCCTCCCCCGCCGCCCTGGCATGCAGGATGAGCGCGAGCAACTGGACGGTCTTCCCGAGCCCCATGTCATCGGCGAGGATGCCGCCGAGGCGGTGCGTCCAGAGGAACGCGAGCCAGTCGAGGCCCTCCTTCTGGTACGGCCGAAGGTGTGCGGTGAGCCCCGGCGGGATCGGCACCGACGGCACCGCAGTGGCGCTGCGCAGTCCCTCGGCCGTGGCGCGCCAGCTCACCGCGGGAAGGGCTTCGTCCGCCAGATCCTCGAACTCCTCCCACAGATCCGTCTGATGACGACTGATCCGTGGGCCCGTCTCCCACTCGTCGAGGTCTCCGGCCTCGTCGAGCAGGTCACGCAGACGGTCGAGCGCCGGGTGGTTCAGGGAGAAGTAGCTGCCGTCGACGAGCAGGAGCTTCCGTCTCCCCGCGCTCAGGGCGGTGAAGAGCGGCTCGAACGGGATGCTCCGACCGTCGATGCGGACGATGACGCCGAGGTCGAACCAGTCCGGGTCGGTGCTCTCCACGGTCGAGACCGTGATCTCCGGCTCCCCGGCGAGCTCGCGATACGTCTTGCGGCGGCCCGACACCTCCACCTCGACGCCCTCCGCCTCCACGGCGGGGACGACGCGGGTCATGAACTCCGCGGCTTCCACGTCGTGGAACGCGCCCGCGGGGGCGAACGCGACACCGTGCTCCTGCCAGACGTTCCGGATCCGCTCCGTCACCCCGGCCTCGGCCTCCGGATCGCGCACGGCCTCCGGACCCGGCGTGAACGGCACCCGCCCGAAGCCGCGATAGTCCCACTCGACGGCGTACTCCACGGTGTCGCCGCGACGGAACGCCACCCGCAGCACGGCACGGGGCGGCGGGAGGTCCGGCAGCGAGACGCGGCCGACCGCGCGGACGGAGAGGCGACGCGCGAGGAGCGGATAGGCGTCCTGGAGGAAGGCCGCCTCCTCCGCTGCGGGGACGACGAGCATCCCGGCCCGGAGCAGCGACGGCGCGGGCCCCGCGAGCGGAAGCTCCGCGAGCGTCACCTGCAGGCGCGACCCGCTCTGCGCGACCTCGTACACGCCGGAGCGCCCGAGGGCGCGGATGCTGCCCGGCAGCGTCTCGCGCCCGTCCAGGGTCACGACCGGACGGACGACGAGGCCGCCGTCGTCGTCACGGGACACGGTCGCCGCCAGTTCTGCGCTGTCAGCGAGGACGAGCGTCGTCGACCGCTGGGCCGCCACGAGCGGGATGCCAAGGTCGGTCGCCGACCGCAGATGCCCCCAGAGGAGCCGCGACTCGATCAGGTCGGCGACGAGCCAGTCCCCCGCCGTGCCGGAGAGCAGCGCGTCGCGCGCGATGCTCAGCAGATCGGCGAACCACCGCGACTGCTCCCGACCGTACTGGTCCGGCGCGCGGCGGACCGCGTCCCAGGTGGCGGAGCCGAGCACCCAGGACCCCGTCGCCGCGCTCCGCTCCAGCGGACGGATGCCGAGGAGGATCTCTCCGGTCGCCTTCGCGACATCACGCGGAGTCGCGGTGCGCTGCGGCCGGGACGCCCACGGATTCGCTCCTCGGGCGTCGCGGACGCGCAGCTCGAACCCGAGGGCCAGCGGGGTCGTCGCCGCCGGAGCGGCGCCGCCCTCGAACAGCGCGCGCCAGTCCCGCGCCCCGTCTCCCGGGGCACCCGAGGCGGAGACGGGCGGGCGGATCATGGGATGATCCTGCCCGCCATCGCCGACACCGCCGCTGCGGCGCTCAGGCCGAGCGGGCGACGCGGGCGAGCACGCCGTGCACGAACGCGCCCGACTCATCGGTGGAGAACTCCTTCGCGAGCTCCACCGCCTCGTCGATCGCGACCGCGGTCGGCACCTCGTCGTTGTAGAGGATCTCCCACGCGCCGATGCGCAGCAGGGCGCGGTCGACGGCGGGCATCCGCTCGAGCTTCCAGTCACGGCTGTGCGTCGTGATCTGCTCATCGATCTCGTCGCGCTGGTCGATGATGCCGTCGACGATCTCGCGGGCGTACAGCCACGACGCCTCGCGCGCGGGCTCGTTCGCGGCACGCTTCGCCTCGGCGGCGAGGGCCACCGCGACGTCGTCGCCGCGGACGTCGGCGGAGAACAGGATGTCGAGCGCGCGCTTGCGCGCCTTCGTGCGGGCGCTCACGCCTTACTTCTCGCGGCCGAGGTACTCGCCCGTGCGGGTGTCGACCTTGACCTTGGTGCCGGTCTCCAGGAACAGCGGGACCTGGATCTCGTAGCCGGTCTCGAGCGTCGCGGGCTTGGTGCCGGCGGACGAGCGGTCGCCCTGCAGGCCGGGCTCGGTGTAGGTCACCTCGAGGATGACCGACGCCGGGAGGTCGATGTAGAGGGGGTTGCCGTTGTTGAGGGCGATGGTGACCTGCTGGTTCTCGAGCAGGAAGTTCTTCGCGTCGCCGACCGTGGCGGCCGGCAGCGTGATCTGGTCGAAGTCGGTCTGGTCCATGAACACGAACCCGTCACCGTCGGTGTAGAGGTAGGTGTAGTCGCGACGGTCGACGTTCTCGATGTCGATCTTCGCACCGGCGTTGTACGTGCGGTCCACGGTCTTGCCCGAGACGACGTTCTTCAGCTTCGTGCGGACGAACGCGCCGCCCTTGCCGGGCTTGACGTGCTGGAACTCGATGACGCTCCAGAGCTGCCCGTCGATGCTGAGGACGACGCCGTTCTTGATGTCTGCGGTGGATGCCATGTGCGAGGAGTTCCGTTCCTGAGTCCGTGGGGGCCGGGGTCGGCCGACAGTCGATTCTACGGGATGCCCGGCGCCAGCCGCCGCGTGGGCACGATAGACGCTCCTGGGTGCGAGGGGAAGCCCCGTGACGACGACGACCGCCCCCGGCAGCCTGGAGCGGGACAGGAGGAATCGACATGAGTGAGAACGACCGCGACCGCGACCCGACCAGGATGGCGAATCAGCCGGCACTGCGGACGTCGTCCGGGGCGGTGTGGCTCATCGTCGCCGCGATCTTCACCGCGGTCAGCCTCGTGCCCCTGATCGGGATCGTCCGCAGCGGCGGGGCGGCGGGAACGGTCGGCCTCATCACGGCGATCGTCCTGGTGCTGGGCCTGGTGGCGATGGTGGTCATCCGCCTCACCGTGGCGCCTGTGCGTCCTCGGCTCCGTGCGCTCGCCGGCTGCTTCCTCGCCATGGCTCTGCTGACGCTCGTGGGCATCACCGTCTGCGTCCTGCTCGTCGGCCTACCCTGATCCCGCCTGGTCAGAGGTGCGCGACGAGCTCCCGCACGGCCTCCGGGTAGCCGTCGACGCCGTGTCCGACGACACGGACCGCGGCGACGTCGTGCAGGTACGAGTGGTGACGGAACTCCTCGCGGGCGTACACGTCGGAGATGTGCACCTCGGCGAAGGGCAACGCGACGCCGGTGAGCGCGTCGCGCAGGGCCACCGACGTATGGGTGAGGCCGCCCGGGTTGATGACGATGCCCGCGCAGTCCGCCCGCGCGTCGTGGATCGCGTCGATGAGCACGCCCTCGTGGTTGCTCTGCAGCGCCCGTACCTCGAACCCGAACGCCGCGGCGGCCTGGGCGGTGATCCGCTCGACGTCGGCGAGGGTCGCCGTGCCGTACACCTCGGGTTCGCGAGTGCCGAGGAGGTTCAGGTTGGGGCCGTTGACGAGCAGCAGCCGACGCGGAGCGGTCATGCGGGCACGCTCCCCGTGTCGGCCAGTTCGCGGCGCATGACCCACTCCCGACCGAAACCCGAGGTCTCGATCTCGCCGGTAGGGACGAAGCCGGCTCGACGGTAGACGGCCTGCGCCCGGGAGTTGTCCACGTGCACCTCGAGCACGAGCGCACGCAGCCCACGATCACGTGCCCAGGCGGCCGCGGCGTCGAGGAGCGCATCGATGACGCCCGCACCGCGGTGCGCATCCGCCACGTAGACCCCCACGACCAGGCCGGCGTCATGCTGCTCGCGATGCGGGAGCAGCGTGATCGTCCCGGTCCAGGTGCCGTCGTCGGCGATCGCGACGAACTGCGCCGCGGCCGCGTCACCCGAGGCGTTCGCCGCGCGCTCCTGCCAGAAGCGGTCGGGCTGTGCGGCGGCGTGCTCGACGGTGTCGAGGAAGGCCATCGGCGCGGCGGGGTCGGCGAGGGCCTGCAGCCGCAGCGCCTTCACCTCCCGCCAGTCCTCCGGCGTGATGCGCCGGACGGCGATGCTCATGCGCCGATCTCCTGATACGCGGCGAAGAGCAGCGACTCGTCCGGCGCCTGGAGCACGGTGGGCTTGGCGATGTCGTCCAGCAGGATGAAGCGGAGCATGCCGCCGCGGCTCTTCTTGTCGCGCTGCATCGTGGCGAGCAGCTGCGGCCAGGCTCCGGCACGGTACGAGGTGGGCAGGCCCAGCGACTCGAGGATCGTGCGGTGGCGCTCCGCCGCGGCGTCCGAGAGGCGCCCCGCCAGCCGGGACAGCTCCGCGGCATACAGCATGCCGATCGAGATGGCCGCCCCGTGCCGCCAGCGATACCGCTCGGCATGCTCGATCGCGTGGCCGAGGGTGTGGCCGTAGTTCAGGATCTCGCGCTGTCCGGCCTCGCGGAAGTCATCCGAGACGACCTGCGCCTTCATGTCGATCGCGAGTTCGACGGACCGCCGGAACTCCTCCGTCGTGGTGTCGACCGCGCGGGCGGGATCGGCCTCGATGATGTCGAGGATCTCCGGTGCCCAGATGAAGCCGGCCTTGACGACCTCCGCGAACCCCGCGGTGGCCTCGTTCGGACTCAGGCTGCCCAGTTCGTCGAGGTCGCCGATCACCGCGCGCGGCGCCCAGAAGGCGCCCACGAGGTTCTTGCCCTCCGCGGTGTTGACGCCGGTCTTTCCGCCCACGGCGGCGTCCACGAGGCCGAGCACCGTGGTGGGCACCTGGACGATCTGGATTCCGCGCAGCCAGGTCGCCGCGACGAAGCCGGCGAGGTCGGTCACCGCTCCCCCGCCGTAGCCGACGACGGCGTCCGTGCGCGTGAAGTCCGCCTGACCCATGACCTGCCAGCAGAACGCGGCCACCTCGATGCGCTTGCCCTGCTCGGCATCCGGGATCTCGGCGAGCAGCACTTCCCGCGGGCCATCGGCGGTGTCGGCGAGGAGTCGGTCGCGGAGTTCGGCGGCGCGGGCCGCGAGAGTCGGCGGGTGCACGACGAGGATCTTGCGGACGCCCGGCGCGAGAGCCGCCGACACCTGGTCGAGGATCCCCCGTCCGATCGTGATGTCGTAGGCGTCGTTCCCGGTGACGCTGATGGTCGTCGTGCTCATCGCTGTTCTCTCCTCCATGCCACGATCTCGTCCGCGATGCGCTGCATCGGACGCCGTGAGGTGTCGAACGTGGTCGACGCCACCTCGTCATACCATCCTCGCCGTTCCGCGAAGATGCGCTTCCACTTCTCGACCGGGTCCTCGCCCGCCAGCAGCGGGCGCGTCCCGCCGCGCAGTCGATCGGCCACCGCGGCCTCGCTCACGGTGAGGAAGACCACGGGGTGCGCACGCAGCAGCGCGCGCGTCTCCGGGTCAGTGACCGCGCCGCCGCCGAGGGAGATCACGCCGCCCTCGGCGATAGCCTCACGGACCGCCGTGCGCTCGAGCTCCCGGAAGTGCGCCTCGCCGTGCGTGGCGAAGATCTCCGGGATCGGGCCGTGCGCGGCGACGATGCGCTTGTCGGTGTCGATGAAGGCGACCCCCAGACGCCGCGCGACCCGTCGCCCGACACTGGTCTTGCCTGCCGCCATCGGTCCGACGAGGACCAGCGTCAGCGGCTCAGCCTCGTTCGTCATGCGCGATGAGCGCCGCCTCGGACGCGGGGGCCGTGCGCAGCTCCGCGGGGATGCCGTCGAGGTATCCCTCCAGGTTGCGGCGCGTCTCACGGATGCTGTCGCCGCCGAACTTCTCCAACACGGCGCGGGCCAGCTCGATGGCGACCATGGCCTCCGCGACGACGCCCGCCGCGGGCACGGCGCAGACGTCGGAACGCTGGTGGTGCGCGGTCGCCTGGTCGCCGGTCGCGATGTCGATCGTGCGCAGCGCGTGCGGCACGGTCGCGATCGGCTTCATGCCCGCCCGCACGCGCAGGACGGTCCCCGTGGACATGCCACCCTCGGTGCCGCCGGCGCGGTCCGTACCGCGGGCGATGCCGTCGGCGGTGGCGAAGAGCTCGTCATGGGCGGCCGAACCCCGGCGACGTGTGGTCTCGAAGCCGTCGCCGACCTCCACGCCCTTGATCGCCTGGATGCTCATGAGCGCCTGGGCCAATCGGGCGTCCAGGCGACGGTCCCAATGCACGTGGGACCCGAGGCCCGGGGGCAGGCCATAGGCGAGGACCTCGACGATGCCGCCGAGCGTGTCGCCGTCCTTCTTGGCGTCGTCCACCTCCGCGACCATGAGTGCCGAGGTCGCGGGGTCGAAGCACCGCAGCGGGTCGGCGTCCAGCGCGTCGACGTCGTCCGGGGTCGGCAGCGCCGCGCCATCCGGCACGCGCACCGGGCCGATGGAGAGCGTGTGGCTGACGAGCCGGATGCCGAGCTCACCGAGGAAGGAGCGGGCGACGGCACCGAGCGCCACGCGGGCCGCGGTCTCCCGGGCGCTCGCGCGCTCGAGGATCGGACGGGCCTCGTCGAAGTCGTACTTCTGCATGCCCACGAGATCAGCGTGGCCCGGACGCGGCCGGGTCAGCGGCGCGCCACGACCGCGCGAGCGGTCGGTGAGCTCCACGGGCTCCGGGTTCATGACCTCGATCCACTTCGGCCACTCGGTGTTGCCGATGCGCAGGGCGATGGGGCTGCCCAGCGTCTTCCCGTGCCGGACACCGCCGGAGATGGTGAGCTCGTCCTGTTCGAACTTCATCCGGGAGCCGCGTCCATAGCCGAGCTTGCGGCGGGCGAGGTCGGCCTGGATGGCCTCGGACGACACCGGGACGCCGGAGGGCAGACCCTCCATGACGGCGATGAGTTCTGGGCCGTGCGATTCGCCGGCCGTGAGCACGCGGAGCATGTGCTCTAGTCTCCCATGCGTTTCCCCCCGCGCCGTGCCGCGTTTCGTCGGGCGGCGCTCAGAGGGTGGCGCGCATCGCGGCGAGGACCGCGTCCTCGTCCGGCAGCGGCGAAACCGGGTCGCCGTGCAGGAAGATCCGGATCTGCCGGACCGCCTGATGCAGCAGCATTCCGAGTCCGGAGACCGCCGGCGCTGCGCCCCATGCCGCCGCCAGGGTGGACGGCCAGGGCGCGTAGGCGGCGTCGAACAGCGTGCCGCCGGTCTCGGCCAGGCGGGCGGCACTCTCCGGCGGCAACGTTGTACCGGAGGGCAGCGTCGCCACCGTGAGGTCGACGGCGCCGTCCGCCTCGTCGAGCGATCGCGGGGTGACCACGACGCCGCGTCGCTCCCCGATCCGGACGAGCCCCGCGGCGCGTTCCGGCCGACGGGCGGCGACCTCGATCCGCGTCGCCCCGAGGTCGGCGAGGGCGACGAGGGCCGAGGCTGCCGTCGCTCCGGCGCCCAGGATCCGTGCCGTTCCGATCTCGCGGATCCCGGCATCACCGAGGGCATCGACGATCCCGCCGACGTCGGTGTTGAATCCCGCCGGGGTCTCCGAGAGCAGGAGCGTGTTGACCGCGCCGGTCAGCTCCGCGTGGGCATCCCGGCTGGCGGCGTATCGGTAGGCCTCTTCCTTGAGTGGCATCGTCAGGGACAGGCCGCGCCAGGTGTCGTCGAGCGCCTCGACCGCGTCCGCGAAGCCCTCCGCGCCGACCTGGCGGCGCCCGTACTCCCAGTCCAGCCCGAGCACCGCGTAGGCCGCAGCGTGCAGCTCCGGCGAACGGGAGTGCCCGATCGGGTCGCCCCAGACCGCCAGCCGTCTCCGGTTCACCGCGTCAGCCACACGCGTCACTCCGCGTAGCACCCGGAATCCGGGTTCTCCTTGCACCATGCGTGCAGCCTCTTCTCGGCTTCCTGCTGCTCGGCGTACGTCGCCGAGAACACCGTCTCCCCCGTATCGAGGTTGACCGTGACGAAGTAGAACCAAGGACCGTCGGCAGGGTGCATCGCCGCGTCGATCGCCGCATCGGTCGCGGTCGCGATCGGCCCCTTCGGCAGCCCCGGGTGGATGTACGTGTTCCACGGATTCGGGTCCGTGAGCGCCTTCTCAGACGAACCCGCGGCACCGGCGTGCAGCTCTCCGACACCGTACTGCGCCGTCGAGTCCATCTGCAGAAGCCCGTTCGTCTCGCTGTTTCCAGGAGCGAGACGGTTCTCGATCACGCGAGAGACCTTGGGGAAGTCGTCTGTGCGACCTTCGCGCTGGATGATCGAGGCAATGGTGAGGATGCGCTGCTCATCGCCGGACGGAACACCGGCCTTTGCCAGCGACTCGCGTGTCCGGTCGACCATCCGCTGGATGACCTGCGTTGCCGTGGTCTCCGGATCGAACGTGTAGACAGCCGGGAAGAGCCATCCCTCCAGGCTGTCCGCTTCGACTCCGTAGACCGACGGGTCCTTCACAGCCGCTTGGAGCTCCTCGAGTGGCATGCCCATCGTCTCGGCCACCTGCGGGAGGAAGTACTCGATGGTGGCGCCCTCGGGGACGGATGCCGAGTTCTCCAACTTGTTCTCCTCGTTGCGGAGAGCGGCGAGGGCGTCCTCGGCGGTCATCTTCTCCTGGAGACGGTAGACGCCGGGATAGAAGGTCACCGCGATGTTCTCGTCGATGAGGTAGTCGTAGAAGACGTCCTCGGTCTTGGTGACGCCCGCCTCGTAGAGCGCGGTCGACACGGGGCCGCCGGTATCGCCCTCCTTGATCGTGACGAGTACCTCACCGGTCGCCTGGCCGGGCTCCCAGTCCTTCGGCTCGCCCCACCCCATGGCGTCGGCGATGCGGTCGCCGAAGGTGTTCGCGACCCAGACGCCGCCGGCGGCGATGCCGCCGAGGATCACCAGGACGATGATCAGGGCGGTGAGGCAGCCCTTGCGGCGCTTCTTCTTGGTCGGAGCGCCGTGATCGCGGCCGTCGTCCTGAGCGGCGAAGATCTCGTCGAGTCCTCCGCCCAGCGCCGGTGCGGGGTCTTCGGTGCCGGTCGACCGGCGCGGGCCCGGGGCGGGGGCCTCGTCCGCGCTCGTCGCGGCGACGGGCATCGCGCGGGTCACGACCGGTTCGGCGTCTGCGGCATTCGCCTGCGGCCGGTGGTCGGTCACGGCCGCATTCGCGATGCTCGCCGCCGACGCCGAGACCGGGCGGGCCGGCACGTCGGCATCGGGCGCAGCCGTCGCGTCCCGGGCGGCCGGAGCCTCCTGCTCGCGGGCCGCGGCCTCCCTCGCCGCGCGGCGGGATCCGGGTGCCGGCGTGTCATCCGCGGCGGTCGGGACCTGCGGGGACGGAGCGGGGAGGTTCTCGAACAGATCCCCCAACCGGGTGCTCTGCTCGTGCTCGGGCGCACGGCTCTCGCGTTCGGACATGTTCAGGCGGGCTCCTCGTCAACGGGGACCGGGGCACCGGCCGGGTTTCCGGTGCTCTTCTCCGTGTCGATCGCCTGCTGCAGCAGCACCACGGCGGCGACCTGATCCACAATGCTACGAGAGTTCTTCTGTGATCGCCCAGAACTCCGCAACGCCGCATGCGCGGAGACGGTGCTCAGACGCTCGTCCACGAGGCGGACCGGCACGCCGCTGCGTCCCTGGAGTGCGGCCGCGAACTCCCGCGCATCGACCGTCGACGGCGTGTCCGCGCCCTGCATGTTCACCGGAAGTCCGACCACGATCTCCAGCGGCTCGTACTCCGCAGCCAGCTCCGCGATGCGCGTCAGCGAGTGCTCATCGCGGGGTACGGTCTCGACGGGGACGGCCAGCATACCGTCCGGATCGGACCGCGCCACGCCCACGCGGGCCCGGCCGACGTCGATGCCGAGCCGGACCCCGCGACGATAACCGCTCACGCGCCGCGCAGCCCCTGGGAGACGGCCTCAAGCGCGGCGGGCAGTGCCGCTGCGTCGGTACCGCCACCCTGGGCGACGTCGTCCCGACCGCCGCCGCCTCCGCCGAGCACACCGGCGGCGCGCTTCGCGAGCGCACCCGCCTTCGCACCGGCACCGCGCGCGGCCTCGTTCGTGGCGACGACGACGACGGGGCGACCGTTGACGACCGCACCGAGCGCGACGACCACGGGGTCGGAGCCCAGCCGGTCGCGCACGCCGTTGACGAGCTCGCGCACATCGTCCGCGGAGGCCACATCGCCCAGCGTCTGCGCCGCCACGCGGAAGTCCCCGACGCGCGTCGCGGCCTCGGCGATGGCGGGGATGCGCCCCGCCCGCTCCTTCGCCTCGAACTGCGCGATGCGCTTCTCCGCGGCCTTGAGGCTCGCGGCGAGATCGGCGATCCGCTCGGGGAGCTGCTCACGCGGGGTCTTCAGAGAGGCGGTGAGCTGCGAGACGAGAGCGCGCTCTGCCGCGAGCTCCCGGAACGCATCCGCGCCGACGAGAGCCTCGATCCGGCGGTTGGAGGCGCCGACCGACGACTCCCCCACCACGCTGACCAGACCGATCTCCGCACTGGTCGACACGTGCGTGCCGGCGCAGAGCTCGCGCGACCACGGGCCGCCGATGTCGACCATCCGCACGACGTCGCCGTACTTCTCGCCGAAGAGTGCCATGGCGCCCGCTTCCTTGGCCTCGTCGAGCGTCACGATGCGGGTGGTCACCTCGAGGGCGTCCTGCACGGCGCGGTTCGTGATCTCCTCGATCTCCGTGCGGGTGTCCGTCGACAGTGCCTGCGACCAGGCGAAGTCGAACCGCATGTAGCCGGCGCGGTTGAGCGAGCCCGACTGCGTGGCGGTCGGGCCGAGCGTGTCGCGGAGGGCGGCATGCACGAGGTGGGTGGCGGAATGCGCCTGGCGGGCGGCGCGGCGGTTGGCGGCGTCGACGATCGTCGTCGCGATGTCGTCGACCGCGACCGTGCCGCGGGAGACTTCGACCGTGTGGCTGATCAGCCCGGGGACCGGACGCTGGACGTCGAGCACCTCGAGCTCGTAGCCCGGGCCCACGATGGTGCCCTTGTCGGCGACCTGACCGCCGGACTCGGCGTACAGCGTCGTCTCGGCGAGCACGACCTCGGCGATCTGGCCCTCGGCGGCGCTGCGCACCGGCGCGCCGTCGACGAGCAGGCCGAGCACACGGGACTCCACCTCGAGGGCCGTGTAGCCGTCGAAGCCCGTCTCGCCCAGCGCGCGCAGGTCGCGGTACACCGAGACATCCGCGAGCTGGCGCTTGCGGTTGCGGGCGTCGTCCTTCGCGCGCTGACGCTGCTCCTGCATGAGGGAGTCGAACGCGGCACGGTCCACGTCCAGCCCGGCCTCTTCGGCGACCTCCAGGGTGAGGTCGATCGGGAAGCCGTAGGTGTCGTGCAGCAGGAACGCCTCGGAACCGCTGAGGGTCTTCCCGCCGCCCTTCTTCGTCTCGTCGAGCGCGAGGTCGAGGATGGTCGATCCCTGCGCCAGGGTGCGCCGGAAGGTCTCCTCCTCGGCGAAGGCCGCCGAGGAGAGCACGGACCAGTCCCGCTCCAGCTCCGGGTACGCCGACTTCATCGCGTCGCGGGAGGCGGCGAACAGCTCGGGGAACGCGGGGTCGTCGACACCGAGGAGCCGCATGGCGCGCACGGTCCGGCGCATGAGGCGCCGCAGGATGTAGCCGCGGCCCTCGTTCGACGGACGCACGCCATCGGAAAGGAGCATGAGCGAGGAGCGCACGTGATCCGCGATCACCCGGAAGCGGACGTCATCCTCGTGGACCGCACCATAGCGGCGGCCGGAGAGCTCGACGGCGCGGTCGAGCACCGGACGCACCTGGTCGGTCTCGTACATGTTCTCGACGCCCTGCTTGAGGAACGCGACGCGCTCCAGTCCCATGCCGGTGTCGATGTTCTTCATCGGCAGTTCGCCGACGATGTCGAACTCGGTCTTGCCGCGGATGTTCTCGATGAAGTCCTGCATGAACACGAGGTTCCAGATCTCGAGGAACCGCGAGTCGTCGACAGCGGGGCCGCCGTCCTTGCCGTAGGCCGGGCCGCGGTCGAAGAAGATCTCGGAGTCAGGGCCACCGGGACCGGGCTGCCCGGTGTTCCAGTAGTTGTCCGCGCGGCCGAGGCGCTGGATGCGCTCCGGCTTGAGTCCGATGATGTCGCGCCAGATCGCCTCGGCCTCGTCGTCGGTCTCGTACACGGTGACCCAGAGATCCTTCTCGTCGAAGCCGAGGCCGCCGTCGGCCTCCGAGCTCGTGAGCAGCTCCCAGGCGTAGCGGATCGCGCCTTCCTTGAAGTAGTCGCCGAACGACCAGTTGCCGAGCATCTGGAAGAACGTGCCGTGACGCGCGGTGCGCCCGACCTCCTCGATGTCGTTGGTCCGGATGCACTTCTGCAGGTCGGCGATGCGCGGATGCGGCGCCGGGACCACGCCCGTGAGGTACGGGATCATCGGGACCATGCCGGCGACCGTGAACAGCAGCGAGGGGTCGTCGCTGACCAGGGATGCCGAGGGGACGATGAGGTGGTCGTTCTTCTCGAAGTAGGAGAGGTAGCGCTGCGCGATTTCCGCAGTTTTCATAGGAGTGCCGGATGTCCTTGCGTGAGGGGGCGCGCCGAGGCGCAGATGCGGGGGGTCAGTTCTCGCCCGGCTCGGTCAACCGAGCCTCCTGCGCGCGATACGCGTCGCTGAGGATCGCGGCGAGGCCGTTGAGGCGGGCGTCGACGTCGGCCAGGATGTCGTGGCCCCGCGGGTCCTTGTTCATGAAGTGAGCCGCGACGAAGCCGCCGATCACGCCGATCAGGAACCACAGCACGTTCTTCATGTCGTCATCCTTGCCCTAGAGCCGCGAAGGCGCGGTCTCTCCATCGTAGGCGGAAACGACAGGAGGCGTCGGGAACCCCGACGCCTCCTGCCTGATGCTCTTCCGCTGGATCAGCGAGCCGCGTAGTACTCGACGACGAGCTGCACTTCACAGGTCACGGGGACCTCGGCGCGCTTCGGGCGACGGACCAGGCGGGCCTGGAGCTTGTCGAGCTCGACCTCGAGGTAACCCGGAACGGCGGGCAGGACCTCGGCGTGACCGCCGGCGGCTGCCACCTGGAAGGGCTCGAGGCCCTCGCTCTTGGGCTTGACGTGGATGAGCTGACCCGGCTTCACACGGAACGACGGGCGGTCGACGAGCTGGCCGTCGACGAGGATGTGACGGTGCACGACGAGCTGGCGAGCCTGCGCCGTGGTGCGGGCGAAGCCCGAACGGACCACGAGCGCGTCGAGACGCATCTCGAGGAGCTCGACGAGGTTCTCACCGGTCAGACCGTCCTGGCGACGGGCCTCGTTGAACGCGATACGCAGCTGCTTCTCGCGGATGCCGTACTGCTCGCGCAGACGCTGCTTCTCACGCAGACGGACGGCGTAGTCGCTGTCGGCCTTGCGCTTGGTGCGGCCGTGCTCGCCCGGAGCGTAGGGACGCTTCTCGAGGTAGCGGGCGGCCTTGGGGGTGAGTGCCACGCCGAGGGCGCGGCTGAGACGCACCTTGCGGCGGTCCTGGGACTTCGTGACCACGAAGTTATCCTTCCGATGACGTGGACGTGGATTTCACGTCCGACGGACGTATCACCGCGTTCTTCCTCGGGGCGCACGCCGGGGTGCCGTCGAGGTGGGGTGTGAACGAGGAGATGCCCGAAAACACGGTTTCGAGCCGCTCAAGTATAACAGACGACGGCAGACACCCGAGGCCCGCGGATCACCGGTCGCCGAGGATCCGGCGGATGCGCTCCAGCCGTGCACTGATGTCGCGCTCCGCGCCCAGGTTCTTCGGCTCGTAGTAGTGGCGTCCGTCGAGCTCGTCCGGCAGGTACTGCTGCGGCACGATCCCGAACTCGCTGTCGTGCGCGTAGCGATAGCCGCGGCCGTGGCCCAGGCGCTTGGCCCCCGGGTAGTGGGCGTCGCGGAGGTGCAGCGGCACGCGCCCGAACCCTCCGGCCCGGATGTCGGCGATGGCCGCGTCGATGCCGACATACGCCGCGTTCGACTTCGCGGTCGTGGCCAGGTACACGGTGGCCTCCGCGAGCGGGATGCGTCCCTCCGGCATCCCGATGAAGGCCACGGCGTCGGCGGCGGCCACGGCGATGCCGAGCGCCTGGGGGTCGGCGAGCCCGACGTCCTCGGACGCGGAGATGACGAGCCGCCGGGCGATGAACCGCGGGTCCTCCCCCGCCTCGATCATGCGGGCGAGGTAGTGCAGCGCGGCGTCCGGGTCGGAGCCTCGGATCGACTTGATGAAGGCGCTGATGACGTCATAGTGCTCGTCGCCCTGCCGGTCGTAGCGGAGCAGAGCCTTGTCGACGGCCTGCGCCACATCGTCGGCGGTGACCTCGGGGACGGTCGACTCCTGGTCCTCGCTGTCGTCGTCGGCCGTCGCCGCGTGCGAGAGCGCCACCGCGGCGGCGGCCTCCAGCCCCGTGAGGGCGCGACGGGCGTCCCCCGACGCGAGGCGGATGAGGGCCGACCGCGCCTCGTCGGTGAGCGCGACCGCGCCTCCGAGTCCGCGGGCGTCCGACACCGCCCGATCCACGAGCATGCCGATGTCGTCATCGGTGAGCGGCTGCAGGGTGAGCAGCAGCGACCGGGACAGCAGAGGCGAGATCACCGAGAACGAGGGGTTCTCCGTGGTGGCGGCGATGAGGATGACCCAGCCGTTCTCCACGCCGGGCAGCAGGGCGTCCTGCTGGGCCTTGGTGAAGCGGTGGATCTCGTCGAGGAAGAGGATCGTCGTCTGCCCGTAGAGGTCGCGCTGGGTGATCGCCTCCTGCATGACCTCCCGCACGTCCTTCACGCCGGCGGTGATGGCCGAGAGCTCGACGAACCGGCGGCCGGAGGACCGGGCGATGGCCTGGGCGAGCGTGGTCTTCCCGGTGCCGGGCGGGCCCCAGAGGATGATCGACACCGCACCGGGCGAGCTGGCCTCCGGATCGGCGAGGGCGACGATGGGCGACCCGGCCCGCAGCAGGTGGCGCTGTCCCGCGACCTCTTCCAGCGACACCGGACGCATGCGCACGGCGAGCGGTGTCTGCCCGGAGAGCAGGGCGGAGGGAGAGGACATTCCTCCAGGCTAACGGCGGCCGGGGACACGAGGCGAGGCCGGCGCCCCGGTAGGCTCTCAGGCGACGTCGTGGACCGGCGTCGGACGGGAGAAGCAGGGCATGGCCGCACGCGGTTCCAAGAAGGCGCAGACACGCACCGAGGCGGAGCGCGCTCGGCTGCACACCGCTCGCACCCGCTGGCACCAGGACCAGATCCGCCGACGTACCCGCGACAACGCCATCGCGATCACCGTCGGCGCCCTCATCGTCGTGGGCGCGATCGTCAGCCAGGTCGTGCATGCGCAGGTGACCGCTCCGGAACCGACGCCGTCGCCCTCGCCCACCTCCTCGATCGAACCGTCCCCGGCGCCGACCGATACCCCGACGGAGGCTCCGACCGCGCCCGCCACTCCCTCGGAGTGAACCGATCCGGCGGGATCAGTCGTCGAGCACCGCGAGTCGATAGCCGCGCTTGACCACGGTCTGCACGAGGTCGACGTCGCCGAGGGCCTCGCGGAGCCGCGCCACAGCGACCTCGACGGCTCGAGGACTCCGCCGCCCGCCCGGGAGCACCTGCCCGATCTCCGTCCGGCTGAGCACCCGCCCGTCGGCCACGAACAGCGCTTCCATGACGCTCACGGCTCCGCGGGAGAGCGGGACGAACACGCCGTCGATGAGAATGCCCCCGCTGCGTACCGCCACGTCGCCGACGTCCGTCCGCCGTTCGCGCCCCGCGCGGGCGAAGTGATCGATGACCGTGCGGGCGAGGTCTTCCGCCGTCGGCCCGCACGCTGTGGACGCGGCCAGTCCGAGCTCCGCCAGCTGAGCCGTCGCTGTGAGGTCGGCGGTCGCCAGGAGCAACCGCGAAGCCCGCGCGCGAGCACGCACCGCATCGAGCATGCCGAGGCGCTCGAAGATCGTCAGGAGGCCTGGCACGCCTTCGGCGGCGGGGAACAGCACAGCGTCGACCTGGCCGGTCGCGATGCGGTGCGCCGTTCGCTTCGTGCCGGCGGGGATCGCCTGATCGTCCCGCAGTGACACGATCCGCACGACCTCCGCCCCGCTGCCGGTGAGGGCGTGCAGGAGCGCGTCGGCGTCGACGGGCTCGGGCCGCACCGGCCGTGCCACCTCGGCGACCGCGATGCGGGAACCCACGAGTGCCGGGGCCACGCGGGTGGGCGCGCTCATCTCGCCCCCTCTGCGGACCGCACTCCCGCCGCCGTCCCTGTGCCGCTGCGGTCCAGGTCTCGACGCCGGCGGGTTCCCCCGTCCGCGGGTCCGACCAACGGCGTCATCGGGTGGCGCCCGCCGGCTTCCGGCTCCGAGGTCCGGATCACCGCGCCTGCGGCCCGGAGGCCCGCCAGCACTCGCGGGAGGTCGCCGCCCCGGATCCCCCCGACGGTGATCGTCCCCTCGCCGAGACCGATCGTGGCGTCGTGACGCTGGGCCAGGCGGCCGATCACGAGGAGGAGCGCAGCGTCGATCTCCCTCCCGACCTCGACCTCGACGTCGACGACGGAAGCGGCGGCCGAACCACGGAGGCGGACGCCCGGTCGGCGGTCGGGGGTGTCGGCAGGGGCGGGGTCACGCTGCAGCAGCGCAACCGCCAGACGGCGGAGGCAGGGTCCGCAGTCACGGCTCTCCCCCGCTGCGGCCAGGGCATCGGCGAACGTCCGGATCCCCCGGCGATCCAGCTCGACACTCAGCGCGTCCAGCGGGAGCGTCAGGAGACCGTGGCCGCATTCGTCCGCGCGGTCGTCGGACGCTGCCGAAGCCAGAAGCACGCGAACCTCCGCGCGCCGATCGGTGTCATCGCGCGAGAACCGCGCCAGCCATGCCTCACCCTGTTCGCCGATCGTCGTCGTTCCGTACACCTGACGCGCATCTGCGGAGAGCAGGATCTCTCCGAAACGGCGTCCGTCGAGGGCGGACAGCGGGACGGCGAAGGCCGACCCACGGACGTCGTCGATCCGCAGGACGGCGAGGTCGATGCCACCGGGCCGTCCGTACCAGCGCCGCGGTCCTCGGTCCGTGAGCGGAGCACCGCACAGGGCGGCGACCGCACGGTCCGCGGAGGAGCATGCGGCTTCGACGCCCCGCTCGAGCTGACCGACTCCCACCGCGACGTCCCCGATGGCGAGGATCCGCTCATCCTCTGTCTGTCCGGCGGCATCCACGATCACGCCTCCGCCCTGGCGCACCGGGAGACCGGCGTTGCGCGCGAGTTCGTCTCTGGCCCGTGCACCGGTCGTCACGACGAGGTCCGCCCGGGCGAAGGTCCCGTCCTGGAACTCGACCGCGGTGACGGCACCGGCCTCGTCGGGATCGACGCGCGTCAGCCGCGTCCGGGTCCGCACGGTGATCCCGCGTGCCTCCATGACCCGCCGCAGCGCCGCCGCAGCCGGCGCCGACAGCACGGAGGGAAGCAGCCGATCCGCGGTGGCGACGAGGGTCGTCTGCACTCCGGCCTCGTCCAGAGCGAGCGCAACGTCGACCCCGGACTCGTCTCCGCCGACCACCACCGCTCGGAGGGCACGTGGCAGCTCCGTCCTGCGGATGGCCAGGAACGCGCGCAGGGTCTGTGCGTCTTCCATCGCGCGGAAGGTGAAGGCCCCACGAGCGCGGATGCCTGGCACCTCGAGCGGGCGGGCGTGGGTCCCGGTCGCCAGGACGAGCGCGTCGTAGTCGTACCAGCGGCGCGAACGGGTCCGCACGCGGCGTCCCGCCCTGTCGATACGCAGCACCCGGTCGTCGTCGATCAACCGCACCCGATCGTCGCGGAACGGCGCCCGGTCGAGATCGATGCCCGATGCCGCGGCGCCCGCGACCACCCGCGCCAGCCCGGAGCGGTCATAAGGCAGCCGCCCCTCGTCTCCGAACACCGTGATCCGCACGTCCCGCTCCGGATCCTCCAGCATCCGCGCGACGAAGCGGTGCGCCGCAACGCCCGCCCCCACGACGACGATCTCCGCTGTGCGCGCTGCGTTGTCGTCCATGGAACTCCTGTCGACCTGGGGACTGTCGTGGTCGCGACGATAGGAGCGCCGTGTTACCCGGAGATGACGCGGAGTGTTTCCTGCGTCGAACGTTCTGCTCACGAAACGGTAACGTCCCACTTCGTCGAGACCCCGGGTCGCCGTCGAGACCCCGCCTCGTTCGCGCACGAAGCACGGGGTCTCGGCGGGAAGACGGGGTCTCGCGGATCGAAGAGGGCGTACTAGGCTGAGCCTCGTCCTTTCCGCCTCCCGCGGCGTGACCGCGCAAGGAGAATCACCGTGTCTGCCAACGAGCCCGCGAAGCCGACCCCGCCCGTTCCCACCCCGCCCGCCGTGCCGCTGCCGCGAAAGGCGCCGACACCGGCCGCCGTCGCGCCGGCCGCGGCGAAGCCGACCCCGGTCTCCTCCGCCGGCGAATGGGGCCGGGTCTCCGAAGACGGCACTGTCGAGGTGCGCGAGGGCGAGTCCTGGCGCGTCGTCGGTCAGTACCCGGACGGCACTCCCGACGAGGCCCTGGCCTACTTCGTCCGCAAGTACGACGACATCGCCTTCAAGGTCGTCGCCCTCGAGCAGCGTCACCAGGCCGGCGGCGCCTCGGCGAGCGACCTGTCCAAGCAGGCCGCCCACCTCATCGACGAAGCTACGGATGCCGCGGCCGTCGGCGACCTCGCCGGCCTCCGCGACCGCCTCACCGCACTGACCGCGTCGCTGTCCGAGGCCACCGCTCAGGAGGCGCAGCAGGCGAAGGAGCTCGTCGAGCAGGCCGTCGCCGAGCGCACCGCCCTCGTCGAGCGTGCCGAAGCCATCGCCGCCCGCGACCTGAGCAAGGTCCAGTGGAAGCAGGTGACCGCCGAGCTCAACGAGCTGTTCGAGTCCTGGCAGGCGCAGCAGCAGAACGGTCCGCGCCTGTCGAAGGGCGTCTCGCAGCAGCTCTGGAAGCGGTTCCGCGATGCCAGGGCCGTCGTCGACAAGCACCGCCGGGCGTTCTACTCCGAGCTCGACGATGCGCACAAGGCGGCGCGCGACGCGAAGTCCCGACTGGTCGAGCGCGCCGAGGCCCTGGCCCCGCGCGGGGTCGACGGCATCCCCGCCTACCGCTCCCTCCTGGACGAGTGGAAGACGGCCGGTCGCGCCGGACGCAAGGCCGACGACGCCCTGTGGGCACGGTTCAAGGCCGCCGGAGACGCGCTCTACGCCGCCCGTGCCGAGCAGGCCGCTGTGGAGGAGGCCGACTCGGCTCCGAAGATCGAGGCCCGGCAGGCGCTGCTCGAGCAGGCGAAGGCGGTCGCCGACGAGCCGAACATCAAGCGCGCCCGCGCCCTGCTCACGCGTATCCAGCGCGAGTGGGACGAGGTCGGACGCATCTTCCCGCGCGACAAGGAGCGCGCACTCGACGACAAGCTCCGCGTCATCGAGCAGGCACTCAAGGCGCGCGAGGACGTCGACTGGAAGAAGAACAACCCCGAGACCAAGGCGCGGGCGAACGACATGAGCTCGCAGCTCCACGAGGCCATCGAGAAGCTCGAGGCCGAACTGGCCGCCGCCGAGAAGGCCGGGGACAGCAAGGCCGCCAAGGAGGCAGCGGACGCCCTCGAGGCCCGTCGCGCCTGGCTCAACGCCCTCGGCGGCTGAGCTCTCCACAGGTTCACTGATCTCCGCATGAGCGGGGTGCATCACGCCACACTGGCGGTATGCACCCCGCTCTGCTGTATCTGCCCGGCGCGCGCCTGAGCGTGGGCGAGCTCAGTGCCGCCCGGCTCGACGGCCATGTCGTCGAGGTCGGTGACGCCTACATCCCGGCTGATCTGCCGGAGTCCCCCGATGTGCGGGCGCAGAGCATCGCCGCGCTCGTCCAGGAGGGCGCAGCGGCCTGCGGGCCCAGTGCCGCCTGGATCCACGGCGCCCGCGATGCCCCGCCGTCGATCCACCACGTGCGACGCTGCGTGGAGCGCCGGGTGCGCCCGCGGGTGCAGACCAGAGTGTCGTTCCACGACACCTTGGTCCCCGCGGCGGACCTGGCTCGCCTCGGCGGGATCTTCGTGACGTCGCCGGTGCGCACGATGGGCGACCTCGCCACGGCGCTGCACCGCGATCCCCGTGTGCTCCCGTGGATGCAGGCCCTCGCCCAGGTCGACCCGACCGCGCTCGACGGCGCCATCGCCGACCTCCGGGCCCGGCACCGAGTGCCCGGCAGCGTCAGTGGTGTCGCGGCGTTGGAGCGGCTCGTCAGGAGGACGTGACGCGGTACACGTCGTAGACGGCGTCGATCCGGCGCACCGCGTTCAGGACGCGGTCCAGGTGCACGGCGTCACCCATCTCGAACACGAACCGACTGAGTGCCAGGCGCTCATCCGTCGTCGACACGGTCGCCGACAGGATGTTCACGTGATGCTCGCTGAGCACCCGCGTGACGTCCGAGAGGAGGCCGGAGCGGTCCAGGGCCTCCACCTGGATCTGCACACGGAACACGCTCTTCTTCGTCGGCGCCCAGGAGACCTCGACGAAGCGGTCCTGCTCGCCGCTGAGAGCCTTCACGTTCACGCAGTCCGCCCGGTGCACGGAGACACCGCTCCCTCGGGTGACGAAGCCGACGATGGGATCACCGGGCACCGGAGTGCAGCACTTCGCGAGCTTGACGAGGATGTCGTTCGCACCGCGCACCAGCACGCCGGAGTCGCCGCCCCGCGACTCTCGCGTCTGGACGCTTCCCGGAAGGTCGATCGCCCCGGTGGTCGGCTCGTCGGTGGCGACGAGCGCGGTGACCTTCTCCAGCACCGACTGGGTCGAGACGTGGCCCTCGCCGACAGCGGCGTAGAGACCCGAGACGTCCTCGTAGTGCATCTGGTGAGCGACCTCGGTGAACGAGTCCTGGCTCATCAGACGCTGCAGCGGGAGGTTCTGCCGGCGCATCGCGCGGGCGATCGCCTCCTTGCCCTGCTCGATGGCCTCTTCGCGGCGCTCCTTGGTGAACCAGCCGCGGATCTTGTTCCTGGCACGGGTGCTCTTGACGAACCCGAGCCAGTCCTGGCTCGGCCCCGCGTCGGGGTTCTTGGAGGTGAAGACCTCGACGACGTCGCCGCTCTTCAGCTCCGACTCCAGCGGCACCAGGCGTCCGTTGACCTTGGCGCCCATGGTGCGGTGCCCGATCTCGGTGTGCACGGCATAGGCGAAGTCGACCGGGGTGGCGCCGGCCGGGAGACCGATCACGCGCCCCTTCGGCGTGAAGACGTAGACCTCCTTGGCGCCGATCTCGAACCGCAGGGAGTCGAGGAACTCCCCGGGGTCTGCCGTCTCGGCCTGCCAGTCGGAGATGTGCGCGAGCCACGCCATGTCGGTGTCGGAGGCGCGGACCTCGGCCTTGCCTCCGCCGTTCATCCGCTCCTTGTACATCCAGTGCGCGGCGACGCCGTACTCCGCCTGGTGGTGCATCTCGTGCGTGCGGATCTGGATCTCGACCGTGCGACCGGCCGGGCCGATCACGGTCGTGTGCAGCGATTGGTAGAGGTTGAACTTCGGGGTGGCGATGTAGTCCTTGAACCGGCCGGGCAGCGGCGTCCAGCGGGCGTGGATGGCCCCGAGCACGGCGTAGCAGTCGCGCACGGACGAGACGAGGACGCGGATCCCGATCAGATCGTAGATGTCGTCGAACTCGCGACCGCGGATGACCATCTTCTGATACACCGAGTACAGCTGCTTGGGCCGGCCGACGACCTTGCCGCGGATGCGCAGGTCGCGGAGGTCTTCGTCGATCTCCTCGATGACCTGGCTCAGGTACTTCTCGCGCTGCGGGGTGCGCTGGGCGATGAGGCTGTGGATCTCGTTGTAGATCTTCGGGTGGAGGACCGCGAAGGACAGGTCTTCGAGCTCCGACTTGATCGCCTGGATGCCGAGGCGATTGGCCAGCGGCGCGTAGATCTCCAGCGTCTCCTTGGCCTTCTTCGCCGCCTTCTCCGGCGGGACGAAGCCCCAGGTGCGGGCGTTGTGAAGCCGGTCGGCGAGCTTGATGAGCAGGACCCGGATGTCCTTCGACATCGCGACGATCATCTTGCGGACGGTCTCGGCCTGCGCGCTCTCGCCGTACTTGACCTTGTCGAGCTTGGTGACGCCGTCGACGAGCATCGCGACCTCGTCGCCGAACTCGGCGGTCAGATCGGTGAGCGCGTAACCGGTGTCCTCGACGGTGTCGTGCAGCAGGGCGGCGGCGATCGCGCGCGGTCCGAGACCGAGCTCCGCGAGGATCTGCGCGACGGCGAGCGGGTGCGTGATGTACGGCTCACCGCTCTGCCGCTTCTGACCCTCGTGCTTCTCCTTCGCCACGGCATAGGCGCGGGAGATGACAGCGAAGTCGCCCTTCGGGTGGTTGGCCCTGACGGTGCGGATCAGATTGTCGAGATCGTTGATCCGGGACGCGCGCGAGAAGATGCGGGGCACCAGCCGTCGCAGACTCGAACCCTGCGATGCCGTCTGCGGCTCCGCCATCCACTCACCTCCGAATCAGACAATCCTACGCGCGCTGAGCGGGGGTCGGCCCCGCGGCGGGGGCGTCAGGCGTCGACAGCCGCTTTGGTCCGTGCGGCACGGATGCGGGCGTCGCGCTCCTTGATCTGCGGCTCGTTCTCGCGGAACAGCGAGTACAGCGGCGCGGCCACGAAGAGCGTCGAGTACGTCGCCACGAGGATGCCCACGAAGATCGACAGCGAGATGTCGGTCAGCGTCTCGGCACCGAGCCAGAAGGCGCCGATGAAGAGGATCGCACCGACCGGCAGCGCCGCCACCACGGAGGTGTTGATCGACCGGATGAGGGTCTGGTTCACCGCGAGGTTGACCGACTCCCCGAACAGCCGCGACGTCTTCTCCCCGTCCTCCGTGGTGTTCTCCCTGATCTTGTCGAACACGACAGTGGTGTCGTACAGGGAGTACGCGAGGATCGTCAGGAAGCCGATGACGGCCGCCGGCGAGATCTCGAACCCGGCGAGGGCGTACACGCCGACCGTGATCACGAGCACGTCGAGCAGACCGATGATCGCCGCCGCCGACATCTTCCAGGTGCGGAAGTAGATGGCGAGGATGAGGAAGGTCAGCGCGAGGAAGATCGCCAGGCCCCACAGCGACTGCCGGGTGACGCTCTCGCCCCAGGCCGGGCCGATGAACGAGGAGGCGACCGCATCGGGCTCGACGCCGTAGGCGTCGGCGAGGGCGCCCGCCACCTGCTGTGTCTCCGCCTCCGTCATCTGATCGGTCTGCACCCGGACGTCCTGGTCGTTGACGATGACGACCTTGGTGGCGGCGCCGGGGACCACCGACTGCACCGCTTCGGTCGCGGTGTCCTGATCCGTGGTGTCGGGCGCGGCGACCGTGAACTGCGAGCCGCCGGTGAACTCGATCGAGAACTGGATCGGGCGGAACAGCGGCACGAGGGCCGAGCCGACGACCAGAGCGATCGCGATGATGAACCAGAGGCGGCGGCGGCCGACGAACGGGAAGGAGGTCTTGCCCGTGTAGAGGTTGTTGCCGAACTCATTCATGGAAGGCATCAGTTGTCTCCCTCTCTTCCGGCCGTGGTCTGTCTCTCGGCGGCGAGGGCCTCCGCCCGCTTGCGCTCGGCGATGGTCTGCCGGCGGTCCGCCTCTCCGCGCGAGCGCGCGTTCTTCGCCCCGCGCCCCGCGGACGCCGTGGCGACCTCGCGGTACTGCGAGCGGCTCCGGTACACGGCACCCAGGGCCTCGGGGTCGAGGCCGGAGAGCTTGTGCCCGCCGCCGAAGAACCGCGTACGAGCGAGCAGCTGCATGACCGGGTGGGTGAAGATGACGAAGATCAGCACGTCGATGACCGTCGTGAGGCCGAGGGTGAACGCGAAGCCCTTGACCGTCGAGTCGGCGAGGATGTACAGCACCACGGCGGCCAGGACGTTGATGGACTTGGAGATGTAGATCGTCCGCTTCGCCCGACCCCAGCCGTCCTCGACGGCACCGGTGATGGACTTGCCGTCGCGCAGTTCGTCTCGGATGCGCTCGAAGTAGACGATGAAGGAGTCCGCGGTGAAGCCGATCGACACGATCAGGCCGGCGACGCCGGCGAGCGACAGCCGGAAGCCGATCCGCCACGCCAGGATGCAGATGACGATGTACGTGAGCACCGCCATCACCGCGATCGACGCGATGATCACCGTCCCGAGCGCCCGGTACGACAGCAGTGAGTACACCGCCACGAGCGCGAGACCGATGAGGCCCGCGATCAGACCGATCTGGAGCTGCTGGGTGCCGAGGGTCGCGGAGATCGTGTCCGAGCTCTGCACCTCGAAGCTGAGCGGAAGGGCTCCGAACTTGAGCTGGTCGGCCAGGGTCGTCGCGCTCTCCTGCGTGAAGCTGCCCGAGATGCTGGGACGGCCGTCGAGGATGACGCCGTTCATGCGCGGTGCGCTGATGACCTCGCCGTCGAGCACGAATGCGAACTGGTCGCGCGGCGACAGTCCGTCGATGCGGTTCTGGTTGAGGCGGGTGCTGACCTGGCCGAAGGCGTCCGCGCCCTCGCCGTTCATGGTGAGCTGCACGATCCAGGCACCGGAGCGCGGGTCGCGTCCCGCGGTGGCGTCGGTGATCGCGCGGCCGTCCAGCTCAGCCGGGCCCAGGATGAACTTGGCCGTGTCATCGGGCGAGCAGGCGATCACCGGCTCGTCCTTCGGGGCCTTCGACGGGTCGTTGGCGGGGTTGGCGCAGTCGTACGCCTGGAACTCCGCCGCGAGCTTGTCGGTGACCCACGAGAGGTCGCTGGCGTCCGTGGGCTCCGCCGTGGGCTCCGCATTCAGCGACGGGTCCGGGCTCGGGTACGGCGTGGAGTTGCCGTCCTCGCCGACGAACTCGGTGCTCGCCGCCGTGGTGTAGAGCACCGGACGGAACTCGAGCTGAGCGCTGGACTGGATGCGCTGCCGCGTCTGCTCGTCAGCCTCGCCGGGGATCTGGACGACGATGTTGCGCCCGCCCTCGGTGGTGATGTCGGCCTCGGCGACGCCGGAGGCGTCGACACGCTGACGGATGATCGCCGCGGCCTGATCGAGCTGCTCCTGCGTCGGCGCGGCTCCGTCCTCGGTCTCGGCGCTCAGGACGATCTGGGTGCCGCCCTGCAGATCGAGCGCGAGCTCGGGTGTCCACGAGCTCTGCTTGAAGACGTACACACCCAGCGCGTTGATGCCGAAGAGCACGCCCGTCACGAGGAGCAGGCCGAGGAGGACCCGCCAGGCGTGGCGGACGGGAGAGGATGAAGCCACGTGTGTTCAGCTTTCTGGAAGGACGGTGATCCGGGAGGCCGTGACGGCCCGCGTGCTACTTGTCGTCGGCGTCCCGCTCGAGGCGGGCGCGGGTCTCCTCCGGCGTCTCCAGCGCGGGAGCGGCGGTCTCGTCGACGATGTGGTCGTCCGCGCCGGCGAGAGGCGCGTCGACGATGGCGTCCTTGGGCTCCACGACACGGAGGATGGCCTGGCTGTGCACCTCGATGACGGTGCCGGGAGCGATCTCCACGAGGGCCGGGGAATCGAGGTCTTCGGCGTCGTACGCGACGATGGTGCCGTAGATGCCGCCCTGCAGCAGGACCTTGGCGCCGGGCACCGTCTTGGTCGCCTTCTCCTCCTGCTCGGCCTTCATCTGCCGGGTGCGCTTGCGCGTGTTGAAGATCATGAAGATCAGCAGGACGGCGAGGAGTCCGAAGAGGACAAATTCCATGGGCATGGGGATGGCGCCTTTCTCAGGTGCACGCACCAGCCTTTGGGCGCACAGCGGTATCGGGGAAGTCTTCAGCGATTATAGGTCATCCAACTTCAGCATCCCGTCCGGGTGCACCACACCGAGGTGGTCGTAGGCCTCCGGCGTCGCGACCCGCCCTCGGGGCGTCCTGCCCAGGAAGCCGATCCGGACGAGATAGGGCTCGACCACGCTCTCGACCGTCTCCGGCTCCTCTCCCACCGCCACCGCGAGCGTGCTCAGGCCGACCGGTCCGCCGCGGAACCGACGCACCAGGGCCTCCAGCACCGCGCGGTCCAGACGGTCCAGTCCGATCGCGTCCACGTCGTAGAGGTCGAGGGCCGCCCGCACGCCGCTGAGCGTCGCCTCGCCGCCACCGTGCACGAGCGCATAGTCGCGCACGCGGCGCAGCAGCCGGTTCGCGATGCGCGGGGTCCCGCGGGAGCGTCGCGCGATCTCGGAGAGCGAGTCCGTCGGGAGGTCGACGCCGAGCACCGCAGCGGAACGGCCGATCACCCGCTCCAGCTCCCCCTCATCGTAGAACTCGAGGTGCCCGGTGAAACCGAACCGGTCCCGCAGCGGATTGGGCAGCAGCCCGGAACGCGTGGTGGCACCGACCAGGGTGAACGGAGACAGCTCCAGCGGGATGCTGGTCGCCCCCGCGCCCTTCCCGACCATGATGTCGATCCGGTAGTCCTCCATGGCGAGGTACAGCATCTCCTCCGCCGACCGGGCCATGCGATGGATCTCGTCGATGAAGAGGACCTCGCCGGGCACGAGGCTCGACAGCAGCGCCGCCAGATCCCCGGCGTGCTGGATCGCAGGCCCGCTGGACATGCGCAGCGGACGCTCGCTCTCGTGCGCCACGATCATCGCCAGCGTCGTCTTGCCGAGTCCGGGAGGGCCGGCGAGCAGGATGTGGTCCGCAGGGCGCGATTGGATGCGGGCCGCCTCCAGGAGGAGCTGCAGCTGTCCCCGCACCTTCTGCTGCCCCACGAACTCGTCGAGGCTCGAGGGGCGGAGGGCGCCCTCGATGGCGAGTTCGGACTCGTCCGTCGGCTCGGTCGGATCGAGGGCGTCAGCCACGGCCCTGGCCTGCCTGCGCGGGTCCGAGCAGCGCGAGCGTACGCCGCAGGAGGAGGGCGACCGACGCGCGCTCGGTGTCCGTCGCATCCGTCGCCGTCTGGGTCGCCGCCTCGGCTGCGACCTTCTCCGACCAGCCGAGCCCGACGAGCGCCACCGTCACCTGGGTGACGACGTCCCCGCCTCCGGCCGCCGCAGGAGCCGACGGCGCAGCCACGGGCTGCACCTTGCCGGCGAGCTGCACGACGATGAGCTTGGCCGTCTTCGGGCCGATGCCGGAGACCCGACGGAACGGAGCGTCGTCCTCCGCGGTCACCGCCTCGGCGATCTGGTCGGCGGTGAGGTGCGACAGCACGCCGAGCGCCGACTTCGGACCGACCCCGGTGACGCTGAGCAGCAGGCTGAAGATCTCCAGCTCTCCGCGGTCGGCGAACCCGAACAGGGACAGCGAGTCCTCCCGCACGATGAGGCTCGTGTGCAGCAGGAGCTTCTCCCCCACCGTCGCGGTGTGGGCGACATCGGCCGGGACCGCGACCGCGAAGCCCACGCCGCCGACGTCGATGATGACCTGGTCCGGCGTCGTGTGCAGCACGGTGCCGTGCAGAGAGGAGATCATCCTCTCAGTCTAGGAGCCGGCTCGTAGATATGTTCGAGCGACACGCTCCGCGTCGGCCCATGCGCGCTGCGCGGGGGTCAGGCCGCCGCCCGCGCGGCTCGATACCGGGGCGCCGCGGCGCCAGGCGTGACACAGGGCGATCGCCAGGGCATCGGCGGCGTCGGCCGGCTGCGGAGGGGCATCCAACCGCAGGATCCGCGCGATCATCGCCTGGACCTGACGCTTGTCGGCGGAGCCGTACCCGGTGACGGCGGCCTTGACCTCGCTCGGCGTGTGGGTCGCCGCCGGCAGGCCCGCCTCTGCGGCGATCAGGAGCGCGACACCGCTCGCCTGCGCGGTGCCCATGACCGTATGCGTGTTCTGCTGCGCGAACACCCTCTCGACCGCGACCGCATCGGGGCGGTGCTCGGCGATCGCGGCGCGGATGCCCGCCGCGACGACGGCGAGGCGGTCGCCGATCTCCGCATCCGGGGCGGAGCGGATCACCCCCACGTGGACCAGCGTGCCGCGGCGGGCACGGTCGACATCGACGATCCCGACACCGCACCGGGTGAGTCCGGGGTCGATGCCGAGCACGCGCAGCGAAGTGGTCACCCGATCAGGCTAGGCCGCGTGCGCCGTCGTCGACTCGCGCCGCGCCTAGGCGTCGTCGTTCTCGAGCTCCGCCTGGACTTCGGCGGACAGGTCGAAGTTGCTGAAGACGTTCTGCACGTCCTCGCTGTCTTCGAGCGCATCGATGAGGCGGAACACCTTGCGGGCGGTCTCGGCGTCGATCTCGACCTTGAGGTTCGGCACGAACTCGACGTCGGCCGACTCGTAGTCGATCCCGGCGTCCTGCAACGCGGAACGGACGGCCACGAGATCGCTCGCCTCGGTGATGACCTCGAAGCCCTCGGCGTGCGGCTCGATCTCCTCGGCGCCGGCCTCCAGCGCCGCCATCATCACGTCATCCTCGGTGGTGCCCTCGGAACCGACGACGATGACGCCCTTGCGGCTGAAGTTGTACGCGACACTGCCCGGGTCGGCGAGGGTGCCGCCGTTGCGGCTGAGTGCCGTGCGCACCTCGGCCGCGGCGCGGTTCTTGTTGTCGGTCAGACACTCGATCATGAGCGCGACGCCGTTGGGCCCATAGCCCTCGTACATGATCGAGGTGTACTCGACGGCCTCGCCGCCGATGCCGGCACCGCGCTTGATGGCACGGTCGATGTTGTCCTTGGGGACGGAGGTCTTCTTCGCCTTGAGCACCGCGTCGAAGAGCGTCGGGTTGCCCTGCAGATCGGCGCCGCCCAGCTTGGCCGCGACCTCGATGTTCTTGATGAGCTTGGCCCAGGACTTCGCACGGCGCGCGTCGATGACGGCCTTCTTGTGCTTGGTCGTGGCCCACTTGGAATGCCCGGACATAAGTCTCCGCTCGTCGTCTGCGCCCCGGAACGCCGCCCAGGGCGTCGTCCAGTCTATCGAAACGTGCCGCGGCACCGCTCCGGCTCCGCTGGCACAGGCGTTCGCGCGAGTTCAGGCATCTGCGCACGGAGGCGCCTGTTCGCGCGCGCACGCCTGCACTCGCAGTCGCGAAGTCAACGGCGGGAGACCCGATCCAGGAAGCGCCGGTGGAACCGCGTCTCGTTCGAGATCTCCGGGTGGAAGCTCAGACCGAGCAGCCCGTCCTGCTCCACGGCGACCACACGGCCGTCCGGCAGCGTCGCGAGCACCGAGGCCCGCGGCCCCACCGCCTCCACGACGGGTCCGCGGATGAACGCCGCCGTCACCGGCTCGTCGAACGCGGGCACCGTCAGCTCGGCCTCGAACGACTCGGCCTGCCGCCCGAACGCGTTACGCCGCACGACCGCATCGAGTCCGCCGAAGCTCTGCTGCCCATCGATCGCGTCGATGACCTCATCGGCCAGCAGGATCAGCCCCGCGCAGGTGCCGAGCACCGGCATCCCGCCGGCGATCGCGTCGCGGATCGGCTGCTGCAGCCCGAACAGCCGCGCCAGCTTGTCGATCACGGTCGATTCGCCGCCAGGGATCACGAGGCCGTCGACCCGGGCGAGTTCCTCGGGCCGACGGACCAGAGCGACGTCGGCGCCGAGGGCCTCGAGGAGCGCGGCATGCTCCCGCACGTCCCCCTGGAGCGCGAGGACGCCGACGCGCGGACTACCAGCCACGCTCGGCGAGGCGGTGCGGCGCGGGCAGGTCGCTCACATTGATGCCGACCATCGCCTCGCCCAGCCCGCGGGACACCTCGGCGATCACCTTCGGGTCGTCGAAGAACGTGGTGGCCTTGACGATGGCCTTCGCCCGCTCGGCGGGATTGCCGGACTTGAAGATGCCGGAGCCGACGAACACGCCGTCGGCGCCGAGCTGCATCATCATCGCCGCGTCGGCCGGGGTCGCGACCCCACCGGCGACGAACAGCACCACGGGGAGCTTCCCGGTCTCGGCGATCTCCGCGACGAGCTCATAGGGCGCCTGCAACTCCTTCGCCGCCACGAACAGTTCGTCCTTCGGCAGCGCGGTCAGCGCGGCGATCTCTCCCCGGATCTTCCGGATGTGCTTCATCGCCTCAGAGACGTCACCCGTGCCGGCCTCGCCCTTGGAGCGGATCATCGCCGCGCCCTCGTTGATGCGGCGCAGCGCCTCCCCCAGGTTCGTGGCCCCACAGACGAACGGCACGGTGAAGCCGAACTTGTCGATGTGGTTCACGTAGTCGGCGGGCGAGAGCACCTCGGACTCGTCGATGTAGTCGACGCCGAGCTCCTGCAGCACCTGCGCCTCTACGAAGTGCCCGATCCGCGCCTTCGCCATGACGGGGATGGACACCGCGTCGATGATGCTGTCGATCATGTCCGGGTCGCTCATCCGCGAGACGCCGCCCTGCGCGCGGATGTCCGCGGGGACCCGCTCCAGTGCCATCACGGCGACGGCGCCGGCGTCCTCGGCGATCTTCGCCTGCTCGGCGGTGACGACGTCCATGATGACGCCGCCCTTGAGCATCTCGGCGAGACCGCGCTTCACGCCTGCGGATCCGGTGGTGGGCTGCTCGGTCATGGGGGTCTCCTGTCGGATGATCCGAAATGGTTTTTGATCTAGATCAAAGGTAGCACTGTCCGCTCCGCCTAGAATCTCGGAGGAGGATCATGAGCGAGCAGATCAGGGGAACCACCGCGGCCGAGATCGCGGACAGCGTGCGCGCCCTCCGGGACCGCGGCACGCTCCGCCCCGGCGAGGTCCTTCCTCCGGTGCGCGAGCTCGCGGCGACACTCGGTGTCAACCGGAACACCGCGGTCGCCGCCTACCGCCAGCTCGCGCAGGCGGGACTCGTGCATTCGCGAGGGCGCGCGGGCACCGTGCTCGCCGGCGTCGACGTCGTGCCGCAGGAGGGCTACGCGCCGGACACCGTGCTCCGCGACATCGGGACGGGAAACCCCGACGCTTCTCGGATCCCCGACCCGTCGCAGGCGCTCGGCACGATCGGCCGCCGCCCCGTGCTCTACGGCGAGCCGGTGATCGACCGCGGTCTTGAAGCGTGGGCGAGGGAGTGGATGGGCGCCGACCTTCCAGGGCAGGACTTCCGCGTCACCGTCACCAGCGGGGCCGTGGATGCCGTCGAACGGCTGCTCGCCCAGGCCCTGATGCGGGACGACGCGGTGGCCCTCGAGGACCCCTGCTTCCTCGCGAGCATCCATACCGTGCGGCTCGGCGGGTACCGGGCCGTCACGGTGCCGGTGGACGAGGAGGGCATGACGGTCGACGGCCTCCGTGCCGCTCTGGACGCGGGTGTCCGCGCCGTCATCTGCACCCCGCGGGCACAGAACCCGACGGGCGTCAGCCTCTCCCCCGCCCGGGCGAAGGCGCTGCGGGCCGTGCTCGCCGACCACCCGTACGTGCTCGTGATCGAGGACGACCACTTCTCTCTGCTCTCGCAGCGCCCCTACGAGTCGCTGATCGGCCCGGAGCACCGACGGTTCGCCCTGGTGCGCTCGGTGTCGAAGTTCCTGGGCCCTGACATGTGCCTGGCCCTCGCGGCGACCGATCCCGAGACCGCTGAGCGCCTGGCGATGCGGCTCAGCCCCGGCACCACCTGGGTGAGCCACCTGCTGCAGCGCCTCACGCTCGCCCAGCTCACCGACCCCGCCGTGCGCGAGGAGATCGCGGAAGCAGGTCGGCACTATGCCGCGCGGAACGCCGCCTTCGCGGAACGCCTGCGCGCGGAGGGGATCGACGCCGCGGACCCGGACGGCCTGAGCCTGTGGGTCGGCTTCGCCAAGCCGGCGCGCGCCATCGCCGACCACCTCATGCGCCGGGGCTGGCTCGCGCGCACCGGCGACGACTTCGCGCTGGACGAGCGCGCCGAGCCTTCGCGCCACCTCCGCCTCACCGTGCACGACCTCTCCGAGGACGACACGGAGACCCTCATCGCCGACCTCATCGCCGCCGGACGATGACCACCCGACGCGGGCACCGGCCCGCCCAGAATGAAAGGGACCGGGTATGAAGATCCTGTCCATCCAGTCCGCCGTCGCATACGGTCACGTCGGCAATTCCGCGGCTGTCTTCCCGCTCCAGCGCATCGGCGTCGAGGTGCTGCCGGTCTACACCGTCACCTTCTCGAACCACACCGGGTACGGCGCCTGGCGCGGCCCGCTGATCGACCCCGCCGATGTGGGCGAGGTCATCACCGGCATCGAGGAGCGCGGCGTGTTCGGTTCCATCGACGCCGTGCTCAGCGGCTACCAGGGCAGCGAGGGCATCGGCGACGTCATCATCGACGCGGTCGCCCGGGTGAAGGCCGCGAACCCCACGGCGCTGTACGCGTGCGACCCGGTCATGGGCAACGCGAAGTCCGGCTGCTTCGTGGCTCCGGCCATCCCGATCCTGCTCCGCGAACGCGTGGTGCCGGTGGCCGACATCATCACGCCGAACCAGTTCGAGCTGGGCTTCCTCACCGAGACCGAGCCCGACACGCTCGAGTCGACCCTCGCGTCGGTCGACCTCGCGCGGGCGATGGGGCCGCGCACGGTGCTCGTCACGAGCGTCGAGCGGCCGGACCGCGAAGAGGGCACGATCGAGATGCTCGCCGTGGACGACGCGGGCGCGTGGCTCGTGCAGACCCCGCACCTGCCGATGAAGGCGAACGGCTCCGGCGACGTGACGGCGGCGCTGTTCACCGCGCACTACGTCGCGACCGGCAGCGCGCAGACCGCTCTGGAGCGCACCGCCTCCAGCGTCTACGACCTGCTGCAGGCCACGCTCGACTCGGGCGAGCGCGAGCTGCAGCTCGTCGAGGCGCAGGAGTTCTACGCGAACCCGCGGATGCAGTTCACCGCACGCCAGGTGCGCTGAGTCCCCGGAACGGGGACCCCGACGCGACGGCTCAGCGGTCGGCGGGGGGCCACGCCTCGGCGACGGCCTCCCGCACCTCGCCGAGGAGCTGCGGGAGCGCCTTCGTCTTGGCGATGATCGGGAAGAAGTTCGCGTCCGAGCGCCACCGCGGCACCACGTGCTGGTGCAGATGCGCGTCCACGCCCGCTCCGGCCACCGCTCCCTGGTTCATGCCGAGGTTGAAGCCGTCGCAGCCGGAGACCTCGCGGAGCACGCGCATCGCGGTCTGGGTGAGAGCGCCGATCTCGGCGACCTCCTCGGCCGTCGCCTGGTCGTAGGTGGCGATGTGCCGGTACGGGCAGACGAGCAGGTGCCCCGAGTTGTACGGGAAGAGGTTCAGCAGCACGTACGCGGTCTCCCCGCGCGCCACGATGAGCCGCTCGGCATCCGGGTACTTCGGTGCCTCGCAGAACGGGCATTCCTCGCGCAGCGGCTCCGGCCCGGCCTGGATGTACGCCATCCGGTGCGGGGTCCACAGCCGCTGGAACTCGTCGGGCACCCCGACGAGACGGGAGGCGTCCTCGAGGTCCGCCTCACCGTCCGTCATGCGAGGTCTCCCGCCTTCAACACCAGCGCGTGCGAGGCGATGGCGGCGCTGATCCGGCGCACCGCGTCGGCGACCGGCACGCCGTTCTCCTGCGTGCCGTCGCGGAAGCGGAACGACACCGTCCCCGCGGCACGATCCTGCTCCCCCACGATGAGGATCAGCGGCACCTTCGCGGTGGTGTGATTCCGGATCTTCTTCTGCATCCGGTCGTCGGAGTGGTCGACGTCGGCCCGCACGCCCGCCGCCCGGAGCTGCGCGATGACGTCGTCCAGGTAGTCGCCGTACTGCTCGGCCACCGGCACACCCACCACCTGGCTGGGCGCGAGCCAGAGCGGGAAGTCGCCGGCGTAGTGCTCGAGGAGGATCGCGAAGAAGCGCTCGACGGAGCCGAGGAGCGCCCGGTGGATCATCACAGGCCGGTGCTTCTGCCCGTCGGGACCGGTGTACTCCAGCTCGAACCGGTCGGGCTGGTTGAAGTCGAGCTGGATGGTCGACATCTGCCAGGTGCGGCCGATGGCGTCGCGGGCCTGCACCGAGATCTTCGGGCCGTAGAAGGCCGCGCCACCCGGGTCGGCGACGAGCTCGAGACCGGATTCGATCGCGACCTCGCGCAGCGTGTCGATCGCCGTCGCCCACTGCTCGGGCTCGCCGAGGAACTTCGGGTTGCCCTCCTCGTTCGTCGAGAGCTCGAGGTAGAAGTCGTTGAGGCCGTAGTCCCGGAGCAGGTCGAGCACGAGGTTCAGGTTGGTGGTGAGCTCCTCCTTCACCTGGTCCTGGGCGACGTAGATGTGCGCGTCGTCCTGGGTCAGACCGCGCACGCGGGTGAGCCCCGACAGCGTGCCGGACTTCTCGTAGCGGTAGACCGTGCCGAACTCGGCCAGACGCAGCGGCAGCTCCCGGTAGGAGCGCCCGCGCGAACGGAAGATGAGGTTGTGGAACGGGCAGTTCATCGGCTTCAGGTAGTAGTCCTGGCCCTGGCGGGTGACGTTGCCCTCGTCGTCGACGACCTCGTCGAGGTGCATCGGGGGGAACATGCCGTCCGCATAGGTCTGCAGGTGCCCGGACGTCATGAAGAGATCCTTCTTCGTGATGTGCGGGCTGTTGACGAGGTCGTAGCCGTTGCGCAGCAGGTGCTTGCGCAGGTTCTCCTCGATCTCGTAGCGGATGATGCCGCCCTTGGGATGGAACACGGCCAGTCCCGAGCCGATCTCGTCCGGGAACGAGAAGAGGTCCATCTCGGCGCCGAGCTTGCGGTGGTCGCGACGCTCGGCCTCGGCGATGCGCTCCTGGTAGGCGCGCAGCTCGTCCTTCGTCGGCCATGCGGTGCCGTAGATGCGCTGGAGCTGCGGGTTCTTCTCGCTCCCCCGCCAGTACGCGGCGGCGATGCGGGTGAGGTCCCAGCCATTGCCGATCATGCGTGTGTTGGGCAGGTGCGGACCGCGGCAGAGGTCCTTCCAGACGACCTCGCCATCGCGGGTGGTGTTGTCGTAGATCGTGAGCTCACCCTCGCCCACCTCGACGGATGCCCCCTCGGCGATCTCGCCCTCGGAGGCCGTCGACGGGCCCTTGAGCCCGATGAGCTCGAGCTTGAACGGCTCGTCCGCGAGCTCCGCACGAGCCTCCTCGTCGGTCACGACACGACGGACGAAGCGCTGTCCCTCGCGGACGATGCGCTGCATCTCCTTCGAGATCGCTTTCATGTCCTCCGGCGTGAACGGGGTGTCGACGCCGAAGTCGTAGTAGAAGCCGTCGGTGATGGGCGGGCCGATGCCGAGGTTCGCCTGCGGGTTGATCCGCTGCACCGCCTGCGCGAGCACATGTGCGGTCGAGTGACGCAGGATGTTCAGGCCGTCGGGGCTGTCGATCGTGACGGGCTCGACGTCGTCGGTCTCGGTGACCGTCGCAGCGAGGTCCTTCAGGACGCCGCCGACGCGCATGGCGACGACGTTTCGGTCAGAGAACAGGGCGAAGCCGTCGGTCGGCTGGGCGTTTTCAGGCACTGATCACTCCATCTGGGTCTGGATCTAGGCTACTCGTCCGCTCGCCGGTCGCCGACCGTCACGCGGCGGTCTCCGACAGCGGATCCGCGGCCGTCGGCGCGAAGATGATGATCGCCGCCCCGGCCAGCGCCACCACGGAGCCGATCACGTCCCACGAGGTGGGGCGGAATCCGTCGACGATGACGCCCCACGCGAGGGAGCCTGCGATGAAGATCCCGCCGTAGGCGGCCAGGACGCGGCCGAAGTTCGCGTCCGGCTGCAGCGCCGCGATGAACCCGTAGGCACCGAGGGCCATCACCCCGAGGACGGCGAACAGCCACCCCCTGTCCTCCTTCACCGCCTGCCAGATGAGCCAGGCACCGCCGATCTCGGCGATGGCGGCGAGGAGGAAGAGGACGGTGATGCGCAGCACGGTCATCGCCTCAGTGTGACAGCCGCGGCGTCCGACGGGGACGGTAGCGTGGGCGCATGACACGGACGATCGCCCGCTGGCTCCTCGCTCTCGCCCTCGGCGCGATGGGCGTGCTGCACTTCACGCAGACACGCGGGTTCCGGGTCGTCGTGCCCGACTGGGCGACCCGCTTCACCCGGATGGACAAGGACACGATCGTCCTGGCGTCGGGTGCGGCCGAGGTCGCGCTCGCCGCGGGACTGGTGGCACTGCCGCGGGAACGCCGCAAGATGGGGTGGGCGACGGCGGGATTCTTCGCCGCGGTGTTCCCCGGCAACTGGCACCAGTGGCGCACCGGCCGATCGACCCCGGGTCTCGACACGGACCGGCGGCGGTTCGGCCGCCTGTTCCTGCAGCCCCTGCTGATCGCCTGGGCCCTGTGGGCGACCCGATGACCTCGCCCTCGATCGTCTGGTTCCGCGACGATCTCCGCCTGGCCGACAACCCCGCGCTGCGTGCCGCCGTCGACCGCGACGAACCGATCATCGCGCTCTTCGTCCTCGATGAGGAGTCCCCCGGCATCCGTCGGCTGGGCGGTGCCGCGCGTTGGTGGCTGCACCATTCGCTGGCCTCGCTCGCCGCGCGGCTGCAGGAGAAGGGGACGACGCTGGTGCTGCGGCGCGGGCCCGCCGACCGGATCGTGCGGGAGCTGGTCGCCGAGTCGGGCGCCGGAGCGGTCTTCTGGAACCGCCGCTACGAGGCGGCCGGGCGCGAGATCGACGCGGGGCTGAAGGCGACGCTGCGCGACGACGGTCTCCAGGTGGCGTCTTTCGCGGGGTCGCTCCTGCACGAGCCGTGGACGGTCACCACCGGGAGCGGCACGCACTATTCGGTCTTCACGCCGTTCTGGCGGGCCTGCCTGGCCCTTCCGGCCCCGCGCGCTCCGCTCCCCGAACCCCGCGAGCTCCGTGGCTCCGGCAGGCGGCTCCCCTCCGACGCGCTGGACGACTGGGGGCTGCTGCCCACCGCCCCGGACTGGGCGGGCGGGCTCCGCGAGACATGGGAGCCCGGGGAGCCCGCCGCGCGCCGCCGGTTGCAGCACTTCCTCGCCGACGACATCCGCACGTACGACCACGCTCGCGACGCCCCGGCTGCCGGTGCCACTTCCCGGCTGTCTCCGCGACTGCGCTGGGGCGAGCTCAGTCCGTTCACCGTGTGGCATGAGGCGATCGAGGTCGACGGGGCGGGCGGATTCCTCTCGGAGCTGGGCTGGCGCGAGTTCGCCTGGCACACGCTGTTCCACTTCCCCGACCTCGCGACGAAGAACCTGCGGCGGGAGTTCGACGCGTTCCCGTGGCCTCCGCTGGATCCCGCACGTCTGGAGCTCTGGCAGCACGGCGAAACCGGAGTTCCCCTCGTCGACGCGGGCATGCGCGAGCTCTGGCACACCGGGTACATGCACAACCGGGTGCGGATGGTCACGGCATCGTTCCTCGTCAAGAACCTCCTCATCGACTGGCGCCTCGGCGAGGAGTGGTTCTGGGACACGTTGGTGGACGCCGATGACGCGAGCAATCCGTTCAACTGGCAGTGGGTCGCGGGTTCCGGCGCCGACGCTGCCCCGTACTTCCGCGTGTTCAACCCGGAGCTGCAGGCCAGGAAGTTCGACGGCGAGGGGCACTACATCGGGCGCTGGGCTGCGGACGCCCCCACTGAGCCGATCGTCGACCTCGGCGAGACGCGCAAGGCTGCGCTCGCCGCCTACGACGTCGTGAAGCGCACCGGAGCACCACGGGGCTGACGCGCGCCCCGGCCCGTCACGGACTCCGGCACATGGCAGACTGGTGGCCGTGAGCCCGTCCCGCAAGCCCGCCGTCGTGCGGGGCTTCGCGACCTCGTCGCTCGCGATCTTCGTGGCTCTCGCGGGTCACGTGAGCGGCGGCGGAGAGATGCCCGGCACCTTGGGTATCCTCGTGCCCTGGCTGTTCGCCTTCATGGTGAGCGTGCTGCTCGCCGGACGGAAGCTCTCCCTCACCCGACTCACCCTCTCGGTGACTGTGAGCCAGTTCCTCTTCCACGTGCTCTTCGTGCTCGGCACGGTCACTCCGTCCGGCGTGGCGATCCGGCACGTGCACGGCGCACCGCTCGTGCTCCCCGCAGCCGAGGGCGCTGCGGTCGTCGCGACCGCGGACGCCGCGATGTGGCTCGGGCACGCCCTCGCCGCCCTCCTCACGGTGACGGCGCTCCACCGCGGCGAGCGGCTGCTCCTCACCGTGCGTGATCTCGCCGTCCGATTGATCCGCTGGGTGCGTCGGCGTGCGGACGTGACGCTCGCCCCGCGCTCCGCCACCTCTCCGTGTCGCCTGGCCGGGGTCTTCCTCGTCCGGACGGCCCATGATCTTCGGCTCCTCACCCCGCTTCTCGGGCGCGCACCGCCCTCTCTTCCCGCGCTCTGATCCGCGCCCACGGCTTCGCGCCGTGCGGTGCGTCCTCGCGCTGTCCCGGTGACGCGCGTCCGAACGCAGGTACCCACGTCGCTCGGCGACGTCTGAAGAGAGGCTCTTCCATGTCCCCTGTCCGCAGATTCGCGGCCGGGGCGGTGCTGGCGGCTGTCGCGATCCTCGCGACGGCAGCGCCGGCGACCGCCCATGACCAACTCCTCGAGAGCGACCCCGGCGACGGTGAGCATCTCGATGCTGCGCCCTCGAGCGTCACCATGACGTTCTCGGGCGAGCTCCTCGTCCTCGACGAGTCGACCGCCGGGGCCGTCGTCCTCGTCGTCGACGCGGAGGGCGAGGACTGGGCGACCGGCGAGGTGGAGGTGCGCGGCCGGAATGTCACGGCCGCTCTCAGGACGGACATGCCGGACGGCGGGTACCAGGTGCGTTGGCAGGTCGTCTCCGAGGACGGGCACCCGATCGCGGGGGTCATCCCCTTCGCCGTCGGAGACGCCGTCCCGCTGGAGTCGACACAGAACCCGGAGCCGACCTCCTCCGCCCCGGAAAACTCGTCGACCGCATCGGATCAGAACGCAGACGAGACGGGCGACCCGATCCGGGTCCTGCTCGTCGGCGGGGCGGGCGCGGCACTCGCCGTCGCTGCTTTCACTCTCCTCCTCATCCTCCGCCGCCGCCGCGCGGCCGCCGTGCCGCCGGAATCCGGCGACGACACGGCAGAGAACTCCTGAAAGGCATCATCATGAACACTCGCACTTCTCTTCCCCGCCTCGGCGCGGCGATCGTCCTCTCGCTCGTCGCGCTCACCGGGTGCACCGCACCCACAGCCGAGACGCCGACCAGCGCCGCCGCCGGTGAGGTCCTCCGGATCGACGACGCCTGGGTCAAGTCGGCCGATGACGGCATGTCCGCGGGCTTCGGCGTACTCGTCAACGAGGGCGCGGCGGACGTGACGGTGACGTCGGTCACCTCCGCCGCCTCGCCGATGATCGAACTGCACGAGACCGTGGAGAACGAGGCCGGGGAGATGGTCATGCGGGAGATCGCCGGGGGCTTCGTCGTCCCCGCCGGCGGCACCCTCGCCCTCGAGCCCGGGGGGAATCACATCATGATGATGGACCTCTCCGAGCCTCTGAAAGCCGGTGACGAGGTCGCGTTCACCGTCACCCTGTCGGACGACTCCACGTTCGAGTTCGCCGCGCCGGTGAAGGACTACTCCGGCGCGAACGAGAACTACGACGGCGCCGACGACCACGAGGGCATGGACCACTGATGTCCCCGCGCGTCTCGGGCGCGCGCGCCGGCCGCACCGGCTCGACCCGGCGGCAGTTCCTCCTCGGAGGGGCTGTCGCCGGTGTCGGGGCCGCCGTCGCGGTCGGGGCGGATCTCGCCCTCACGCGAGCGGACACGGAGGCTCCCGCGGCCCCCGCACCGCTCAACGGCTCCCTCACCGTCCCGTTCCACGGCGTCCATCAAGCCGGGATCGACACCGCGGCGCAGGCGCACGGCTCGTTCGTGGCGCTCGATCTGCGCCCGGAGGTCGACCGCGACGCGCTCCGCCGGCTCCTACGGATCCTCACGGACGATGCGGCGAGGCTCACCCAGGGACGGTCGGCGCTCGCGGACTCGGAGCCGGAGCTCGCCGTCGCCCCGGCCCGGTTGACGATCACATTCGGCTTCGGTCCGGCGCTCGTGGCACGGGCCGGCGGCAGCACGCCCTCGTGGCTCGCGCCGCTTCCCGCCTTCCGGGTGGACCGCCTGCAGCCGGAGTTCTCGGACGGAGACCTGCTCCTCCAGATCGCCGCTGACGACCCCCTGACCGTCGCACACGCGCAGCGCATGCTCCTGAAGGACGCGCGCGGCTTCGCGACCGTCCGGTGGATCCAGCAGGGCTTCCGCCGCGCACACGGCACCGAGCGACCGGGGACGACCATGCGCAATCTCTTCGGACAGGTCGACGGCACGAGCAACCCGCAGCCGGGGACCGACGACTTCGAGCGCGTGGTCTGGAGTGATGACGGCTGGCTGGCCGGCGGCACGGGCATGGTCCTGCGCCGCATCCGCATGGACCTCGACGCCTGGGACCGCCTGGATCGCGGGGGCCGCGAGGCCTCCGTCGGGAGGACCCTGCGCGAGGGCGCGCCGCTCACGGGGACGTCGGAGTTCGACGAGCCGGACTTCGACGCGACGACGGCCATCGGGTTCCCCGTCATCCCGGCGTTCGCGCACATCCGGCGCGCTCGCGGAGACGGGACGGAGCGCATCTTCCGACGGGCGTATAACTACGACGAGCGCCCGGCCGGAGACGGCGTGTCCGAATCCGGGCTGCTCTTCGCCGCGTTCCAGGCCGACGTCGCGCGGCAGTTCGTCCCGATGCAGCAGCGGCTCGACGAGCTCGACCTGCTCAACGAGTGGACGGTCCCGATCGGATCCGCCGTGTTCGCTGTCCCTCCGGGATGTGCGGAAGGCGGCTACATCGGGGAGACGCTCCTCGACTGAGGCCGAGGAGTCAGTGGGGTCCGCGTCGCCGCGCGGCGGCGACGGCGGGCCCCACGCCATCCAGGACGGGGTCTCCGTGGCCCGTCAGGACGACCCGCGCGCTCGTCCGTGCCAGGGTATCCAGCGACTCCATCGCCTCCGCGGTATCGGCCGTGGCCGCCCTGGCGACGATCTGCGGACCGGTCTCGCCGGTGTACGGGTCGAGCGTCACGAGGGCGTCGCCGGCGATGAGCACCCCGGACTCCTCGAACAGGTACGCGCAGTGCCCTTCCGTGTGCCCCGGAGTCCACAGGGCGATCGGGGTCCCGGGGGCGTCGATCGGATGCTCGTGCGTCACGCGAGGCTGCGCGTCGACGCCGCGGACGTTGAGCGCTCCGGCAAGAGCCATCCGGGTGATGGTGGGGATCCCCCGCGGATGGGTGAGCACGTAGGGGACGCGAGGTGAGGCCGGACGGTAGCTGTAGGGGTGACGGGCCAGTTGTGCGTCGCGAGGGTGGACGAACACCGAGACCCCCTCCTCGTGGAGCCCGCGCGCGACACCGACGTGGTCGAAGTGCCCGTGCGTCAGGACGACCGCATCGATGTCGGTCTCCTTCGCCCCGAGGTGGCCGAGCAGGTCGCGCAGCACGCCCCTGCTGCGCGGCAGTCCCGCGTCGAATAGCGTGAGCCCGTCCGCGGTCTGCACGAGGTAGCAGTTCACGTCCGCCACACTGATGCCGAAGAAGCCGGGAACCACCTCCGTCCACTGCCGCCCTCTGCTCATTCCCGGTCCTCCTCGTCGTCGGCGGGTCCGCGCCCCGCATCGAAATTGCGCTCGTACCGTTCCCTGGCCTCGAGCAGGACGTGTTCGCCGATGACGGCGATGGGCTCCACCTCTCGGAGCAGCGGCTCGCAGTCGGGCCCCCGGCCGCAGTGCTCGCCACGGAGGATCCAGGCGATGCGCTGCGGGTCCTTATCGGCGAGGTGCCGGTACTGACAGAGCTGGCGCGCGAGCCAGTCCTCCAGCGGACGCGTCCACCAGCGTTCGGCGTCCAGCGGGTTCACGGAGAGACCGGGCAGCTCGAGGCCGCTCTCCGTGTCGACGCTGGAACGACGGGCATCCGCATCCGGGCCCTCGGAGTAACGGACGTGCAGACCGGGGCATGCACGGACGACGGCGGCCAGTTGCGCCAGATGGTCGATGCGTCGCAATCCGGTCGCGGCGTCGCGATCGGATGTCGAGGCGAGGCCGCAGGTGCGGTCCAGAGCGGCATCGGTCATGGCCTGAGCGTACGAAGCGGTCCCCTCCTGCCGAGGGGGATTGACAATCCGCGGTTCTCGCCCACGTCGCAGCGGCGTCCGGGAACGGGCGCATGAAGCTACCGCGTGACTCCTGATGCGTCAATGCCCTCTCAGCGCGCGCACAGGAAGTCCTACGGTCGGGCAACCGCACCACACCCTGGAGGGGATCATGAGCGACACCACCCGCACCACCCGCTACGCCGGCACACCGATCCAGAAGACGGCGCTGATCATCGGCATCGTCTTCCTCATCGTGGGCATCGCCGGTTTCATCCCGGGCGTCACCCACTCGGCCGAGCACCTGCGCGGCGCCGGAGCAGCGTCCGAGGCCCTGCTCCTCGGCGTGTTCCAGGTGTCCGTGCTGCACAACGTCGTGCACCTGCTGTTCGCGGTCGCGGGCATCGCGCTCGCCGCGTCGCCGCGCGCGTCCCGTCTCTACCTCATCATCGGCGGGCTCGCGTACCTCGTCGTCTGGCTGTACGGCCTCATCGCGGTCGGCAACGAGCAGCTGAACTTCCTGCCGGTGAACAACGCCGACAACTGGCTCCACCTCGGTCTCGCGATCGGCATGGTGCTGCTGGGCATCTTCGTCAGTCGAGAGCCGCGCGTCCCGCAGAACGGCGCGGGCACGGCGCGCGTCTGACGCTCACCCCACCCGGTCGGGACGTCCCCTCCTCGCATGACGGAGGGGGCGTCCCGTCTGTCGCGTCCGGCGTGGAGCCGGAGTGCGAGCGGTGTCCGCGGCCCGGTCACCCGTCCACGGGTTGCACGGCGTTCCCCCAGACCCAGCAGCGGTACGTGCGGTCACCGGCACGGAACTCGATGCCCGCTGCGAGCGGGGTGGAGCGGACGACCTTCGCCTCCACGCGGATCGCCTCCGGGCCGAACCGCACCCACGCCCGCACCCGCCGCTGGAGCGCGTGCGGATAGACGGTGACGGCGGACTCCCGCAAGGCGAGCTCGCGATCGGACAGGGACTGCAGGGGGCCCCGGCGCGCGGCGGCCTCGATGGCCTGATGCTGCGACCGCATGTCGTTGTACGCAGAGAGCGCGCGACCCGAGTTCCCCACACCGGCTCCTTCCTCCGGCCCCGCCCAGGATATCGATATTCGAACACATCTTCGAAGTCGATGTCGACGGCATCGACACGCAGATTCGCACCGAGGTCGCGGAGCTCCGCGATCGGGCTGCGACCTCGCGCGGATATGCGACCTCGCGCGCAGGGAGGAGAGCTGGGGGCAACAAAAAACCCCCGGCGAACCGGGGGTTTCAGGTGGTGCGCGATACTGGGATCGAACCAGTGACCTCTTCCGTGTCAGGGAAGCGCGCTACCGCTGCGCCAATCGCGCCCGTTGGGGCTATTCAGTTTTCCCGTGAGGTGGCGACGGGATTCGAACCCGTGTAAACGGCTTTGCAGGCCGGTGCCTAGCCGCTCGGCCACGCCACCGTGTGGATTGACCCCACGTGCCGCCGATCTTCGAGAAGATCTACTGCACTCGAGCGGATGACGAGACTCGAACTCGCGACCCCAACCTTGGCAAGGTTGTGCGCTACCAACTGCGCTACATCCGCATTTCGTTCCCGGTTGTCCCGGGCACTTATGAAACATTAGCCGATGATCCGCGCTCCGCCAAACCCGCAGCGAATCTCGCGCGTGTCTCCCGGACTGGTCATCGGAGCGCCTGACGGTCGGGTAGTATCGGTTGACGTACCCCACGGGTATGGGCGATTGGCGCAGTTGGTAGCGCGCTTCCTTCACACGGAAGAGGTCATCGGTTCGAGTCCGGTATCGCCCACCGAATCCCCTCCGAAGGCCCCGGTCATCCGGGGCCTTCGGCGTTTCCGCCCGTCACAGGATCCTGCCGTCTCCCGGGCGGGAGACCCGCAGCCACCGGTAGCCGTAGGCCGGAAGCTCCAACTCCACCTCTCCGTCGTCGTCGAGGGGCACGCGCCGCGCGTCGAGGAGGTCGACCAGGGTCGTGCCCGCGGGCTCCTCCCCCAGTCGGAACCGCGTCGTCGCCGGACGTTCCGCGAAGTTGTGCACGGCGATCGTGCGCCCGACGTCGGCCTCCAGGGAGTGCACCAGCAGGGCGTCCTGCGGCTGCTCGATGACGGTGAACGACCCCCACCCGAGCTCCGGCGATACCCGGTAGAGCGCGGTCAGTTCGCGGAGGAAGTGCAGCAGCGAGCCGTGGTCCTCGAGCTGGGCGGCGGCATTCACGTGCGTGGGCGCATACCCGTCGGTCGGCGGCGGCGCGACGAGCCGGGAGGGGCGCGCGTCGGAGAAGCCCCCGTTGCGATCCGCCGACCACTGCATCGGCGTACGCACGGCCTGCCGCCCCTCGACGGCGATGTTCTCGCCCATCCCGATCTCTTCGCCGTAGAACAGAACGGGGGTGCCGGGGAGCGTGAAGAGCAGGCTGTACGCCATCCGGATCCTCCGCGGGTCGCCTTCCAGCATCGGCGGCAGGCGCCGCGTGATCCCGCGGCCGAACACGCGCTGCCGCTCGTCTGGCGCGAACGCCTCGAAGACCTCCTGACGCTCGGCATCGGTCAGCTTGTCGAGAGTGAGCTCATCGTGGTTCCGGAGGAAGTTCGCCCATTGCACCTCCGGTCCGAGGACCGGGCGCGCGGTGAGTGCGGCGACGAGCGGCGCGGGATCACGACGGGCGAGGGACAGATACAGCGACTGCATCGCCACGAAGTCGAACTGCATGGTCAGCTCGTCGCCGTCGGTGCCCCCGAAGTACGCGCGCTGCTCCTCGTACGGCAGATTGACCTCGCCGAGCAGGATCGCCTCGCTGGAACGACGCTGCAGGAAACGCCGCATGTCGCGTAGCAGCTCGTGCGGATCGGGGATGTCCGCCGTCTTCGGAACCTCGAGGAGGAACGGCACGGCATCCACCCGGAAGCCCGAGACGCCGAGCTGCAGCCAGAACCCGATGACCTTCGCGATCTCGTCCCGGACCACGGGGTTGGCGATGTTGAGGTCGGGTTGGTGCTCGTAGAAACTGTGCTGGTACCACTGCCCGGACTTCTCGTCCTTGGTCCAGATCCCGTCGGCCTGCCCGGGGAAGACCGGGTTCTTCTGTCCCTTCGGAGGCGCGTCGTCGCGCCACACGTAGTAGTCGCGATAGGGCGAGTCGACGCTGCGGAGCGCCGCGCGGAACCACGGATGACGGTCCGAGGTGTGATTGACGACGAGGTCGACGATCACGCGGATGCCGCGGTCACGGGCCGTGCGTATCACCTCCACGAGGTCGCCGTGGGTGCCGAGACGCGGGTCCACGCCGTAGAAGTCGCTGACGTCGTACCCGTCGTCGAGGTCCGGCGAAGGGTAGAAGGGCATGAGCCACAGGCACGTCACGCCCACCTGTGAGAGGTAGTCGATCCGCTGCGCGAGGCCGCGGAGGTCGCCGACGCCGTCGCCGTCCGAGTCCAGGAAGGTCTCCACATCGAGGCAGTAGACGACGGCCGTCTTCCACCAGAGGTCGCTCGTATCGGTGATCTTCATGTGCGCTCCCTCAGAGCGGGCAGGATCTCGGCGGCGGCCGCCTTCAGGAACCGGGTCTGCTCTCGTCCGACGTGATGCAGGTAGATCCGGTCGAAGCCGATGTCGACGAGCTCCGCCAACCGTCCCGCGAGCGACCGGGCGTCGTGGTCGACGAGGACGGCCGCGCGCAGCCTTGCTTCATCGACCTCGCCCACCGCGGCGTCGAAATCCTCCGGCTGCTCGATGTTCCACGCGAGCGGCGGAGTGACCACGCCCTGCCGCCACTGCTCCTTCGCGATCGCGTACGCCTCGGCGTCGTCCTCGCCCCAGCTCACGTGCGTCTGCAGGATGCACGGCCCTTCTCCCCCGGCCGAGCGGTAGGCCTCCACCACCCTCCGCAGCGCGGACGGCTCCTGGGCGACGGTCGCGAGGCCGTCCGCCCAGCCGGCCGCCCACTCCGCCGTCTCCGGACTGACGGCGGTGGCGAAGAGCGGCGGCGGCTGCGCCGGCCGGGTCCAGACGCGGGCGCGGTGCACGCGCACGAGACCGTCGTGATCGACCTCCTCGCCGGCGAGCAGCCGTCGGATCACATCCACGCTCTCGTGCAACCGCGCGTTGCGGACGTCCTTGGCCGGCCAGACGTCGCCGGTCACGTGCTCGTTCATCGCCTCGCCGCTGCCGAGCGCGGCCCAGAACCGTCCGGGGAACATCTCCTCCAGCGTTCCGAAGGCCTGCGCGACGATCGCGGGGTGGTACCGCTGTCCTGGCGCGTTGACCATGCCGATGGGGAACCTCGTACGGGCCAGCGCCGCAGCGATCCAGCTGAACGCGAATCCCGACTCCCCCTGATCGGGGAGCCACGGGGCCAGGTGGTCGGAGCACATCGCCCCGTCGAAGCCTGCCCACTCCGCGCTGACGACCGCGTCCAGCAGCGCGCTGGGTGGGATCTGCTCATGGGAGGCGTGGAATCCGATGAAGACCATAGGCCGAGTCTGGCAAGGGACGACGCCCGGCGGCAGTGGTTGACAGGAGCGCCGGGTGCTGGCAGGTGGCGGCCGATGTCCGAGGGCGGACGTAGCCTGCCCGGGTGCCGAAACCCCGACTTCTCCCCGGCCCCTGTCCCCTCTGCGGTGGTCTCGCTGGGCTGCGAGCGGACGACGCGTGGCACTGCGCGCTCTGCGGCTGGCGCTACGGGGACTCCCCCGACCCCGATCTGCCGTTCCCGCGGATCGACGTCGTGTACTACCTCCGCTACGACAGCCGCGTGAAGATCGGCACGAGCAGACAGCCGCGGCGCCGTCTCGCGAGCATCCGTCACGACGAGCTCCTCGCCTTCGAGCACGGCGATCGGGTGCGCGAACAGCAGCGGCATCGGCAGTTCGCCTCCGCTCGCGAAGGCGGTGAGTGGTTCACCCTGACACCGGAGATCCGCGCCCACATCGCGGCGCTGCAGCGGCACGGCGACCCCTGGCATCAATACGCGCGCTGGCTCAGCGCCGCGCTCCGAGGGTGAACGCGCCTATCACTGCGCACAGGATCGCACCAGGGGATCCCCCGCTGCGCCGGCAGGAGGCAGACTCACCTGTGAACGGGCGCACCCGGCGCCCCGCGTGAGAGGACCGGACATGATCGGACGAGAGAACATCCCCGCCGACGACGTCAGCGCGCAGGATCCGCTCGCCGGAGACGGGAGCGGCGACCCGAACAGCGACCGCCAGTTCCTGCAGGACCTGCCTCCCGCACAGGTCGACACCGAGCAGCAGCAGGAGCATCAGGCCGAGTCCGACGACGAGGCCTAGTCCGCGCGGACGACGAGGGGCGACCGGATCGATATCCGGTCGCCCCTCGTCGTGTGCGGATCAGGCGGTCGCAGCCCGTCCGCGGGTGCTCTGCGGCTGCGGCTGCGAGAACAGCACGACGACGATGACGGCAGCACCCACCACGACGTGCGGCAGCCAGACGTTCAGCGCCTCGCCTGCGAACCCGAACAGCCACGGCGACAGCGCGAGGAAGAGGCTGGCGACGATGTCGAAGACGAGGTGCACGGGCATGGGGATCAGACCGAACGGACCCCACTCGTACTTCGTGAAGAGGCTGTAGACGATGAGGCCCACGCCGAGCACGATCGGGATGACGACCGGGGCTCCGCCCATACCGGCGAAGCCGAACAGCCAGGGCGCGGCGATCAGAGCGATCCCGACGACGTAGTCGAGAATTCCGTGGACCTTGGTCGGGATGAAACGCATGATTCCTCCTTGGGTGCCGCCGGCGGCGACTCATCAGAAGGTTCGGAGCCCTGCGCCCATCGGATGGGAGGCGGCTGCCGGGTCAGCTCTGCGCCCATCCGTACCGCCGCTGGAGCGCTGCCGCGACCCGTGCGTACCGGCCACGATCCAGGGCCGCCGCCTCACGGCGCAGACCACGCTCATGGACGCTGTAGAGCTGTTCGATGTCCACCCACGATTCGCGGCCCTGCCCGTCCCACTCGCCGCTCCCGATCGAGAGGTAGTCGCGCTCGCCGTCGTGGGGCCTGCTGGTCATCCGTACCGCGTAGACCCGCTCGGAGGACTGCCGCCCGATCACCAGCACCGGCCGGTCCTTGCCTCGGCCGTCGTTCTCCTCGTACGGCACCCAGGTCCAGACGACCTCGCCGGCGTCGGGAGCGCCGTCCCGGTGCGGCGCGTAGGCCACGCGGACGGCCGGCATACGCCCGGGGTCGAGCCGCACGGTCTCGGTACCGCGGACCTGCCCCGGCTCGACTCCGGCGTCCGGCGTTTTCGCGGATCGCCGCTCGCGCTCCTCGGCCGTCCGCAGACGCGCGTCCGGGCGCCGCGGACCGGGAGAGGTCCGCGGCGCCCGGGGGGAGCCCACTGCTCGGCGCAGCAGGTCCGCGAGTGCCTTCAGGATGCCGTTGCTGGTCGTGCCCACACGGTCACCCTAACCGTCGTCACGCGTTCGCGAGAGCGTAGCCCTCCTCGCCGTGCACGACCTGGTCGACACCGGCGATCTCGTCCTCGTTCGTGATGCGGAACCCGATCGTCTTCTGGATCACGAAGCCGATGACCCACGCGACCACGAAGGAGTAGATCAGCACGCCGGCGGCGGCGATCACCTGCACGGCGAGCTGACGGGCGTCGCCGCCGACGAAGAGGCCGGTGCCGGTGGCGAAGAAGCCGAGGTACACGGTGCCGATGAGTCCGCCGACGAGGTGGATGCCGACCACGTCGAGCGAGTCGTCGAAGCCGAGGCGGAACTTCAGCTCCACCGCGAGGGCGCAGACGATGCCGGCCACCGCGCCGAGCAGGAGGGACCATCCGGGGGTGAGGTTGGCGCATGCAGGGGTGATCGCCACGAGACCCGCCACCGCGCCGGAGGCGGCGCCGACGGACGTGGGCTTGCCGTCCTTGATGCGCTCGATGAGGATCCAGCCGAGGATCGCGGCCGCGGTCGCACCGAGCGTGTTCAGGCCGATGAGGCCGACGCCGCCCATGTCCTCGGCGAGCCACTCCGCACCGGCGTTGAAGCCGAACCAGCCGAACCACAGCAGTGCGGCGCCGAGCAGCGTCAGCGGCACGTTGTGCGGCTTGAGGATGCCCTTCTGGAAGCCGATGCGCTTGCCGAGCACGAGGGCGAGGGCCAGCGCCGCGGCACCCGCGTTGATGTGCACCGCCGTGCCGCCCGCATAGTCGATCACGCCGATGCCGCTGTCCTCGCCGAACAGGGTCGTGCCGAGGTTCATGATCCAACCGCCGCCCCAGACCCAGGCCGCGACCGGGAAGTAGCCGACCGTGGCGAAGACGCCGGCGAAGATCAGCCAGCTGCCGAACTTCGCCCGATCGGCGATCGCCCCGGAGATCAGGGCGACGGTGATGATCGCGAAGGTGGCGCCGTACGCGACGCTGAGCAGGGCGACGTTCGAGCCCTCACCCGAGGCGAGGCTGGACAGCCCGATGTCCGCGAACGGGTTGCCCGCGAAGGCCGTGGGGCTGTCGACGGCGCTCATGGAGAAGCCGAAGAGAATCCACAGCACGGCGACGAGTCCGATCGAGCCGAAGCTCATCATCATCATGCTGACGACGCTCTTCGCCTTGACGAGACCGCCGTAGAAGAAGGCGACGCCGGGCGTCATGAGCAGCACCAGTGCCGTCGCGGTGATCGCCCACGAGATGTTGCCGGGAGCATCCATAGGAAAACCTCACATCCGAAGTAATTGAGAGCTTCAGTGTGACCATGGGCGATTTCGCCCATGCGTGAGGTTTGTTTCTCCGCTGTTACAGCACGGCTCCGGGTGTGAACATCGCGTTACGCAGGCCTGCAGGCTTACGCAGAATGCGTGAGCGCGTTCAGCCGGGAGATGGCGCGCAGGTACTTCTTGCGGTAGCCGCCGGCGAGCATCTCGTCGGAGAACACGGCGTCGAGCCCGACACCCGTCGCGAGGATCGGGATCTGCGCGTCGTAGACCCGGTCGACGAAGGCCACGAACCGCAACGCCTCCGACTGGTCGGTGAGCTGGCGCACGCCGCGCAGCCCCACGCGGTGCAGCCCGTCGATGAGCCTGATGTAGCGCGAGGGGTGCACCTGGGCGAGATGCCGGATGAGGTTGTCGAACGCATCGTCCGACACAGCGCCGTCCGCCGCGGCCGCCTCGACCGCGGCCTCGTACGCCGCGTCTTCCAGCGCCACGGCGTGACCGTCGATCGCCCGCTGCCGGAAGTCGACGCCGTCGATGCGCAGCGTCTGGAAGCTGTCCGACATCGCGTGGATCTCGCGGAGGAAGTCCTGCGCGGCGAAGCGTCCCTCGCCGAGCGCGTTCGGCGGCGTGTTCGAGGTGGCCGCGAGCCGGGTGCCGGTGGGCACGAGTTCACCCAGAAGGCGCGTCATGACCATCGTGTCGCCCGGATCGTCGAGCTCGAACTCGTCGATGCAGAGCAGATCGGCGCCCTTGAGGAGGTCCACGGTGTTCTTGTAGCCGAGTGCCCCCACCAGAGCGGTGTACTCGATGAACGAGCCGAAGTACTTCCGCCGGGCGGGCATCGCGTGGTAGATCGACGCGAGCAGGTGGGTCTTGCCCACGCCGAAGCCGCCGTCGAGGTAGACCCCGGGCTTCAGTTCCGGCTCCTTCTTCGCCCGACTGAACAGACCGCCCCGCTTGACGGGAGCACCGCGTCCCGCGAAACGCAGCAGCGTCTGCTTCGCCTCCTCCTGCGACGGGTAGGCGGGATCCGCCCGGTAGCTGTCGAACGTGGCGTCGTCGAACTGCGGCGGCGGCACCAGGCTCGCGAGCATCTCGGGTCCGCTGACCGTCGGCGTGCGCTCGGTGAGGTGGACGGTTCCGGTGCGGGTGGTCGGGTCGGTCATCACGGTCCTGAATCAGGCAAGGGCCTGTGTCGAAGTCTTACGGATCGGGTCCCGGGGGCGCGCGGAGGATCTATCGTCGAAGGGACGGATCCACACTACGCCGTCCGCACCGCCCGCTCGCCCGCTCACCGCTACGGAGACCCCATGGCCATCGAGTTCGACTCCTCCTCCCCCAAGTTCGCCGAGTACGCCGAGCCCGGCCGCCTGGTGACGACCGAGTGGCTCGCCGCCCACCTGGGAGAGCCCGGCCTCGTGGTCGTCGAGTCGGACGAGGACGTGCTCCTCTACGAGACGGGCCACATTCCCGGAGCGGTGAAGGTGGACTGGCACACGGAGCTCAACGACCCGGTCGTGCGGGACTACGTCGACGGCGAGGGCTTCGCCGAGCTGCTGAGCCGCAAGGGCATCGCCCGCGACGACACGGTCGTGATCTACGGCGACAAGAACAACTGGTGGGCGGCGTACGCGCTGTGGGTCTTCTCCCTCTTCGGTCACGAGGACGTCCGCCTCCTCGACGGCGGCCGTGATCGCTGGATCGCGGAGGGCCGCGAGCTGACCCGCGAGGCGACGAACCGTCCCGCCACGGAGTACCCGGTGGTGGAGCGGGACGACACGGCCATCCGCGCGTACAAGGAAGACGTGCTCGCGCACCTCGGCAACCCGCTCATCGACGTCCGTTCCCCGGAGGAGTACAGCGGAGAGCGGACCACCGCTCCCGCCTACCCGGAGGAGGGGACTCTGCGAGCCGGCCACATCCCCACCGCGCAGAGCGTGCCGTGGGCGAAGGCGGTCGCCGAGGACGGCGGCTTCAAGAGCCGCGCCGAGCTCGACGCCATCTACCGGGACGGCGCCGGGCTGCAGGACGGTGACGACGTCGTGGCCTACTGCCGCATCGGGGAGCGCTCGAGCCACACGTGGTTCGTGCTCAAGCACCTCCTCGGCTTCGAGGACGTCCGCAACTACGACGGCTCGTGGACGGAGTGGGGCAGCGCGGTGCGCGTCCCGATCGTCACGGGCACGGAGCCCGGCACCGTCTGAGGTGGGAGAATGGCGGGGATGAACGCCTCCGCCCTGCCCGAGACCCTCGCCGAGATCCGCGACGGATTCCTGGAGACCCCGGAATCTGATCGCCTGCTGCTGCTCCTGGAGTACGCCGACGAGCTGCCCGCCGTTTCCGATGAGGTCGCGGCGCATCCGGAGATGGGCGAGCGCGTCGCGGAATGCCAGTCGCCGGTCTACATCTACGTGGAAGTCCACGACGACGTCGTGACCATGCACGCCACGGCCCCTGAGGAGGCACCGACGACCCGGGGCTTCGCGAGCATCCTCGTCCAGGGCCTCACCGGGCTGACGGCGGACGAGGTGCTGGCGATCCCCGAGGACTACCCGCAGTCGATCGGGCTCACCAAGGCCGTGTCACCGCTGCGGATCGGCGGCATGACCGGCATGCTGATGCGGGCCAAGAACCAGGTCAGGCAGAAGCGCTGAGCCCCTGTGCCGCGAGCCATTCCGAGATGGCCGTGGTCCAGCCCTTCTCGTCGTAGTTCCAGAGCTTGGTGTGCCGGGCGACGGTGAAGCGCGGCATGGTGACCAGGTCCGGCCGCGCCTCCTGCAGTGCGTGCGAGGCGTCCGCCGGGACGAAGCCGTCGTCGTCGCTGTGCAGGATGAGAATCGGCGCCCGTAGCTCATCAGCCCGAGCGACCATGTCCAGACGGTCGAACAGGATGGGCTCGTCCGCACCGCTGAGCTTCGCCGTGAGCGGCAGCTGCAGCGCTCCCATCGCCAGCGCGGGCAGCGGTGCGCGCACCCGGGCGACCTGAGCCTGGAAACGGAGGACCGTGCGCCAGTCGACGACCGGCGACTCCAGGATGATGCCAGCGATGCGATCCCGATGGCCGGAGTTGACCGCAGCCTGCAAGGATACCGCCCCGCCCATGGACCAGCCCATCAGCACGATCCGCTCGGCCCCGTGACGCAGCGCATAGGCGATCCCGGCGTCGACATCGCGCCACTCGGATGCGCCGAGCGCATAGGCGCCCGCCTTGGTCCGCGGCGCCTCGCCGTCGTTGCGGTACGACACGACGAGCGTGGGCAGCCCCGCCGCGTGCATCACCGGCACGGCACGGAGGCACTCGGCGCGGGTCGTGCCGCGACCGTGCACCTGGATGACCCAGGTAGAGGAGTCCCCCGGGAAGAACCACGCGGGGCACGGCCCGGCCGGCGAGCCGATGAGCACGTTCTCCCATCGCAGGTGCAGCTCACTCGGCGACATGTAGTAGCTGCCGCTGAAGGACGCGCCTCGGTCCACCCTGGCACCGGGTTCGATCTTCGTGAGGAGCTTGCGCCGCACCGTCGTGCTGTCCGCGCTGAGAACCGCCCCGAGTTTGACGTAGCCGTACGTGCCCGTGGTGAAGAGGCCGTATCGCCCTGGCAGCTCGGTGTCGAGGGTGCGGCGGAGTTCGATGGTCTGCGCCCCGGTGTCGATCGCGAGGATCTCCGTGTCCTGGACGCGGCTTCGCAACGGGGTGACGACCCGACGCGCCACCGCGATCACGAGGATCCCGACGGTGGCGCCCAGGGCGAGGAGCGCGGGGACAACGATCGCAACGGCGTGCCTGAGACTCTTCATCGCCTTCCGACTCTAGCCTGTTGCCGTGACCGCACACCCCGAGGCCGGGACGCCCTTCGACGCCGCCGTCGCCGAACTGCGCGCGACCGCGTTCCGCGACGACATCGCGGTCCGCGAGATCCCCACGCCGCAGAACCTCGCGCCCTTCGCGATCGCGCTCTCCGCCGACGTCCGCCCGGGCGAGGACGGCGACTCGATATACGGGACCGGACGGTTCATCCTGCTGCACGATCCGGACGAGCCGGACGCCTGGGGAGGCGCCTGGCGCATCGTGATCTTCGCCCAGGCTCCGCTCGAGACCGAGATCGGCACGGATCCGCTGCTCGCCGACGTCACGTGGTCGTGGCTCGTGGACGCCCTGGACTCCCGGGAGGCGATCTACCACTCGCCGTCCGGCACGTCGACGAAGACGCTGTCGAAGGGATTCGGCGGCCTCGCCGACGAGGGAGACGGCGCACAGATAGAATTGCGGGCGTCCTGGACTCCGGAGGGCCCGTTCCGACCGCACGTCGAAGCATGGGCCGAGCTGGTCGGAATGCTGGCGGGGCTTCCGCCGGGTTCCGAGGGCATCGCCGTGATCGGCGCGCGAAAGGCTGTACGTGACTGAATACTCCGTGATCTCCGAAACCGAGGAGTTCCGTGCAGCCTGTGCTGCGCTCGCCGCCGGCACCGGCCCGGTCGCCGTCGATGTCGAGCGGGCGTCCGGCTTCCGCTACTCGCAGCGGGCCTATCTGGTGCAGGTCTTCCGGCGCGAGGCCGGGGTGTTCCTGTTCGACCCGCCCGCGATCGGCGACTTCGCCCCGCTGCAGGAGGCCATCGGCGACGTCGAGTGGGTGCTCCATGCCGCCAGCCAGGATCTGCCCTCTCTGCGCGAGTTGCACCTGGAGCCGAAGGAGATCTTCGACACCGAGCTCGCCTCCCGCCTGCTCGGTCATGACCGGGTGGGTCTGGCCGCCGTCGTCGAGGACACGCTCGGCATCACCCTGAAGAAGGAGCACTCGGCCGCCGACTGGTCGACCCGTCCGCTGCCCGACTCCTGGCTGGACTATGCCGCGCTCGACGTGCTGCACCTCGTCGACGTCCGCGACGCCCTCGTCGCCGAGCTCGAGGAACAGGGCAAGACCGCCTTCGCCGCTCAGGAGTTCGCCGCCACCCTGGCGCGCGCCCCGAAGGCCCCGCGCGAAGACCCCTGGCGGCGACTGAGCGGACTCCACCAGGTCCGTGGTGCCCGCAACCTCGCCGTCGCCCGCGCCCTGTGGGAGGCCCGCGAGATGTACGCGCAGCAGCAGGACATCTCCCCCGGGCGCCTCGTGCCCGACCGTTCCCTCGTCGCCGCGGTCCTCGCCAACCCCGCCTCCAAGCAGGCCCTCGCGGGAGTCAAGGAGTTCCAGGGCCGCGCGAGCCGCACCCAGCTCGACCGCTGGTGGCAGGCGATCGTCGACGGCCGTGCCGCGGAGACGCTGCCGCGCGAACGCGTGCCGAGCGACGCGCTCCCCCCGCCCCGCGCCTGGGGCGACCGCAACCCGGAGGCCGACGCCCGCTTGAAGGCCGCCCGTCCCGCCGTCGAGGCGGTCGCGGAGGAGCTGGGCATGCCCACCGAGAACCTCCTCACGCCCGAGTACCTGCGCCGGGTCGCGTGGGACGGCCCGGGCGCCACCGCGGAAGAGATCGGCGCCGCCCTCTCCGCACTCGGGGCACGCCCCTGGCAGATTGAACAGACTGCACAGAAGATCGCCGACGCCTTTGTAGAGGCGACGCAATCGCCCGACACCACGCCCGCGACCGCTTCGTAGGTTCGATCCAACCGATTCCTCCCGGTTTCCGGCCGTTCATAGACTGAGGCCACCGCACTAACTTGGAGGCAGAGTGGCCGAGATCTCGGACGTCTTCTTCGTCGATGGAGTGCGCACCCCCTTCGGGCGCGCCGGCGAAAAGGGCATGTACTGGAACACCCGCGCGGATGACCTCGCCGTCAAGGCGACCATCGGCCTGATGGAGCGCAACGCGGCCGTGCCGGCGGACCGCATCGACGATGTCGCGATCGCCGCGACGAGCCAGACCGGAGACCAGGGGCTCACCCTCGGACGGTCGGTGGCGATCCTCGCCGGACTGCCCCAGACCGTCCCCGGACTCGCGGTCGAGCGCATGTGCGCCGGCGCGATGACGAGCGTGACGACCATGGGCGCCTCGATCGGTGTGGGCATGTACGACCTCGCCCTCGCGGGCGGCGTCGAGCACATGGGCCACCACCCGATCGGCGCGAACGCCGACCCCAACCCGCGCTTCGTGGCGGAGAAGATGGTCGACCCCGGGGCGCTCAACATGGGCGTCACCGCCGAGCGCATCTTCGACCGCTTCCCGCACCTCACCAAGGAGCGCTCCGACCGCTACGGCATGCGCAGCCAGCAGAAGGTGCAGGCCGCCTACGACGCCGGCAAGATCCAGCCGGACCTCGTGTCGGTCGCGATCAAGGGCGCCGACGGCGCCTGGGGTCTGGCCACCGAGGACGAGGGCCGCCGTCCGCAGACCACGATGGAGGACCTCGCCGGCCTCAAGACGCCGTTCCGTCCGCACGGTCGCGTGACCGCAGGGACGTCCTCGCCGCTCACCGACGGCGCGACGATGTCGCTGCTCGCCGGCGGCGGCGCCGTCAAGGAGCTCGGACTCGCGCCCAAGATGCGCATGGTCTCGTTCGCCTTCGCCGGTGTGCAGCCGGAGATCATGGGCATCGGCCCGATCCCGTCGACCGAGAAGGCGCTCAAGAAGGCCGGCCTCGACATCTCCGACATCGGACTCTTCGAGCTCAACGAGGCGTTCGCCATCCAGGTCATCTCCCTGCTCGACCACTTCGGCATCGACGACGACGACCCCCGCGTGAACCCGTGGGGCGGCGCGATCGCCGTGGGCCACCCGCTGGCCGCATCCGGCGTCCGCCTCATGATCCAGCTCGCGGCGCAGTTCGCCGAGCGCCCCGACGTGCGCTACGGCCTGACGGCGATGTGCGTCGGTCTCGGTCAGGGCGGATCGGTCATCTGGGAGAACCCGCACTACGACGGAAAGAAGAAGAAGTGAGCTACGACGACGTCGACTTCTCGCCCATCCAGGCGCTCACCGAGGGAGAGGTCATCACGCACTCCCCCGTGCGTGACATCCGCCTCGCGTCGGGCAAGGTCCTCGCCCTGATCACGCTGGACAACGGTCGGGACCACACCCGCCCGAACACCCTCGGTCCGGCCACCCTCACCGAACTCGGCGCGACACTCGACGGCCTGAAGAGCCGCGCGGCGGCCGGCGAGATCCAGGCGGTCGGCATCACCGGCAAGCAGTACATCATGGCCGCCGGTGCCGACCTCTCGGACATCAGCAAGGTCGGCTCGCGGGACAACGCGCGTCTGATCGCCCAGCTCGGCCACAAGGTGCTCGGGAAGCTGAGCGAGCTCGGCGTGCCGTCGTTCGCGTTCGTGAACGGACTCGCACTGGGCGGTGGCCTGGAGATCGCGCTGAACTCCACGTACCGCACGGTCGACGCATCGGCGGCGGCCGTGGCGCTGCCCGAGGTCTTCCTCGGCATCATCCCCGGCTGGGGCGGGGCGTACCTGCTGCCGAACCTCATCGGCATCGAGAACGCCCTCGAGGTGGTCATCTCCAACCCGCTCAAGCAGAACCGCATGCTGAAGCCGCAGCAGGCCTTCGACCTCGGCATCTTCGACGCCATCTTCCCCGCCGCGAACTACCTCGAGAACTCGCTCGCGTGGGCCGACGCGGTCCTCGGCGGCAAGAAGGTCGTGCGCAAGAACGAGCCGGGCAAGATCGAGCGGCTCACCAAGTGGCCGATCGCCATCAAGATGGCACGCGGCATGCTGGAGTCGAAGATCGGCACCGTGCCGAAGTCGCCCTACGCGGCTCTCGAGCTGCTCGACAAGGCGAAGAGCGGCACCAAGGCGGAGGGCTTCGCCCGCGAGGACGAGGCACTGGCGGAACTCGTGACCGGGGACCAGTTCGCCGCGTCGATGTACGCCTTCGACCTCGTGCAGAAGCGTGCGAAGCGTCCGGTCGGCGCACCGGACAAGCAGCTCGCGAAGAAGGTCACCAAGGTCGGTATCATCGGCGCGGGTCTCATGGCCAGCCAGTTCGCGCTGCTGTTCGTGCGCAAGCTCCAGGTGCCGGTGCTGATCACCGACCTGGACCAGGCACGCGTGGACAAGGGCGTCGCCTACATCCACGAGGAGATCGGCAAGCTGGAGGCCAAGGGCCGCGTGGACGCGGACACCGCGAACAAGCTGCGCGGGCTCGTCACGGGCACCACCGACAAGGCTCTCTACGCGGACTGCGACTTCGTGATCGAGGCGGTCTTCGAGGAGGTCGGCGTCAAGCAGCAGGTCTTCGGTGAGATCGAGAAGATCATCGCGGAGGACGCGGTGCTCGCCACGAACACCTCGTCGCTGTCGGTCGAGGAGATCGGCGCGAAGCTCGCCCACCCCGAACGGCTCGTCGGCTTCCACTTCTTCAACCCGGTCGCGGTCATGCCGCTGATCGAGATCGTGAAGACGCCGATGACCGCGGACACCGCACTGTCCACCGCATTCGTCGTCGCCAAGAACCTGGGCAAGAACGCGGTGCTCACCGCCGACGCCCCGGGCTTCGTGGTGAACCGCCTGCTCGCGAAGGTCATGGGCGAGGCGGCGCGCGCCGTCTACGAGGGCACTCCGATCGCCGACGTCGAGAAGGCGTTCGCGCCGCTCGGCCTGCCGATGGGGCCCTTCCAGCTCATCGACCTCGTCGGCTGGAAGGTGGCCGCGCACGTGCAGGACACGATGGTGCGCGCATTCCCCGACCGGTTCTACGCCAACGAGAACTTCCACGCCCTCGCCGAGCTCGACCAGGTCGTCGAGAAGGACAAGGGCGGCCGTGTGGTCGGCTGGACGAAGCAGGCCGAGAAGGTCCTGGCGCCCGCCGTCGGCAAGAGCCCGGCATCGGCGGCCACGATCCTGCAGCGCGTGCAGGACGGGCTCGCGACCGAGATCAAGCTGATGCTCGACGAGGGCGTGGTCCCGGAGGTCGAGGACATCGACCTGTGCCTCATCCTCGGGGCAGGCTGGCCGTTCATCGACGGTGGGGCCTCGCCGTATCTCGATCGCGAGGGGGCGTCCGAGCGCGCGTTCGGCGGTTCCTTCCACACCCCGCAGATCCGCGGCATCGAAAGCCGCTGATCACGTCTCCGCAGGGGGTCGCGCCGTAGGCGTGGCCCCCTGTGTCGTCCCCGGTGCCGGACGGGCATCCGGCTCGCCGCGGCGCGGCCAGTGCGACAGGGCATGCTCCGCGAGCGCGGTGATGGTCAGGGACGGGTTCACCCCCGGATTGGCGGGCACAGCGGCCCCGTCGACGACGTGCAACCCCGGGTGTCCCCAGACGCGCTGGTACTCGTCCACGACACCCTCCTCCGGTGATCCGGAGATCACGGCTCCGCCGAGGAAGTGTGCCGTGAGCGGGATCCCGAAGACCTCCGGCCACGAACCGCGCGCCTCGGCGGGAACCCCACCCTCGCGCTCCAGACGCGCGGCGATGGCACGGGCCGCGCGATGCGCCTCGGGGAGGTGGCTGGGGTTCGGCGCGCCGTGACCCTGCGCGCTCGTCAGTCTCGTCCGTCCGAAGCGGCGCCGCAGCGACAGCGTGAGCGAGTTGTCGGCGGTCTGCATGACGAGTGCGATGATCCCGCGCTCGCTCCACCGCCGGAGGGACGCGAGGCGCAGGGCCCGGGCGGGGCGGCGCAGCACCTGGCCCACGAGCGCGACCAGGCGGCCCGGAAGCGCGCGGTCGCCCGGGACCAGCACGGTGGCGAGTGCTCCCATGAGATTCGACCCGGGACCGTAGCGGACGTTCTCGACATGGGTGCGGTCATCCACGTGGAACGATGTGGTGATCGCCACGCCCCGCGCCAGCTCCACCCGCTCGGGCACCCGGACGGCGACGGCGCCGTCCAGGGCCTCTGAGTTGGTGCGGGTGAGCCGGCCGACGGCGTCGGAGACGTGCGGCAGCGCGCCGGCGGCCTTCATCCGATGGAGGAGCTGCTGGGTGCCCCAGGTGCCCGCCGCCAGGACGACCTCCCGTGCCGTGACGGTCTGAGGACGCCGTCGGAACCAGGAGCCGCTGCGTCGCGTCGTGACGGAGAATCCGCCGTTCGGGAGCTCCCGCACCTCGGTCACGGTACGCAGCGGCTCGATGACCGCTCCGCGGCGCTCGGCGAGGGCGAGGTAGTTCTTCATCAGGGTGTTCTTGGCACCGACGCGGCAGCCGACCATGCAGTTGCCGCAGAGCGTACAGCCCGTGCGCTCGGGGCCCTCACCGCCGAAGAACGGGTCAGCGACTCGCTCACCGGGTACGCCGAACCACACGCCGACGGGTGCCCGGCGGAAGGTGGCGCCCACCCCGAGGTCCTCGGCGGCACCGGCCATGATCCGCTCGACGGGTCCGTCGTGAGGATAGTGCTCCACCACGCCGAGCATGCGCTTGGCCGTGGCGTAGTGCGGGGCCAGAGCCGCGCTCCAGTCCCGGATCGACGACCACTGCGGGTCGGCGAAGAACGCCGCGCCCGGCTCGTACAGCGTGTTCGCGTAGTTGAGCGACCCGCCGCCGACGCCGGCGCCGGCGAGGATCATCACGTGCGGAAGCCGATGGATGCGCTGCACTCCGAAGCACCGGAGCGCCGGGGCCCAGAGATAGCGACGCACGTCCCAGCTCGTCTTCGCGAAGTCCTCGTCGGCGAATCGTCGCCCGGCCTCGAACACGCGGACGCGGTAACCCTTCTCGGTGAGCCGGAGGGCGGCGACTGAGCCGCCGAACCCCGACCCGACGATCACGACGTCCTCATCGAACATGTGCGTCCCCCCGCTCCGCGTCGGTCATGACGGTCAGCGCCGCCGCGCGGACCGAGATCGTGCAGGTCTCCTCCCCCACGCGCTCGCCGTCCGCGTAGGCCACGAGACCGGGCGCGGCGACGGTGACCGTGCGCGCCCGGAGGTGGTGCACCTCCGGGCGCGCGAGATGCGTCCCGCGCAGGAGCACGGGGAACAGGCGCACCAGGCGGAGGCGGCCCAGGGGCCCCACGGCGACCACGTCGAGGGTTCCGTCATCCGGAACGGCGCCCACGCAGACCGGCATCCCCCCGCCGTAGCTGGCCGTGTTCCCGACCGCCACCAGAGTGCCGCGGGCGGGGATCACCGGGCCGTCATCGGCGCGGATCGTGAAGTCGAGCGGACGCAGCCGGACGAGCTCGATGAGCAGCGCGAGGTAGTACCGCAGTGCGCCGGACGGCCAGCGGAGGCGATTGGTGCGATCGCTCACGCGGGCGTCGAACCCCAGCGCCGCCACGGTGAGGAACAGCGACGTGCCCGTCGACGTCCGCACCTCGCCGATGTCGATGGGGCGGGGCAGACCGGTCAGGGCGAGCTCGACAGCCGCAGCCACGTCCGTGCGCGGCAGCCCGAGCGCTCGCGCCAGGTCGTTCCCGGTGCCGGCGGGGACCACCGTGACCGGGACGCCTGCGGCGCACACCACGTCGAGGATGCCCGAGAGGGTGCCGTCACCGCCCACCAGGACGAGCCCGTCCGGTGCCGCGTCCAGCGCGAGCATCGCGAGCCGCCTCGTCTCCGCGGGCGACCCTCCGGCGTAGACACGGACATCCGCGCCCCGCTGTCGCAGGTGATCGAGCGCCTCCTCGGTGACCCGCTGCCCGCGGCCCTTGCCGGAGAGCGGATTCGACAGCACCGCGATGTGCCCCATCTCAGACGGTCGCCCTCGTCGGGACATCGACGAGTACGGCACCCGGATTCATGATGCCGCGAGGGTCCAGCTCCCGCTTGACGGCGGTGAGGATCCGCACGCCGGTCTCACCGATCTCCTGCGCGAGCCAGGGGGCGTGATCGCGACCCACGGCGTGATGATGGCTGATCGTCCCGCCGTTCGCGAGGATCGTGTCGTTCACCCTGCCCTTCACCTCGGCCCACGCGCCCAACGGTTCGCGTCGCAGTCCGGCGAGCACCGTGAAGTAGAGGGAGGCGCCCGTCGGATACACGTGCGAGACGTGGCACATGACGTACGAACGCGCGTCGACCGCGTCGAAACCGTCCCGCAGCGCCCCCTCGACGGCCTCTTTCAGAGTGCGGAGGTTCGACCAGGTCGTCGCCGTCTCCAGCGTCTCGCAGAACACCCCGGCGTCGAGCAGCGCATCGCGCAGGTAGGGTCCGTCGAATCGTCCCGCCGCCCACTCCTCCGCATCGCCGGTGCCCGCAGAGCGACCGCCCGCCGCGGCGAGGATCGCCGCGGTCCGGTCCCGGCGCGCCGCGGCCTCGTCGCCCTCGAACACCGTCACGACGCTCGCCCCCTTCGCGAGGGCCTTCCCGATCCGGCCGACCTGGGCGAGGCTCACGGCGGTCTCGGCCTCGTCGGAGAGACGGATGACCGTGGGACCCGCCCCCTGCTGCACGACGCGGCGGAGCGCATCGGCACCGCCGGCGAAGTCGGGGAAGGTCCACGACTCGAAGATTCGCACCGTCGGCACCGGGTGCACGCGGACCCGGACCTCGGTGATGACGCCGAAGATCCCCTCGGAGCCGAGGAAGAGGCGGAGGAGATCGGGGCCGGCCGCCGACCCCGGCGCGCGTCCGAGGTCGAGGTCTCCCGTCGGTGTCGCGACCCGGATCCCCGTCACCATCGCCTCGAACCGCCCGTTGCCCGCGGAGTTCTGTCCGGACGACCGTGCAGCCGCGAACCCTCCGATCGTGGCGTACCGGAAGCTCTGCGGGAAGTGGCCCAACTCCAAGCCGTGTGCGGAGAGCTGCGCTTCGGCATCGGGTCCGGTCGTCCCCGCCGCAAGGGTCGCCTCGCCGCTGAGCGTGTCGAGGTGGAGCAGGCCGGAGAGCCGGCGCAGATCCAGGCTGAGCACGGCGCGATGCGGGCCGGGCTCCGGGTCCAGCGCCCCCACGACGCTCGTTCCCCCGCCGAAGGGGATCACGGCGAGCCCCCGCTCCCCCGCCAGAGCGAGACACGCACGGACGGCGTCATGGTCCGCAGGAGACACGACGGCATCGGGCGCATCCTGCTCGAGAGCCCGTCGACGCAGGAGATCGGGCGTGGAACGTCCTCCCGCATGCCGGAGCCGTCCCGCGGTCGAGACGTCGACCGCATCGGCGCCCACGGAATCTTCGAGTGCAGCGACATCGTCCGCCGTCAGCCGGGAGGGCCGGACGCGCACGTCCTCCAGCGCGGGCGGCTGCGGAGGGCGCCGCACGCGGCCCAACAGCAACGGCAGCAGCCCGCGGACGGCGAGCGGGAGATCCTTCGCCCGACTCGGGTCGCCCCACCCGTTCCAGCGCATCTCGGGTCTGTCGGCTCCGCTGCCGTTCCGCTGCTCCATGCGTTACAGTGTGACACATCATGGAAGAACGTCAATCTCCCACTCTTCCCTCGGACTCCCTCGCCCCGGCGTGGGACGCCACGCAGCGGCGCGTGCTCGACGCGGCCGATGACCTGCTCGTCCGCGGCGGCGTGCACGGGGTGACGATCGCCGCCCTCGCGCGGCGTTCCGGCCTCAGCCGGCCCACCATCTACCGGACGTGGCGGGATGCCGACGACGTCGTCCGTTCCGCGCTCCTGCGGCGGGTCGCCGACCTCCTCGACGGGTTCCCCGAGCGAGCCAACTCGCGAGACGCTCTCGTCGAGGACGTGCTGCGGTTCACCTCGCTGTTCCGCGGCGACCCGGTGTACGCCCATCTCCTCGACGAGGAGCCCGAAGCGTTCACCCGCTACACCCTGCACCGCGTGGGGTCCAGCCAGCGACTCATCCTGCGGTGGCTGTCCGACGCTATCGCAGCCGGCCAGGCCGACGGATCGGTGCGCGGGGGCGCCCCGGGCGAGATCGCCGTCATGCTGCTCCTGATCGCCCAGTCCGCTGTGCTGTCGCACGCGACGGTGGCCGACCTCATCGACGAGCGGGCCTGGGAGCGCGAGCTCCGCGCCGCGCTGGACGGCCACCTGCGGCCATGACCCCTGCCTCGACCGCCCTCCACGCGGGCCGCCGTCGACGCGAACTCGACGCCGCGGCCGATGACATCTGCGACCTCCTCGTCGTCGGCGGAGGGATCACCGGAACGGGCGTGGCCCTGGACGCCGCATCGCGCGGGCTCCGCGTGACCCTGATCGAGGCGGAGGACCTCGCGTTCGGGACGAGCCGGTTCAGCTCGAAACTCGTCCACGGCGGGCTGCGGTATCTCGCGACGGGGGACGTGGCGACGGCACGCGAGAGCGCACGTGAACGGCATCTGCTGATGACGGTGATCGCGCCCCACCTCATCCGTCCGCTCGGGCAGCTTCTCCCGTTCGCGCCCGGCGTCAGCGGCCGCCAGCGCGGGGCCGGAGCGGCGGGGATGGCCATGGGTGACCTCCTCCGCCTGCAAGCGCGCACGAGCGGGAAGGTGCTGCCGGGACCGCACGCCGTCGGGACGGCGAGGGCGCTGCGCCTGTTCCCCGCGCTCAACCCCTGGGGACTCCGCGGGGGCATGGTCACGTATGACGGCCAGCTGTCCGATGACGCCGCCCTCGTCGTGACCGTCGCCCGGACGGCGGCCGGTCTCGGCGCGCGGATCCTGACCAGGGTGCGCGCCGAGCGGCTGCATGCCGACGGGGCCACGGCGACGGACATGCTCACCGGGGAACGCATCGAGATCCGTGCACGGGCGGTCGTCAACGCCACCGGAGTCTGGGCGGCGACTCTGGACGACGGCCTCACGCTGCGCCCGAGCCGCGGCACCCACATCGTCCTCGACGCCGCCGACCTCGGGCATCCGACCGCTGCGCTCACCATCCCGCTCGAAGGCTCCATCAGCCGCTACGTGTTCGCCCTGCCGCAGCGCGGTGGGCGTGTCATCGTCGGACTCACCGACGTGGACGCGCCCGGACCCATCCCCTCCGTCGCCGAGCCCACCGAGACCGAGATCGACTTCCTCCTGGAGACACTGAACCGCCTGCTCGCGGTGCCGCTGGCGCGGGACCGCGTCCGCGGCGCGTTCGCGGGGCTGCGTCCACTGGTCGACACCGGAGCGGCCGAGACGGCGGACGTCTCCCGCCGGCATCTCGTCCGCACCTCCGAGTCCGGGGTCGTCTCCGTGCTCGGCGGCAAGCTCACGACCTACCGACGCATGGCGGAGGACGCGGTGGATCTGGCGGTGCGACAGCGCGGCCTCCGGGTCGGACCCAGCGGCACCGCGACCCTGCGACTGATCGACGATCCCGCCCCGGACAACGGCTCGCAGGACGCCGTTGCGGACGGCATCGCCCTCTCCCGACCGGTCGTCGAGCACGCTGTCCGGTCGCAGGGCGCTCTCACCGCGGCCGATGTCCTCGACCGGCGTACGCGGATCGGGCTGGTCCCCGACGAACGGGCCAGAGCCCTCCCAGCGGTGGAAAGGATCGTCGCCGAGACCCTCGTCGACATCCCCTGACCGACGGAAGCCCGCTCCAGGGAACGTCCGTCAGTGGCGCTCGTGGAGTGGGAGCTCGATCGCTCCGGTCTCCCCGGCGTGGCGGGCCTTCGGGATGCGCGTACCGAGCACCTGCGCCACGACGTCCTGAGCGATCTTCGAGGCCGTGAGACCGGCATCGGCGAGGATCTGGTCGCGCGACGCGTGGTCGATGAACTCGTCGGGAAGACCCAGCTCGTCGACGGCCGTGTCGATGCCCGCCTCGCGGAGCACCTGCCGCACGCGCGTGCCGATGCCGCCCACGCGGATGCCGTCCTCCAGCGTGATCACCAGTCGATGCTGCGCCGCGAGCTCGACGACCGACGGTTGCACGGGGATCGCCCAGCGCGGGTCGATCACGGTGGCGCCGATGCCCTGGGCGCGCAGCCGCTCAGCCACGTCGACGGCAAGGGCGGCGAAGGGACCGATCGCGACGATGAGGACGTCCTCGCCCTCGCCCCGTGCGAGCACGTCCACGCCGTCCTCGAGGCGCTCGAGCGCCGGGAGGTCGGCGGAGACATCGCCCTTCGGGAAGCGGATGACGGTCGGGGCGTCCTCCACGGCGACCGCTTCGTCCAGTGCCTCGGTCAGCCGCGCGCCGTCGCGGGGGGCGGCGATGCGGATGTGCGGGACGATCTGCAGCATCGCCAGATCCCACATGCCGTGGTGACTCGGTCCGTCCGGGCCGGTGACGCCGGCGCGATCGAGCACGAACGTGACGCCCGCCCGGTGCAACGCGACGTCCATGAGCACCTGATCGAACGCGCGTCCCATGAACGTGGCGTAGACGGCGACGACCGGGTGCAGCCCGCCGTACGCGAGTCCGGCAGCCGAGGCCACCGCGTGCTGCTCAGCGATGCCGACGTCGTAGACCCGGTCGGGGAAGCGCTCCGCGAAGGGGGCGAGGCCGGTGGGCCGGAGCATGGCGGCGGTGATGGCGATCACGTCCGAGCGTCGCTCCCCGACCTTCACGAGAGCGTCGGAGAAGACATCGGTCCACCCTCGGCCGCCTGAGGACAGGGTCTCCCCCGTCGTCGGGTCGATCTTGCCGACCGCGTGGAACTGGTCGGCCTCGTCGTCGCGGGCCGGCTGGTAGCCGCGACCCTTCTCGGTGATCGCGTGCACGATGACCGGCGCACCGTAGGACTTCGCGAGCTCCAGCGTCTCCAGCAGCGCCGGCAGATCGTGACCGTCGACCGGGCCGAGGTACTTGATGTCGAGGTTGGAGTACAGCGCCTCGTTGTTCGTGAACCGCGAGAGGAAGCCGTGCGTGCCGCCGCGCACACCGCGGAACACTGCGCGTCCCACCGGCCCGAACGCACGGAAGAGGCGATCGGACTTGTGGTGGAGGTCCTTGTAGGCCGCGGCGGTGCGGACCCGGTTGAGGAAGCGCGACATGCCGCCGATGGTCGGCGCGTACGAGCGGCCGTTGTCGTTCACGACGATGACGAGGTTGCGGTCGTTGTCGTCGGAGATGTTGTTCAGCGCCTCCCATGTCATACCGCCGGTCAGCGCGCCGTCGCCGACGACCGCGACGACGTGTCGGTCCGCGCGGCCGGTGGCGGTGAGTGCCCGCGACACGCCGTCGGCCCAGCTCAGGGAGCTGGAGGCGTGAGACGACTCGACGACGTCGTGCGGGCTCTCCGCGCGCTGCGGGTAGCCGGCAAGCCCCTCCCGGACGCGCAGCTTCGAGAAGTCCTGGCGACCGGTGAGGATCTTGTGGACGTACGACTGGTGGCCGGTGTCGAAGATGAAGGGGTCGTCCGGAGAGGAGAACACGCGGTGCAGGGCGATCGTCAGCTCCACCACGCCGAGGTTCGGCCCGAGGTGACCGCCCGTCTGCGAGACGTTCTCGACGAGGAACGCGCGGATCTCCGAGGCGAGTTCTTCCAGTTGCTCCGGAGAGAGCCGATCAAGATCGCGCGGTCCAGAGATGCTCGGAAGAATGGGCATCTGCGCCTCCTCACAGGCCTCGACGGAGCGTCCGAACGGGTGCGGACGTCTTCCCGATCCTACCGCTCGGAGCCGGGAATCCCCCGAGGGCGGGGGACCCTTGACATGCCGAAGGGGCCCGTGTCGGTGGACACGGGCCCCTTCATCGATGCGCCTCAGACGAGCGAGCGCAGCACGTACTGCAGGATGCCGCCGTTGCGGTAGTAGTCCGCCTCACCGGGGGTGTCGATGCGGACGACCGCGTCGAACTCGACCGGCTGCTTGCCCTCGGGCGAGTGCTCGCTCGGGGTGGCGGTGACCTTGACCGTCTTCGGGGTGACGCCGTTGTTGAGCTCCTCGAGCCCCGTGATCGAGACGATCTCGGTGCCGTCGAGGCCCAGCGACTCCCAGCTCTCCCCGGCGGGGAACTGCAGCGGGACGACGCCCATGCCGATGAGGTTGGAGCGGTGGATGCGCTCGAAGCTCTCCGTGATCACGGCCTTGACGCCCAGGAGGCTCGTGCCCTTGGCCGCCCAGTCACGCGACGAGCCGGAGCCGTACTCCTTGCCGCCGAACACGACGAGCGGGGTGCCCTGCTCGGCGTAGTTCATGCACGCGTCGTAGATGTACGACTGCGGGCCGTCGGGCTGGGTGAAGTCGCGGGTGTAACCGCCCTCGACGACCTGTCCGTCGTTCACGGCCGAGACCATGAGGTTCTTCAGGCGGATGTTCGCGAAGGTGCCGCGGATCATGACCTCGTGGTTGCCGCGACGCGAGCCGAAGGAGTTGAAGTCCTTGCGGTCGACGCCGTGCTCCGTGAGGTACTGGGCCGCGGGCGTGCCCGGCTTGATGTTTCCGGCGGGCGAGATGTGGTCGGTGGTGACCGAGTCGCCCAGCGTCGCCATGACGCGCGCACCCTCGATGTCCTTCACCGGGGTGAGCTCCATCGTCATGCCGTCGAAGTACGGGGCCTTGCGCACGTAGGTCGAGTCCTCGTCCCACTGGAACGTGTCGTCGTCCGGCGTGGGCAGGTTGCGCCAGCGCTCGTCACCGTCGAACACGGTGGCGTACTGCTTGATGAACTGGTCGCGCGAGATCGACGAGTCGACGATCTCCTGCACCTCGTCCGGCGAGGGCCAGATGTCCTTGAGGAACACGTCGTTGCCGTCCGCGTCCGTGCCGAGCGCGTCGGTCTCGAAGTCGAAGTGCATCGAGCCGGCGAGGGCGTACGCGATGACCAGCGGCGGGCTCGCCAGGTAGTTCATCTTCACGTCCGGGCTGATGCGGCCCTCGAAGTTGCGGTTGCCCGAGAGGACGGCCGTCACGGCGAGGTCGTGCGAGTTGATCGCCTCGGAGACCTCTTCGATCAGCGGACCGGAGTTTCCGATGCAGATGGTGCAGCCGTAGCCGACCGTGTAGAAGCCGAGGCCCTCGAGGTCCTTGTCCAGGCCGGACTTCTCGTAGTAGTCCGTGACGACCTTCGACCCCGGGCCGAGCGTGGTCTTCACCCACGGCTTCTGCTTGAGGCCCTTCTCCCGCGCCTTGCGGGCGAGGAGACCGGCGGCGATCATGACCGACGGGTTGGACGTGTTGGTGCACGACGTGATGGCGGCCAGCGTGACGGCGCCGTTGTCGAGGGTGTACTGCTCGCCCTCGGGAGTCGTGACCGGCACGGGGTTCGACACGTTGGCCGGCGCACCGCTGCTGATGTGCACCGGACGCGTGGTCGGCTCCTCCTCCCCCGGGACCTGTCCGGGGTCGGACGCCGGGAAGGAGTGCTTGGACTCGAGGTCGACGATGTCGTCGCTGGTCGAGGCCGTGGCGTAGTTCAGGATGTCCTGCTCGAACTGCGTCTTCGCCTCGGAGAGGAGGATGCGGTCCTGCGGGCGCTTCGGACCGGCGATGGACGGGACGACCGTGCTGAGGTCGAGCTCCATGTACTCGCTGAAGACGGGCTCGTGAGAGGCGTCGTGCCAGAGCTTCTGCTCCTTGGCGTAGGCCTCGACGAGCGCGACGGCCTCGTCGCTGCGGCCGGTGAGACGCAGGTAGTCGAGGGTGACGTCGTCGATCGGGAAGATCGCGGCGGTCGAGCCGAATTCGGGCGACATGTTGCCGATCGTCGCGCGGTTCGCGAGCGGCACGGAGGCGACGCCCTCGCCGTAGAACTCGACGAACTTGCCGACGACGCCGTGCTTGCGCAGCATGTCGGTGATGGTGAGCACGACGTCGGTCGCCGTCACACCGGCGGGGATCTCACCGGAGAGCTTGAAGCCGACGACGCGCGGGATGAGCATCGACACGGGCTGGCCGAGCATCGCGGCCTCGGCCTCGATGCCGCCGACGCCCCAGCCGAGCACGCCCAGGCCGTTGACCATCGTGGTGTGCGAGTCGGTGCCGACACAGGTGTCGGGGTAGGCCTGGAGGACGCCGCCGTTGGTGCGGTCGTAGATGACCTTCGCGAGGTGCTCGATGTTCACCTGGTGGACGATGCCGGTGCCGGGGGGTACGACCTTGAAGTCCTGGAACGCGGTCTGGCCCCAGCGGAGGAACTGGTACCGCTCGCCGTTGCGCTCGTACTCGATCTCGACGTTGCGCTCGAGCGCGTTCTCGGTGCCGAACAGGTCGGCGATGACGGAGTGGTCGATGACCATCTCGGCCGGCGAGAGCGGGTTGATCTTGTTCGGGTCTCCCCCGAGCGCCGTCACGGCCTCGCGCATGGTGGCGAGGTCGACGATGCAGGGCACACCGGTGAAGTCCTGCATGACCACGCGCGCCGGCGTGAACTGGATCTCGGTGTTGGGCTCCGCGTTGGCGTCCCACGACCCGAGCGCCTCGATCTGCGCCTTCGTGACGTTCGCGCCGTCCTCGGTGCGAAGCAGGTTCTCCAGGAGGACCTTGAGGCTGAAGGGGAGCTTGTCGAAACCGGGCACCGTGTCGATGCGGAAGATCTCGTAGTCGGTGCTGCCGACCGTCAGGGTGCTCTTGGCACCGAAGCTGTTCACCGTGGACACGAATCCGTCTCCTTCTATTCGGATGGGAGCGACAGGCGCCTCCATCTTGCTCGCCGGTGCGGCCGCGCGGCTAGCAAGGGGGACCTAACCAGTCTGCTCCGCGCAGGTCACCGGCGAAAGCCCGTGATTTATCTTGATGTCGAGATAAATCTATCACGCCGCCGCGGGGTCGTCGTGCGACGACTCGCGGGGATAGAGCGCACGGACGACCAGCCAGGTCACGGCGATCAGCGGCGCGAACAACGGCAGCCCCATAACGAGCTTGAGGGTTCCGAGCGCCGTCGTCTGCTCGGCCAGGTACAACGGAAGCTGCACCGCAAGACGGGCGAAGAACAAGGCGGCCCAAGCAATTGCGAGCCAGAAGAACGCGCGGCGCTTCCGCCTGTCTGCGCGCCATGCCGTCCCCTCCCCCATGAGGAATCCGACGGCAAGACCGATCAAAGACCAGCCGATGAGCGCAGACACGAGGATCGCAGTGCCGTAGGCAGCGTTCGTTATCAAGCCGGGCACGAAGTTGTCCTGTGCGCGCCCGGTCCAAAGCGCGAGCCCGGCGGCGGCCACGGCGGCGATCAGTCCGCCGAGGGCGGCCGACGGCGGCGACTTCTGCACCAGCCGGACGAGGGTGAACACGGCGGCCAGACCGACCGACACTCCGAGGGGCAGCAGCAGGGGTTCCGGCCGGAGGGTGAACAGGATCACGAACGCGAGGCTCGGCAGCACCGACTCCAGGATCCCGCGCCAGCCGCCCATGGCCGACCAGACGACCTTGTGCGTCTGCGCGTTCTCGGACGGATCGAGCCCAGCCTTGCGCGCCGCACCGCCGAGGGCTGCTCCGAGGATCTCCGACGCGCTCTGCGTGCGCGGCTCCTCGGGGTCCGGCGTGGTCACGCGGAGCCCGGCGTCGCCGGCATCTTCAGCGGGATGAGGTCGCGCGGCGGCATGGGCGCTCCCCCGCGCACGACGACGATCGAGCGGAACAGGTCCTCGACCTTCGCCGCGGCCTCGGGGTCGGACGCCGCCGCGCCGCTGATCACGCCGCGCAGGAACCAACGGGGACCGTCGATGCCGATGAAGCGCGCGAGACGCAGGCCGGAGCCCTCGCTGGCCGTCGCGGGGACCTCGGCGAGGAGCTCCTTGCCGAGCGGTCCTTCCCGCTCCTCGACGCGGCCGCCCTGCGCCTTGACCTGGTCGCGCAGCTGGACCCGCGTCTCATCCCAGAGACCGCCGCTGCGCGGAGCCGCGAACGGCTGCACCTGGAGAGAGGACTCGGCGTAGTCGAGCCCGACCGCCACGATGCGCTTGCTCTGCTCCTCCACCTCGAGCCGCAGGTTCAGGCCCTCGCGCGGCAGGATCTTGATCCCGCCGAGGTCGATGTAGGGGCGGACGGGGTTCGCCTCGGAGTCGTCGAACGGGCCCTCGGTGGCGCGGTTCTCCGGCGCCGACTTGGAGGGGGTGTCGTTGCTGTCGGTCATTTCGCCTGTCCTGCTTCGTTCTCGGGGGTCTGTGCCTGATAGCCGGTCGATCCGAACCCGCCGGCGCCGCGAACGCTGTCCGGCAGCTCGTCCACCGGAAGGAACCGGGCCCGAGTGACGGGCATCACGATGAGCTGCGCGATGCGATCGCCGACGGCGACATCGTACGCGCTGTGGATGTCCGTGTTGATCAGGCTCACCTTGATCTCTCCCCGGTAGCCGGCGTCGACGGTGCCGGGCGAGTTCACGATCGAGATGCCGTGCTTCGCCGCGAGACCGCTGCGGGGCACCACGAAGGCCGCATAGCCGTCGGGCAGCGCGATACGCACGCCCGTGGGCACGAGAGCCCGATCCCCCGGCTCCAACCGCACGGCCTCGGCGGCGACGAGATCGGCTCCGGCGTCGCCCGGATGCGCATAGCCGGGGACCACTGCGGCGATAATGGGGACATCAACGGAATCGGTCACCCCATGAGGCTAATGCAGAACCCCGCAACGGACGCACGTCCCCGCTACCACGAACGACTGGCCCCCAGCCTGTGGCTGCTGGTCACGATCGCCCTGGCGGGACCGATGGTGTCCCTGATCTTCGTGCCGGTCGGCTCGACCTTCGCGCTGCTCCTCGGAGCGGCGGTCTCGGCGCTCCTCGTGGTGGCGGCCCTCGCCCTCGCTCCGGTGGTGTCGGTGCAGGACGGCGTCCTCCGAGCCGGACGCGCCCACATCGACGTGCGCTATCTCGGCGAGCCGACGGCACTGACCGGCGAGGAGGCGCGCAGCGCCAGAGGACCCGAGCTCCCGGCTCGCGGGTGGCACCTCATCCGCGGCGGCATCGACGGAGTCGTCGTGGTGCCGAACACCGATGAGGCCGACCCCGTCGTGGCCTGGACGATCTCGACCCGCACCCCCGACCGCCTCGCCGCGGCCATCCGCGCCGCACGGGACTGACCGCCCCGCAGACGACAGCGCGCCCCTGACCGGGATGGTCGGGGGCGCGTGGGGCGTCGCTCGGAGGGCTGCTCAGGCAGCGCACTCCTTGCAGATGGGGCCGTCGGGTCCCTCGTGGTCGAGCTGCGAGCGGTGCTTCACGAGGAAGCAGCTCATGCAGGTGAACTCGTCCTGCTGCGCGGGCAGCACGACGACATCCAGCTCGAGGTCGGAGAGGTCCGCGCCAGGGAGGTCGAAGCTCGACGGGTTGTCGGAGTCCTCGTCTCCGGTCGTGCCGGACAGCTTGTCCGGCACACGCTCCTTGAGGGCTTCGATCGACTCGGAGTCGTCTTCACTCTTTCGGGGAGCGTCGTAATCGGTTGCCATGCGGTGAATCTCCACTTTCATGGTGCGAGTGGGCGGGTGCGCCGTCGGGTAATCGGCGGCCATAGTTTGCATGACCGGCGGGCGTTTCGCAAATGCCCTCCCATGCGACAGGGCAAACTCACGGCACGCCCGCCGTATTCCCTGTCCCGGCCCGTCCGGCGTGACACCATGAACGCACACCCATCAGAGGGGCATTCGCATGGAAAACGTCACCATCGTCGGCACAGAAGCAGGAGTGCTCGTCCTCGCGACCGAGGCGGGCGAGCGGTTCGCGCTGCCCATCGACGCGGTGCTGCAGCGGGAGATCCGCCGCGCGACCCGCCAGGCCGAGCCGGCCGCACAGAAACTCGCCGCGAGCCCGCGGGATATCCAGGCGCAGATCCGCGCCGGTCTCACCGCCGCGGAGGTCGCCGAGCTCCTCGGGATCAGCGTCGACGACGTCGCCCGGTTCGAGGGCCCCGTCCTCGCCGAGCGCGAGCACATCATCGGCCAGGCCCTCGCCGTGCCCGTCCTCATCGGCAGCGAGGTCGAGCCGGACGCGCAGCCCACCTTCGGAGCTGCGGTCCGCGCCAAGCTCGCCGAGGTGTCCGCATCGTCCGAGCGCTGGGCCAGCTGGAAGGAGGAGTCCGGCTGGATCATCAAGCTCGAGTTCTCCGCCAACGACGTCGAGCACGACGCGCGCTGGAGCTTCGACCCGCGACGCAGCGCCCTCTCGCCCCTGAACGCCGATGCCACGCAGCTCTCCCGCCAGGGTTCACTCCCGGAGGGACTCATCCCCCGCCTGCGCGCGGTGGAGGCCGACCGTGCCGCCTCGCCCTATAAGGACGACAGCCGTTTCGATTCGGGTGCCTTCGGTCCCCGCCTCGTGCCGACGCCCGCCGCGGAGGCGGAGGAGCCGGCGCAGCCCGAGCGTTCGGCACCGGCGGTCCAGGACGCGGCGATCAACCGCGCTCCCGACTCCGCCTCGACGAGCCCGGAGACCGCGGACCTCCTCGAGGCCCTGCGTCGTCGCCGCGGACAGCGGGAGCCGTCGCCGATCGAGCACGAGGTCGAGGAGATCCAGGAGGATTCCGACCCGATCGCCCTGTTCGCCGCGCTCGAGGAGCCGGACGACGAGCCCGAGGCTCCGGAACCCGCACCGCGTCAGCCCGGGTCGGGCGACAGCGAGGGCAGCGGACGCCGACGGCGCCGCAACGCGATGCCGTCGTGGGACGAGATCGTCTTCGGAGCGCGCACCGACGAGTGATCGTTCCGGGGCCCCGTCAGGAGGCGAAGGCCCCGAACCGCAGGAACGGTACCCGGGTCTCGTCAGGCGTGAGCGCTCCGTGCTGTCCCACCATCCCTCGGTTGCGCTGGTCCTCGGCGGTGCCGTCGTAGAGCGCGCGCACTCCGGTGGCGATGACCAGCACGTCGCCGATGCGATCGAGGACCTCATCGCGCACGACCGGACCGAAGAGGCCCGCCCGGACCGCCTCCTCTCGGGTGACGACATCGGCCGCGCCCTCGAGATCGCTGCGCAGACGCGTCGTCACCAGCGCCGCATCGGCGTCCGGCTCGCGGTAGAGGTGCAGCATGCGGGGTTCCCCACCGACATGACGGATGCCCCCGAGATGCTGCTCCTCGAGCACCACCTGCCGGTGGAACGGGACGTCGACCATGCCGTGGTCAGAGGTCACGACCACGCCGACCCGCGGGGGGACGCGAAGCGACAGCGCGCCGTCGATCCGCTCCAGCGCCGCCACCCACTCGGCAGAGGCGACACCGTGCTTGTGCCCCGCCTTGTCGACCTCGGGGAGGTAGCAGTAGACGAGCGATCCCGGATGCTCCTCGGCCAGCGTGTACGCGACCTCGACGCGTTCCTCCGGCGTCGCAGCGGGCACGAACGTCGCCCCCCTCAGCGTGGCGCGGGTGAAGCCGCTGTGCGCGTAGGTCGCGAGTCCGACCGCGAAGGTCTCCCGCCCGGCGACTGCCGCGCGCTCGAAGACGGTGGGCGCCGCCTGCCAGGTGAGCGGGTCGAGGCCGTCCGTCTCCCACCCGCTGAGCTGGTTCACGAGGACATCCCGTTTCGGGTCCCTGACCCGGTACCCGACGAGGCCGTGTTCTCCCGGCCACACGCCGGTGGTGAGGCTCGTCAGCGCGGCGGCCGTCGTCGTCGGGAAGACCGTTTGCGCGATGTCCTTCTTCGTCATCGACGCGGTCAGCGACCGCGCGTGACCGGCATGCCCGCGGAGGCTGATCGCACCGAGGCCGTCGATCACGACCAGCACCACCGCGTCGGCGCGGGGCAGCGTGGCGGATTCGCCGCGGAGAGCGGCGCACAGGTCGTCCGCCACCCCGACGACGCTCCGGGCGCCCGGCGGCGCGGACGGTAGCATGAAGGACATCCGAGCCAGTCTGACACAGGCTCCCGTACGCCCTCAGGAAGTCCATGCCGAAAACCCCGCCGCCCGAGCCTGTCGAGGAACGCATCCAGGACATCGATCTCTCCCACGAGATGCAGGGCTCCTTCCTCGAGTACGCGTATTCCGTCATCTACTCGCGTGCGCTCCCCGATGCCAGGGACGGCCTGAAGCCGGTGCAGCGCCGCATCCTCTTCCAGATGGCGGAGATGGGATTGCGACCGGACCGCGGCCACGTCAAGAGCGCCCGCGTCGTGGGCGAGGTCATGGGGAAGCTGCATCCGCACGGCGACTCCGCGATCTACGATGCCCTCGTCCGCCTCGCCCAGGAGTGGGCGCTGCGGGTGCCGCTCGTCGACGGTCACGGCAACTTCGGATCCCTGGACGACGGTCCGGCTGCCGCGCGATACACGGAGGCGCGCCTCGCCGCCCCCGCGCTGTCGCTCACCGAGAACCTCGACGAGGACGTCGTCGACTTCATCCCGAACTACGACGGACAGTTCCAGCAGCCCGCAGTGCTGCCTGCGGCCTTCCCGAACCTGCTCGTCAACGGCGCCAGCGGCATCGCCGTGGGCATGGCGACCAACATGGCGCCGCACAACCTCATCGAGGTCGTCGCCGCGGCGACCCACCTCCTCGAGCACCCGGACGCCACCACCGAGGACCTCATGGAGTACGTCCCCGGCCCCGACTTCCCGTCGGGCGGGATCCTCATGGGACTCGACGGCGTCAAGGACGCCTACACGACCGGTCGCGGCGCCCTCAAGGTCCGCGGACGCACGTCGATCGAGCCGCTGGGTCCCCGACGTACGGGCATCATCGTCTCCGAGCTCCCGTACATGGTCGGCCCGGAGCGTCTGATCGAGAAGATCCGCGACGCGGTGCAGGCGAAGAAGCTCCAGGGCATCAGCGACGTCACCGACCTCACCGACCGCAACCATGGCCTCCGCGTCGCCATCGGCATCAAGACCGGATTCGACCCCAACGCCGTCCTGGAGCAGCTCTACCGGCTCACGCCGCTGGAGGATTCCTTCAGCATCAACAACGTCGCGCTCGTCGACGGCCAGCCCCGAACGCTCGGCCTCAAGGAGATGCTCAGCGTCTACGTCGGCCACCGCATCGAGGTCATCACGCGCCGCAGCCGGCACCGTCTCGCCCGTCGGGAGGAGCGCCTGCACCTGGTGGAGGGGCTTCTCATCGCGATCCTCGACATCGACGAGGTCATCCAGGTCATCCGGTCGTCCGACGACACCGAGCAGGCACGCACCCGGCTCCGGTCCGTGTTCGACCTCAGCGAGCCGCAGGCCGAGTACATCCTCGAGCTGCGGCTGCGCCGCCTGACGAAGTTCTCGCGCATCGAGCTCGAGGCGGAGCGGGACGCCCTCCTCGCGGAGATCGCGTCGCTGCGGGAGCTGCTCGCCAGCCCGGCGCTGCTGCGTGCCGCCGTCGCCCAGGAGCTGGACGCCGTGGCCGAGGCCTACGGGACGCCGCGTCGCACCCTGCTGATGAACGCGGCCCCGCCGAAGCCCCGCGCGACGAAGGGCGCGGTGGATCTGCAGATCGCCGACGCTCCGACCACCGTGGTCCTCTCGACGACGGGGCGCGCCGTGCGCGTGGACCTCGGCGAAGGACAGGAGCTCACCGCCCCTGCCCGGCGGAGCAAGCACGACGCCATCCTCGCGACCGTCGAGACGACGGTCCGCGGTGAGGTCGGTGCGCTCACGAGCACGGGACGCGTCGTCCGCTTCTCCCCCGTCGATCTGCCCTCGGTGCCCGGCACCTCCGTACAGCTCGCCGCGGGGACTCCGCTGCGCGACTACCTGGGGGTCACGACCAAGGGCGAGCGCATCGTCGGGTTCATCCGATTCGACAGCGACACCCCGGTCGCCCTCGGCACCGCGCAGGGCATCGTCAAGCGGATCGTGCCGTCGACCCTGCCGGTGCGCCCGGACCTGGAGGTCATCGGCCTCAAGAGCGGAGACTCGGTCGTCGGTGCGGCCGACGCGGCGGACGACGCCGACCTCGTGTTCCTGACGACCGACGCCCAGCTTCTGCGGTTCTCGGCCACGGCGGTCCGCCCGCAAGGAGCACCCGCCGGCGGCATGGCGGGCATCAAGCTCGGCTCCGGCGCCGCGGTCCTCTTCTTCGGTGCCGTCAGCCCGGACACCGACGCTGTCGTCGCCACGGTCTCCGGCGCGGAGAGCATCCTGCCCGGCACCGATCCGGGCCGCGCGAAGGTCTCGGCGTTCACCGAGTACCCGTCCAAGGGCCGCGCGACCGGTGGCGTCCGCGCCCACGCCTTCCTGAAGGGCGAGGACCGCCTCACGGTCGCCTGGGTCGGCCCCCGCCCGGCTCTGGCCGTAGACCCCACCGGCGCGGTGCGCAAGCTCCCCGAGCCCGGAGCGCGCCGCGATGCCTCCGGCCAGCCGATCGACGGCGTCATCGGCAGCATCGGCCGGACCCTCGTCTGACCCGTCCGCCAAGAAAGGGGACCCGGCCTCGCCGGGTCCCCTTCTTCGTCCCCGCCGCCCTCAGGCGTCGATGGCTTCGCGCGAGAGCTGGTCCGCGGAGTCGATGATGAACTCCCGCCGCGGGGCGACCTCGTTGCCCATGAGCAGCTCGAAGACGCGGCCCGCGGCCTCGGCATCCTCCATCCGTACCCGGCGGAGCAGGCGACCGGAACGGTCCATCGTCGTGTTCGCGAGCTGCTCCGCGTCCATCTCCCCGAGACCCTTGTACCGCTGGATCGGCTCGTGCCAGCGCTTGCCGGCCTTGCGGAGCTTGGCGAGCAGGGCGTGCAGCTCCTGCTCGCTGTAGGTGTAGATGGTCTCGTTCGGCTTCGAGCCCGGGTTGATGACGATGATCCGGTGCAGCGGCGGCACGGCGGCGAACACGCGTCCATGCTCGATGAGCGGCCGCATGTAGCGGAAGAACAGCGTGAGCAGGAGCGTGCGGATGTGCGCTCCGTCGACATCGGCGTCGCTCATGAGGATGATCTTCCCGTAGCGCGCCGCGTCGATGTCGAAGGTCCGCCCGGAGCCCGCGCCGATCACCTGGATGATGGACGCGCACTCGGCGTTGGACAGCATGTCGCCGACCGACGCCTTCTGCACGTTGAGGATCTTCCCGCGGATGGGCAGCAGCGCCTGGAACTCGCTGTTGCGGGCGTTCTTGGCCGTGCCCAGCGCCGAGTCGCCCTCGACGATGAAGAGCTCGCTGCGCTCCACGTCGTTCGTCCGGCAGTCGACGAGCTTGGTCGGCAGGGTGGACGATTCGAGCGCGTTCTTGCGGCGCTGCGTCTCCTTGTGGGCGCGTGCGGACACACGCGCCTTCATCTCGGAGACGATCTTGTCGAGCAGCTGCGTGGCCTGGCTCTTGTCGTCGCGCTTGGTGGAGGTGAAACGCTGCTGGAGGTCCTTGCGCATCACCTGCGCGACGATCTGGCGGACCGCGGGCGTGCCGAGCACCTCCTTCGTCTGACCCTCGAATTGCGGCTCCGGCACGTTGACCGTGAGGACGGCGGTGAGGCCGGCGAGGACGTCGTCCTTCTCGAGCTTGTCGTTGCCGACCTTGAGCCGACGCGCGTTCTGCTCGACCTGGCTGCGGAGCACCTTCAGCAGCTCCTGCTCGAAGCCCTGCTGATGCGTGCCGCCCTTCGGCGTGGAGATGATGTTCACGAAGGAGCGGATGCGGGTGTCATAGCCGGTGCCCCAGCGGAGGGCGATGTCGACGGCGCATACGCGCTCGACCTCGGTCGCCACCATGTGGCCGTCGGGCTGCAGGACCGGGACGGTCTCGGTGAACGTGCCCTCTCCCTGGATGCGCCAGGTGTCGGTCACCGGCGGGTCGACCGCCAGGTACTCCACGAACTCGGAGATGCCGCCCTCGTAGAGGTACGAGGTCTCCACGGGGCCGGTCGGAGTGCCGTCCTCCCCCACCGCGGCGCTCGCGGCGCGCTCGTCGCGCACCACGATCTCGAGCCCGGGGACCAGGAAGGCCGTCTGACGCGCCCGCGTCTCGAGCTCGGCGAGCTGGAACGCGGCGTCCTTGGTGAAGATCTGGCGGTCGGCCCAGTACCGCACCCGGGTGCCGGTGACGCCACGCGGCGCCTTGCCGACGACGCGCAGCTCGCTGTTCTCCTCGAACGGGGTGAAGGGCGCATCGGGCCGCTTCTCCCCCGAGTCCTGGAAGATGCCGGGCTCGCCGCGGTGGAAGGACATCGCGTAGGTCTTGCCGCCGCGGTCGACCTCGACGTCGAGGCGCTCGGAGAGCGCGTTCACCACCGAGGCGCCGACGCCGTGGAGACCGCCCGACGCCGCGTAGGAGCCGCCGCCGAACTTCCCTCCGGCGTGCAGCTTGGTGTAGACGACCTCGACGCCGGTCAGACCGGTCCGTGGCTCCACGTCGACGGGGATGCCGCGACCGCGGTCGTGCACCTCGACGCTGCCGTCATCGTGGAGGATGACGTCGATGCGGGAGCCGTTGCCGGCGACCGCCTCGTCGACGGAGTTGTCGATGATCTCCCAGAGGCAGTGCATGAGCCCGGGCGAACCGTTCGAGCCGATGTACATGCCGGGGCGCTTGCGGACCGCTTCGAGTCCTTCGAGCACCTGGAGATGATGGGCGGAGTACTCGGCATTCACAATCTCCGAGTCTATTCGCGGGACGGTCCCGCCCCCCGCAGACACTCCCCGCGGCACCGCCTTCGCGCGTGTGCGCGTACGCGCTGAGCGAAACACGCCGTCGACCGGGCATGCCCCCAGGTGCAGCGTGGTTGTATTGAGCACGACCAACAAGGACGCCGACACCCGAGGAGGCCCCGAGATGAATGCAACGACCGAACGTGAGACCTCCGCTGTCGAGTACCGCCTGACTGCGATGGACCGGTGTGACTCGTGTGGAGCGCAGGCCTACATCGCCGCCGAGGTCAACGGCTCCGAGCTGCTCTTCTGCGCCCACCACGGCCGCAAGTACGAAGAGAAGCTGCGCAGCGTGGCCACGAGCTGGCACGACGAGACCGCTCGTCTCGTCGAGACGGTCTGATCAGCGCCTGAACCGGCCGAGCCGGTTCACTCCACGACCCTCCGCCGAATCCGCGGACCGAGGCGGGTGAGGATCTCCTCGCCCACCGTCGCGATCCGCTCGGCGAGGGTCGTCGCTGTCTCCTCCCCCTGCGTGCCCGGCCCGAAGATCGTCACCTCGTCGCCGACAGCCATCCCCGGCCAGCCCTCGACGGTCGTCGTCGCCAGGTCGATCTCGGGCGCCACGCGGGGGCCTGCCGGGGTACCGACCGTCATGCCGGCCAGCGTCGAGGGCAGGCCGTCGAGACTGCCGACGGCCACGACCGCGGCGTCGCCGTCGACCCGGACGACCGGGGCCACGAGACGTGCCGCCGGCTGCACACCGTCGAGATCCGGGCCGTCCGCCGAACGGATGCCGTAGCAGAACGCCCCGATCCGTGACACCGTGCCGCGCAGTTCCGGACGCCACCAGGATGCCGCCGACGCTGTGAGGTGCAGGGCCGCCGGCACAGCTCCGGACAGACCGGTGTGCTGCACGGCATCGAGGAACACGGACTGGGCCTCGTCGTCCTCGGCGTCGCTCGCCTCCGCGATGTGACTCCACACGCCCACGAGCGCGAGGGTGCCCGCGCTCTCGGCCGCCCTCGCCTCGGCAACGGCCGCCGCCCAGTCCTCCGGACGCACGCCATTGCGATGGAGGCCGGTGTCGATCTTGAGGTGCACCCGGGCACGCACACCGAGCACATCGGCCCGCGTGACGATGCGGCGCAGGTACTCGATCGTGCCGACGCCGAGCTCGATGTCCTGCACGAGCGCCTCGTCGATCTCCTCGTCGGTCGAGGTCGCCCAGGCGAACACGGACGCGGTCCCGCCTGCGAGGCGCCGGACGTCGAGGCCCCCGCGCACGTCGTAGCTGCCGAACGTCGTCACCCCCGCCTCGAGCGCGGTCTCCACCGCCCAGCGGAGTCCGTGGCCGTACGCGTCGTCCTTGAGCACCAGCATCAACGTGGAGTCGCCCAGTCGGTCGCGCACGGCCGCGATGTTCGCGCGGAAGACGGCGCTGTCCAGGCGGAGTTCGGGTCGCATCGGCCCACCCATCATGCCTCCCATCCGCGCACGGCGTGAGCACCGGGGACGGCCACGAGCTCCGCGGGCGTCATCCCGGTGACCTCGGCCCAGCGGGCGATCGCGTCGGATGCGGGGCCGGTCCCGCCGAAGAACGTCACCGTGTCTCCCACCTCGGCCGCGGCGCCCTGGAGGTCGATCACACAGACGTCCATGGCGACTCGTCCGACGATGGGACGCAGCGCGCCGGCGATCTCCACGTCGGCGTGATTGCCGAGAGAGCGGACGACACCCTGCGCGTAGCCGCCCGTCACGAGCGCGACCTCCGTGTCCGCTGCGGCCCGGAAGGTGTAGCCGTAGGAGACAGCCTCCCCCGCGCGCAGGCGCTTGGTGGACATGACCCGGCCGACCAGGCGCATGACCGGAGGTGTCGCCGGGATTCCCTCCGCGGACGGCAGCCCGTAGAGGAGGACGGGGTCGACGTCGGGCGTACCGACGGTCGTGGCGCTGATGCCTTCGAGGCGCAGGGCCTCGACTTCGCCTGGCGAGTCCACGAGGACCTCCTCGACGCCCGCGGCTGTCACCGCGTGGGCCACGGCGAGCAGTCCATGCCCCCATGCGTCGCGGCGGAGATCGGCACGGCGGCCCCCGGCCCGGATCGCCGCGGACGCGCCGGCAGCAAGGGCCGAACGCGAGATCATCGCCTGCGGAAGCGCACTCGAACTCGTGTCACACACGTCCTCCAGCCTAGCTTCCGCGCTCCCAGGAGCCTGGGGGCTCCCCGCGTAGACTGGGACGTCGATCCCTAGACCCGGAGCTCCATGTCTCGTCTTTCTCTCGCGCCCCGCATCCGCTATCTCCTCGGCCGTGCCCGCCGCATCGACGTCGGTTCGGTGTTCGAACGGGCGAAGGAGGCCTCGGCACAGCACCACCGTCCCGTTCCCACGATCGTCGCCGACATGCTCTGGTCGGCGGCCCGCCACAACGTGGGCTTCCAGGACTACATCGACTACGACTTCGCGATGCTCAACCGTGCCGAGCGCGAGACGTACATGACGCACCCGGTGTCCAACCAGCTCTCCCAGAAGTACGACCACCCCGACTTCCGCTGGATCTTCCAGGACAAGATCGAGTTCAACCGGAAGTTCTCCGCACATCTGCATCGCGAGTGGATGGTGGTCGAGGAGGGCAACGCCGACGAGGTCCGTGCCCTCACGGAGCGCCTCGGAACGATCGTCACGAAGGAGCCGGTCGGCCAGGCCGGGACCGGTGTGCACCGATATCACGCCGCCGACATCACGGACTGGACCGAGTTCCACCGCGGTCTCCTCGACCGCGGCGAGCTGCTGATCGAAGAGGTCATCCGCCAGCATGACGACCTGGCGGCCGTGTGCCCCGGAACCGTGAACACCACCCGCATCACCGCCTTCTTCGACGGGGAGAAGGCGCACATCCTCGCAATGGCGCAGAAGTTCGGCCGCGGCGCGGTGAGCGATCAGATGACCTTCGGCGGCTTCTACACGATGCTCGATGAGAACGGGCACGCCGTGGGGGCCGGCTATGACTCGCACGGGCACGTGCACGAGACCCACCCGGACTCGGGCTTCCGCATCGCCGACTTCCAGCTGCCCTACATGGACGAGGTGCGCGCTTTCATCGATCAGGTCGCCCGGGTCGTGCCGCAGGTGCAGTACGTCGGATGGGACGTCGTCGTGACCCCGGACGGCCCCGTGCTCGTCGAGGGGAACTGGGGCGCGGGCGTCTACGAGAACAAGCCCAGCGTCACCGGCATCCGTACCGGGCACAAGCCGCGCTACCGCGAGGTCATCGGCTTCTGACCTTTCGACAGCTCACCCTTCGACAGGCTCAGGGACCCCGCATGGGTCGCTGAGCCCGTCGAAGCGCCGGGCCACCCCTTTACATGCGAACCGGCCCCTTGCGTTCACACGCAAGGGGCCGGTTCGGTCGTGAAGGGGTGGCTCGAGCTGTTCAGACCGCGCGGACGATGCCGAGCGGCGTGGACTCGAGGCCCTGACCGAGCGGGTTGTCACCGAGGATCTTCACCAGCCGCAACTCCCCCGCCTTGTCGAGCGTGGAGCCGAGGATGTTGCCGCCGAGATCGTTGATGTCGACCACCGCCACCTCGGCCTGGCCTCCGATCAGCGTCTTCAGGTGCGCCGCGACGCGGTCCGGGTCCTTCGGGCCGAGCACCACAGCCTCGTTGTACGGCGGGATGGTGTGCTTCGTCGGTCCGTCGATCGCGCGGGCCTTGTCCCCCGCGATGCGGTAGAAGTCGCCCTTGCGCCCGAAGGCCTTGGTGACCGCCGAGACGGCGGCAGCGAAGAGGATGCGCGGCGTACCGCACTCCCGCAACGCCATCTCCATCGTCTCGGGCATGCCGAGACCGATGCCGTATGGCGTGCGGGTGACGTACTTCGACAGGAACAGCGCGAGCTTCCGCGGCTGGATCTCGTCCAAGCGGTACGACCGGCCCTGGGTGATCGCGACGATCTTCTCGGTCACGAAGAGCAGGTCGCCCGGCTGGACGGCATCCTTCGCGTACTCCGTGATGATGGCGTCGAGGTCGTCATCCGGCATCACGACGCGGGTGCGCAGCGGGATCCGCGCGTAGCTCTTTCCGTCGACGCTCGTCTCGAGCGCCTTGCCCTCGTTCGCCTGCATCACTCGAGGTAGTCCCGCAGCGACTGCGAGCGGCTCGGGTGGCGCAGCTTGGCCATCGTCTTGGACTCGATCTGACGGATGCGCTCACGCGTCACGCCGAACGTGTCACCGATCTGGTCGAGCGTCTTCGGCTGACCGTCGCCCAGACCGAAGCGCATCCGGATCACGCCGGCTTCGCGCTCGGAGAGGGAGTCGAGGAGCTGCTCGAGCTGACGCTGCAGCATCGTGAAGCCCACGGCGTCAGCGGGGACCACGGCCTCGGTGTCCTCGATGAGGTCACCGAACTCGCTGTCTCCGTCTTCGCCGAGCGGGGTGTGCAGGGAGATCGGCTCGCGACCGTACTTCTGCACCTCGACGACCTTCTCCGGAGTCATGTCGAGCTCGCGGCTCAGCTCTTCCGGGGTGGGTTCGCGACCGAGGTCCTGCAGCATCTGCCGCTGCACGCGGGCGAGCTTGTTGATGACCTCGACCATGTGCACCGGGATGCGGATGGTGCGGGCCTGGTCGGCCATGGCGCGGGTGATGGCCTGACGGATCCACCAGGTCGCGTAGGTCGAGAACTTGAAGCCCTTGGTGTAGTCGAACTTCTCCACCGCGCGGATGAGACCGAGGTTGCCCTCCTGGATCAGGTCCAGGAACTGCATGCCGCGACCGGTGTAGCGCTTGGCGAGGGAGACGACGAGACGGAGGTTCGCGCCGAGGAGGTGGCTCTTCGCGCGCTGGCCGTCACGGGCGACCCACTGCAGGTCGAGTCCGAGCTGGCTCGTCTTCTCGGCGGGGGACATCGCGGAGAGCTTCTCCTCCGCGAACAGACCCGCCTCGATGCGCATCGCGAGCTCGACCTCTTCGGCCGCGTTCAGCAGCGCGACCTTTCCGATCTGCTTCAGGTAGTCCTTGACCGGGTCGGCCGTGGCACCGGTGATCTGGGTCGAGTAGACCGGGACCTCTTCGTCGTCCTTGGAGGAGATGACGATCGCGCCGGTCGGCAGCGGCTCGGTGAAGGCCGGCTTCGCGTCGTCCTCCTCCTCGTCGCCCGCGGCGTCCTCGGAGCCCTCGGCTGCGGCGGCGTCGTCTTCCTCGACGACGTCGTCCGACTTCTTCTTCTTCGCGGGGGCGCGCTTGGCCGCGGCGCGCTTGGGCGCAGGAGCCGCTTCGGTCGTTTCGACGTCCTCGACCTCGGGATCCGCGGTGATCTGATCGGCCTTCTTCGTCCGCGTGTTCTTCGTCGTGGCAGGAGTCACGTTTCGCCTTTCACGGGGCCGCTGGGAGACCCCGGGACATTTCGGACACTAGTAAGACCCTTGTCAAGTCCAGTGCTCGAAAACACTGATTGACAACGGGTCGGACTCCTAGTATCGCACACGTATGGCGATGAGGACGCATTCCCGCCCGATCCGCTGCGAGAGATTCAGCCGCGTCCCGGCTTGTCCTCGTCACCCGACGGCCGAGATGCGAGGTAGCGCTCGAGCTCGGCCGCGAGTTCGTCGGCGCTGGGCAGGTCGCGTTCGCTGAATCCGCCCTCGTCGTACGAGTCGTCCTCGGGGTCACGACCGGCCATGTAGGCGTCGTACCGGCGCTCGAGGTTGTGCACCATCTGCTGCAGTTCGTCGTTCGCTGCGACCTGCTCGTCGACTCGGGCGAGGTAGTCCTCACGGCGCTCCTGCACTGCGTCGAGCATGAGCACGAGGCCGGTCGAGGCCATGAGCTTCTCCGCCGCTGCACTGACCGCCTCCGGATTCTCCGTCTCCGCGAGGTAGTGCGGCACGAGGAGCACGAAGCCGACGACGCGCTCCCCGCGCTCCGCGAACCGGTACTCGAGCAGGTGACCCGCGGTCGCCGGGACCTGCGTGCGCGGACGCCACACGGAGTGCGACACGACGAGGTCGCGCCGGTTCCCGCTCACCGTCGTCCCGATGGGGCGCGTGTGCGGCACGGGCATCGCGATCGAGTGGACCCAGTGCAGCCCCGAGGCCTCGAACTCCGCAGCGAGATCCAGGACGGTCTCCGCGAAGGCGTTCCACGCGAAGTCGGGCTCGTAGCCCGTGAGCAGCAGGAACGGGCGTCCCAGCGCGTCCGTGGCGAGGGAGAGCTCCAGACGGGGCGGGCGGAACTCGGCAAGGTGGTCCTGGTCGAAGGAGATGACCGGGCGGCGTGCGCGGTAGTCCAGGAGCACATCGTTGTCGAAGACCGCGAGCGGCTGCGGCGACGTCGTCTCCCGCAGATGATCGATGAGCCCCGACACCGCACTGCCCGCGTCGGTGAAACCGGTGAGCAGCATCACGAGAGGCAGGCCGTGGGGCACCGTGGGGGCGTTCGCGACGCGTTCGTGGATCTCTCCGGAGAAGGGCATGTCTCCATGCTACGAGCCGCACCCGGAGCCGGGCTCTGACGTGTCTCGCTGAGAGCGAACACACCCCGGCCGGCGGACCGACGACCCCGGGGCGGAGATCCTAGGATGGAGAGCATGACGCTTCCCGTGCTCTCGCACACCACCGATCAGTTCCCCGGAAGCGCTGCCGATGCCGCAGTGCTCGTCGTCCCCGATCTCTCCGAGTCGGCCGAGTCGCTGGCGGCTCACCCCGGTCTCGCCGACGCTCTGGCGGGCATCGGCTTCACCGGCGCCGCCGGTGCGTTCGCTCGGGTCTACGCCCCCGAGGTGACGCCCCTCCCGTTCGCCGTCGTCGGCGTCGGCTCCACCGTCGACGACGCCTCCGTACGGAGCGCAGCCGGCGCGGCTCTCCGCTCCCTGACCGGCTTCGACACCGTCGCGCTCGGCCTCGCCGCCGGTCTCGAGGAGCACGCCGCCGCGGCCGCAGAGGGTGCCGTCCTCGGCGGCTACCGCTTCGACGACTACCGCGCCGAGAACGGCAGGAAGAAGCGGGCGACGGCGGTCGTCGTCCACGCCCCGCTCGACGACGAGACGATCGCCCGCGCTCACGCCACGGGCGAGGCCGTCGCTCTCATCAAGGACCTCGTGAACGTGCCCGCCGAGTGGCAGAGCCCCGCGCAGCTGGCGCAGAGCGCCGCCGACAGCGTCGCGGACCTCGACGTCACCGTGGAGATCCTCGACGAGGGTGCTCTCGCGGAACAGGGTTTCGGTGGCATCCTCGGCGTCGGCCAGGGATCCGACCGGCCGCCGCGCCTCGTCCGCCTCGACTACGCGCCGGCGGACGCGCAGCGGCACATCGCCCTCGTCGGCAAGGGCATCACCTTCGACACCGGCGGACTCTCCCTGAAGCCGGCGGCTTCGATGGTCGGCATGAAGTTCGACATGGCCGGTGCCGCGACCTCCCTCGCCGCCCTCCGCGCCATCGCGGCCCTCCGCCTCCCCGTGCGCGTGACCGCCTGGCTCTGCATCACCGACAACATGCCGTCCGGTCGTGCTCTCCGCCCCGGGGACGTCATCCGCATCCTCGACGGCACCACCGTCGAGGTGCTGAACACCGACGCGGAGGGGCGCCTCGTCCTCGCCGACGGTCTGGTCGCCGCGAGCCGGGAGAACCCCGACGTCATCATCGACGTCGCGACTCTGACCGGCGCGATCGTCGCAGCCCTCGGCCACCGTCACACCGGCGTCTTCGGCGACGACGAGACGGTCGCGGAGTTCCTCGCCGCGGCCGCCCGCACGGGAGAGCCCGCGTGGCACATGCCGCTGCCCGCCTACATGGAGGAGACGCTCGACTCCCCCATCGCCGACATGATCAACGCCAACATGGGAGATCGGATGGGCGGCGCGTCCTTCGCCGGTCTCTTCCTCCGGCGCTTCGTCGGCCGCACCTCGGACGCGGACGACGCGCCGCGCATCCCCTGGGTGCACCTCGACATCGCGGGATCCGGTGAACACGCCGGCGCCCCCTACGGCTTCACAGAGAAGGGCCCCACGGGGGCGATGGTCCGATCGATCATCGCCTTCGCCGAAGCAGCATCCCACCCGGAGGCATGACACCCATGACAACCCACACCTTCGACATCGTCGTCCTGGGCGGCGGCAGCGGCGGGTACGCCGCGGCACTGCGAGCCAGCGAGCTCGGCAAGTCCGTCGCACTGATCGAGAAGGACAAGGTGGGAGGCACGTGCCTCCACCGCGGGTGCATCCCGACGAAGGCGCTGCTGCACGCCGCCGAGGTGGCGGACCACGTGCGTGACGCCGCCTCGGTCGGCGTCACGGCTTCGTTCGGCGGGATCGACCCGGCGGGCGTGCGCACGTATCGCGAGGGCATCGTCGCGAAGAAGTACAAGGGCCTCGAGGGGCTCGTCAAGGCGCGCGGGATCACGACGGTCGCCGGGCTCGGCCGCCTGAACGCGGACCGGAGCGTCACCGTCGGCGACGATGTCTATGTCGGCACCGACGTCATCCTCGCCACCGGCTCGTACAGCCGCTCCCTGCCTGGTCTGGAGATCGGCGGACGGATCCTGACCAGCGAGCAGGCACTCGCCCTGGACGTGATCCCGGAGCGGGTGCTCATCCTGGGCGGCGGCGTGATCGGCGTCGAGTTCGCGAGCGTGTGGCGCTCCTTCGGAGCTGAGGTGACGATCGTGGAGGCGCTGCCCCACCTCGTCCCGAACGAGGACATCGCGATGAGCAAGGGCCTCGAGCGTGCGTTCCGCCGCCGGGGCATCCAGTACTCCCTGGGCGTGCGCTTCCAGACCGCCACCCAGGACGACTCGTCCGTCACGGTCACGCTTGAGGACGGCAAGGAGTTCACCGCCGACTACCTCCTCGTCGCCGTCGGCCGCGGCCCCGCCACCGCCGACCTGGGATTCGAGGAAGCCGGCGTGCGCCTGGACCGCGGGTTCGTGACGGTGGACGGCGACCTCCGCACCGGCGTCCCCGGCGTGTGGGCGGTCGGCGACATCGTCCCCGGCCTCCAGCTCGCCCACCGCGGGTTCCAGCAGGGCATAGCGGTCGCCGAGCGCATCGCGGGCCTCTCCCCCGTGAACGTCCCTGACGTGCAGATCCCGAAGGTCACCTACTCGAGCCCGGAGGTCGCCTCGGTCGGTCTCACGGAGGAGGCGGCGGTCACCGCGCACGGTGCCGACGCCGTCCACTCCTACGAGTACAACCTCGCGGGGAACGGGAAGAGCGAGATCATCGGCACGGGCGGCCTCGTCAAGGTCGTCCGCCTCAAGGACGGTCCCGTCCTCGGTGTGCATCTCCTCGGCGATCGCGTCGGCGAGCTCATCACCGAGGGCCAGCTCGCGGTCGCGTGGGAGGCCCATCCCGAGGACATCGCGCCGCTCATCCATGCCCACCCGACCCAGAGCGAGGCCCTCGGCGAAGCCTTCCTCGCGCTGGCCGGAAAGCCCCTGCACGCCCTCTGAGCACCAACCGGTGCCCGAGTCACTAAGCTAGACAAGCGTCATACAACTTCTGAAGGAGACTCAGTCATGAGCACATCCGTGGTCCTCCCCGCTCTCGGTGAGAGCGTCACAGAGGGTACGGTCACCCGCTGGCTCAAGCAGGTGGGAGACACCGTCCAGGCGGACGAGGGCCTGCTCGAGATCTCGACCGACAAGGTCGACACCGAGATCCCCTCCCCCGTCACCGGCGTGATCGAGGAGATCCTCGTGGCCGAGGACGAGACCGTCGAGGTCGGTGCTCTGCTGGCCCGCATCGGCGACGGCAGCGGTGCGGCACCGGCCGACGATGCCCCTGCTGCGGCTGAAGCCGCCCCGGCTGAGGCCGCCGCCCCCGCCGCTCCGGAGCCCGCCACGGCTCCCGCGGCCGAGCAGCCGGCACCAGCCGACTCCGCTCCCGCCGAGTCCGCGCCTGCGGCTCCCTCCGGCGACGCCACCGACATCGTGCTCCCCGAGCTCGGTGAGAGCGTCACCGAAGGCACGGTCACCCGCTGGCTCAAGCAGGTCGGCGACTCGGTCGAGGTCGACGAGGCGCTCCTCGAGATCTCCACCGACAAGGTCGACACCGAGATCCCGTCGCCGGTCGCCGGGGTGCTGCAGGAGATCGTCGCCGGCGAGGACGAGACCGTCGAGGTCGGCGCCGTGCTGGCACGCGTCGGATCCGGTGCTGCTCCCGCACCCCAGCCCGAGGCTCCCGCTGCTCCGCAGGCCGAAGCCCCTGCCGCTCCGCAGGCCGAGGCGCCCGCCGCTCCGGCTCCGCAGGCCGAGGCTCCGGCTGCACAGCCCGAGGCGCCCGCTGCTCCCGCTCCGCAGGCCGAGGCCCCCGCAGCGCCCGCACAGGCCGCTGCTCCGGCACAGCCCGCGCAGGCGGAGGCCCCCAAGCTGTCGCTGCCGACCGAGAGCGACAACCTCTACGTGACCCCGCTCGTGCGCCGTCTGGCTGCGCAGCAGGGTGTGGACCTGGCCACGGTCAAGGGCACCGGCGTCGGAGGCCGAATCCGCAAGGAGGACGTCCTCAAGGCCGCAGAGACCGCCACCGCCGCACCGGCAGCCGCTGCAACGCCGGCTCCGGCCCCCCTGGAGGTGTCGCCGCTGCGCGGGACCACCCAGCCGATGTCGCGCCTGCGCAAGGTCCTCGCCAAGCGTGCGGTCGAGTCGATGCAGCAGACGGCCCAGCTCACCACGGTGGTCGAGGTGGACGTCACCGCTCTCGCCGAGTACCGCGACAGCGTCAAGGCGTCGTTCCTCGAGAAGACCGGCGACAAGCTGTCCTTCCTGCCGTTCTTCGCCCTCGCCGCGGCGGAGGCCCTGCAGGCCTTCCCGATCATCAACGCGACGGTCGACGGCGAGCAGATCGTCTACCCGGCGTCCGAGAACGTCTCGATCGCGGTCGACACCGAGCGCGGTCTGCTCACGCCGGTGCTCCGCGACGCTGCGTCGAAGAACATCGCCGAGATCGCCCACGAGATCGCCGATCTCGCGGCGCGCACCCGCGACAACAAGCTGAAGCCCGACGAGCTCGCCGGCGGCACGTTCACGCTGACCAACACCGGTTCGCGCGGCGCGCTGTTCGACACGCCCGTGGTGTTCCTGCCGCAGTCGGCGATCCTCGGCACGGGCACGGTCGTCAAGCGCCCGGGTCTGGTCAAGGTCGGCGGCACGGACGCGATCGCGGTCCGCTCCTACGTGTACCTGGCTCTGTCGTACGACCACCGCATCATCGACGGTGCCGACGCGGCACGCTTCCTCGGTGCGGTGAAGGCTCGCCTCGAGGCTGCGCAGTTCAGCGGCCAGCTCGGCGCCTGACCGACGGCTCGCCTCACTTCGGCTGGTCCGCGACGCGATATGCGTCGCGGACCAGCCATTTTTCATCTGCCCACACCAGCACGAGGATGGCTGCCTCCTCGGTCTTCGCTTCGCCGCTCTCGGGCGATGACGGCAGCTCCATCACGGCCATGTCTCCATAGCGATCCACGAGAACCGCATCCTTCCGACCGGCCATCTCGGCAGCGACGGGCGTGATCCCCGCGGAACCGGCCGCGACGGCAGCGGCGCACACCGCGTCGTCGCGTGCCTCGCACTCGACGATCTGCGCGAGGAGTGCCGGGAGAGCGCCTGTCGGATCGTCGGCCTTCGGCGGCGCCGCGGACGCGGACGGTGAAGGAGCAGGTGTCGGCGCAGTCCGCCTGGCAGGGCCCGCTCCCTCAGGACGGTCAGCGGACGGAGGAGTGCTCCCCGCTGCCCCGACCGCGGGATCGTCTCCGTCGCTCGGCCACAGCAGCCCCGCGAGGAGCACCGCCGCCGCGCACGCGCCGGCCACGATGAGAACCCGCCTGCGCCGGGAACCCGTCTCCCCTCCGCCCGCCGGCGGCCGTACCCTGATGGTCCGCCGATCGAGGAGAGGTCGCGCCCCGCTGACGACTCGATCGCGGAGGGCGAGCAGGCCGGCGAACGCCCGTACCGAGCCCCCTTTGACCGCACTCTCTTCCCGCATCCGACGCTCCCGCAGCCGTGCGCGGGTGACGGGTTCGGTGCGGACTCGTCGCACCGCACCGGAGACACCGGCTTCCGTGGGCGCCGCCCGGTCCTCGGCAGCCTCTTCCAGTGGTCGTGGTGCTGCGATCTCCAAGAGGTCGCTCTCTGCGTCCTCGAGCAATCGCCGGGGCACCCGGCGCTGTGCTGCGGCCGAGCGAACGCGATCGCGGGTGCGGTCGAGGACCCGGGCCATCGTCTTATCGGTGCACTCCGCGCGTAGCCGGTCCACGATCACCAGGACGGCGGTCGGCGCGTCCTGACCGGGCCCCAGCACGAAGACCGGCCGGCCCCCGTCGGTGAGCCACCATGTCCCGTGCATGTCCACCGCCGACGCGGGCCCCAGCTCCGCCAGTCCGCGCAGAAGACTCACGACCACCGTGCTGACCTCCCCCGATGGCAACCCGCCCCGCCGGAGCCGCCGATCCACGTAGGCCTCCAGGCGCTCGGTGCACCAGGGCAGAAGGACGTCGTGTCCGTCCGCGCGGCGGATCATGTCCACCGGCGCGGCGATGTGCTGGGTGCCCGCATATCGACAGCCCGCCCAACCAGCGAGGCTCTCGGCCTCGACGCGCACGACCGGACCGTCCGGCGAGGTGACGAGCGCACCGCGAAAGGGCCCCTCAGCAGAGTCGAGGAGTCGGATCGTACGGTGTGCCTGGGGAAGCACGGCCTGCTCGCGGGGGGCACTCTCACGCGCTGGTGTCATGCGATCCATCCCACCCGACCCGCGGGACGCTCCGTCCGAACTCGTTGCTCGGGGACGAGATCCCGTGGCGGGTCGGATTGTGCAGGAGAGATCGCGCACACGCTCTCCGCTGCACGCGAACGGCGGCATCGCACGGCCTTCGGACTCGGTAGGCTGGTCTCCATGGCAAAGCGTGCTCCTGAACCCGAGAAGCGTCCTGGGTTCTTCTCCCAGATCAAGTCCCTCTTCCGGTTCACGCGCGAGGCCTATGCCTGGCTCCCCTGGGCGCAGGCCGCGATCCTCATCGGCGGCGTGCTGCTCGGCCTCCTGGCCGGCTACCTGATTCCGCCGTTCCAGGTGTGGACGCTCGTCCTCTGGGCCATCACGGGCTTGATGCTCGGCGTCCTCGGCGCGCTGTTCCTCATGACCCGGCTGTCGACCTCGGCCATGTACACGAAGATCGACGGCATGCCCGGTGCGACCGGCCACGTGCTCAGCACGAGCCTCGGTCGCCGGTGGCAGGCCTCCGAGACCCCGGTGGGCATCAACCCGAAGACGCAGGAGGCGGTGTACCGGACGGTCGGCCGCGGCGGCATCGTCGTCGTCGGCGAGGGCGCCCGCGGACGCCTCACCCGACTCGTGAACGAGGAGCGCAGCCGTGCGCAGCGCGTCGCTCACGGCGTGCCGATCACGGTGCTCTACGTCGGGCACGGCGAAGACGAGGTGCCCATCGCCGACCTCGCGAAGACCATCAAGAAGCTCCCGAAGGCCATCGACAAGGCCACGATGGCGGCCGTCATCCGCCGCATCGACTCGGTCTCGCAGTCGCTGTCGTCGCTTCCCATCCCGAAGGGGATCGACCCGACGAAGGTGCGGGCGCAGCGTCCGCGCTGACTCGCTCCCCCGGACCGCGAAGCGCGGCCGCCCTCGGTCAGGGCGGACGCGCTTCTCTCATTCCGAGAGCGGCTGCTTGGGCAGGCGGCGCACCTTCGCGCGGCGACGACGACGCTCGGGGATCATCGAGCGCATCTCATCGAGCTTGCCGAAGCAGAACAGGCGGTCGTCGGGCTCGAGGACCACATGCTTGCGCGGGTTCGGGATGACACTGACCCCGCGGTGCAGGGTGAGCACCGTGATGTCGCGCTCCCACAGGCCCGCCTCCCCCAGCGTCTTGCCGACCAGGTCGGCGGCGCCGTGGACCATGAGTTCGGCGACGCCGTAGCCGGTGGAGACGGTGAGGCGCTGCCGGACGTCGATCTCCGGGAAGGCGACCTGACCGGCGATGTAGTCGATGATCGCGCCCGCGACGTCGAGCTTGGTCGCGGTCTCGATACCCTGCAGGCCCGGGGAGGAGTTGACCTCCATCACCAGGGGTCCCTCGTCCCCCTCCAGCATGTCCACGCCGGCGACGCGGAGTCCCATGATCTGGGCCGACCGCACGGCAGCCCGCTCGTAGACCGGGTCGAGCTCGATCGCCTCGACCGAGCCGCCACGGTGCACGTTGGAACGGAACTCGTCCCCCGCTGCCGATCGGCGCATCGCGGCGACGACGCGGTCCCCGACGACGAGCGCGCGGATGTCGCGGCCCCGGCTCTCGGCGATGAACTTCTGGATGAGCACGTTCTGCTTGGTCGAGTGGAGCGTCTCGATGATGGCCTCAGCCACCTTCACCTGCGGCGCGAGGATGACGCCGATGCCCTGGGTGCCCTCGAGCAGCTTGATCACCACGGGAGCGCCGCCGACGCGCTCGATCGCCGGCCGCACGTCGGCGCGGTTGCGGACGAAGGCCGTCGGCGGCATCGCGATGTTGTGCCGGGAGAGGATCTGGTTCGCCCGGAGCTTGTCGCGCGCGCTCGAGATGCCGTTCGCCGTGTTCGGGGTGTAGACATCCATCTGCTCGAACTGTCGCACCACCGCGGTACCGAAGTACGTGATCGAGTTGCCGATGCGTGGCAGGATCGCGTCGTAGTCGCTGAGCTGCCGACCACGGTAGTGCAGGTCGGGTTCGTCGGAGGTCAGGTCGATCGCGAAGCGCAGGGTATTCAGCACCTTCACGTTGTGCCCTCGCTGCAGTGCGGCCGCGCGGAGGCGTTGGGTGGAGTACGCCTGCGGCGCACGGGACAGCACTGCGATCTTCACGGGGGATTTCCTGCCAGGATGTATCAGGTGAGTAGGTCTACCCATTCAAACACCCTTACGGGGTGGCGCGAGTGGGTGAGCCTGCCCGATCTCGGAGTCGACTGGATCAAAGCCAAGATCGACACCGGCGCCCGCACTTCGTCCCTGCACGCGTTCGACATCCAGGAGTTCGAGCGCGATGACGAGCCCTGGGTGCGGTTCCGTGTGAAGCCCTGGCAGGACAGCCAGGAGGATGCCGTCGTCGTCGAGTCCCCCATCCACGACCGGCGGGCCGTCCGGAGCTCCTCCGGCCACGCGCAGGAACGTCTCGTCGTGCAGCTGATGATCCGTCTCGTCGACCGAGAGGTGCTCGCCGAGGTCACGCTGAGCAACCGGGACGAGATGGGTTTCCGGATGCTGATCGGCCGCGAAGCGTTGCGTCGCGGGTACGTCGTCGACCCCGCGCGCTCGTTCCTCGGCGGCAGGGCACCCCGCGAAGCACGCCGTCGCAACCGCGGCCGCGACTGAGCCTCAGGCGCGGATGAGGACCGTGCCCACAGCCTTGTCGTGGAGACCGCGCTGATCCGGGTCCCACACGACGGCCGGGATCACGACGAGGAGAAGCAGCGTGCGCACGATCGGGCGCCACAGACCGACCCATCCGCCGTCGAGACGGACGACGCGCATGCCGAGGATGCGGTGCCCTGGGCTGCCGCCGGCGGTCGGGATGAAGAGGATCTGCACGACGCCGAAGATGAGCAGCGTGGCGAACGGGTCGTACTGGAAGAACGCGACGGAGAGGATGACGGCTGCCGTCCAGTCGATCGCGAGGGCCCCGATGCGACGTCCAGGGCGACCGATGCTCCCCGGTCCGGACTCCGGGAGTCCGAGTCGCTCACCGGGGTACGTGTTCACAGCATCCGTCACCCCTCCAGCCTACCGAGGCTGTGGATGCCCTCCGATCCTGCTCACGCTGTAACACGGACGAAACAAAGCGGATACCGTGGAGAAATCCCCCGTCCGTACTGTGCAAAGTGGCCCCGAAGCCATCGATCCGCATCACAGGAGTCGTACATGTTCAAAGATTCGTCCGAGGTACTGGCCTACATCAAGGAGAACGACGTCAAATTCCTTGACATCCGTTTCACCGACCTCCCTGGTGTGCAGCAGCACTTCAACATCCCTGCGGCGACGGTCGACGAGGCCTTCTTCACGGACGGACAGCTGTTCGACGGCTCCTCCATCCGTGGCTTCGCCAGCATCCACGAGTCGGACATGCAGCTGATCCCGGATGTGACGACGGCGTACATCGACCCCTTCCGCGAGGCGAGCACCCTCGTGATGATCTTCGACATCTACAACCCGCGCACCGGCGAGATCTACTCGAAGGACCCGCGTCAGGTCGCGAAGAAGGCGGAGAAGTACCTCACCTCCACCGGCATCGCCGACACCGCGTTCTTCGCCCCCGAGGCCGAGTTCTACATCTTCGACGACGTGCGCTACTCCGTCACTGCCGGCGAGAGCTTCTACAAGGTCGACTCCGAGGAGGCCGCGTGGAACACCGGCCGCGAGGAGGAGGGCGGGAACCTCGCCAACAAGACCCCGTACAAGGGCGGCTACTTCCCCGTCAGCCCGGTCGACAAGACGGCCGACCTGCGCGACGACATCACCCTCAAGCTCATCGATGCGGGCTTCATCCTCGAGCGCTCCCACCACGAGGTGGGAACGGCCGGCCAGCAGGAGATCAACTACCGCTTCGACACCATGGTGCACGCGGCCGACGACATCCTGAAGTTCAAGTACATCGTCAAGAACACCGCCGAGGAGTGGGGCAAGGTCGCCACCTTCATGCCGAAGCCGCTGTACGGCGACAACGGCTCGGGCATGCACACCCACCAGTCGCTGTGGAGCGACGGCAAGCCGCTCTTCTACGACGAGGCCGGCTACGGTCAGCTCAGCGACATCGCGCGGTGGTACATCGGCGGCATCCTGGCCCACGCGCCGGCGCTGCTCGCCTTCACCAACCCGACGCTGAACAGCTACCACCGTCTGGTCAAGGGCTTCGAGGCTCCGGTCAACCTGGTCTACTCGGCCGGAAACCGCTCCGCCGCGATCCGCATCCCGATCACGGGCTCGAACCCGAAGGCCAAGCGCATCGAGTTCCGCGCGCCCGACGCCTCGGGCAACCCGTACCTTGCCTTCGCTGCGCAGCTCATGGCGGGCCTCGACGGCATCAAGAACCGCATCGAGCCGCACGAGCCCGTCGACAAGGACCTCTACGAGCTTCCGCCTGAGGAGGCCAAGAACATCCCGCAGGTGCCGAACTCCCTGCTGGACTCGCTCGAGGCGCTCCGCGCCGACCACCAGTTCCTCCTCGAGGGCGGCGTGTTCACCGAGGAGCTCATCGAGACCTGGATCTCCTACAAGTACGAGAACGAGATCCTGCCGATCGCTCAGCGCCCGCACCCGTTCGAGTACGAGCTGTACTTCGGAGTCTGAGCCGAACGCAGATCGCGAAAGAGTCCGTCCCCATCCGGGGGCGGGCTCTTTCGCTGCATGGGGACCGTGCGGCTACGGCAGCCCTACCCCCCCCACGTACTCATTTGGGGTTACTTCCTACGCATATTCAGACATTTCGCCATCCTCTGACCCTGTCTTGACCTACGCTCGATCCCGCAGCCGGGGGGGCTCGCAGGAAGAGGGCGGCATGTCGCAGGATTATGAGGTCGACACGGATGTGTTGCGGGCGATGGCGGCGAAGACGCGGCGCATCATCGCAGACGTCGGGGCGACCGACCTCACCCCGCCGACGAGCGCCGGCCACGAGTGGGTGGTCGCAGCCTCTGAGCGGTTCGCCGAAACCTGGTCTGCGGGCCTCGCAGCGCGGGTGACGGACTCCGACGATTTCACCGAACGTCTGGCGACGACGGCCCGGGTCTTCGATGAGGGGACGGATGCCGCGAAGGCCGAGGTCGACGCGATGATCTGGGAAGAGTGATCGGGCTCGGGCAGACCCGCTCCGCCACCGCCCTCATCCCTGGCTCACCCGGCGAGGTCAGGCAGACGGCCGAGGGGTGGAAGGCACACGGCGTGGCTGCGGCACGGGTGCACGACCAGCTCGCGTCGCTCGCCGATGAGGGCACCTGGACGGGCGAGGCCTACGACGCGTACCTGACGCGCTTCGATCGTCAGTTGCTGCACTGGTCGAACGCCGGCGACGGGCTCCGCGAGGGCGCTCACGCCCTGTTCACCTGGGCGGATGCGCTGGAGTGGGCGCAGGAGGAAGCCGCGCGCGCCATCACTCTCTGGGACGAGGCCGAGCAGCAGGCCGCCACGGCACTGGCCGCGCACCGCGCTTACGTCCGCGAGCTTCGGGTCGGGCAGGGCCTTCGGCACCCGGAGGTGGAGGTGCCATTCGTCGACCCGTCCGGTCCCGCGCATGAACAGGCCAGAGCGGTGCTGTTCAACGCCCGGGCGACGCTGGATGTCTTCGCCCGAGACTGCGCAGTCCGGTTGGACCAGGCCGCAGAGGCCGCGCGCATGCCGCTCACCGAGGCTGAGGCCGCGACCGCAGCCCAGCATGCCGTCACCGAGGCGGTGTTCACGCTCGCTGTCGTGCAGCCGTTCCAGGCCACGATGGACATGCTCGCCGCCTCCGCGCGGACGCTGCGGGAGCACCTGGACATCGTCCTCGAACTCCTCGGCGGAGCCGCCCTGGTCATCGGCGGCGGGGCCATGATGGGCGGCAGCGGAGCGGTCGCCGTAACCGGCGTCGGCACCGTCCCTGGGGGTGGTCTGGCCTGGGCTGGCGCCCGCGTAGCCGCGGCCGGCCTGACCGCAGCCGGACACGCTGCCGGGTGGGCGAACGAGTCCGCTCAGAATGCTCCTGAGCGCCCCGCCCCACACCCCACGCACGGCGGACGGAACGTGCTCGGCCAGTACAACGGCGACGGCCAACGCCCCTGGGTCGACACAGAAAAGATCGGACTCGATCGTGTCGCCGAGGACACCGGCAAGGACGTTATCCGCAACAAGATCCGCGCGACCATCCAGGGGTATCACCACAATCCCCAAGCGACCTCAGACCAAGCTCGCTATTACGATGGCTTCATCGAGAACGCCGACGGGACGTACACCGGCATCGAGATCAAGGGCGGCACGGGCAGCCGCGATGCAGCCCAACGTGGCTTCGATGCCACCGTGAGCCCCGAACGACCAGCGACCGCCACCCTGAATGGGGAGAGAATCACAATCACTCGAGTAATTCTGGAGACCGTGAAATGAGTCAACCGACACATATCCGTCAGATCAATGACGATACTCGCGGCGCACTGGTCGATTACTTCCGGCCGTACCAGGAACAGATCCAGTTCTCGCTGCGTCAGCTCAACGGGTCCTCAACATGGGCATGGAGCCTGTGGCGCGCCCCGGAGGGCGCGGACCTTCTGGACAGCATCCCCTTCAGCGAGGAGTACATCCAGTGTGCCGGGACAGCGGAAGCCCTTGTGATCGAGGTCCGCTATGTCGACCCGGACGGCATCGCGCATCAGTATGTCGTCGGGCGTCCGGGCGCGGACATGTCCGGCGAGCCCACCGAGGTCATCCACTGGGATGACGGACGCCATTCCACCACCGTGTATCCCAACGAGGTGTTCACGGCCGACGAAGCAGCGGTGATCTTCTACACCTACTTCCTCACCGATAAAGTCGCCCAGCCCTACACGCTCCGCGAGATTGACATGAGCGTCCCCGACCCCACCGAGGACGAGGCGCCATGAGAGTCGCGGTCCGTCACGACGCGATCGCCGACACGGTCGCACAGCTCGCTGCGTTCTCGGGGAGAGAGGAGACTGCGGTGACCTCAAGCAGGACGCACGGCCAGCAGTTCACGAGCGGTCAGATGGGGTGGATCACAGAGAACAGGCGCCCCGTCGCAGATCACTTGCGCCTCATGCTCGGCCGCTTGGACGGCGTGAGCGAGTTCACGTACAGCATCTGGCGTGGCGCGGACCCGTCTAGCATCATCGGATCCAGAAGCCTCTGACCGACTCCTTCATCCAGGCGGCCGGTTCAGCCGATCAGATGACCGTGGAAGTGCGCCTCGCCGCGCCTGACGGCGAGACCCACCTGTACACGGTAAGGCGTCCCGAGCCTGCCGACGGGACGACGCTGATCCCGATCAGTCAGACGCGTGCGGTGCGCGTGTTCTCGAACGAGGCGTTCACTGCTGACGAAGCCGCGGGCATCTTCTTCACGTACTACCTCACCGACGCCGTCGCTCAGACGTACGTCCTCCGTGAGCTCGACCTCGGCCAGGAGCTGTCGGAGCAACGATGAGAGTCACGGTCCGTCACGACGCCGTCAGCGACACGGTCGCGCGTCTCGCTCTCACCCTTCGGCAATTCGAAGACGCGCTCGACACCCTCGACGCGGAGGCCGCTCGGCTTCGATCCTCATGGTCCGGTGAGGCGCAGGCGGCATACGACCGCGCCCACCACGACTGGGACACCGCCATCCGCCGCATGAAGGCCGCCCTCGCCGAAGCCAACCGCCGACTCATCACCGCCAATGCCATCTCCATGGAGACCGCCAGCACCGCCGCCCGCCTCTGGCGGTAACGGCGCTGGGCATGGCCCGCGTCAGAACTCGTCGGCGACGATCTCGGCCTTGAACCCCGCGGAGTTCTCCAGCCATCCGGCGTAGTGATCGGGCCCACCGGCGTGCGGGTAGCGCTCCGCGTACAAAGGCCGCCAGCCGTGCTCGGGGGCCGCCGCGATGATCGCGTCCACTCGGCTCGGCGGGCCCGCAGCGAAGGCGAGATGGTTCACGCCAGGGGCGCGACGATCGTGTGCGCTGCCGCTGAGGTTCGGGGATATCGTGAGGGTGACATACGCGCCACCCGCCTCCCAGGACTCGCCCTCGGGCCATGCGCCGGCCCGGACGAAACCCACCGCACCGAGCAGCCACCCCCACTCCGCTCGCGACGACGCGAGGTCGGCGACCCAGATCTCCACGTGGTGAATCCCTGCCATCCGTCCAGTCTCCCAGCTCCCCATGGATCCCCCGTTGCAGGTGTCGGCCTCCACGTCAACCCCAACGCAGCGTTTTCTCTGCGCGGATACGGTGAAGACATCGTCGGGATACCCGGTCCCGCCAGTGGAGGACGCCGTGATCACCCAGGAAGCCCCGCCGACCGCCGCGCTTCTGGACGGCCGCTACCGTCTGGCAGAGGCCGTCGGTATGGGCGGGATGGCGACCGTGTACCGCGCGGAGGACATCACCCTCGAACGCACCGTCGCGGTGAAGATGTTCCGCGAGTCCGACGACGCCGTCGTGCCGGTGGAGCGGGTGCACTCGGAGAAGGCGCTCCTCGCGGGTCTCAACCACCCTGGCCTGGTCACCCTCCTCGACGCGCACCTCGAGCCCGGACGACCGAAGTACCTCGTGATGGAGTACGTGCCCGGACCGACTCTGAGCAAGCGCATGGCACGCGCGACGGTCCCAGCGCGCGAGATCGCCATGATCGGGGCGGACATCGCCTCCGCCCTCCACGCCGTGCACAGCGCCGGCATCGTGCACCGCGACATCAAGCCCTCGAACGTCCTGCTCACCCCGCCTCTCGACACGAACGGCCGGTGGAGCGCGAAACTCGCCGACTTCGGGATCGCCTGCGCCATCGACATGTCGCGTGTCACCACTCCCGGCATCGTCCTCGGGACACTGACCTACATGGCACCGGAGCAGTTGCGCAACGGCGACATCCGTCCCGCGGTCGACGTCTACGCGCTCGGGCTCGTCCTGTTGGAGGCGCTCACCGGCAAGCCCGGCTTCGCTCCCACCCTCAGCGTCGAATCCGCCCTCGCCCGCCTCCACATCGCCCCCGAGATCCCCGCGGAGCTGGGGTCGGAGTGGGTCGGCCTGCTCACCGCGATGACGGCGATCGACCCCGAAGCGCGGCCACACGCTCTGGAGGTCGAGAGCGAACTGCGCCGATTGCTCGATTTCCCCGTTACCGAAGAGGTGGCAACGGATGTCACCGTGCCGCTTCCGGCGCCGGCGGCAGGCGCCCTCCCCCTCCCCCGCACCCGCGCCGAGGCCCGCGCCCGTCGTCGCGTCGCGTCGGCGCACCCCGCGGCGTCCCCGGCCCGGCGCACGCGCCGTCGTCGCGAGTCTCTCCTCATCGCCGCGGTGGTCGTGCTCGGCGCGGTGACCACCGCCTCCGCAGCACTGGTCGGGCACGGCGAGCAGGCCCTCGCCAGCTCGGGTGCCGTCTCCGACGGTGCATCGAGGATGCTCGAGAGCATCGAGGAGCTCGTGTCCGTCGAACCGGCTCCCGCCGACACCGTCGCCGACCCGGCGCCGACGGAGACCGTCGTCGTGGAGCCGGTGGCTGCGACCCCGGTGGCGCCGACGACGCCTGTCTCCGAGTCGGTGATCGACGGAAGCCTGCCCGAGAACGCCGCACCGCAGGCGCAGGAGAACCGAGGCAAGAGCCCTGGCCGCGACGGCAACAACGGCAAGGGCAACAGCAGCCACTGACCCGACGCCCCCGACGCCCGCCGAGCCGACGGGTGTCGCTGAGCAGCGCACGGGACCTGGTGGAGGAAGATCGAGTGTCGACTATCGACAGAGGGAGGGGACCATGCGTCGCAGGAAGTTGATCGCACCGCCGGATCCGGCACCCAGCGTGTCCGCACAGCGACGGTCGCCGTCGAGCGTGGTCGCCGGCGCCAGGGCGAACCCGTTCATGTTCGGTCTCCTCGGCGCCCTCGGGGTGCTCGTCGCGCTCATGATCGGCGGCATCGTCGGCCAGCTCGCCACCGTGCTGGTCTACATCGGCGTCGCCCTGTTCCTCGCGCTCGGCCTCGATCCGATCGTGCGGTTCATCGAACGCAAGCTCCCGCGCCCGGCGGCGGTCGCCGTGGTCGTGATCGGCGTGCTCCTCGCCTTCGCCGGGATCATCCTCGCCATCGTCCCCACTCTCGTGGAGCAGATCGGGAACCTCATCAAAGACGGTCCGGAGATGATCAAGGAGTTCACGAAGAGCGCCTGGTTCCAGGACGTCAGCGGACAGTTCGGCAGCACGATCCAGGATGCGGTCGACGGCGTGCTCGGCTTCGTGCAGAACCCGGACAACTTCCTCGACATCGGTGGCGGCGTCTTCGCCGTCGGCGCAGGGATCGCCGGCGGCCTGACGGGCGTCACGATCGTGCTCATCCTCACCCTCTACTTCATGGCATCGCTGCGCAGCATGAAGCGGGTGGCCGCGCGGTTCGTCCCCGCCTACCAGCGCGACACCTTCAGCGAGCTCCTGGAGGACGTCTCCAGTGCTGTCGGGCGCTACGTCATCGGTCAGGCGAGCCTCGCGCTCACCAACGGCGTCCTGAGCCTCATCTTCCTCACCATCATCGGAGCGCCGGTGCCGGCGCTGCTCGCACTGATCGCGTTCATCGGCTCGATGATCCCGCTCGTCGGAACGCTCTCGGCATCGATCATCATCTCGCTCATCTGCCTGTTCGTCTCGCCGACGACCGCGCTGATCGCGATCATCTACTACCTGATCTACATGCAGATCGAGGCGTACGTGCTCTCCCCGCGGATCATGAACAAGGCCGTCGCCGTCCCCGGCGCACTGGTGGTCATCGCCGCGGTGGCCGGTGGAGCGCTCGGCGGAATCCTGGGCGCTCTCGTCGCCATCCCGGTGGCCGCGAGCATCATCATCATCGTGCAGAAGGTCGTCTTCCCCAATCAGGACAGGAAGAGAACGCCGCCGGCGGTGACCGTCGCCTGATCAGCGGACCAGGACGGCGCCCGGCTGCACCCGCACGGTGAACGCGTCGATCTCGCCGATCTCCTCGCCGTCGATCTCGAACATCTGCGGCGCGGAGAGCTGCACGCGGATCCGCTCCGCCGAGACGTGGGTGGTGGAGTCCGTGCTGACCGCCTGATCGACGTTCCCGATCATGCGACGGATGCCGTTGTCCCAGACGACCGAGCGGACGGTGTCGAGCCACTGCAGCGCGCCGTCGGAGCTGATGAGCAACATGTCGAGGAGCCCGTCGTCGAGGACGGCATCGGGCAGCAGACGGATGCCACCCTGGAGCATGCCGCAGTTGCCGACGAGCAGCGTGTGACCGCGCACCTCCTCCGGCTCGTGGTCGTCGAGCTGCAGCGTGATGTCCGTCATCTCGGTACCGGCCAGTGCGCGCCCCATCGCCTCGACGTAGGCGAGCCAGCCGGCGCGATCCTTGAGGTCGTCGTTGGTCTCCACGAGCATCTGCGCGTCGACCCCGAAGCCGACCATGACGGAGAAGGCATGCTCCTCGCCGTCGAACTCCACCCAGCCGAGGTCGATGCGGTGCGGCTCGGAATCGCGGATGTGCTCGAGCGCCGGCAGCACGCCCTCGAGCGGCACGCCGAGGTTGCGCGCGAGCAGATTGCCTGTGCCCTGCGGGACGATCCCGAGAGCGACATCGGTGCCGACCAGAGCCTCCGCGACCGCGCGGATCGTGCCGTCACCGCCGACCGCGATGACGAGGGCACAGCCCTCCTCCACCGCTTTCGCCGCGACGCCACGGCCGGGGTCATCCGGAGTCGTCTCGCCCCAGCGCACGTCGGCTTCCTCACCGAAGGCGATGGTGACGGCCTCGCCGAGGACATCCCGGTCGGACTTCGTCGGGTTCCAGATCACGCCGATGCGAGGAGAGGTCATACGCTCACTCTGAGCGACGGACGACGATCGTGCAACTCGACCGGCCGTCTAGCCGTAGAAGAGCTGCTCGAAGGTTCTCCGGGCACGCCGGGTGACGGCGAGATAGTCCTCTTCGAGCGGTGTCGCCGACCGGGGTGGATAGCCGAGCAGACGGGCCAGGGCATCCAGCTGACGGCGGTCAGCGGGCAGGACGTCGCTCGTCTGACCCGTGAGCAACGTGATGCCTGAACGGAGTCGGCTCGACAGCAGCCACGCCGCCCGGAGGCGCTCCGCGTCGTCCTCCTCGACGAGCCCGGCGCCGACCGCGGCGTCGAGTGCCTGCAGGGTCGACGTGGTGCGCAGGCCGGGGACATCGGTCGCGTGCTGCAGCTGGAGAAGCTGCACGAGCCACTCCACGTCGCTGAGAGTCCCCGGTCCGAGCTTGAGATGACGACGCGGGTCGGTCCCCTGCGGCAGCCGCTCCCCCTCGACCCTGGCCTTGATCCGCTTGATCTCCCGGAGCCCCTGGAGATCGACCGCCTCCGGGTACCGGATGCTGTCCGCGAGTTCCATGAACCGCCCGATGAGCTTCGCGCTGCCGGCGACACCGCGAGCCCGCAGCAGCGCCTGAGCCTCCCACGACAGCGACCAGCGACGGTAGTAGGCCGCGTAGGCGTCGATGGACCGCACGATCGGACCGTTGCGCCCCTCCGGCCGCAGACCCGCGTCCAGGTCGAGCGGGAGGCGATGGTCGGTCAGATGCTCGCGGAGCCCCGCCACGATTCTCGTCGCCAGCTTCTCCGCTCTGCCCGAGTCGACACCGTTCGCGTCGTGCACGTACAGGACGTCCGCGTCGGACCCGAAGCCGAGCTCCGCACCGCCGAACCTCCCCATGCCGATGACGGCGAAGTCGAGCGCTGCGTCCTCCGGCGGGACGACCTCTCGGAGAACGGCGCGGAGGCCGGCCTGGATCGTCGCATCCGTGATGTCGGTGAGCGCGGTGGCCACCTCCTCGATGGTGACGACGTCGAGCACCGCGGCCATGGCGGTGCGCAGGAGCTCGCGACGCCGCAGGGCGCGGACGGCCCGCAGCGCGTCGGCGACCGTCTCGTGACGCGTCTGGATCGCCCGCGCCTCCTCGTCCAGCGCCTGCGCGCTCCGCGGACGCAGCCGCTCGGCGCTGTCCAGCCAGGCCACCGACTCCGGGATCCACTCCAGCAGCTCGCCGATGTAGCGCGACGACGACAGCAGCCGGGTGAGGCTCTCTGCGGCGCCGGACGAATCCCGCAGCATGCGCAGGAACCACGATGTGTCGCCCAGCCGCTCGCTGATGCGGCGGAAGGCCAGGAGACCGTAGTCGGGGTCGCTGCCATCGGCGAACCAGCGCACCATCACGGGCATCAGGTGTCGCTGGATCGTCGCCTTGCGACTGATCCCGCGCGTCAGTGCCCCGATGTGTCGGAGGGCTCCGGCGGGATCGCGGAAGCCGATGGCCGCGAGCCGGTCATGGGCCTGCTCCGCGGAAAGGGTGCGCTCTTCCTCGGGCAGCCCGGCCACCGCGCTCAGCAGCGGGCGGTAGAAGAGGCGGGTGTGGATGTCGCGCACCTCGCGCCGGACACTCTCCCACCGGGCCCAGACGCCCTCCCCCGTGTCCGCCAGCTTCGTGCTGCGCGCCAGGATGCGCAGACCAGCGGGCGTCTTCGGCATGAGGTGGGTGCGGCTGAGATCACGCAGCTGGAGACGGTGTTCCATGAGCCGCAGCACGCGGTAGTCGTGCGCGAAGGCGCCCGCATCCGCACGGCCGATGTAGCCGCCCGCGACCAGCGCGTCCAGGCTCTCGAGTGTGCCGCGGGTGCGGAGGGAGGCATCGGTGAGACCGTGCACGAGCTGCAGGAGCTGCACCGTGAACTCGATGTCGCGCAGCCCGCCCGCCCCGAGCTTGAGCTGATACGGGGCGTCCTCCGGGTCGATGTGCTCCATGACCCGCTCGCGCATCCGCTGGACGCTCTCGACGAACTCCTCCCTGGCGGCGCTCGACCACACGCGCGGCTGCACGGCATCGATGTAGGCGGCGCCCAGTGCAGGATCGCCGGCGAGGGGACGAGCCTTCAGCAGCGCCTGGAACTCCCAGCTCTTCGCCCATCGGTCGTAGTACGCGACGTGGGAGGCGAGGGAGCGCACGAGCGCTCCCTGCTTGCCCTCGGGGCGCAGTGCCGCGTCGACCTCCCAGAGTGGCGGTTCGACCTCGATGGCGCTGAGGAAGCGCATGGTGTCCCTGGCCAGACGCGTCGCGATGTCGATCGCCTGCGGCTCGGACAGCGTCTCCTCGTCGGACGTGCCCCCGACGAAGATGACATCGACATCGCTGACGTAGTTGAGCTCCCTGGCACCCGCCTTGCCCATGCCGATCACAGCCAGCTGTGTCGTGGCGACGGCATCGCGACCCGCCGACGGCGCCTGGCGCGTGCGGGCGATCGCGAGCGACGTCTCGAGGGCGGCGCCGGCGAGGTCCGCAAGGGAGGCGGCGACCTCGGCGACGACGTCTTCGGGTCGCGGGTGGCCGAGGTCGAACGCCGCGATCTCCGCGAGGTTCCGCCGATACGCGACGCGGAGGGCCACGATCGTCTCGTCCTCCGCGGATTCGGCGAAGCCGTCCTCGGCCCCGACGGCGGCGAGCAGCCGATCGCGCCAGACGTCCGCGGCGGGCAGCGCGTCGACGGGCGCCGCAAGCACGTCGAGCTCCTCAGGATGGCGCAGGAAGAACTCGGCCAGCCCCACGGAGGCACCGAAGACGCGCCAGACACGTTGGCGCGTCTCCTCGTCGGTGACAAGGGCCCGCAGCGGGGACGGGTCGCGTCGTGCCACCCGCAACATCCCACGGACAGCCGCGTCGGGATCTGCAGCGACAGACGCCTCGAGCAGCATCGTCCGCGGTACGTCGAGCAGGCTCTCGAGCTCTGCCAGTGACGCCGCGGCCTCGCTCAGCTCGGCGAATCCGAGTCGAGCGAGGGCCGAAAGGGAGACGGAGGCGTCGGGGCGAGCCATGCCGTGCTCAGAGGAGCTCGAGGTTGTTCTTCAGCTCCAGCGGCGTGACCTGACCGCGATACGCCTCCCACTCCTTGCGCTTGTTGAGGAGCACGTAGTTGAAGACCTGTTCCCCGAGCGTCTCCGCGACCAGCTCGGAGGCCTCCATGTACTCCAGGGCGTGGTCGAGGCTGGCCGGAAGCGCCGAGTATCCCAGCGCCCGACGCTCGGCGTCGCTCAGCGCCCAGACATTGTCCTCCGCCTCCGGCGGAAGCTCGTAGCCCTCCTCGATGCCCTTGAGGCCGGCGGCGAGCATGAGCGCGTAAGCGAGGTAAGGATTCGCCGCGGAGTCGAGGGCGCGGTACTCGACGCGCGAGGACTGGCCCTTGTTGGGCTTGTACATCGGGACGCGGACGAGCGCGGAGCGGTTGTTGTGGCCCCAGGTGATGAAGCTCGGGGCCTCGTCGCCGCCCCAGAGCCGCTTGTAGGAGTTGACGAACTGGTTCGTCACCGCGGAGATCTCATTGGCGTGCTTGAGCAGACCCGCGATGAAGTGCCGACCGGTCTTGGAGAGCTGGTACTTCGCACCCTCCTCGTAGAAGGCGTTCTGGTCGCCCTCGAACAGCGACATATGCGTGTGCATGCCGCTGCCGGGCTGACCGCTGAGCGGCTTCGGCATGAACGTGGCGTACACGCCCTGCTCGATCGCGACCTCCTTGATGACCGTCCGGAAGGTCATCACGTTGTCCGCGGTGGTGAGGGCGTCGGCGTAGCGCAGGTCGATCTCGTTCTGGCCGGGGCCGCCTTCGTGGTGGCTGAACTCCACGGAGATGCCGAGGTCCTCCAGCATGCGGACGGAGCGCCGACGGAAGTCGTGCGCGGTGCCACCGGGGACGTTGTCGAAGTAGCCCGCGGAGTCGACGGGCACGGGCCCCTCGGGGCCGAAAGACGACGACTTGAGCAGGTAGAACTCGATCTCCGGGTGCGTGTAGAACGTGAAGCCCGCATCGGCGGCCTTCGCGAGCGTGCGCTTCAGCACGTGACGGGGGTCGGCCACCGCGGGCTGCCCGTCGGGCGTGGTGAGGTCGCAGAACATGCGGGCGGTCGGGTCGATCTCCCCCCGCCACGGCAGCGTCTGGAAGGTCGTCGGGTCGGGCTGGGCGAGCAGATCGGACTCGTAGGTGCGGGTCAGCCCCTCGATGGCGGAGCCGTCGAAACCGATGCCCTCGGCGAAGGCGCCCTCGACCTCGGCCGGCGCGATGGCGACGGACTTGAGCGTGCCGATCACGTCGGTGAACCACAGGCGCACGAACTTGACGCCGCGCTCCTCGATCGTCCGGAGGACGAAGTCCCTCTGCTTGTCCATGGCTACTCTGCGCCCTGGCCCTTCTCCGCACCGAAGCCGCTGGTGGGCTTCGCGTCCCAGCCCTGCTCCGCGGCCTCTTCCTCGGCCCAGGCGCGCGACCGCTCCTTGAGCACCTCGGGGGCGCGGTGCGCCTCGGCCTCCGTGTCGAACGGACCGATGCGGTCGATGGACGGCGAGAGCATGCCGAACTCGACCTCGCCCGTGGCGGAGTTGTACCAGTACTTGTGATCGCCGTCGGTCATGGCTGCTCCTTCTTCCCGCGAGCGGTTGGGGTGATGTCATCGATCCTACTGGCGTGCACCGTGGTCGCTAAGCTATCGGCCATGGCAAAAGCGATCGGCGTCGACATCGGCGGCACGGGCATCAAAGCGGGAATCGTCGACCTCGAACACGGCACCATGGCCTCGGATCGGGTACGTGTGCCCACTCCGGCCGGCGCGGCGCCGGAAGACGTCCTGGTCGCGGTCCAGACCGTCCTGAAGACGCTGGACGTGCACGAGTCGACCCTTCCGCTCGGAGTGGCGTTCCCCGCGATCGTCAAGCGCGGGAAGACGCTGTCCGCCGCCAACGTCTCGAAGGAGTGGATCGACTTCGATGCCGAGCGCTTCTTCCGCGACGGCCTCGGCCGGAACATCGTCTTCGTGAACGACGCCGACGCCGCCGGCGTCGCGGAGGCCCGCCACGGCGCGGCGCGCGACGTGCTCGGCTTCACGCTGCTGACCACACTCGGCACCGGGATCGGCTCCGCGTTCCTGTACGACGGCGTCCTGCTGCCGAACACGGAGCTCGGACACCTGAACTTCCGCGAGTACGAGTCCGTCGAGACGTATGCGGCCACCTCGGCGCGCGAGCGCGAGGGCCTGAGCTGGGAGGAGTGGGCCGAGCGCCTGCAGGCGTTCTACTCCCACATCGAGTTCCTGTTCAGCCCCGACCTGTTCGTGGTCGGCGGCGGCGTGTCGAAGAACGCGGGCGACTTCCTGCCGCTGCTCGACCTGAAGACGCCGATCGTCCCCGCGATCCACCGCAACAACTCCGGCATCATCGGCGCGGCCTCGCTCGCCGGCGACTGACCCTTCGACGGGCTCAGGGACCCAACGAGAGAAGGCCCCGATGACGGGAGTCATCGGGGCCTTCTGTGTTCGGGGCGAATGGGCCGACCTGTACGCCGGGTTCTGTTCCGGGGTTCTTCGCCCCTTCGACGGCCATCTCTCTCGGCGACACGTTGCCGTGCCGCTCCAGCGGTCTACCCGAGGACTCGGCGAGCCGCGTCATCATCCTCTGTCTGACCTTGCTCCGGGCGAGGTTTACCTGGCGGGCCGTGTCACCACGGTCCCCGGTGGTCTCTTACACCACCCTTTCACCCTTACCCCTCGCGGGGCGGTCTGCTCTCTGTGGCACTATCTCGCGGATCACTCCGGGTGGGTGTTACCCACCGCCCTGCCCTGTGGAGCCCGGACGTTCCTCGGTGCGGTTGCCCGCCACGCGACCGTCCAGTCGACCCATTCGCCCCTCCAGTCTACGGGGCCTCACTTCTCCGCGGAGTCCGCGATGCGCAGGTCGAGGGGCACGTCGATCGGAAAGGTGCCGAACAGGCGGGTCGTCGCGACGGCGGCGGCCTCGCGGACGGCGTCGGCCGCGGCCTCCGCGTGCTCCTGCGGCGTGTGCAGGATGACCTCGTCGTGCAGGAAGAACGCCAGGTGCGGTTCCCGGGCGAACGGCCCTGACGCCTCCGCGGCGCCGAAGACCTCGGGGAGCTGCGCCAGGCGGTGGCGGATCTCCGCGAGCCAGATGAGCGACCACTCGGCCGCGGTGCCCTGGACGATGAAGTTCCGGGTGAAGCGCCCCCACTCCCGCGCGCGGCGGCGGGCGAGGGAGACCACGGCGGGGTCGGCATCGGCGCCGGTGGCGTCGGCCTGCAGCCGCATCCACTCCGTGGACGGACGCGGCGAGGAGCGACCGAGCCAGGTCGAGACGATGCCGCCGTCCTCCCCCACGCGCGCCGCGTCGTCGACGAGCGCCATCGCGCGCGGGTACACCTTCCGCAGCCGGGGAACGAGTCGCCCGCTGTCGCCGCTGGTGGCGCCGTACATCGCTCCCAGCACCGCGTACTTCGCCTCCTCGCGCGTCGCGACGGCACCGGACGCGACGACGCCGGCGTAGAGGTCGCCACCACGCGCCGCGTCCGCCATCGCCTCGTCGGACGCCATGGCCGCGAGCATCCGCGGCTCGAGCTGGGCGACGTCCGCGACGACGAGTGCCCAGCCCGGATCCGCGCGTACGGCGGGGCGGAGGTTGCGCGGCAGCTGCAGCGCACCGCCGCCGGCCGATGCCCACCGTCCGGTGACGACGCCCCCGGGGATGTACACCGGACGGAAGCGGCCGTCCTGGACCCATTCCGACAACCAGGTCCAGCCGTTCGCGCTGAGCAGGCGAGACAGCTTCTTGTAGGCGAGGAGCGGTTCGATCACCGGGTGCTCGTGGGCGGACAGCTCCCACTTGCTCGTGGACTCCACCGACACGCCGACACGGTGCAGGGCCCGCAGCAGCTTCGGCTGACTGTCCAGATGCAGCGTGGGGTCGTCGAGCAGGGCCCGCACCTCGTCGCCGCGTTCCACCATCCGTCGGGGCAGCCCGCCCGCTGCCGGACGCGCACCCAGCGTCTCGGTGAGGATCGCGTCATGCACCCCCGCGTCCCAGGGCAGCCCCGCGACGCGCATCTCCTCGGCGATCAGCCCGCCGGCCGACTCCGCAGCGCAGAGCAACGTCAGGCGGCCGTCCGTTGCCTCCGCCATCACGTTCCGCTGCGCGCGGTACTGCTCGAGCGCCGCCGTGATCGCGTCTTCGCCCGACTCCTCATCGAGGACGTCGAACAGGGAGGGGGTGGTGTCGACCGGGTCGCGACGCTCCCAGCCCGCGGCCGGGGGCAGCGGGGTGTTCACCATGGCGGTGTCGCGCAGGATCGCATGGCAGAGGACGAGGTCGTGGCTGCGCGTGATCCGGACCCCGGCGTTCAGCAGCAGCGCGTAGATCTCCGCCGCACTGCGGATGATCCATCGCGGCGTGTCGGCGGCTTCGACCTCAGCCACCCAGCCGGCGAGTTCGGACGCGGGGAGGAGGGTGCGCTGCTGCTCCTCGTCATGCTCGTCCAGCTCGATCGCGGCGTACTCCCCCGCACCGAGGCCGATCAGCGCGAGACGTCGCTCCGGGCCCGACGCCGGCACCGTCACGGGCGGTGCGCGCCGGATGCGCTCACGACGAGAGTCCCGACTCCTCAGCGCGCACGAGGATGCAGCCGCACTCGGGGCACGAGACCACCTCGTCCTCTGGCGCGCGACGGATGTCGTTGAGATCGGTGCCGGGGAGCATCATCCGGCACCCCTCGCACGTACCGCGGGTGAGGAGCGCGGCTCCGGCGCTGTTCACGGCGCGGCGATCATACTCCGCGAGCAGGGGCGCGGGAACCGTGGCGGCGACGGCCTCCCGGTCGCGCGCGAGCTGGGCGCCGAGCTCGGTCGCCGCAGCGACGTCGGCCTTGCCCTGGGCGGTGAGAGCGCTGCCCTCCGCGGTCGTCGCGTCCAACAGGGCCTGCTGCGCGGCCACGGCGGCGTCGGCCTCCTCGACCCGGCCCATGATGTCGAGCTCGGCATCCTCGAGGTCGCTCAGGCGCTTGGCGAGGCTGGCGAGCTCGTGCTCCAGGGCCTGCGCCTCCTTCGGATTGGTGGCTGCCGCGAGGCGCTGGGCATCGCGGTCGCGGCGCTGCTCGGCGAGCGCGACATCGGACTCCAGCCGCGAAAGCTCCGTGCGGGCGTCATCCCTGGCACCGGTCAGAACCGTGAGCTCACGGAGCTGCTCCTGCCGGATGGCGACGAGTTCGGCGATCCGGCCCGCCTGGCTCGGCCGGGTGCGGGCTCGTTCCGCCTGCGCGATGCGCCGGTCGAGGTCCGCGATGTCGAGCAGGGTGCGCTGGTTCTCCGGGGTGGCGTTCACGCTCTCAAATCTAGTCGCTGCCGGGCCGAGCGCCGCATCACCGGATGTCGCCGTCCACGTAGAACCACGTCCGGTCCTCCCGGACGAAGCGGCTGCGCTCGTGCAGCGATCCGCGCGTGCCGCCCTGACGCCAGAAGGCCTCGAACTCGACCACGCCCACAGTGTCGAAAGGGCCGCCCGCCACGCGATCCACGATCACCAGCCGCCGCCATTTCAGGGCCGCCTCGAAGGTGATCGCCTCCGGACGCGTATCCGGGTGCCAGGTGCGGAGCAGGTACGGCCCGTCCTCCCGTACGAACGCCGTGTACCGCGAGCGCATCAGCCGCTCGGCGGTCGGCGCCGGGGCACCGTCGAGGAGGGGTCCGCAACAGGCGGCGAAGGTGTCGCCGGAGGCACAGGGGCAGCGGGCGGACTCCGTCATGAGAGCGCGACGATCAGGGTCATGCCTGCCAGCATCGCGCGGAGGGCCGCGACCCGCCAACTCGCTCTACGCTGGAGGCACGCCAACGGAGGAGCAACGATGACCACTGTCCCCACCTTCCGCGCCCACAACGGCTTCACCCTGCCGGCTCTCGGCCTCGGGACGTACCGCCTGAACGGCGACGCCGGAGCGGATGCCGTCGCCCAGGCCCTCCGTGCCGGATACCGGCTCGTTGACTCGGCCTTCAACTACGAGAACGAGGGCTCTGTCGGGCGCGGCGTCGCATCCGCAGGCATCCCCCGCTCCGAGGTCATCGTGACGACGAAGCTCCCCGGACGGCACCACGCCCGCGCGACGGCGACAGCCAGCATCGAGGAGAGCCGCTCACGCCTCGGCCTCGATGCGACCGACCTGCACCTCATCCACTGGCCGAACCCGAGCCAGGACGAGTACGTCGAGGCATGGACGGCTCTCGTGGACGCTCAGGCGCGCGGCGTCGTCCGCCAGATCGGCGTCTCGAACTTCCTCCCTGAGCATCTCGAGCGCATCGAGCGGGAGACAGGGGTCCGACCGGTCGTGAACCAGATCGAGGTGCACCCGTACTTCCCGCAGGAGGAGCAGCTGGCGTATCACAGCGAACGCGGCATCCTCACCGAGGCCTGGAGCCCGCTGGGTCGCGCGCAGGCTCTCCTCGACGAGGATGTCGTCCGCGAGGTGGCCGCCGCTCACGACATCACCCCGGCGCAGGCCGTCCTCGCCTGGCACGTGGCCAGAGAGACCGTCGCGATTCCAAAGGCATCCTCCGCGGCGCATCAGGCCGCGAACCTCGCCGCGGCCGCCGTGGTGCTCGATGACGCGGAGGTCGCTGCGATCACGGCGCTCGGACGCGCAGACGGGCGCCTGTTCGACGGTGACCCCGCGGTGCACGAAGAATCCTGAGTCACGACCGCTCAGACGCTCTGCGTGCCGAGGACGCGCAGGAACTCCAGCTTTCCGGCGGCCTCGCTGCCCGGCTGCGCCGTCAGGACGATGAGCGCCTGTGACTCGTCCTCCGTGAACAGCGCCTGACAGTCCACCTCGATCTCCCCCAGCTCCGGGTGGACGATCACCTTGTGCTGCTCGAAGCGACGGGCGACCTCGTGGGCCGCCCAGAGCTGCACGAACTCGGGGCTGCGCTCCGACAGGTCGGCCACGATCTCCCCGGCCCGCGACCGCGCGCCCATCGTTCCGTACGCCGCGCGCAGCGCCGCCACCAGTGCCCGGGACTGCCGGGGGTGATCGACCTCCCGGTACCGGCGTCGCTCCTCGTCCGGTCGCGCGAACCAGCGATGGATGCCGCTCCGGTCAAGGCCGGTCAGGGCGCTCGCGTCACCGATCAACGCCCGCGAGGCGTCGTTCTGCACCAGCACCTCGTCGAGAGGCGAGACCACGAACGCCGGGGTGTCGTGCAGACGATCGAGCACGCGGAGGATGCCGGGGCGGACGTAATCGGTGACCACCGTCCGATCGGGTGCGCTGAGCCCGCTCAGTCGATACAGGTAGTCGCGCTCGTCGGATGACAGACGCAGGGCACGAGCGAGGGCGGCGAGGATCTGCGCGCTCGGCTGCGGGCCCCGACGCTGCTCGAGACGTGTGTAGTAGTCCGTCGACATGGTCGCCAGCTGCGCGACCTCCTCCCGCCGCAGTCCCGCCGTCCGCCGACGCGGCCCCTCAGGCAGCCCCACATCGGCGGGACGGAGCGCCTCCCGACGGCGCAGGAGGAAGTCGGCCAGGGCATCGCGATCCATCCGTGCAGTATCCCCCGGACACCGGACGGGATCCAGGGACCGCCGATCCCCCGATCAGCCCTCTCTGGAACGGCGCCGGTGCAGCGCCGAGGCTGAGGTCATGGACATCACCGGAAACACCATCTTCATCCCCGGCGCGACGAGCGGGATCGGTCTGGCGCTGGCACTCCGACTGCAGGAGCGCGGCAACACCGTGATCGTGGGAGGGCGACGAGAGGACCGGCTGGCCGCGATCGCCGCCGAGCATCCCGGACTCCGCACCGTCCGCATCGACACCACGGACCCGGGAAGCATCGACGAGGCCGCGGCCGCGGTCCTCGTCGCGCACCCGACGCTGAACGTGCTCATCACGATGGCGGGCATCATGCGCGCGGAGGACTGGACCACGCCGGCCGGCTTCCTGTCCACCGCCGAGGAGACCGTCACGACGAACATCCTCGGCCCGATCCGTCTCATCGCCGCCTTCATCGAGCACCTGCGAGCCCAGCCCGCGGCGACCATCATGACCGTCTCCTCCGGTCTCGCCTTCGCGCCCCTGAAGGTCACGCCCACGTACAACGCGAGCAAGGCGGCGATCCACATGCTCAGCGAGTCGCTCCGGCTCCAGCTCGCGGGGACGACCGTCGCGGTGCAGGAGCTCGAACCGCCGGCGGTGCGCACGGATCTCATGCCCGGGCACGCGGAGAACGATGCTGCTCTGCCCCTCGACGCGTTCATCGACGAGGTCATGTCCCTCATCGAGACCCAGCCCGACGCGACCGAGATCCAGGTCGAGCGGGTGAAGTTCCTCCGCTACGGCGAGGCTCGTGGCGACTACGACGAGGTCGTCGCGGTGCTCAACCGCACCGATCCGCACGGTCGGTGAACGCGGTGGATGGCCGGCCGCCCCACCGCCGTCACGCCTGCAGGGATGCGGCGACCGCGGTGAGCGCGTCGGCGGACTCCCGCAGCAGTCCGAGCTCCCGATCCGAGAACGCGGTCGTGCGGATCGGCACGGCGCCGGCGGCGCTGACGATCGACGGAACGGACAGGGCGACGCCGTCGATCCCGTGGAAGTCGTGGAGCACTGTGCTCACCGGCATCACCGCATGCTCGTCCCGGAGGATCGCCTCCACGATGCGCGCGCTGGAGAGTCCGATCGCATAGTTCGTGGCGCCCTTCCCCTGGATCACCTTGTAGGCGGCGTCGCGGACGTCGACGGCGATCTCGTCCAGCTCCTCCAGGGTGAAGCGCGGGTGGTCCGGGGTCTCCCAGTCGAGGATCGGGACCGTGCCGATCGTCGCCCGCGACCAGAGCGGGAACTCGGTGTCGCCGTGCTCTCCGATGATGTGGGCGTGCACGCTCGCCGTGGACACTCCCGCCCGCTCCCCCAGCTTCCAGCGCAGCCGAGACGTGTCGAGCACGGTGCCCGACGCGAAGATGCGCTCCGGCGGCAGTCCGGTCTCCTGCTGCGCGATGACCGTGAGCACGTCGCACGGGTTCGTGACGATGACGTAGACGGCGTTCGGCGCGACGGCGAGCAGCTCCGGCATCATGCGCCGGATGATGCCGGCGTTCACCCCGGCGAGCTCGGTGCGCGTCTGTCCAGGGTTCTGTTTCGCTCCCGCGGTGATGACCACGACATGGGAACCTGCGGCCACGGAGATGTCACTTCCGCCGATGATGTCGCTGCTGCCCGTGAACTGCGTGCCGTGCGCGAGGTCCAGCACCTCGGCCTCGACCTTCTCGGTCGCGATGTCGTACAGGGCGACGTGGCGTGCCGAGCCACGGATGAGCGCGGCGTAGGCGACGCTGGACCCCACGCTTCCCGCGCCGACGACGGTGAGCTTCGAGTTCTCGATGATCTCCATGCGCCCATCCTGACAGCGCGGGCGCTGTGACGGCAGGGGTCTCGCCGGGAGAATCGCAGCGTCATCACACCGCCGCGGCGACCGCCTCTGCTGCGGTCCGATGGGTGAACCGGAAGCCGGACTGCTCCAGCACTTCCGGCCGCACATTGGCGTCGGGAAGCAGCAACGACTCGGCGGCATCGCCGAGGGCGAGGCGCAACGCCCACCGGGGAGCGGGCAGCCAGAACGGCCGGTGCATCCGCTGCGCGAGCGCGCGGCCGATCTCATTGGCTGATGCCCTCGTGGGTCCGGCGAGATTGACGGGCCCCGCGAGCTTCTCATCGAGGACATGGCGGATGCCGCGCACCTCGTCCTCCAAGGAGATCCACGGCCAGATCTGCGTGCCCGTCCCCAGAGGGCCGGCGACGCCGAGCTTCGTGAGCGTGATCATCGGACGGAGCACACCCCGGCGATGGATCACCGGTGCCGTCCGCAGCAGGGCGACCCGCGTGTGGTCCTCGGCGCGCCGCGCCGCGGTCTCCCACCGCACGGTGAGGTCGGCGAGGAAGGTGCTGCCGGGTCCGGAGTGCTCGGTGAGCACCTCGCCCGGCGCCGATCCGTAGTACCCCACGGCCGAGGCGGAGAGGAATGCCGGCGCGTCGGTGCGCAGGGCGCGCAGCGCGGTGGTGAGGGTGTTCGTCGCGTCGAGCCGCGATTCGACGAGTTGACGTCGATACCCGCGCGTCCACGGCAGGCGTCCGACGCTCGCACCGCCGAGGGCCACGACGGCCTCGGCGCCGGCGAGAACATCCGGGTCGAGGGCTGCGTCGCCCGGCGCCCACTCGACCTCGCCCTCCGCCTGCGGGGCCCGTCGCACCAAGGTGCTCACGTCGATCCCGTCGGCGCGGAGCGCGGCGGTGAGCGCGGATCCGATGAGGCCCGATGCCCCACTGATGACGATGCGTCGCTCCATTGCCGCTCCCCGCTGCAAACGATACGGGTGGGCCCTGCCGGGATCGAACCGACGACATCCACGGTGTAAACGTGGCGCTCTACCAGCTGAGCTAAAGGCCCTGGTGCGCTCAGTCTATCCGGGCGCGGATGCGCACCCGTGTCGTGGAAGAGGGCTAGGCTGAGGTCGGCGCGCGTTGTGCACGGCCGACAAGGCTGCCCGTGTCGCTTCCCGTTTCCTTGGCATGACCTGCCAGCTTGACGAAAGGTTCCCCCGTGACCGTCCACGACCAGGATCCGTACTCTCAGGGCCCCCTCGACAGCGATCCGGAAGAGACCGGTGAGTGGCAGCAGTCGCTCGACGAGCTGGTGGACGCCAAGGGCCACGGCCGCGGGCGCGAGATCATGCTCAGCCTGCTCAAGCGCTCCAAGGAACTGCACCTGAACGTGCCGATGGTTCCGACCACCGACTACATCAACACCATCGCCCCGGAGAACGAGCCCGAGTTCCCCGGCGACGAGGAGATCGAGCGCCGCTACCGCGCCTGGATCCGCTGGAACGCCGCCATCACGGTGCACCGCGCCCAGCGCCCCGGCATCGGCGTCGGCGGTCACATCTCGACCTACGCGTCCTCCGCGGCGCTGTACGAAGTGGGCTTCAACCACTTCTTCAAGGGCGCGGACCACCCCGGTGGTGCCGACCAGATCTTCATCCAGGGCCACGCCTCCCCCGGCACCTATGCCCGCTCGTTCCTCGAGGGTCGCCTGACCGAGGACCAGCTCGACGGCTTCCGCCAGGAGAAGTCGCACGCGCCGAACGGCATCCCTTCGTACCCGCACCCGCGCCTCATGCCGGAGTACTGGCAGTTCCCGACGGTGTCGATGGGTCTCGGCCCGATCAACGCCATCTACCAGGCGATGTCGAACAAGTACCTCGAGAACCGGGGCATCAAGGACACCTCGCAGTCGCACGTCTGGGCCTTCCTCGGCGACGGCGAGATGGACGAGGTCGAGAGCCGGGGTCAGCTCCAGGTCGCCGCGAACGAGGGTCTCGACAACCTCACCTTCGTCGTCAACTGCAACCTGCAGCGCCTCGACGGCCCGGTGCGCGGCAACGGCAAGATCGTCCAGGAGCTCGAGTCGTTCTTCCGCGGCGCGGGCTGGAACGTCATCAAGGTCGTCTGGGGCCGGGAGTGGGACGACCTGCTCGCCCGCGACACCGAGGGCGCGCTGCTCAACCTCATGAACGTCACCCCCGACGGGGACTACCAGACGTACAAGGCCGAGTCCGGCGCCTACATCCGTGAGCACTTCTTCGGCCGCGACGAGCGCACCGCCGCCCTGGTCAAGGACTACTCCGACGACGACATCTGGAACCTGAAGCGCGGTGGCCACGACTACCGCAAGGTCTACGCCGCCTTCAAGGCCGCGACCGAGCACAAGGGCAAGCCGACCGTCATCCTCGCGAAGACCGTCAAGGGCTACGGGCTCGGCCCGCAGTTCGAGGGCCGCAACGCGACCCACCAGATGAAGAAGATGACGCTGGACAACCTCAAGACGTTCCGCGACGCGATGCACATCCCGATCACGGACGCGCAGCTCGAGGAGAACCCCTACCTGCCCCCGTACTACAACCCGGGACCGCAGGACGAGACGATCCAGTACATGCTCGAGCGCCGTAAGGCCCTCGGCGGCTTCCTCCCGGAGCGCCGTTCGACCCACGTGGGCCTCTCCCTGCCCGAGGACAACGCCTACGCGCTGCCGAAGAAGGGCTCCGGCACGCAGGAGATCGCCACGACCATGGCGTTCGTCCGCCTGCTGAAGGACCTGCTGCGCTCGAAGGAGTTCGGCCACCGGATCGTGCCGATCATCCCCGACGAGGCGCGCACGTTCGGCATGGACGCGTACTTCCCGACCGCGAAGATCTACAACCCCAACGGCCAGCACTACACCTCGGTCGACCGGGAGCTGCTGCTCGCCTACAAGGAGAGCCCGCAGGGCCAGATCGTCCACGTCGGCATCAACGAGGCCGGCGCCGTCGCGGCGTTCACCGCAGCGGGCACCTCGTACGCCACGCACGGCGAGCCGCTGATCCCGATCTACATCTTCTACTCGATGTTCGGTTTCCAGCGCACCGGCGACGCCCAGTGGGCGGCCGGCGACCAGATGGCCCGCGGCTTCATCATCGGCGCCACCGCCGGACGCACGACCCTGACGGGTGAGGGCCTCCAGCACGCCGACGGCCACTCGCACCTGCTCTCCTCCACCAACCCGGCGACGGTGTCCTACGACCCCGCGTACGGCTACGAGATCGCGCACATCATGCGCTCCGGTCTCGAGCGGATGTACGGCGGGCAGCACGAGGACCCGAACGTCATGTACTACCTCACCGTGTACAACGAGCCGATGGTGCAGCCCGCCGAGCCGGCCGACGTGGACGTGGACGGCATCGTCCGCGGTATCCACCGCGTCTCCATCGGCGAGGGCGACGGCCCCCGTGCGCAGCTCTTCGCCTCCGGCGTCGGTCTGCCGTGGGCGCTCGAGGCGCAGGAGCTGCTGAAGAAGGACTGGGGCGTCGTCGCCGACGTGTGGTCGGTCACCTCGTGGACCGAGCTGCGCCGTGACGGCCTCGCCGCCGACGAGCACAACTTCCTCCACCCGGAGCAGGAGCCGCGCACCGCGTACCTCACGCAGAAGCTCCAGGGCGCCGAGGGTCCCGTCGTCGCGGTCAGCGACTTCATGCACGCCGTGCAGGACCAGATCCGCCCGTGGGTTCCGAACCGCTTCGCCACGCTCGGCGCCGACGGCTTCGGGTTCTCGGACACCCGTGCCGCGGCACGCCGCTTCTTCAAGATCGACGGACCGTCGATCGTCGTGCGCACGCTGCAGGCACTGGCTGAGGAGGGCAAGGTCGACCGCGGCCTCTCCGCTCAGGCCATCGAGAAGTACCGCCTGCACGACGTGAACGCCGGCACGAGCGGCAACGCAGGCGGCGAAAGCTGAGCCCTCGGTGACAGCTGCCTCCGCCGCCGGCATGGACAAGGCCGCCACGCTCACCTGGCTCCGCCGGATCTCCGGTGACATCGCCACGGTGACGATCAAGCGGCTGGAGGACACCCTCCCCTGGTACGCCGACATGCCACCGGCCCGCCGCTCCGCGGTCGGGCTGGTGGCGCAGGCGGGCATCACGTCATTCATCCAGTGGTACGACGACCCCACGTCCACCCCATGGATCGCCGCGGACATCTTCGCCGCCGCTCCCCGTGAACTGCTGCGGAGTGTGAGTCTGCAGCAGACGCTCCAGCTCATCCGCGTCACCGTCGAGGTGACCGAGGAGCGGGTCGCGGGCAAGGGCGCGGATCTCCGAGAGGCCATCCTGCTCTACTCGCGGGACGTGGCGTTCGCGGCGGCCGACGTCTACGCCCGCGCCGCCGAGGCCCGCGGCCTCTGGGACGCACGGCTCGAAGCGCTCGTCGTCGACTCGATCCTCACCGGCGAGGCCGACGAGGAGCTGCCCAGCCGGATCGCCGCGCTCGGGTGGCACGGTCACGGGGAGGTCGCTGTCCTCGTCGGGACCACGCCCCCGCAGTTCGACGTCGATCTGGTGCGCCGCACCGCGCGCAAGCTCGCGGTCGACGTGCTCATCGGGGTACAGGGCTCGCGACTCGTCCTCGTGCTCGGACGCGCGCGCGTCGAGGGTCAGGAGGGCGAGGACGAGGAGCTCGGGTTCCAGGAGATCGCCACGCGTCTGGAGCCCTCGTTCGGCCCGGGCTTCGTCGTGCTGGGCCCGGCGGTCGCCGCCCTCGTCGACGCCAGCCAGAGTGCTCGTGCGGCCCTGGCCGGATTCGCCGTCGCCCGGGCCTGGCGCGGCGCACCGCGGCCCGTCGAGGCCGACGACCTGCTCCCCGAGCGCGCCCTCGCCGGCGATCCGCTCGCGAAGCAGACCCTCATCGAGCGCATCTACCGCCCGTTGCAGGCGCACTCGACCGACCTCGTCACGACGCTCTGGAGCTACCTGGACAACGGCCGGTCCCTCGAGGCGACGGCCCGCGAGCTCTTCGTGCATCCCAATACCGTGCGCTACCGCCTCAAGCGGGTGAGCGAGGTCATCGGGTGGGACGCGACCGGGCCCCGCGAGGCGCTCATCCTGCAGACCGCGCTCATCCTCGGCTCCATCGGAGCCGCGGAGCAGGTCCGGCGCCGTTCGCCGCTGCGTCGCCCTCCGCGCTGACCGAGACGGCGAACCTGTGCGCCACACACAAGGGATCCGCGCAATCTTGTGATGGATCATCCACCGTTCTGCCGCGATCGTTGGCAGACTGGGTGGGTGATTGTCGTCGTCTGCCCTGGACAGGGCTCGCAGACCCCCGGATTCCTCGCCCCCTGGCTCGAGCTCGACGGAGTGGAGGAGCGGCTCGCCGCCTACTCCGAGGCCGCGCAGGTGGATCTCCGCATGCACGGCACCGAATCGGACGCGGACGCCATCCGCGACACGCGCGTCGCCCAGCCGCTGATCGTGGCCGCCTCCCTCGTCGCCGGTGACGCTCTCGTGGCCGCCGCCGGTCGCCGCGCGGACGGCATCGCCGGGCACTCCGTCGGGGAGATCGCCGCTCTCGTCGGCAGCGGTGTCCTGGACGCCACGACCGGCATGCGCCTCGTCGGCATCCGTGGGCGGGCGATGGCGGATGCCGCGGCACAGACCCCGACCGGGATGAGCGCGGTCCTCGGCGGCGACGAGGAGACGCTCCTCGCCCGACTCGCCGAGCTCGGCCTCGCGCCGGCGAACTTCAACGGCGGCGGGCAGATCGTCGTCGCCGGCCCTCTTCCGGCCCTGGCGGCCCTCGCCGAGGAGCCGGTCAAGGGCACGCGCGTGGTGCCGCTCCAGGTCGCCGGCGCGTTCCACACCGACTACATGTCCTCCGCCGTCTCGGTTCTGCGCGACGCTGTGGCCGATGTCCAGCCGGCCGACCCCGAGATCACGCTCTGGACCAACCGCGACGGCTCCGTCGTGACCGACGGAGCGACGGCGCTGGACTACCTCGTCGATCAGGTCTCCTCCCCCGTGCGGTGGGACCTCTGCATGACCTCCTTCGCCGACGCCGGCGTGACCGGCGTCATCGAGCTCGCCCCCGCCGGCGCCCTGGTCGGTCTCGCCAAGCGCGGCCTGCGCGGCGTGCCGACGGTCGCCGTGAAGACCCCCGAAGACCTCGAAGCCGCCGTCGCGCTGCTGAACGGAGAAGCCGCATGACCGCCTCCCTCGCCCAGATCGCCGGGCCCGCCTACACCCGCATCTACGCCTTCGGCGCGGCTCGCGGCGAGAACGCGGTGCCCAACGAAGACCTCATCGGGCCCATCGACTCGAGTGACGAGTGGATCCGGCAGCGCACCGGCATCATCACGCGCGTCCGGGCCGACAAGGCGACGGACGCCATCGACCTCGCGACCGAGGCGGCGGCCGAGGCCATCGAGAAGTCGGGTGTGCCGGCCGACCAGGTAGACCTCGTCATCGTCGCGACCATCAGCAACCCGAAGCAGACGCCGTCGGTCTCCGCGATCGTGGCGGACCGCGTCGGCGCCAACCCCGCTGCGGCGTACGACATCAACGCGGCCTGCGCCGGCTACGCGTACGCGGTGGCGCAGGCCGACGCGCTCATCAAGGCCGGTGCCGCCCGCCACGCCCTCGTGATCGGCACGGAGAAGCTGTCCGACGTCGTCGACCCCACGGACCGCAGCATCTCGTTCCTCCTCGGCGACGGCGCTGGCGCGGCTCTCATCGGCCCGAGCGACACGCCGGGCATCGCCCCTGCCGTCTGGGGCAGCGACGGCTCCAAGGCCGACGCCGTCGGCATGAACGGCACCCTCACCGACTTCCGCGACGGCGTGGTGCCGTGGCCGACGCTCCGCCAGGAAGGTCCGACGGTCTTCCGCTGGGCGGTCTGGGAGATGGCGAAGGTCGCCCGCGAGGCGCTGGAGAAGGCCGGGATCGAGGCCTCCGACCTCGCCGCCTTCATCCCGCACCAGGCGAACATGCGCATCATCGACGAGTTCGCCAAGCAGCTCGGCCTTCCGGAGACCACCGTCATCGCCCGTGACATCGAGACCACCGGCAACACGTCGGCCGCCTCGATCCCCCTCGCCAGCCACCGCCTCATGGCCGAGCACCCGGAGCTCTCCGGCGGCCTCGCCCTGCAGATCGGCTTCGGCGCCGGCCTCGTCTTCGCGGCCCAGGTCGTCGTCCTCCCCTGAAGACGCGCCGACCTTCCCTAGACTGTTCCACGGTTCCGAATACAACCCGTAAGAAAGAGGAAGACCACCATGGCTTTCACCAACGATGAGGTCCTCGCCGGCCTCGCAGAGCTGATCACCGACGAGACCGGCATCAACGCCAGCGAGGTCGCCCTGGAGAAGTCGTTCACGGACGACCTCGACATCGACTCGATCTCGATGATGACGATCGTCGTCAACGCCGAGGAGAAGTTCGGCGTCACCATCCCCGACGACGAGGTCAAGAACCTGAAGACCGTCGGCGACGCCGTCAACTTCATCGTCGCGGGCCAGGAGTAATCCCGGCAGGATGCCACCCTCGCCCCGCGCGAGGCGTGGCATCCTCCGGCCCTGCCCATCCCCCGCACGAACTCGTTTCGACAAGGAACCACACCTCATGACCAAGCGCATCGTCGTCACCGGCATCGGCGCCACCTCCGCCATCGGCGGGACGGCCCCGGAGAACTGGGACAACCTCCTCGCCGGTGCCTCCGGCGCCCGCACGATCGAGCACGACTGGGTGCAGGAGTACGACCTCCCCGTCACGTTCGCCGCCTCTGCGAGCGTCCGTCCGGAAGAGGTGCTGCCCCGCCACGAGGCGAAGCGTCTCGACCCGTCTTCGCAGTTCGCCCTCATCGCGGCGCGCGAGGCCTGGGCGGACGCGGGCTCGCCAGAGGTCGCTCCCGAGCGCCTCGGCGTCGACTTCGCGACGGGCATCGGCGGCCTGTGGACGCTGCTGGACGCCTGGGACACGTTGCGTGAGAAGGGCCCGCGCCGGGTCATGCCGCTGACCGTGCCGATGCTGATGCCGAACGCGGCCGCCGGCAACCTGTCGCTGCAGTTCGAAGCCCGGGCCTACGCGCAGACCGTGGTCAGTGCCTGCGCCTCCAGCACCGAGTCGATCATCCACGCGTTCCACCACCTTCAGGAGGGCCTGGCCGACGTCGTCATCGCCGGTGGCACCGAGTCGGCGATCCACCCGATCACGATGGCCGCCTTCGCCTCCGCGCAGGCGCTGTCGCGTCGTAACGACGACCCGGCCCACGCCTCGCGACCCGGCGCGATCGACCGCGACGGCTTCGTGATGGGCGAGGGTGCCGCCGCCCTCATCCTCGAGACCGAGGAGCATGCCAAGGCCCGCGGCGCGAAGATCTACGGCTACATCCTCGGAGGCGGTGTGACCGCCGACGCCTACCACATCACCGGCAACGACCCCGAGGGCAAGGGTGCGGCGCGTGCCGTCGTCCAGGCACTCGAGGAGGCCGGCATCACCCCCGACCAGGTGACGCACATCAACGCCCACGCGACCTCGACCCCGGTCGGGGACCCCAACGAGTACGTCGCGCTGAAGAACGTCTTCGGCGACCGGATCGACGAGATCCCGGTGTCGGCGACCAAGGCGTCGACCGGACACCTGCTGGGCGGCACAGGAGCGCTGGAGGCGATCTTCTCCCTCCTCGCGCTGCGGGACCGCGTGGCCCCGCCGACGATCAACATGACCGAGCCGGACCCGGAGGTCCCCTTCCGTCTGTCCGGAGAGGCGGCTCCGCTCGGTGACGGCCCGCAGATCGCCATCAGCAACTCGTTCGGCTTCGGCGGACACAACGCCGTGCTCGTGCTGGGCGGCGTCGACTGACCGCTTCCGCATGCACGACGAAGGCCCCCGGGATGTGAACCGGGGGCCTTCGTCGTGCGCGGTCCGCTCTGGCCCGTCGACAGGCTCAGGGACCCAGGGGCGCGCTCGCCCGGACGGCAAGGCGCTGCGAACGCTCCCGACGTCGGCGCTCGATGCGTGGGAGGAACCAGCCGATCAGCGGACCGACGCCGAATGCGAACAGCACGGTGCCGACGCCGACGGGGCCGCCGAGCAGGAAGCCGACCAGCAGCACGGAGCCCTCGATGACCGTCCGGGCCAGCCAGACCGGCCACCTGGTCACTCGCACGAGGCCGGTCATGAGTCCGTCGCGCGGTCCGGGACCGAAGTCGGCCGCGATGTAGAGACCGGTGGCGAACGCCAGCAGTACGAGTCCGAACACGAACATGGGGGCCCCGACCCACACGGACGGCGGAGCAGGCAGCACGAGGAGCGTGAGATCCGCGAACGGGCCGATGAGCAACGCGTTGAGCAGGGTGCCGAGGCCCACCCGCTGACGGAGCGGGATCCACAGCAGCAGGACGACGATCGAGATGAGCACCGTGACGACCCCGTACCCGAGTCCCGTCCAGCCCCCGACGCCCAGCGACAGGACGTCCCAGGGCGCGACGCCGATGCCGCCCCGCACCATGAAGCCGAGGGCGACACCGTAGAGGAAGAGCCCGCCCACGAGCTGCGCGAGCCGCTCGACCAGGTCCCGACGGCTGGTCGCGGTGAAAGGCAGGAAGACGGCACGGAAGAGCATCTCTCCATCGTGGCCCGTGCGAAGACCTCCGAGGACGACCACTGAGCGAAAAGTGGCCTGCACATGGAAGGCCACTTTGCGGCAGTCTGGAGGCATGGCATCCCGTCTCGTCACGCAGCTCGGCATCCAGGACCTCGACGACGCCTCGGCGTCCGGTCTCGCCGACCGCATCAGAGCGCTCATCCTCGACGGTCGCCTCACCGTCGGCGAGCGACTGCCGAGCGAGCGCGCCCTCGAGCTGCGACGGTCCCGGTCGACCATCACCCGCGCGTACGGCGTGCTGGAGGCCGCCGGCTACGTGTCCCGGCATCACGGCGGCAGCACCCGCGTCGCGCTCCCGCACGGCCCGTCGACAGCCACCCCGGGCCGGGACGACGAGGCGATCGACCTCTCGATCGCCTCCATGGACTCGACCCCCGGTCTGTACGACGCCACCGTGCGCTCCCTCCCCCGACTCGCTGCTCTGCGCGGTACGAGCGGCTACTCGCTGCAGGGTCTTCCCGAGCTGCGTGAGGCCGTGGCCGGCCGGTTCACCGAACGCGGCGCGGTCACCACGCCGGACGAGATCATGATCACCTCCGGCGCCCTGAACGCCGTCAACCTCATCCTCACGGCGATCGGCCGCCGGGGCGAACGCGCCCTCGTGGAGCAGCCGACCTTTCCGCACGCGCTCGAGGCGTTGCACCGTCACGGCTACCGTCTGGTCCCCACACCGGTCGACACCGACGGCTGGGACACCCGGCACCTCACCGACACGCTGCTGACCGCTCGGCCGCACGTCGCCTACCTCATCCCGGACTTCCACAACCCCACCGGCGCGACGCTGCCGCAGGAGGAGCGGTCCCGGATCGCCACGACGGCCCGGAACACCGGCACCCATCTGATCGTGGACGAGACGACGGCGGAACTCGACATCGACCGCGGATGGGCTCCGGTGCCCATGGCGGCCGAGGGGCCGAACGTCATCACGGTCGGGTCGATGTCGAAGATCGCCTGGGGAGGCATGCGCATCGGCTGGGTGCGCGCCGAGCGCTCGGTCATCGCTCGACTGCTGGCCGTCCGTCCCTCGTTCGAACTCGGCACAGCGCTCCTGGAGCAGTGCATCGCCGTGGAGCTTCTCGACGACGTCCCGGCGCTCACCCATCATGTCCGACGCCGCCTCACGGCGGGGCGGGACGCGGTGGCTGCGGGGATCGCGGATATCCCGGGGATGCGCATGCCGGAGACGCCCGGCGGCCTCTCCGCCTGGATCGACCTCGGTGCCCCCTTGTCGACCACGCTCTCCCTCGCCGCACGGGAACGGGATCTCATCCTCCCACCCGGGCCGCGCTTCACGACCGGCGGCGTGCTGGAGCGCCGCCTCCGGGTCCCGATCACGCTTCCCCCCGAGCGGACGGCGGAGGCGATGACGCGCCTGGCGCAGGCCTGGGCGGACGTGCGCGGCGGTGGAGTGGACGCCACCGCCGACCTTGCTCACGCCGCAGTGATCTGACCGGCACAGACGAGGACCCCGCCCGGTCACCCGGGGCGGGGTCCTCGTCGAGCGGAGCGGGGATTCGTCTTCTCAGCGTCCGGGATCACTCACCGGCATCCGATACTCACGCCTCCGCGCTCCTGGTCTCAGCGGCCGGTCAGCCGACCTTGTGGAGCCAGACGACACGCGCGTCGTCGCTGGCGTGACGGAAGGGTTCCAGCTCCTCGTCCCAGGCGGAGCCCAGGGCGACGTCGAGCTCACGCTGCAGCTCGACGGCGTTTCCCGCGGCGATCTCCATCGCGTAGCGGATGCGGTCCTCGCCGATGACGATGTTGCCGGCGGCGTCGGTCTGGGCGTAGTGGATCCCGAGGTCGGGGGTGTGCAGCCACCGACCGCCGTCACTGCGCGGAGTGGGATCCTCGGTCACTTCGAACCGCAGGTGCTCCCAGCCGCGGATCGCGGTCGCGAGGGCAGCGCCGGTTCCGACGGGGCCGTCCCAGTAGAACTCGGCGCGGCGGGCGCCGGTCAGCACGGGCTGCTCGGTCCAATCGAAGTTCACCGCACGCCCGATAGCGCGACCCACCGCCCATTCCAGGTGCGGGCAGAGCGCGCGAGGCGCCGAGTGGATGAACACCACTCCGCGTGCGTAAGCCGTCGCCATGATCTCTCCGTTTCATCAGGTGCGTCTTCCCCTACGACCTGAACCACGAAGTGGCGAGAGTATGCGGTTGTGCGCCCATTCTCGCCGAGTTCCCGCAAAATCACAAGCGTGTGATTCGACGACGAAGGCCCCGGTCCGCGGACCGGGGCCTTCGGGCGCTTCGACGAGCTCAGCGACCCACCGTGGGGACGCTCAGCGACCCACCGTGGGGACGCTCAGCGACCCACCGTGGGGACGCTCAGCGACCCACCGTGGGGACGCTCAGCGACCCACCGTGCGGAGGCTCAGGCCTCGCTCATGGCCTGCTTGACCTGCTGGCCCTTGGCGGCGTAGTAGGCCGCGCGGGCGGCGTCCTTGCGGGCCTGCTCGGCATAGCCGAACTCGAGCACGTCCTGCGGAACCTCGACGTTCGGGACGTCGTCGGTGCCGTGGTACTTCTCGATGTACGCGTCGAGCTCGGGACCGGACGTCCACGAGGTGATGAGGCAGTAGCGCGGGTCGGTGCCGTTGTGCGTGGCCGCGTGCCACAGACGCTGGGTGTCGACGATGAGCTGCGCACCGGCCGGCAGGGCGATGCGGTACTCGATGCTGGGGTCCGTGCGGTTCTCGCGCAGGACGAAGTAGCTGTCCTTGTCGTCGGTCAGGTTGAAGAACCCGCGCACGACCCAGCCGGTGCCGTCCGGGTTCAGACGGTTGTTGTCGTCCTGGTGCAGGTTGTAGAGGCAGTCGCCGTACGGGGTCGGCTGCAGCTCGATGACGCGGCAGCGACCGACGTTCGCGCCCGGCTCCTGCGCGCGACGCGTGAGGTTCGGGGCCTTGGCGGTCTGCTCGTCGATCCAGACGCCGTCCTTGTCGGTGCGCGGCGGCTTGTGGTTCCAGAAGCCGTTGCACTCGATGTCACCGAAGGCGCTGGCGAGGGGCGCGAACCGGGTGTCGCCCGACGACTTCCAGTCGACGTACTCGATGTCGAGCCACTCCTTGGGGTCGGCCTCCTGGTCGTAGCTGTCGAGGACGACGAAGCCCTTCTCCTCCAGCGCTGCGGACTTGATGTATCCCATGATCGAGTCATGTTCCTTTCATCGGGGGCCAGCACGTTTTAACAGGCCCTGATAAGGCAAGGCTAACAGCGGGACCTGGCCCTCCCCCGGAGGGTCACCGTGGATAAGCGAATAGACTGGGCGGGGCACCCGGCGCGTCCGTGGCGCCTGTCGCTACGGGAGGACGAGACACCAGCATGAGCACCGCGACCAACGTCGAGGCGACGGCAGTCAACACGATCGAATGGCTCGCGGCGGGACGCACGACCATCGTCGTCCCCGTCTACCAGCGGCAGTACCGCTGGGACATCGGCGGCTGCGAGCGGCTCCTCTCCGACGTCAGGGCGGTGGCCGCGGAAGACGACGCGCATCGCCACTTCATCGGCTCGATCCTCTCCGCCGAGGACGGCTCCGGCCCGGACGCCGACCTCATCCTCATCGACGGGCAGCAGCGCCTCACCACTCTCATGCTCCTCGTCGCCGCGCTGCATCACTCGGTGCGCGACCGGGACCCGGAGCTCGCCGCCGACCTCGCCCGCGTGCTGGTGCGCACCGACGACCCGGAGCGCACGAAGCTTCGGCCGCACGATGCCTGGGCCGATCTCTACGAGTCGGTCGTGCTCGACCGCCGTGACGACCTCGATCGCGAGTCGCGCTTCGACGACAACTACGCCTTCTTCCGCAGCCAGATCCATGCCGACGAGGTGCCGCTCATCTGGCAGGGGCTGCAGCGACTGGAGCACGTCTCGATCACGCTCGGTGCGCAGGCCAACGCGCAGCAGATCTTCGAGAGCCTGAACTCCACCGGCGAACCGCTGCGGGACCATGAGCTGATCCACAACTACATCCTCATGGGCCTGAACCACGCCGAGCAGATGGACGTGGAGGCGCGGTTCTGGCTACCGATCGAGCAGCACACGGGCGAGGCGATCGGAGCGTTCTGGCGCCACTACCTCGTGCTCGTGACGGGGCGAGAGGTGGCGGCGAACGGGGAGCACGGGGTGTACAGCGCGTTCCGCCAGTCGTTCCCGCGCGTCGACGTCGCGCACCTCCAGGCCGACGCCGAGACCTGGCGGCACTACGCGGAGATCTACGGCCTCCTCCTCGATCCGACGAAGGAACCGGACCCCGAGATCGCGCGTCAGCTGCGGCACGTGAACACGTTCGGACGTTCCTCGTACCCGCTCGTCATGAGCGCGTACAGCGATCACGCACGCGGGCTCATCGACCGGGCCCAGCTCCTCGAGACGCTCGAGTGGCTGCAGGCGATGTTCCTTCGTCGCGCGCTCGTGAACCTTCCCGCCGAGCGGCTCATCGCCCGTCTCTGCCGTGCGCGTCGCGACGGACACGACGCCCTCGCCCGCGCCATCGCGCGCATCACCCCGTCGGACGAACGGGTCAGTGCGGTGCTCAAGTACAGCGAGCTGCCGTATCCGGCCTACGTGCTCGGCCGGCTCGAAGGCGTCGATGACGTGGACGGCTACGACGTCGAGCACATCGTGCCCGCCGTGCCCGGCGACGCCTGGTCCGGCGACGGCGTGCGCCCGTGGAGCGAGTATTCGGAAGACGAGCAGAACAGCCACCGCGCCCTCGCGCCGACCCTCGGCAACCTCACACTGCTGGAGCAGGGGCTCACGGAGCGGGTGTTCGGCGCCTCGTTCCCGGTCAAGCGCGATGAGGCCTATGCACGCAGCGCGGTGCCGGCCACTCGCGCTCTGGCCGCGCAGGAGTCCTGGGGCACGGCGGCCATCACCGCACGCACGGTGGGCCTGACAGCCGACCTCGTCCGCGTGTGGGCACGACCCGCGCTGCCCGAGATCGACGACGACGGACTCACCCCGATCCTCGACGCGGTCCGACGCCGCGGCTGGCCGGCGGGGTGGGAGCGCGAGTTCGACTACGTCGAGTACCGCGGCGAGCGATGGGAGGTCTACGACGTCAAGCATCTGTTCAACCGCGTGTTCCGCCGCGCCTGGACGGACACCACCGAGGCCGCTCTCGCCTACTGCGCGACCCACGGCGGCCCGATCTACCGCGACAAGGCGTGGAAGGGGCACTGGGATGACCTCGACGACACGCACTACCTCTACATGGGCTGGGACTCGAACTACATGATGACGGCCGTCCAGGGGGTCCTCGATGAGTCCGGCATCGCCGCCGAGGTCTTCGTGAAGTACTCCTACATCGGGAATGTGATGTGACCATGACCACTGTCATCCGCCGCCGCCTGCTCGACCTCGCCGTCGAGGAGCACACGCTCACGGTGCCCCTCGTCTGGGGCGACCCGGCAGACACCCGTACGATCGACGTGTTCGCCCGCGTGGTGACACGCGACGGGGGCGAGACGCTCCCCTATCTGGTGTTCCTGCAGGGCGGGCCCGGCTACGAAGCCCCGCGTCCCTTCCACTCCTCCACAGCGCCCGCGTGGCTGGACCAGGCCCTCGCGCACTACCGACTCGTCCTCCTGGACCAGCGCGGCACCGGCCTCTCCTCCCCGGTCGGCGACGGCGACCTCGTGCGGGGCGCCGAAGCCGTCGCCGAGCATCTGACCCACCTGCGCGCCGATGCCATCGTGCGCGACTGCGAGGCGCTGCGGGAGCACCTGGGGGTGCCGACGTGGAGCGTCCTCGGGCAGTCCTTCGGCGGGTTCACGACGCTGGCCTACCTGTCGACCCACGCGGATTCGCTCGACGACGTCTTCATCACCGGAGGCCTCAGCACGGTCGAGCGCGACCCGGACGAGGTCTACGCCCTCTGCTACGACAAGATGCGCACGGCGTCCGAGCGGTACTACCGGCGCTTCCCGGAGCACCGCGACGTCATGCGACGCCTGATCGATCTCGCGGACGCCGGTGAACTCGTCCTCCCCGACGGCGAGGTCGTATCGCGTTCCCGCCTCCGCTCGGTGGGCTCCGCTCTCGGCACCGACGACGGTTGGCAGACGCTCTGGTCCCTCCTCGAGCGCGATCCCTCTTCCAACGCCTTCCGCTACGACCTCCAGCACGCCATGCCCTTCGGCGCACGCAATCCGCTGTACTACGCGTTCCACGAGTCGAGCTACGCGAGCGGACACACGACGCGGTGGTCGGCGGAGCGCGTCGAGCCTGACGACTTCCGCGACGACCCCACGCTGTTCACGGGCGAGCACATCCGTCGCGAGTGGGCGGACACCGTCCCCGGGCTGCAGCCGTGGCGCGAGGTCACGTCGATCCTGGCGGAGCACCCCTGGCCGCGGATCTACGACACCGTCGCTCTCGCCGACTCCGGAGCCACGGGAGCGGCCGCGGTGTACGTGAACGACCTGTACGTGCCGCTGGAGTTCTCGCTGGACACCGCCCGCCTGCTCCCAGGTGTGACGCCGTGGGTGACGAGTGAGCACGAGCACAACGGCCTGCGGAGCGGTCCTGTGCTGGCGCGCCTGATCGACCTGGCCCACGGACGCCGCGTCCGCTGACATCCGCCGCGCGACGGATACCGTCGACATGGTCGGCGATCTATCCTGGGCGCATGGAGCATCTGCTCGGATGGACCACGATCGCCCTCGTACTCGGTGCGGGGCCGGTGCTCTTCTTCGTCGGCATCCGGCACTCCCTCTCCCGTCGCCCGGTGGAGGAGAAGTACGAGCAGGCCGGATCCGGAGGGCTCGTCGGCGTCTTCGATGCCGTGTGGTCCCCCACGGCGCACGAGGCGGGACAGGAGCGCGACCGGCAGACCCGGCGCACCGCCCCGGCGCCGAGCCCCGGCGACCCGCCGGGCCGCATCCAGCACGGACGCATCGTCATCGACGTGTGAGCCCCCCCACCGGGCATGACGAAGGCCCCGTGCTCCGAGGAGCGCGGGGCCTTCGTGAAGCGGTCCTTACTTGGAGCCGCCGAAGCCCTTGAAGCGCTGGTTGAACTTCTCGACGCGACCGGCCGAGTCCATGATGCGCTGCTTGCCCGTGTAGAAGGGGTGCGAGGCCGAGGAGATCTCGACGTCGATCACCGGGTACTCCACGCCGTCCAGCTCGATCGTCTTGTCGCTCGTGACGGTGGAGCGGGTGAGGAAGGTCTCGCCCGAACCCAGGTCGCGGAACACGACAGCCTTGTACTCGGGGTGAATGTCAGTCTTCATGGGATTCCTTTGTTGCTGCCCTGGATTGTGCCAGGGACGAGGGAAGTCTGTGGTACGAACGCACCAAGGATCGATTCTACCAGTACTTCGACGAGCTCAGTAACCCATCGGGGCCGAGCTCAGTAACCCATCGGGGCCGAGCTCAGTAACCCATCGGAACCGAGCTCAGTAACCCATCGGGGCCGAGCTCAGTAACCCATCGGGGCCGAGCTCAGTAACCCATCGGAACCGAGCTCAGGAGGCGGCGCGGGCGGAGTAGCGCCCGTCCTCGCTGCTGAGCGCGATCGGCATGCCGAAGGTCTCGCCGAGGGCATCGGCGGTGAGCGTCTCGGCGATCGGGCCCGCCGCCACCACGGCCCCGTCGCGGATCAGCAGCACGTGCGTGAACCCGACCGGGATCTCCTCGACGTGATGGGTCACCATGAGCATCGCGGGCGTCGTCGGAGCGGAGGCGTAGCCGCCCAGCAGCGCCAGCAGCTCCTCACGCGACCCGAGATCGAGCGAGGCCGTCGGCTCGTCGAGCAGCAGCAGCTCGGGGTCGGTCATGACCGCGCGGGCGATCTGCACGCGCTTCTGCTCGCCGTCGCTCAGCGTGCCGAACGTGCGGTCGGCGAGGTGCGCGAGACGCCAGTCCCCCAGCACCCGCAGTGCGCGCCGCTCATCGATGTCCTCGTAGCTCTCGTTCCAGCGGCCGAGCACGGAGTACGCCGCCGTGAGGACCGTGTTGAGAACCGTCTCGTCGCGCGGGATGCGCTTGGCCATGGCCGTCGAGGCGAACCCGATCCGGGGTCGGATCTCGAAGACGTCCGCGCGTCCGAGCGTCTCGCCGAGGACGGTGACGGTGCCAGAGGTGGGATGCATCAAGGTGTCGGCGAGCTGCAGCAGGGTCGTCTTGCCCGCCCCGTTCGGCCCGAGGATCACCCATCGCTGATCGTCCGAGACCTGCCAGGTCACGTGATCGATGATGTTGCGCCCCTCTCGGCGCACGACGACGTCGGTGAACTCCAGAGCGATCGGCATACCGAAAGCCTATCGGCTCAGGCGGACAGCTCTGCGTAGAGCGCGCGGGTCTCGTCGGCGATCGCACCCCAGCTGAACTGCGCGCGGGCACGCTCCCGACCGGCCTCCCCGTACTCCTGAGCCCGCGCCGGATCCGAGGTGACCTCGGTCAGGACCGCCGCGAGATCGGCGACGAAGCGGTCGGGATCGGTGGGTGTGCCCGTGCCGTCCTGTACCTGCTCGATCGGGACCAGCCGGCCCGTCACGCCGTCGTCGACGACCTCCGGGATTCCGCCGGTCGCGGTCCCCACGACGGCCGCTCCACAGGCCATCGCCTCGAGGTTCACGATCCCGAGGGGCTCGTAGACGGACGGGCAGACGAACGTGGTCGCCGCGGCCAGGATCGCCGACAGCTCATCGCGCGGCAGCATCCGCTCGATCCACACCACACCCTCGCGGGTCTGCTGCAGCAGCCGCACCCCCTCCTGCACCTCCGCCATGATCTCCGGGGTGTCCGGCGCTCCGGCGCACAGGATCAGCTGGACCTCCGGAGGCAGCAACCGCGCTGCCTGCAGGAGGTACGGCAGCCCCTTCTGCCGCGTGATGCGGCCGACGAAGACCACCGAGGGACGGTCAGGGTCCATGCCGATCGAGGAGAGGAAGGCGGGGTCGTGCACAGGACGCCACCGCTCCACGTCGATGCCGTTGTGGATCACGCGGACCCGTGCGGGGTCGACCTGCGGGTAGCTGCGCAGGATGTCGGCGCGCATGCCGGCGCTCACCGCGATCACCGCGGCGGCGTTCTCGTAGGCGAGCTTCTCGATCCCGCTCGAGACGGCGTAGCCGCCACCGAGCTGTTCGGCCTTCCACGGCCGGAGCGGCTCGAGGCTGTGCGCCGTGAGCACGTGCGGGATGCCGTGGAGCTGGGAGGCGAGATGGCCGGCGAAGTTGGCGTACCAGGTGTGGCTGTGCACGACGTCGGCGCCCGCGATGGCCGACACGATCTCCAGGTCCGTGCCGAGGGTCTGCAGAGCCGGGTTGGCGGCGGCGAGGCTCTCCGGGGCGCGGTAGGCGAAGGTGCCGTCCTCATCGCGCGGCGCGCCGAAGGCGCGCACCGTCACGTCGATGTCACGACGCAGCGCGGAGACGAGCTCGGCGACGTGTACACCCGCGCCTCCGTAGATCTCCGGCGGATACTCCTTGGTGATCATCTCGACTCGCATGCCTAGACGCTATCGAGCGGGTTGTCCAGATGCTAGTTCCCCGCGCCGAACCGCATCTATGGTGGAGCCATGTCCGCTCCAAAGAAGGTCTTCGGGATCATCCTCGCCGGCGGCGAGGGCAAGCGACTCATGCCGCTGACGGCCGACCGCGCGAAACCTGCCGTCCCGTTCGGCGGGCAGTACCGCCTGATCGACTTCGCCATCTCGAACCTCATCAACTCCGGGCTGAGACAGATCGTCGTGCTGACCCAGTACAAGTCGCACAGTCTCGACCGGCACATCTCGCAGACGTGGCGGATGTCGGCCCTCCTCGACTCCTACGTCGCGTCCGTCCCCGCCCAGCAGCGCCTCGGCAAGCGGTGGTTCTCCGGCTCCGCCGACGCGATCCTGCAGAGCATGAACCTCATCAACGACGAGAAGCCGGACATCGTCGTCGTCATCGGCGCCGACCACGTCTATCGGATGGACTTCCGTCAGATGCTCGAGGCGCACATCGAGTCCGGCGCGAAGGCGACGGTGGCGGGCATCCGCCAGCCCCTCGCCCTGGCGTCGCAGTTCGGGGTCATCGACGCCGACCCGGAGTCCGGGCGCATCCGGCAGTTCCTGGAGAAGCCGACCGACGCCACGGGTCTTGCGGACTCCCCGCACGAAGTCCTGGCCTCCATGGGCAACTACATCTTCGACACGGACGCCCTCATCGCGGCGGTCGAGGCGGATGGAGAGCTGCCGACGTCGAGCCACGACATGGGTGGCGACATCGTCCCGTACTTCGTCGACCGCGGCGAGGCCGGCTACTACGACATGAAGCAGAACGAGGTCCCTGGCTCGTCGCCACGCGACCGCTCCTACTGGCGCGACGTGGGAACGATCGACTCGTTCTTCGACGCGCACCGGGACCTGATCTCGACCCTCCCGATCTTCAACCTCTACAACATGGAGTGGCCGATCCACTCGCAGGCGGTCAACTCCCCGCCGGCGAAGTTCGTCCGCGACTCCGTGGGACGGATCGGGAACGCGATCGACTCGATCGTGTCGCTGGGGTCGGTGCTCTCCGGCACGCACCTCGAGCGCAGCGTCGTGGGCCCGTGGACGCTCGCCGGCGGCGGGTCGACCATCACGGACTCCGTGGTGTTCGATCACGTCCACGTCGGCCAGGGCGCACGCGTGCATCGGGCGATCCTCGACAAGAACGTCGTCCTCGCCGACGGGGCGACGGTCGGGGTCGACCGCGAACGGGACCTCGCCCGCGGGTTCACGGTCACGGAATCGGGGATCACGGTCGTCGGCAAGGGCGCGTTCATCGAGCGCTGAGGCGTCGAGCGGTGCCGAGCCCCGGACTCCGGTCGCTAGGCTCGATGGCGTGACCACCGCGCGATTCCTCGTCGTCCTCGATGCCGATTCCACGCTCATCCGGAACGAGGTGATCGAGCTCCTCGCGGAGGAAGCGGGTCGCCGCGCCGAGGTGCAGGCGGCCACCGAAGCCGCGATGCGCGGTGAGATCGACTTCGCGACCAGTCTCCGCTCCCGAGTGGCGGCTCTCGCGGGCGTACCCGTCGAGGCGTTCGCCCGGGTCCGCGCCCGCGTCGAGCCCACCCCCGGTGTCCGCGAGCTCACCGCCGCCGTCCACGCCCGAGGCGGGGTGGTCGGCGTGGTCTCGGGCGGGTTCCACGAGATCCTCGACGACGTCGCGCCGGGGCTCGGTGTCGACCGCTGGCGTGCCAACCGTCTGTCCGTGGCCGACGGTGCACTGACGGGCGAGGTGGACGGCGACATCGTCGACGGGGCGGCCAAGGCCTTCTGGCTGCGCACCTGGGCGGAGGAGCTCGGCGTGGCACGGCACGCGACCATCGCGATCGGCGATGGCGCCAACGACCTCCCGATGATGGCGGTCGCCGGCCTGGGGCTCGCGTTCAACGCCAAGCCCGCCGTCCGGGAATCGGCGAGCCTGGTCATCGGCCCTGTCGACCTCGGAACGGTCATCCCTCTGCTCCCCTGACCCTCGACGATGTCCGTGGCCGGGTCTACCGTCGGGTCATGGACATCATCCTCATCCCCGGTCTCTGGCTCGACGCATCGAGCTGGGACGACGTCGTGCCCGCTCTCGAGAAGGCGGGACACCGCGCGCACCCACTGACCTTGCCCGGACTCGACGCCACCGCGGAGGCGGCAGCAGGCATCGGGATCGATGACTGGGTGGCGTTCGCGGTCGCCGCCGTGGACGCCACGGAGGGCGACGTCGTGGTCGTCGGACACAGTGGCGGAGGCAATGTCGCCTGGGGCGTCGCCGACGCACGCCCGGACCGCGTGGCACGGGTCGTCTTCGTCGACACCGTCCCGCCGCCCCCGGGCTCCGGCATCAGCGAGTTCCCGGTGCAGGACGGCGTCGTCGCCTTCCCCGGCTGGGGCTTCTTCCCCGACGAGGACGTGCATGACCTGGACGACGAGACCAGGGCGCGGACGAGCCTCCTCACACACAGCATCCCCGCTCGGGTCCCGACTGACGAACTCGCGCTGCGCAACCCCGCTCGGCATGGGATCCCGGTCTCCCTGCTGATGGGAGGACTGGACCAGACGTCGTTCGACGAGGTGATCAGCCAGTGGGGCCCGTACGCGACGGAGTACCGGGCGATCGACGATGCCGAGGTCGTCCGGATCGGGTCCGGACACTGGCCGCAGTTCTCCGCGCCGGAACGTCTCGGCGAGCTCCTCGTGCGCGCGATCGACCGCTGACCGCGAGGGCCCGGGGTCAGTGCCCCATGCCGAGACCGCCGTCGACCGGGATGACAGCGCCGGAGATGTAGCCGGCGTCGTCGCTCGCCAGCCAGGTCACGACGCCCGCGACCTCGTCCGGCGTCGCGAACCGGCCGGCAGGGATGTTCGCCTTGTACTGCTTCTGCGTCTCCTCGGGGAGCTCTGCGGTCATGTCGGTCTCGATGAACCCGGGCGCCACGACGTTGGCCGTGATTCCGCGTCCGCCGAGCTCGCGCGTGAGGGATCGGGCGAAGCCGACGAGCGCGCTCTTCGAAGCGGCATAGTTCGTCTGCCCCGCGGAGCCATAGAGGCCCACGACGCTGGAGATGAGGATCACCCGTCCGAACCGCGCGCGCAGCATGCCCTTCGAGGCACGCTTGACGACCCGGAACGTGCCGCCGAGGTTGGTCGCGATGACGCTGTCGAAGTCATCCTCGCTCATGCGCATGAGCAGGGTGTCCTTGGTGATGCCGGCGTTGGCGACGACGATCTCCACCGGGCCGAGCTGCTGCTCCACCTCGGTGAAAGCCGCGTCGAGTGCGGCGGCGTCCGTGACATCCGCGCGCACCGTGAGGGTGCCCTCCGGCCCCTCTCCGCTCCGGGCGGTGACCGCCACCCGGTATCCCTCCCTCACGAAGCGCTCGGCGATGGCGCGGCCGATGCCGCGGTTGCCTCCGGTGACGAGGACGACGCGCTCCGCGCTCATGGGACACTCCTGGGTCTGAGGTCGAGGCTCGGGATTCCGAGCCGTCATCGATCCTAGCGACGTTGCCGTGCCGGGTTCACGAGGGCCGTTTGACAGACGCAGACCGTCCTGGAAGCCTGAGGGCGACGAAAGGCAGCAGCGTGAGCGATCCCCGTATCCCCGGTCCGTCGGGTGAGCCGCCGGCCATCCCGCCGGCTCCCGGCTCCTCCCCTGCGTATCCGGGATTCCCGCCGGCACCGCCGACCAACGTCGCACCGCAGCAGTACTCGCCGCCTCAGCAGTACTCGCCACCTCAGCAGTACTCGGCCCCGCAGCAGTACTCGGCCCCGCAGCAGTTCACCACCCCGCAGCCGTACGGGGCGCCGCCCGCACGGCCGTCCAGCGGGCTCGCGATCACCTCGCTCGTCTGCGGCATCGCCGGTGTCGTGCTGTTCTGGGCGATCGTGCCGATGCTCGCCTCAATCGCGGCCGTGATCACCGGCCACATGGCACTGGGGCAGATCCGGCGCACTCCCGGTCTCGGCGGACGCGGCATGGCGATCGCCGGACTCATCCTCGGCTACCTGATGATCGGCGTGCTCGTCTTCACGATCGTCTCGACGCTCATCAGCCTCGTGGTGTTCGGCGCCTTCACGCTGCCCTTCGTCTTCGCGAACTGAGGCTCCTCGCGGGCATGCCGATGTCGCTGCGGCGGCGTAGGCTGGAACCATCGTGAAGAACGCACGTCGAGTACCGGCCGTCACCTCACTGCCGCAGTCCCCGCGGGATGAGGGTGACCACCGTGTGCGTCGATACGCCCTGACGATGACGATCCGCATCGTGTGCTTCGGGTTGATGTTCTTCGTGCAGCCGTTCGGCTGGTGGACATGGGTGTTCGCGCTCGCCGCCGCGGTCCTGCCTTACATCGCCGTGGTCTTCGCCAACGCCGGCAGCGACAGCACGGAGACGGCAGCCGAGTCGCCGATGCGCGAGATCGACGCACCGGCGCCCGCTCCGGCGCCCGCTCCGGAGATCGCCCCTGACGTCATCACCATCCGCGAAGGCCGCACGGACCGATGAGCGAACTCATCTGCTCGCGCGCCGGATGCCGGAGCGCGGCCACGAGGCAGGTCGTCTGGCGCAATCCGCGCATCCACACCGCCGACCGCGAGAAGATCTGGCTGGCGTGCGATGAGCACGTCGACTTCCTCCATGACTACCTGGCCGCGCGGGACTTCCCGGTGACGGTGCGAGACGGGGTGCCCTCATGAGCAACCGCCTGACCCGCTGGGGTGTGTACGTCCTCATCGCCATCGGCTTCGCGATCGCGTGCGTCTTCCTGTCGAACTGGCAGTTCGAGCGGAACGAGTCCCGGGCCGAGCAGATCGCGCTCGTGGAGCAGAACTACGATGCGCCCGCCGTCCCGCTCGCGGACGTCGTCGCCGAGGACGACCTCGACCCCGCAGACGAATGGCGGCCGGTCACCCTGCAGGGCGAGTACCTCGCCGACGAGCAGCTCCTGGTTCGCAACCGCCCGCACGGAGGCACGAGTGCGTTCGAGGTTCTTGTCCCCTTCCGGGACGCGGACGGCCGTGTGCTCATCGTCGACCGCGGCTGGGTGCCCCCGGGCGAGGGCGAGCTCCCGGACACGGTTCCCTCTCCGCCTTCTGGTGAGGTCACGGTGACCGTCCGGCTCCGCCCGGGCGAGCCGCTTCCCGCATCCGGGCGAGGGGCTCCGGAGGGCCAGGTGCCCACCATCCACCTCCCCTCCATCGGGGACCTCGTCGGAGACGACGTCATCACCGGCGCCTACGGGCGCCTGGTCGAGGAGCAGCCCGCCGCGGATGCGGCGCTGGGCGGTTTCGAGTCCCCGACCGACGACCCGGGGCCGCACCTGTCCTATGCGATCCAGTGGATCCTGTTCGCCATCATGGGCTTCATCTTCATCGGGTACATCATCCGGACCGAGATCGTGAAGCACCGCGAAGACGTCGAGGGGAAACCGGCACCGGTGAAGGTCACGAAGCGGCGCGACCGCGACGCGGACGTCGAGGACGAACTTCTCGACGCCCGCTGACCTCGCCTGCGTTGTCAGCCCCGATGCCTCCGGCGCCGGGCCGTCATCGCCACGATCCCCGTGGCGAACAGGAGGGCTCCGAGGAGCAACGTGCCCCATGGGTCCCCTCCGGTGCGGGGAAGATGACCGCCACCGGGCTCCGTTCCGGAGCCGTTCGGAGGCGGCGTCGGCGCTGGCGGCGCGGGGGCGTCCTCCCAGACGGCGTAGAGGACGAGGTCGCCGGTGAGCGCCGAGATGCTGAGCCGGTCGAACGCCGGATCGGCGACCGTCGCGTCCGCGGACGTCGACCATCCGAGGAACGTGGTCCCGGGCCCTCTGAAGAGCAGGTCGAATGCTCCGGGATAGGTGATCGACGCCTCCGGAGGCCCTTCCCAGGCGACGGTGCCATCGGCCCCGCCGTTCTCACGGAAGGTCACGGCGAACGAGGGAGACGGATCGGCGTACACGGCGGTGAGCGTGATGTCCCGTCCGGCGAAGCGCACCGTGCGTCCGGCCTGGAAGAGTCCGTCGGCCGCTACGGGGCTCGTGATGATGCGCGCCACCGCGATCGTCGCGATGCGCCAGCCGACGAAGACATCGTCGTCCCGGGTCAGCCCCGCTCCGTCCACGACGATCGCACTCGATCCGGCGTCGTAGCCGAGAGGATCCGTCGGTACGGTGCCGCCGGTGTTGCCGTCCCCGTCGTAGCGGAGTGTGAAGGGAGCGGCCTCCGGCTGCTGCCACCGGGCGTAGAGATCGAGGTCGGCGCCGACCGGCGTGTCGAAGTCATACGGTACGAAGAAGCCTGCTGTCGTCCGCTGATACCAGCCGAGGAACGTCTGGCCGTCCGGTTGCGGCGGCAACGGATCCGGAGTGGTCGCCATCCCCTGGTCCTCCACCGTCTGCGTCAGATCGTCGATGGGCTCCGGGCTGGACGGGTGGTCGTAGAACCGGACGGTGTGCGGATCCGTCAGCCACCGCGCGTAGAGCACGAGGTTGCTGGCCGGCATCGTCGCTCCGTCGAACGTGAACGGCACGTTGAACTGGGAGTCGGTGTACCAGCCGAGGAAGACATCGCGACCACGGGTCGGGTCGGCGGGTGCCGAGGGCTCGAGCGCGGTCTCGAAGGGGATGCCTGTGACGGCGGGGATGGCTGTGCCCCCTCCGGTCACGAAGCTGAGCGTGTAGGTGTTGCGGCTGTAGAACTGGTAGCGGTACCGGTCGTTGACGTTCCCGCTGTTGTTGAGCTGATACAGATGACCCGACGCCTGGTCGAGCTGGAAGTAGTTGCCCTGCGTGTTCGTCCCCGCGCCATAGCCCACGTACGACGTGAAGCCGTCGATGACGCTGGCGACCTGCCGATCGCCGTTCGATGCCCAGTACCACGCGCTGCGGTACTGACCGAAGACCTGATGGCCGGAGGGCACGGAGGCACGGACAGCGGTCTTGTTGTTGGCGTACAGCGTCTCCACCCGCAACGGATCGTTCGGTACGCCGTCCGGCCCGAGCACGGCGTCCGGAGCGGGCTGCCCCTGGTCCAGCTCTTCCGCGTACTCGAATCGTTGCGTGAGGTTCTGGGTGCGCGCGGCAGCCATCTTCCCGGTCATCGTCGTCGTGCGGTTCGCGAGATCGACGGAACCGGTGTCCGCCCCGGCACCGGTGTAGACCGCGGTGAAGATCAGAGGGGTGAACTGCTGCGGCCCCCAGCCGCGGAGGACGCAGCTCTGGTTCTCGGTCCCGGCGTCGTAGGCGGTGATCAGGCCGGAGCCGTCCGTCTGCGACAACGGCACCGGCGCCACGCCCGCGGCCTGCATGTCGAAACCGATCTTCTCGCGGACCGAGAGCGTGCCGAGGAGCTGCGCGCCACCGGACACCGTCGAGGCGAAGTACGTGGCGCCGCCGACGTCCATGGTGATGTCGTAGGTGCCTGCCGCGGCGCACGCCGCGGGCACGTTCGCCGAGCTTCCCGGGGCGATGAGTCGGAAGTCCGTCCGCCACAGCGACCGCGTCAGGTAGACGTTCACCACCGTCGATCCGTCTCCCTGCACAGTGACATCCTGTTGGCTCACCGCTAGGTCGGCGAATGTCAGCGGATCCGACTGCACGACGGCGGGGTCGAGCTGCGCGCGCACGAGCTCCTTGATGGGCGTCGGGAGGTCGTCCTTCACGGTCGGGCCCCCGACGGTGGAACCCGCGGTCGCTGTCGACGCGATGTCGTCGAGGAAGAGGAAGTTCGCCGGGTCCGCCAACTGCGCGTCGCTGAGCCTCCCGTCCGCGTCGGTCCACGCGGGCGGCGTCGCTCCCGCGGCCGTGAACACCGGCGCCGGGTAGGACTCCGGGACCACGTTCGGCTTCTCGAGCCAGTAGCTGACGTGGTATTCGACGTCCTGCCCCTGCCAGCCGGCATAGAGCGTCGCGGTATCCGTCAGCGGGAGATCGACGGGTTGCGTGCGCGCCGCATCCGCCCACCACTGGGTGAAGGTGTAGCCCGTCCTCGTCGACGGCGTGATGGCCGCGAGATCCGCAGCCGTGAAGGCGGTGTCGGGCTCGACGACGAACTCGGGGGACACGGCAGTGCCGTCGGTCACGAACGACACCGCGAAGCCGGAGACGAGGATCGGCACCAGCCGGAAGTTCTCCGTGACAGGAGCAGCGAAATCGTAGGGCGTCCGGGTCGGGTCGTCCTCCCGGTACCACTCCCCCGTGAACACCTGCCCGTCCGGGACCTCGGCGACATCCGGTGCGATCTCCCCCAACGGCTCGCCGTCTCGCACCTCGTCGGCATCGATGATGCGGTCGGCGTCCTCTCCCGCGGGACCGGCGAGGAACTGCACGATCCGCGTGTCGGCGAACGTCGCCCGGACGACGAGGTCCGTCGTGATGACGGTGCTCTCGAACCGGAACGGCTCCTCGGCGCCGGGAGGTCCCGTGACCCAGCCGTCGAACGGTCCCTCCGCGGAGGTGGGCGCCGGCTGCCGAGGCGCCAGCCCTCCGGAGACGACGGCGACCTCAGCCACGGTGCTGCCGAGGGACTCGAACGTGACGGTGTGATACCCCCAGATGCCCGGGGTCGTCGGCCCGCCGACCGGGGCGGCCGCGAGAGCCGGAGCCGCGGTGACGACGGCGCCCCCGACTCCGAGGAGGACTGCCAGCGTGGCCGCGAGAGCCCGTCGTCGTGCCATGCGCATGTGTCGTCCCCCTCCGACGAGCAGATCGCTACAGTGTGCCACTCTGTTCCCCCCGGTTCCAGCCCCTCTCACCCCCGCCCTCACCCTGCCCTCTCACCCCGGCGAAGCTCGAAAACGCTCCTCCCCGCACGCTTCCAGGCACCTTTCCGATCCCGCACGGGTGTCCCCCGCGGCTACGGGATCGAAAACGGGCGTTCGTAAGCAACCGGGGGCGCGTTTTCGATCCCGCGCGAGACGACGGTGCGGGATCGAAAACGTGCCGTCCGAGTGAGGGGGCGGAGCGTTATCGATCGCTGGAGCTGGGATCGGCGCCGGTGGCGGTGTGCTGCCATCGGCCCTCGACGCGGCGGTAGACGATCCGGGTGTGGTTTCGATCCGGAGAGCCCTGCCAGAACTCGACTCGCGTCGGCACGACACGCCACAGCACCCAGTCCCCCGGATGGAGACCGGCGCGTGCGTCCTCGGAGCGGGCAGCGAGGTCGGCGTCGCTCTCCGCCGGGGACGCCTCCTCCACGGTTCCCCGCACCCGCACCACGCGTCGCTGCGGCTGCCACCACAGATTCAGGGCCGCGGCCGGACGCGCCTCGAGCTGCGTGGCCTTCCGTGAGGACCGTGCTCCGGCGAACGCCCAGCCACGCGCGTCCACGTCCTTGAGGATCAGCGTGCGCGCGTCCGGCAGGCCGTCCGCGTCGACGGTCGCGAGGGTCGCGGCGTGCGGTTCCGGAACGCCGTCTGCGGCCGCCGTGCGGAGCCAGTCGCGGAAGAGCGGCACCGGATCGTCGGGGAGGTCAGCGAGGCGCAGCGGTGGAGCCGTGCCGGTGAGGGCCGGCTGCGCGCGCAACCATACCGCGAGCTCCGAGGGAGGAAGGATCGACTGCTCGGCCATCCTCCGACTATGCCACGACCGGCTACGCGAGCTCGATGAGGTCCTGGTACTCCTGGCTCCAGATGTCCTCGACGCCGTCGGGCAGGATGAGGACGCGCTCCGGGTTCAGCGACTGCACCGCGCCGGGGTCGTGCGACACGAGCACCACGGCACCCTCGTAGTGGGCCAGAGCCCCGAGAATCTCCTCGCGCGAGGCCGGGTCGAGATTGTTCGTGGGCTCGTCGAGCAGCAACAGGTTCGCGGACGACACGACGAGGGTCGCCAGCGACAGTCGCGTCTTCTCACCGCCGGAGAGCACGCCGGCCGGCTTGAGGACGTCGTCGCCGGTGAACAGGAACGAGCCGAGGACCTTGCGCGCCTCGGTCTCGGTGATGTGCGGGGCCGCCGACACCATGTTCTCCAGCACCGAGCGGCCGACGTCGAGGTTCTCGTGCTCCTGCGCGTAGTACCCGACCTTGAGGCCGTGGCCGGGCTCGAGCTGGCCGGTGTCCGGCTGGTCGACGCCCGCGAGCATGCGCAGCAACGTCGTCTTTCCCGCACCGTTGAGTCCGAGCACGACGACCTTGGAGCCACGGTCGATCGCGAGGTCGACGTCGGTGAAGATCTCCAGCGAGCCGTACGACTTCGACAGTCCGGACGCCATGAGCGGGGTCTTGCCACAGGGCGCCGGCTTCGGGAACCGCAGCTTCGCGACGCGGTCCTCCTGACGCACGTCTTCCAGGCCCGACAGGAGCTTCTCCGCGCGGGCGAGCATCTGGTGCGCGGCCGCCGCCTTGGACGCCTTGGCTCCGAAGCGCGCCGCCTGCTGCTGGAGAGTGGTCGCCTTCTTCTCCGCGTTGGCCCGCTCCTTCTTGCGGCGCTCCTCATCCGCGGCGCGCTGACGCAGGTAGTTCTTCCAGTTCATGTTGTAGATGTCGATGACCTGGCGGTTGGCGTCGAGGTAGAAGACGCGGTTGACGGTCTCGCCGACGAGCTCGACGTCGTGGCTGATGACGATCAACCCGCCCTTGTAGTTCTTGAGGAACTCCCGCAGCCACACGACGCTGTCCGCGTCGAGGTGGTTGGTCGGCTCGTCGAGGATCATCGTCTGGGCGTCGGAGAAGAGGATGCGCGCGAGCTCGATTCGACGGCGCTGTCCACCGGAGAGGGTCGACAGCGGCTGGTCGAGGATGCGGTCCGGCAGCGAGAGGTTGTGCGCGATCGACGCCGCCTCGGCCTCGGCCGCGTAGCCGCCCTGCGCCTCGAACTTCTCGGTGAGCGCCCCGTAGCGCTTCATCGCCTTCGCCGCGACCGCGGGGTCGTCCGAGCCCATCGCGAGCGAGGCCTCGGTCATGCCGAGGTTGAGCTGGCCGAGGCCGCGGGCGTCGAGGATGCGGGTACGGGCGAGATCCTCCGGGTTGCCCGAACGCGGGTCCTGCGGCAGGTAGCCGAGTTCGCCGGAGCGGGTGACGGTACCACCGGAGGGCAGCACGTCGCCGGCGAGCACCTTGGTGAGTGTCGTCTTGCCCGCACCGTTGCGTCCGACGAGGCCGATCTTGTCGCCGTCGGACACACGGAACGAGACGTTCTCCATCAGCAGGCGCGCGCCAACGCGGATCTCGAGGTCGTGCACGGCAAGCACAGCGGACGTCCGTTCGTTCGGGAGGAGGGTGATGGCCGAGCGGCCAGCCTCCCAGTATATGCCGCTGCGACGGCGCTGATCGCCGACAAGATCCCTCTGCAGGGTGACCGAGGCGATACCGGGGAGTGATGACCCGCCCCGCACCCGCTGCCTACGGTGCTGGAGTGGACATCCTCAACGACCTCATCCTGCAGGCGATCGCCTCCCCGTGGCTGTACGCGGTGCTCTTCGCGGTGACCGTGATCGACGGGTTCTTCCCTCCGGTCCCGAGCGAGACGGTCCTCGTCGCCGCGGCGGCCGTCGCCGCGTCCACCGGCGACGGCAACATCCTGCTGCTCGGGGCGGTCGCCGCCCTGGGCGCCGCGATCGGCGACAACATCGCGTTCCTCATCGGTCGCCGGCTCGGCACCACGAGGTTCGCGTGGATGCGCCGCCCTCGCGTCGCCGCCGCGTTCGCCTACGCGCAGCATGCTCTCGACCGCCGCAGCGCGACGCTGATCCTCGGCGCGCGATACATCCCGATCGGTCGCGTGGCCGTGAACATGTCCGCCGGAGCGCTCGGGTTCCCCTGGCGGCGGTTCCTCCCGCTGAGCCTCATCGCCGGTGTCAGCTGGAGCGTGTTCAGCCTCGCGATCGGGTTGCTCGCCGGTGCCTGGCTGCACGACCAGCCCGTGCTCAGCGCCGCCATCGGCGTCGTCATCGCCCTGATCGTCGGCATCGTCATCGACCGGATCGCCGCGCTCCGCCGCCGCCGTACGGCGGTCCCGCACCTGGCAGGATGAGACGCATGGCACGCCGCCGAGAGCGCACCCCGCGCCCGTCACGGATCAGCCGTCGCACCGGCGCCCTCGTGGCGCTGACCACGGCGGTCGTCGTGCTGTACGCGCTCCTCGTCCCGCTCCAGACGGTGCTCTCGGGCACGCCGCTGCCGCTGTCTTTCCTGCTCGGTGCCGCCGTGTGCGGGCCTCCCCTGCTCGTCCCCTCCCGTCCGCGGACCGCGATCGTCGTGTTCGCCGCCGGCGCCTTCCTGCTCCCTCTCCTCGTCGAGCCGGCGCGGGCGATCCAGTCCCCGTGGCCGTGGTCGGTACCGGCACTGCTCGCGTTCGTCCTCTTCGTGGGCGTGATGTCCTTCGTGCAGGGAGCCCGACTCGGCGCCCTCACCCTCGTGATCGGCGCACTCACCTCCCTGACGGCGCCCCTGCTGCGGCCGGACATGGTCGCGACACCGGCGAGCTCCGGGAGCGTCACCGCCAACCTGATCGTGACGACCTCGGTCGCCGCCGCGATGTTCCTCATCGCCGTCCTCGTCGCCGGCCGCGTGCGGGTGGCGGCCGAGCTGACCAGGGAGAAGGAGCACAGCGCCCTGGAGGAGTCGCGGCGCGCCCTCGTGGAGGAGCGCACCCGTATCGCCAGGGAGCTGCACGACGTCGTGGCGCACAGCATGTCGGTGATCCAGGTGCAGGCGTCGACCGCACGCTACCGGATCGCGGACCTCGATGCCGACGCGGCGGCCGAGTTCGACGACATCGCCGCCACCGCTCGCTCCTCGCTCACCGAGATGCGGCGCATGCTGGGGGTGCTCCGCACGGAGGACCAGCATGCCGAGCTCGCACCGCAGCAGGGACTGGACGACGTGCCGGCCCTCGTCGACACCATCCGACGCGCCGGCGTGGAGGTCGGTCTCGTGCTGGAGGGGATCGAGGCGGCCTCGGCCGCCGGACCCGGTGTGCAGATCGCCGCCTTCCGCATCGTGCAGGAGGCACTGAGCAACGCCGTCCGCCATGCCCCCGGAGCACGGGTCACCGTCCGCCTTCACGCCGATGCCGGCAGACTGCACATCCGGGTGCGCAACGCGGCACCCCCGCAGCCGGTCGAGAACCCCACCGGGGGCTACGGCCTCCGGGGAATGCGCGAGCGCGCAGAGCTGCTGGGCGGGAGCCTCGCGGCCGGCCCGTCCGACGACGGGGGCTGGACGGTCGACGCCACCCTGCCCCTGTCCCCCGCGGCATCAGCGGCCGCCCCGACCGCCCCGGCGGAAGACAAGGAGAACTCGTGACGATCAGCGTGCTCATCGCCGACGATCAGGCGATGGTCCGCGCCGGCTTCGCCGCCCTGCTGGACGCCCATGAGGGCATCCGCGTGGTGGGTCAGGCCGCGGACGGCGCAGAAGCCGTCACGCTCGCCGCGCGGCTCGACCCCGACGTCATCCTCATGGACGTCCGCATGCCGGAGCTCGACGGCATCGAGGCCACCCGGCGCATCCTGGGCCCGTCGTACCCGGCCGCGCACGTGCCGCGGATCCTCATGCTCACCACGTTCGACATCGACGACTACGTCTACGACGCCCTCGCCGCCGGCGCCAGCGGCTTCCTCCTCAAGGACGCCCTCCCGGAGGAGCTCGTGCATGCCGTCCGCGTGGTGGCGGGGGGCGATGCGCTCCTCGCCCCGAGCGTGACGCGGCGGATGATCGAACAGTTCGCCGGACGGCGGCCGGCATCACGCAGGTCAGCGACCGCCCTCGCCGATCTCACCGACCGGGAGCGCGAGGTGCTCGTCCTCATCGGCAAGGGCCGCTCCAACACGGAGATCGCGGGCGACCTGTTCATCGCCGAGCAGACCGTGAAGACCCACGTCGGCAAAGTGCTCGCGAAACTCGGTCTCCGCGACCGCGTGCACGCCGTCATCCTCGCCTACGACACCGGTCTGGTCGAACCCTCCGCCTGAGTCACCCCTGCGTAGGGGTCAGGACGGCACCACGGGGTGATGTCGTGCCGACCACCGCGTCCATAGCCTCCGAGGACACCGTTCCCAGGAGGACTCATGGTCATCGCCGCGGCTCCACGCCTCAGCACCCCCGCCCCCGCCGTATCCGCCCCCACCGGCCACCGCGACACCGGCATCGACGTCGTCCGGGCACTGTGCGTGCTCGGCGTCGTCCTGCTGCACGCCGTCATGGTGGGGGTCACGGTGTCCGAGTCCGGGCCGGTGTTCGAGAACGCGAGCGACGGCACGGGCTGGATCGCGCCGCTGAGCTGGCTGCTGCAGGTGATGCCGCTCTTCTTCGTGATCGGAGGGTTCTCCGGACTCCTCGCCTACCGCCGCCTCCGCGACCGCGGCGGGAGCGCCACCGCCTTCGTGGCCGGTCGGGTGCACCGGCTCCTGCGTCCGGCCCTGTTCACCATCGCCGCGGTCGGCATCGCTCTCGCCGTGCTCACCGTCGTCGGGGTCTCCCCGGATCTCATCGCGGTCGCGGGTTTCCGGTACGGGCAGCCCCTGTGGTTCCTCGGGGTCTTCCTGCTGTGCCAGGCCCTCCTCCCCGCCTTCGTCGCGCTGCACGACCGCGCGCCGCTGCGGACCATCGCTCTCCTCGCCGCTGCGGCCGTCGCGGTCGACGTGCTGCGCGCCACGACCGGGAACGACGCCCTGGGTTTCCTCAACCTCGCCTTCGTCTGGCTGACGATGCAGCAGCTCGGGTTCTTCCTCGCCGACGGACGCGTGGATGCACTGCGGCCCGGAGTCCGCGTGGCGATCGGCACCGGCTCCCTCGGGCTCCTCGTCGCACTCTTCCTCGGGGGCGTGTACTCCCCCGACCTCATCGCCAACATCAACCCGCCGACAGCCGCCCTCCTGCTGGTCGGGCTCATCCACACGACCCTGTTCTCCCTGTACCGCGACCGGATCGGACGCTTCAGCCGGCACACCCCGGTGGCCGCGTTCACCGCGTTCGTGACCCGGCGCACGATGACCATCTACCTCTGGCACATGCCGGTGCTGTTGGTGATGGCCGGAGCGACAGCGCTGGCAGCGATCGTCGGGGGGCTCAGCCTGCCCGCACTCGACAGCGTGGAATGGTGGGCAGCCCGCCCGCTGTGGCTGGTGACGGCACTCGTCCTCACCGCCCTGGTCGCCGTGCGCGTCGATCGCTTCGAGAACCACCCCTCGCCGACGGCGACGGACTCGCGCCGCCGCCTGGTGCTGGGGACCGCCGTGGGGCTCACGGCGGTGGTGCTGCTCCTCGTCCTCGGTACGACGGTCTCCACTGCGGCGCTCGCCGTGCTGCTGCTCGTGGCTGCGCTGCGGCTCGCCGGCCGCTCCGGGAGCGCCGTCCCCGCCCCCGCCGTCGTGGCGTGACCGTCAGCCGACCCCGCGGGCGGCGAGGGCATCACCGACCTGGTCCGCGTGGCGGAGCGTCATGACGAGCAGGGGCACCACGCCACGCACACCCAGTCGCACACCGCGGGCGCGCTCCGCATCGCGCACCCGCTGTGCGAAGCCCGCGACGACGGGCACCATCGTCAGGGTGAGCGACACCGCCATCGACACCGCCTCGGGGTCCACCCCGACACGGCGCAGCGGCCGCAGGAGGCGCTGCAGCACCTCCAGGAGGTCGGACATGCGCGTGGTCAGGGTGAGGAGCGCGGCGAGCAGCAGCAATGCGGCGACCCGCCCGGTGCTCATCCAGGCGGCCACGGGAGACACGAAGACGGCGAGGGCGATCGCGAGCACGAGCAGGACCGCACGCAGCCGCCACAGCTCGATCAGGGCGGCGGAGAGCGGCACACCTCCGATCGGGTAGAGCGCGAGCACGGCCGCGAGGCAGACGGCGATGCTGACCGGCCCGTGCGGGAACAGGGTCATCGCGAGCGCCGCGAGGGCGAGGCCCGCCAGCTTCGGTCCGGCCGGCACCCTCGACAGGAGCCCCGGTACGAGCGGCCGGGACGGGATCACGCGCACAACCGGCGATAGCGCGCGATGACCGCCTCGGGATCTCCCTGCTCGACGACACGCCCGCCGTCGAAGAGGACGGCCGTGTCGCAGCGCGCGGCGAGCTCGAGATCGTGGGTGACGATGAGCACCTGCGCGTCCTGCGCCAGGAGGAGGTCTCCGATCCGCCGGGCGTTGCGCAGGTCGAGGAGCGTAGTCGGTTCGTCCGCCACGATCAGTGCCGGCTCGGAGAGGAGCACCGCGGCGAGGGCCAGCATCTGCTTCTGGCCTCCCGAGAGCGACGACGCCGGGATGTCGGCGTGGGCGCCGAGACCGTGCCGATCCAGCGTCTCCTGCACGCGGGCGGCGATGTCCCCACGGGGCCGCCCTCGGAGGGACAGCGCGAGATCCTCGGCCGGGGTCGGCATCAGGATCTGGGCATCCGGATCGGTGAAGACGAAGCCCACCCGGCGGCGGACGGCGGTCCGCTCTCGGAGCGCGTCGAGGCCGTGGACGGTGACCGTTCCCGTGGTCGGCGTCATGAGGCCGTTCAGCAATCGGGCGAACGTCGACTTCCCGGAGCCGTTCGCACCGATCACGGCGATGCGCGGCGCGGTGAGTTCCAGCGTCACGTCGTCGAGCAGAACGCGGCCGTCGACCGTCACGCCCACGCCGTCGAGACGCACCGTTCCCGGCTCCGCGAGCGTCGCGGTCGTCCCCGGCTGCCGCCTGCGCATTCATCCTCCTGAACACCGTTCACCTGAACGCCGTTCACTATAGTGGGGGCATGAGTCCCGACACGAATCCCGCCCGTCACGACCGGGACAGCGTCTCGCGGACGGCCCTCTCCCTCCTCGACGAGGTGGGGCTGGCCGACCTCTCCATGCGCCGCATCGCGGCTCGGCTCGACGTGCAGCCCAGCGCTCTCTACTGGCACGTGGCGAACAAGCAGGAGCTCCTCGCCGACCTCGCCGACCGGATCACCGCCGGGGTTCCCGCCGGAGACGGCGGGGTCCTCACGACTGCCCGCGCGCTCCGCGACGCCCTCTTCGCCTACCGCGACGGCGCGGAGCTCGTGCTCAGCACGTACGCGCTCCAGCTGGGCTCGGCCCACGCCCGCGAAGCTCTGGTCGCGGCCCTCCGCGCGGAGGGAGCTCAGGACGCCGAGGACCGCGGCGCCGCGATCCTGCATTTCGTGCTCGGTCATGCGACCCTCGTCCAGCAGCGAATGCACGCCGACAGTCACGGCGCCCTCCCGTCCTCCAGCGAGGTCGACGTCACGGCGGGTCTGGACCGGGTGTTCGACCTCGGTGTGATCGCCCTCGCCGGTGAGCTCAGCGCACCGAAGACTCCGCGGCGTGCCCGAGCCTGAGCCCGGGGATCACCGCGAGCAGCACCAGCCCGACGCCGAGGACGAACACGACCGCGAACGCATCCGCCCGGCCACCCAGAGTGGCGACGGCGAGCCCCGCCAGCGCGATCGCGACCGCCGAACCCGTCGCGTCCGAGATCGAGAGCGCCGAGGAGTTGAATCCCTGGTTCGTCTCATCCGAGTAGGCGAGGGTCAGCACGGTGAGCCGCGGGTACAGCAGCCCCATGCCGCCCCCGGCGAACGCCCACCCGACGATCACGAAGATCGGGGAGGCGTCGAACGCCGCGGCGGCCAGCACGCAGAGCATCGCCACGAGCAACGCTCCCAGGCTGAGAGCCGTGATGCGGTGGTTGCCCAGCCGCTCACCGTAGCGACCCTGCGCGGCGGACGCACCGGCCCACGCGAAGGCGGCCAGCATGAGGGCGACCCCGGCCCAGGTGGCGGAGAAGTCGAACTTCCGCATGAGCAGGTACGGGATGTAGGCCTCCGCGGCGAAGAACGCGCCGGCCGCCACGCCGCGCATGAGCACGACGCTGGGAAGGCCGGCGCCGGCGCGCAGCGTGCGTCGCGGCAGAAGGGGCAGCACGGCGACACCGATCGCGAGCACGGCTCCCAGCGCGACCGGCCAGCCGATCGCCGGATCGAGCTCGGCGGACAGTCCGATCACCACCGCGAGCACCGCGACGACGACGGCGAGCGAGAGGCGCGTGAGCAGCGCCCGCCGGTCCTGCGGCTCCCCGCGGCCGAGGTCGACACCGCGCAAGCGGATCGCGATCATGGAGAACGCGATCGCGGTCAGCACCGCCACGCCCAGGAACGCCCATCGCCAATCGAGGTACTCCGCCACCGCTCCCGCGAGGAAGGGCCCGATCATCGACGGCACCACCCAGGCGGCCGCGAATGCCGCGAACACCCGCCCGTGCAGGTACGGCGGATACAGCCGCGCGACGACGACGTACAGAGCGACGGTCTGGCCACCGGCACCGAGCCCCTGCACCAGTCGTCCGATCAGGAACTGGGGCATCGTCGCCGCGAACCCGGAGATCAGCAGGCCGAGGATGAAGAGGGTGACGGCGGCGTACAGCGCGCCGCGCGGACCGCGCGCGTCCGACCAGGAACCGGCCGCGACCATCCCGATCACGCTGGTCGCGAGGGTGCCCGCGAAGGCGACGGCGTACAGCGACTGGCCGTCCAGGGCATCGCTGACGATCGGCATGACCGTCGTCACCGCGAGGGCCTCGATCGCGGCGAGGAAGATCAGGGCGACAGCGCCCAGAGTCACCCAGACCCGGCTGCGGTCCCAGATCGTGGCGGTCGGCTCCGCAGCCGTCATCGCTCGACGAGCGCGGCGATGCGCTCGATCGCCTCGGTGAGGATCTCGGGGCTGGTGCCGAAGTTGAGCCGCACGTGTCCGGCCCCTTCCTCCCCGAAGGCCGGGCCGAGGTGCAGCGCGACTTTCGCGTCGCGGAGGATCTGCCGGGCGGGATTGTCGCCCCAGCCGAGTGCCGAGAGGTCGATCCACGCGAGGTACCCCGCGTCCGGAATGCGGTAGCGGGCGGCGGGCAGGTGACGGGCGAGGAGATCTTCCAGCAGCACGCGGTTCTCGTCGAGAGTGCGCAGGAGGCCGTCGAGCCAGGCGTCGCTCTCCTCCGAGAATGCGGCGACGGCCGCGAGCAGACCGAACTGTCCCGTCCGCCACTCCACCTCGACCGGCAGGTCGCGAACGACCGCGGACGTCTCTTCCGCGGCGGTCACCATGAGCGCGCACTTCAGTCCCGCGAGATTGAACGCCTTGCTCGCGCTGACGACGGCATAGCCGACCCGGGCGGCCGCGTCGCTCGTGGCGAGGAAGGGCGTGAAGCCCGCGCCGGGCTGCGCGAGCGGTGCATGGATCTCGTCCGAGACGACCGTCGCGCCGAACTCCTCGGCCAGGTCAGCCAGCGCGGCCAGCGTCTCCCGATCGTGCACGGTGCCCGTCGGGTTGTGCGGGTTGCAGAGGAGGATGGCCGTCGCGCCGTCCTCGAACGCGGCGCGGATCCCGTCGAGGTCGAGCTCCCACCGCGTCCCCGTGTCGCGCAGCGGCACCCGCTGCACCTCGGCTCCCGCCTCGGCGACGAGGTCGTAGAAGGGCGGGTAGACCGGAGGCGTCACGACGACGCGCTCCCCCGGCTGCGTGACGCGGCGGAGGATCTCGACGATGCCCATGCTCACGTCCGCCGTGCTGCGCATCCGTGCGGGGTCGGGACGCCAGCCGAAGCGGCGCTCCGCGAAACCCGCGTAGGCCTCCGCGAGCGGTGTCCGCGAGGCGATGTACCCGGTGTCCCCGAGGTCCAGCGCCCGCTGCAGAGCGGCGGTGATGGGCGGAGCGAGCGGGAAGTCCATCTCCGCGACGAAGAGGGGCAGCACGTCCTCGGGATACTCCCGCCACTTCTCGCTGGTGCGCTCGCGCAGCTCCGACAGCGGCAGGGCCTTGACCGACAGCATTCGTCCTCCGATTTCTCTCCGCGCCGATGCGGAGACGTCGAAGCGGGCGTGCCCGGCACGCCCGCTTCGTCTGGTGGTCAGGTGACCGGAACGCTCAGATCGCGAAGCCGAGAGCACGCATCATGTCGCGTCCGTCGTCCGTGATCCGCTCGGGTCCCCACGGCGGCATCCACACCCAGTTGATGCGGAAGCGGTCCACGACGTTGTCCAGGGCCTGCGCCGTCTGGTCTTCGAGGACATCCGTGAGCGGGCAGCCCGCACTGGTCAGCGTCATGTGGATGACGAGAGCGTCGTTCTCGTCATCCCAGGCGAGGTCGTAGATGAGCCCGAGGTCGACGACGTTGATCCCGAGCTCAGGATCCATCACGTCCTTGAGGGCCTCGGTGACCGCGTCGTACTTCTCGTCCGTCAGGGTCGCTGTCATGCGATCAGCCTACGCCTCGATGGGAGCGGAGGGGTCGAGGAACCGGTCGTAGCCCTCGTTCTCCAGACGGTCGGCGAGCTCGGGTCCGCCCTCCTCGACGATCTTGCCCGCGACGACCACGTGGACGTAGTCCGGGCGGATGTAGCGGAGGATCCGGGTGTAGTGCGTGATGAGCAGCACACCGAGACCGGTGGACTCCTTCGCGCGGTTGACACCCTCGGAGACGATCTTCAGCGCGTCCACGTCGAGGCCGGAGTCGGTCTCGTCGAGCACGGCGAACTTCGGCTTGAGCACCTCGAGCTGGAGGATCTCGTGGCGCTTCTTCTCGCCACCCGAGAAGCCCTCGTTGACGTTGCGCTGCGCGAACTTCGGGTCCATGCGGAGGTTGGCCATGGACTCCTTGACGTCCTTGGTCCACTGCCGGATCGAGGGCGCCTCGCCGTCGAGCGCGGTCTTCGCGGTGCGCAGGAAGTTCGTCACGGTCACGCCGGGGATCTCGACCGGGTACTGCATGGCGAGGAACAGGCCGGCGCGGGCGCGCTCGTCGACGCTCATCGCCAGGACGTCCTCACCGTCGAAGGTGATGGAGCCAGAGGTGACCGTGTACTTCGGGTGGCCGGCGATCGTGTAGGCCAGGGTGGACTTGCCGGAGCCGTTGGGGCCCATGATGGCGTGGGTCTCACCGGTGTTCATGGTGAGGGTGATTCCGTTGAGGATCGGGGTGGTCCCCGCCTCGGTCTCGACCGTCACATGCAGGTCGCGGATCTCGAGAACAGACATTCTTCAGACTTCCTTCGTCACAGCGGGATCGATGAGCACGTCGTCGCCGTCGATCTCGACGACGTAGACCGGAACGGGCTCATATGCGGGGAGATTCTGGGGCTTGCCGGTGATCAGGGAGAACGCCGAGCCATGAGCCCAGCACTCCACCGTGTCGCCTTCCACGAAGCCCTCGGACAGCGAGATGTCGCCGTGGGTGCAGGTGTCGCCGATGGCGTGGATGACGCCCTCGCCGTCCTTGATGACCGTGATCGGCACACCGTCCGGCTCGACGCGCAGCGGCGTGTCCTGCTCCAGCTCGGAGACGCCGCAGACGCGCTGCGCGGTCACGCGTTCACCTCGGCGAGCTCGGCCTCGATGGCGGCCAGCAGCTCCGACTCCAGGTCGGGGATGCCGAGGCGCAGCACGATGTCGGTGAGGAAGCCGAGAACCACCAGGCGGCGGGCCTCGTCCTCCGGGATGCCGCGAGCCTGGAGATAGAAGAGCTGCTCGTCGTCGAAGCGGCCGGTGGCACTCGCATGCCCGGCGCCGACGATGTCGCCCGTCTCGATCTCGAGGTTCGGGATGGAGTCGGCGCGCGCGCCCTCCGTGAGCACCAGGTTGCGGTTGGCCTCGTACGAGTCGGTGCCGGTGGCATCCGCACCGATCAGCACGTCGCCGATCCACACGCTGTGGGCGCTCTCGCCCTGCAGCGCGCCCTTGTAGAGCACGTCGCCGGTCGTGTGCGGGCCCTTGTGGTGCAGGTACACCTGGCTCTCCAGGTGCTGGCCGGAGTCGGCGTAGGACAGCCCGTACAGGTAGCCCTCGGAGCCGGCACCGGCGAGCTCGACGCTCGGGTTCACGCGCACCACGCCGCCGCCGAAGCTCACGACGAAGTGCTTGAGGGTGGCGTCGGCCGCGACTCGCGCCTGGTGGGCGGCCGCGTGCACGGCGTCATCGTCCCACTGCTGCACGGAGACGACCGTGAGCTTCGCCCCGTCACGGACGATGATCTCGACGTTCTGGGCGTACTGCGCCGAGCCCTTGTGCTGCAGCACCACCGTGGCGGAGCTGTGCTCGAGGGCCTCGATCACGATGTGGGCATCCGCCCGGCGGTCGGCTCCGGTGCCCGTGAGCGACACGAAGATCGGCGCCGCGACCTCCTCCTCGCGCGGGATGCGGATGTGCAGCGCCTCGGAGGCGCCCTGCCACGCGACGGCGGCGGTGATGTCCTCGGCGAGGAAGACCTCGCCACGCGGAGCGGTTCCCGCCGTGAGCGGTGCGGCGACGTACTGCTCGCCGGACGTGAAGGAGTACTGCACGCCCTCCTCGCCCTCCGCGGTGCGGAACAGCGGCGTGAGTGCGGCCACCGGCGTGTGCTTCCAGTTCACCTCGCGACCGGTCGGCGTGCCGAAGTCGTCCGGGTCGAACGAGTGCGGGCGCTCGGAGCGGGTCTGCACCGGGACGAATCCCGCGTCCGCCACCTGGGCGGCCGGGTCGATGTGCGCGTTCGTGTGCTGCGCCTCGCTGGGCGCTGTCGTCGAGGCCGCCATTTAGCCGACCGATCCTTCCATGCCCATCTCGATGAGCTTGTTCAGTTCCATCGCGTACTCCATGGGCAGCTCGCGCGCGATCGGCTCGATGAAGCCGCGCACGATCATCGCCATCGCCTCGTCCTCGGGCATGCCGCGGGACTGCAGGTAGAAGAGCTGCTCCTCGCTGACCTTCGAGACCGTGGCCTCGTGCCCGAGCTGCACGTCGTCGACACGGATGTCGATCGCCGGGTAGGTGTCGGAGCGCGACTTCGTGTCCACGAGCAGCGCGTCGCAGCGGACGGTGTTGGCGGAGTGGTGCGCAGCGGCGTCGACACGGACCTCGCCGCGGTAGCCGGCACGGCCACCGCCACGCGCGATCGACTTCGAGACGATCGACGACTGCGTGTACGGCGCCATGTGGATCATCTTCGCGCCGGCGTCCTGGTGCTGGCCGGGACCGGCGAACGCGACGGAGAGGGTCTCGCCCTTGGCGTGCTCGCCCATCAGGTAGATCGACGGGTACTTCATCGTCACCTTGGAGCCGATGTTCCCGTCGACCCACTCCATGGTCGCGCCCTCGTGCGCCACGGCGCGCTTGGTGACCAGGTTGTAGACGTTGTTCGACCAGTTCTGGATCGTCGTGTAGCGCACACGGGCGTTCTTCTTCACGATGATCTCGACGACGGCCGAGTGCAGGGAGTCCGACTTGTAGATCGGGGCCGTGCAGCCCTCGATGTAGTGGACGTAGCTGTCCTCGTCGGCGATGATCAGGGTCCGCTCGAACTGGCCCATGTTCTCGGTGTTGATGCGGAAGTAGGCCTGCAGCGGGATCTCGACGTGCACGCCCTTGGGGACGTAGACGAACGATCCGCCCGACCAGACGGCGGTGTTCAGCGCGGCGAACTTGTTGTCGCCCGCCGGGATGACGGTGCCGAAGTACTCCTCGAAGAACTCGGGGTGCTCGCGCAGGGCGGTGTCGGTGTCCATGAAGATGACGCCCTGCTGCTCCAGGTCCTCGCGGATCTGGTGGTACACGACCTCGGACTCGTACTGCGCGGCGACGCCGGCGACGAGACGCTGACGCTCGGCCTCGGGGATGCCCAGGCGCTCGTACGTCTCGCGGATCTCCTCGGGGAGGTCTTCCCAGCTCTGCGCCTGCTTCTCGGTGGAGCGGACGAAGTACTTGATGTTGTCGAAGTCGATGTCGCTGAGGTCGGCGCCCCACGTCGGCATCGGCTTGCGGCCGAAGAGCTGATAGCCCTTGAGGCGGGTCTTCAGCATCCACTCCGGCTCGTTCTTGAGGGCCGAGATCCCGCGGACGACCTCTTCGGAGATCCCGCGTTTGGCGACGGCACCCGCGGCATCCTCATCGTGCCAGCCGAATTCGTACACCCCCAGACCATCGAGCTCCGGGCGGTCGATCAGCACATCCGACATGCAACACTCTCCTCACAGGTCCCAAACGGTGTCATCCGCCCCGACACACCTGATCCCCGTCGAGTCTGCGGGAGCGGGTGCCGTTGGTGGGCCCTCATCACGGGCGCTTCCATCGCGCCTAAACTGTTGACGATGCTTCAGCGCTGTCAGCGCTCATCGCAACAATCCGATTCTACAGGTTCCGCCTGACGGACGGGCCGTGCGCCACGTCTTCGACGGGCCGGAGGACTTATGCCCGAGACGACCATCCCCACCGCTTCGACGACGCGGGCGACCCCCTCCCCCCGCTCCGCCGTATGGGGTCGCGCGCTCACCGTCTTCGCCTGGCTGTCGTTCCTCAGCGAGACGATCATCATCGGCACCGGCGGTGCGGTGCGTCTGACGGGCTCCGGCCTCGGCTGCACCGAGTGGCCGCTGTGCACACCCGAGTCGCTCGTCCCGATCGTCGAGGTGCAGGGCATCCACGGGATGATCGAGTTCGGCAACCGGCTGATGACCGGCGTCGTCGGGATCATCGCGATCGCCGTCGTCCTGCTCGTCCTGCACACCATCAGCGGCCGCCGGGCGCTCATCAACGCCCTGTGGTTCGCTGTCGGCGGTCTCGTCGGGGCGGCGGTCGCCTTCGCCCTGGTCTCGCTCACCGACTTCCCGGCGTTCCCCGTCGCCTCCGCCGTGCTCCTGATCGCGGTGATCGCGGCCGCGGTCCACTCGGTCCGCACGACGCCCGCCCGGCGGGACCTCGTCCTCCTCGCCTGGCTCGTGCTGATCGGCGTCGTCGCGCAGGCCTTGGTCGGCGGCATCACCGTGCTCACGGGCCTGAACCCCTTCATCGTCGGGTTCCACTACACGTCGTCGCTCCTGCTCGTCTGCATCACCGCCGCGTTCCTCGTGCGGCTGGCGACTCCGGAAGGACCGCGCGAACGGGCCGTCCCCACCTGGTTCGCGATCGTGACGCACATCACCGGCCTCGCCCTGGCCGTGACCATCCTGTTCGGCGTGCTGACGACCGGATCGGGCCCGCACTCCGGCGACGCCGACGTGCTGCGCCGCGGCTTCGACGCCACGGTCCTCGCCCACGTCCACTCCTGGCCGGGTTACATCCTCGCCGCGCTCGTGCTCTTCCTGACGGTGGCGGCCTGGGTCCTTCGTCTCGAGCCCCGCCGGTGGCTGCTCGTGCTCGTCATCGCGATCCTCGTGCAGGTCGCCGTCGGCGTCTGGCAGGCGCGAGAAGGGCTTCCGCCCGTGCTCGTGGGCATCCACATGGTCCTGGCATCGCTCTCCGCCGCGACTTACACCGTCGTCGTGCTGCACCTCAAGCGCACCGCGTCCGTCGTACCCGCCCCTGCCGACTGACCTGCCGCACAGACGATCCATAGCGCGCGCACCGGGCGCTCATCACCGCATCGACCATCGTGGTCGACATGAACAAGACACTCACCCGCAGCGCCGGGTTCTGGCTCCTCATCGTCGTCTCCCTCGCCGCGGTCGGAGTCGGCGGCTGGATGATCGCCGGACAGGTCGGCACGATGACCACGACCCTGATGGACGGCACCGCCACCGGTGTCGAGGTGTACGTCGGTCAGTCGCTCGTCGTCGTCGGCGCCGTCGTCCTCGGCGCGGGCCTGGTGGGCCTGCTCCTGTCGCTCGGCCTCGTCGCCGCGCGCACGCTGGTCGCCACCCCCGTCACCGCCGCGCCGATCGTCGAGCAGGAGGCGTCGATCATCCAGGACGAGACGGCCGAGACGGTCTCAGACCCGCGCGAGGAGCCCGCTCTCCCGACCGCCGCCGCAGAGTTCGCAGAGCCGCAGGTCGAGCCGGCGTCCGCGGAGCCCCAGGCCGACGAGGGTCAGAAGGGCAGCAGCGGGTCGATCGCCACGGCGACGAACAGCAGCGTCAGGTAAGTGATCGAGGCGTGGAAGACCCGCATCGGCCGCGCCTCGGTCCCCCGCACCGCCTGGTTGTACAGGCGGTGCGATTCGTAGATGAACCAGCCGCCGAACACCAGGGCGGAGACGGTGTAGACGAGGCCCATGCCGGCGATCGGCACGAGCAGCAGCGAGCAGGCGACCGTGGCCCACGCGTACAGGATGACCTGCAGGCCGACCTGCGACGCGTTACGGGTGACGCCGAGCATGGGCACGTCGACGTCGTCGTAGTCGTCCTTGTACTTCATCGACAGCGGCCAGTAGTGCGGCGGCGTCCAGAGGAAGACGAGCAGGAACAGGATGAAGGCGGGCCAGTCGAGCGATCCGGTGACGGCGGACCAGCCGATAAGGACCGGGAAGCAGCCCGCGATGCCGCCCCAGATGATGTTCTGCTCGGTACGGCGCTTGAGGATCATCGTGTAGATCACGACGTAGAAGAAGATCGCGGAGGCCGACAGGACCGCCGTGAGCCAGTTCGTGGTGAACCAGAGCCACACGGTCGACACGATCGCGAGCGTCCACGAGAAGATCAGGGCACCGCGCGGGCTGACCTCGCCGGTCACGAGCGGGCGGTTCTCCGTACGGTGCATGTGCGCGTCGATGTCGCGATCGAGGTACATGTTGAACGCGCCGGCGGAACCGGCGCTCATGGACCCGCCGATGACGGTCGCGAGGACCAGCCAGAGATCGGGCAGCCCACCCTGCGCGAGGAACATGACCGGAACGGTCGAGACGAGGAGGAGTTCGAGGACTCGGGGCTTCGTCAGAGTGACGTAGGCGCTCACCGTGCGACCGATGGACGACTTCCGTACGGTCTGATCAGACATCGTCGAGATCTCGATCGCCTCCTCCGCGCGCGTTACCGGACAACCTCTCCAGTGTATGACACGCCGTGACGCCTTCCGCGCCTTCCGGCCCCCGGCCGCCGGGACCGTCACCGCTATGCTGAGAGCACTCGCGCGCCCGGTGCTGCGCACAAACCCGCCCGTCCCCGGACGATGCGGGATGCGCCAGGGAAGTTGCGGATGCGCCAGGGAATACCGGCGCCCTCGAAACTGTCGGAAAGGGCATGAACGTGTCGGAATTGCAGTGGGACGAGATCGATCGACGCGCGGTGGACACCGCCCGGATCCTGGCGGCCGATGCGGTCGAAAAGGTCGGCAACGGTCATCCCGGCACGGCGATGAGTCTGGCCCCCGCCGCCTATCTGCTGTACCAGCGTGTGCTGCGGCATGACCCGACCGACACCGACTGGCTCGGCCGCGACCGCTTCATCCTCTCGGTCGGCCACTCGTCGCTGACGCAGTATGTGCAGCTCTACCTCGGTGGGTTCGGCCTCGAGCTCGACGACCTCAAGGCGCTCCGCACGTGGGGTTCGAAGACGCCCGGCCATCCCGAGTACGGCCACACCAAGGGCGTCGAGATCACCACGGGTCCGCTGGGCCAGGGCCTCGCCTCCGCGGTGGGCTTCGCCTACGCCGCCCGCTACGAGCGCGGCCTCTTCGACCCGGAGGCCGCGGCGGGCGCGAGCCCGTTCGACCACTTCGTCTACGTGATCGCAGGCGACGGCGACCTGCAGGAGGGCGTCACCAGCGAGGCCTCCTCGCTCGCCGGTCACCAGCAGCTCGGCAACCTCATCGCGATCTACGACTCCAACCAGATCTCGATCGAGGACGACACCAACGTCGCCTTCACCGAGGACGTGGCCGCCCGCTACGAGGCCTACGGCTGGCACGTGCAGACCGTGGACTGGAAGAAGACCGGCGAATACGTCGAGGACGTCGCCGAGCTCCACGCCGCGATCGAGGCCGCCAAGGGCGAGACCGACAAGCCGTCGCTCATCATCCTCAAGACCATCATCGGCTGGCCGGCACCCGGCAAGCAGAACAGCGGCAAGATCCACGGCTCGGCGCTCGGCGCCGACGAGCTCGCCGCCACCAAGAAGGTCCTCGGGTTCGACCCGGAGCAGACCTTCGTCGTCGCGGACGACGTGCTGGAGCGCACCCGCGGCCTCGCGGAGCGCGCCGCCGAGGCCCGCGCCGCCTGGCAGGAGTCGTTCGACGCCTGGGCCGCCGCCAACCCCGAGCGCAAGGCCCTGCTGGACCGCGTCGAGGCGCACGAGCTCCCCGCCGACATCGCGGAGGCCCTCCCGGTCTTCGAGGCCGGCAAGGACGTCTCCACCCGCGCCGCGTCCGGCCAGGTCATCAACGCGCTGGCCGCGCAGCTCCCCGAGCTCTGGGGCGGCTCCGCCGACCTCGCCGAGTCGAACCTCACCACGATCAAGGACGCGCCGTCGTTCATCCCCGCCGAGTGGTCGACGCACGAGTGGTCGGGCACCCCCTACGGCCGGGTGCTGCACTTCGGCATCCGTGAGCACGCGATGGGGGCGATCGTCAACGGCATCGTGCTGCACGGCCCGACGCGCGCCTTCGGCGGCACCTTCCTCATCTTCAGCGACTACATGCGCCCGTCCGTGCGCCTGGCCGCGCTGATGAACGTGCCGAGCATCTTCGTCTGGACGCACGACTCGGTCGCCCTCGGCGAGGACGGTCCGACGCACCAGCCGATCGAGCAGCTCGCGACGCTGCGCGCCATCCCGAACCTGGCCGTCGTCCGTCCGGCGGACGCCAACGAGACCGCCGCCGTGTGGCTCGAGATCCTCCGGCGCCACGAGGGACCGGCCGGCATCGCGCTGACCCGCCAGAACATCCCGGTGTTCCCGCGCGGCGAGGGCGAGGCCTCTGGCGACACGTTCGCCTCCGCCGCCCAGGCCGTCAAGGGCGCCTATGTGCTCGCCGAGGCGCCCGGCGGCACGCCGGACGTCATCATCGTGGCCACCGGCTCCGAGGTGCAGCTCGCGGTGAACGCCCGCGAGGTGCTGGCCGGCGAAGGCGTGAACGTCCGCGTCGTCTCCGCCCCGTCGCTGGAGTGGTTCGCGGAGCAGGATGACGCCTACCGCGAGAGCGTGCTGCCGTCGTCCGTCACCGCACGCGTGTCGGTCGAGGCCGGTTCCGTGCTCACCTGGCGCGGCATCGTCGGCGACCGCGGTCGCTCGGTCGGCATCGACCACTTCGGCGCCTCCGCCGACTACAAGACCCTCTTCGAGAAGTTCGGCATCACCACCGAGGCCGTCGTCGCGGCCGCCCGCGAGACCATCAAGGAGAACGCATGAGCACCCCCACCGCCCAGCTCGCCGCCGCCGGCGTCAGCATCTGGCTCGACGACCTCTCGCGCACCCGCATCTCCTCCGGCAACCTCGCCGAGCTGATCGCGTCGCGCAACGTCGTGGGCGTCACCACGAACCCGACCATCTTCGCGAACGCGATCACGGACAAGAACGACACGTCCTACGACGCGCAGGTCACCGAGCTCGCCGCGTCCGGAGCCTCCGCCGAGGACGCCGTGTTCGCCGCGACGACCCAGGACGTCCGTGCCGCGCTCGACGTCTTCCGCCCGGTGTGGGAGGAGTCCGGCCACGTCGACGGTCGCGTCTCGATCGAGGTCTCCCCCGACCTCGCCCACGACACCGACGGCACCGTGGCGCAGGCCAAGGAGCTGTGGAAGACCGTCGACCGCCCCAACCTCCTGGTCAAGATCCCGGCCACGAAGGCGGGGCTCCCCGCGATCACCGAGGCGATCGCGAACGGCATCAGCGTCAATGTCACGCTCATCTTCAGCCTGGAGCGCTACGCCGAGGTCATCGACGCCTACCTGACGGGACTGGAGCGCGCGCACAGCGGTGACTTCGACCTGTCCAGCATCCATTCGGTCGCCTCGTTCTTCGTCTCGCGCGTCGACACCGAGACGGACAAGCGTCTGTCGGCGATCGGCTCCCCCGAGGCGGAGGCGCTCAAGAGCAAGGCCGGTCTCGCGAACGCGCGCCTCGCCTACGAGCTGTTCGAGCAGAAGTTCGCCGAGAAGCGCGCACAGGACCTCCTCGCGCTCGGTGCGAACCTCCAGCGTCCACTGTGGGCCTCGACCGGCGTCAAGGACCCGAACCTCCCCGACACGCTGTACGTGACCGAACTGGTCGCAGACGGCGTCGTCAACACGATGCCGGAGAAGACCCTCGAGGCGACGTTCGACCACGCCGTCGTCACGGGAGATACCATCACCGGCGGCTACGAGGAGGCCCGCGAGGTCTTCGCCGGGCTCGCCGAGGTGGGCGTCGACTTCGACGCCGTCACCGAGGTGCTCGAGGAGGAGGGGGTCGCGAAGTTCATCGACTCCTGGCACGATCTGCTCGCGCAGGTCACCGAGGCTCTGGAGGCACAGCGATGACCTTCGCCATCCACGCATCGGGCGCGGCGCGCGTCGCCATCGAGGAGACCGTGCCGGCCCTGGTCCACGACCTCGTCGCCTCCCGCATCACCGGTGGCGACGCCACGCTCTGGGGCCCGGCCGCCGAGGCCGAGGCGTCGGTCCGCCTCGGCTGGGTCGAGGCCGTCTCGGTCTCCCGCCCGCTCGTCGCCGAGATCGTCGCGCTGCGCGAGGAGCTCGCGTCGAAGGGCGTCACCCGCGTGGTCCTCGCCGGGATGGGCGGCTCCTCGCTCGCCCCCGAGGTCATCGCGCAGACCTCCGGCGTCCCGCTCACCATCCTCGACTCCACCGCCCCGGGTCAGGTGCTCGCCGCCCTCGACGAGGGTCTCGCCGAGACGGTCCTCGTCGTGTCGTCGAAGTCGGGCTCCACGGTCGAGACCGACTCGCAGCGCCGGACCTTCGAGGCCGCCTTCCGCGACCTCGGCATCGATCCCACCGAGCGGATCGTCGTGGTCACGGACCCCGGCTCCCCGCTCGACACCTCGGCACGCGAGGCCGGCTACCGGGTCTTCAACGCCGACCCGAACGTGGGGGGCCGCTACTCGGCGCTGACCGCCTTCGGTCTCGTCCCCTCGGGACTCGCCGGCGTCGACATCGACGAGCTCCTGGACGAGGCCGAGGCCTCGCTGCTCGAGGTGGCCGTGGACTCCGCCGACAACCCCGCACTCCGTCTCGGAGCCGCGATCGCCGCCACGAGCCCCCGCCGCGACAAGCTGGGTCTGATCACCGACGGCACGCACATCAAGGGGCTGCCGGACTGGATCGAGCAGCTGATCGCCGAGTCCACGGGCAAGGAGGGCACGGGCATCCTCCCGGTCGTCCTGCTCCCGGTCTCGCCGGAGCTGGACCCGGTCCCCGCCGACCTCCAGATCGTGCGTCTCGTCGACGACGCCAACGAGTTCCACCTGCACGAACGGCACGAGGGCGAGATCCTCGTCAGCGGCACGCTCGGCGCGCAGTTCATCGTCTGGGAGTACGCCACGGCGATCGCCGGGCACCTCCTCGGGATCAACCCGTTCGACCAGCCCGACGTCGAGTCCGCCAAGGTCGCCGCCCGAGGTCTGCTCGACGCGCGCCCGGAGCCGACGGCTCCCGCGTTCGTCGAGAACGGTGTCGAGGTCCGGGTCTCCGACCCCGCCCTCGCCGCGTCGGGAACCGTCGAAGGCGTGCTGGACGCTCTCTGGGCGCAGCTCCCCGCCGACGGCTACGTGTCCATCCAGGCGTACGTCAACCGCCTCGAGGTGCCGCAGCTCCAGGGTCTGCGCGAACTCGTCGCCGCCGACTCGGGGCGCCCGACCACGTTCGGCTGGGGACCGCGCTTCCTGCACTCCACGGGCCAGTACCACAAGGGCGGCCCCGCCCAGGGCGTGTTCCTGCAGATCCTGGAGCGCACGGACGTGGATCTCGAGATCCCCGACCGCCCGTTCACGTTCGGGCAGCTCATCCAGGCGCAGGCGGCCGGCGACGCGGGTGTGCTCGCGGAGCACGGACGGCCCGTCGTCTCGCTGACGATCACCGAGTCCTCGGACGACGTGCTCGCCCTCTTCGAAGCCGCACAGAAGTAATCGCAGGAGAGCCCCCACCGATGTCTGTACCCATCTCGCGCGGGCACAACCCGCTGCGCGACCCCGACGATCGTCGTCTCAACAGGATCGCAGGGCCCAGCGCCCTCGTGATCTTCGGCGTGACCGGTGATCTGTCCCGCAAGAAGCTCATGCCGGCGGTCTACGATCTCGCGAACCGAGGGCTGCTGCCGCCCGGCTTCGCGCTCGTGGGCTTCGCCCGCCGCGACTGGGAGGACCAGGACTTCGCCCAGGTCGTCTACGACGCGGTGAAGCAGCATGCCCGCACGCCGTTCCGCGAGGAGACCTGGACGCAGCTGCTCCAGGGCATCCGGTTCGTCTCCGGCGAGTTCGACAACCCTGACTCCTTCCGCAAGCTGCGGGAGACCGTCGAGAAGCTCGACGTGGAGCGCGGGACCATGGGCAACCATGCCTACTACCTCTCGATCCCGCCGAAGGACTTCCCGCTCGTCGCGAAGCAGCTCAAGGACTCGGGCCTCGTGGGCGAGGACGCGGACGACGACGAGCGCTGGCGGCGCGTCGTCATCGAGAAGCCGTTCGGGCACGACCTCGAATCGGCCCGCGCTCTCAACGCCGCCCTCGAGGTCGCGTTCCCTGCGGACTCGATCTTCCGCATCGACCACTACCTCGGCAAGGAGACGGTGCAGAACATCCTCGCGCTGCGCTTCGCCAACGAGCTGTACGAGCCGATCTGGAACCGCAACTACGTCGACCACGTGCAGATCACGATGGCCGAGGACATCGGCGTCGGCGGTCGCGCGGGGTACTACGACGGGATCGGCGCCGCACGCGACGTCATCCAGAACCACCTGCTCCAGCTCCTCGCGCTCACGGCGATGGAGGAGCCCATCAGCCTCTCCGCCGAGCATCTGCGAGCAGAGAAGGAGAAGGTCCTCGCGGCGGTGCACGTGCCGGAGGATCTGTCCCTCGCCACCGCGCGCGGGCAGTACGCCGGCGGCTGGCAGGGCGGTGAGAAGGTCACCGGCTTCCTCGACGAGGACGGGATGGACCCCGAGTCGACGACCGAGACCTACGCGGCGATCAAGCTGGAGATCGACACCCGGCGCTGGGCCGGCGTGCCGTTCTATCTGCGGACGGGCAAGCGCCTGGGCCGACGCGTGACCGAGATCGCGGTGGTGTTCAACCGCGCACCGCAGCACCTGTTCGGCCGCGGCAACGCCTCGGAGCTCGGTCAGAATGCGCTCGTGATCCGCGTGCAGCCCGACGAAGGCGTCACGATCCGCTTCGGCTCGAAGGTGCCGGGCAACGGGACGAACGTCCGCGACGTGACGATGGACTTCGGCTACGGCCACGCGTTCACGGAGGCGAGCCCGGAGGCGTACGAGCGTCTGATCCTCGACGTCCTCCTGGGCGACCCGCCGCTCTTCCCGCGGCACGAGGAGGTCGAGCTCTCCTGGAAGATCCTCGACCCGGTGGAGAAGTACTGGGCCGCCCAGGGCGGCCCGGTAGAGCAGTACGCGCCCGGCTCGTGGGGACCGGCCTCGGCCGACGACCTGCTGGCCCGCGACGGACGAGTCTGGAGACGCCCGTGATCATCGACCTTCCCGACACGACCGTCAGCCAGGTCGCGAAGCAGCTCGTCAAGGTGCGCGAGGAGGGCGGCGCCGTCGCCCTCGGCCGCGTCCTCACCCTCGTCATCTCGGCCCGCAAGGGGGTCGCTGAGGCCGCCATCGATGCCGCGAACGATGCGTCGCGCGAGCACCCGATGCGCGTGATCGTGCTGACCACCGGCGACGGCGAGTCCCGACTGGACGCGCAGATCCGTGTGGGCGGCGACGCCGGTGCGAGCGAGGTCGTCGTGCTGCATGCGCACGGCGACGCCGCGAGCAACGAGGAGAGCCTCCTCACCGGTCTGCTCCTCCCCGACGCGCCGGTGGTGGCATGGTGGCCGGATGAGGCTCCCACCGCTCCGGCGACGTCGCCTCTCGGCCGGATCGCCCAGCGCCGGATCACCGACGCCGCGACGTCCCCCGACGTCCGCGACCGGCTCGCGCTCCTCGGGCGCACGCATGCCCCGGGCGACACCGACCTGGCCTGGACGCGCCTGACGCACTGGCGTGAGCAGCTGGCCGCGGTGCTGGACCAGCCGCCGTACGAGACCATCACCGCCGTCGAGGTCCGCGGGGCGAGCGCCTCGCCGTCCACGGCGCTGCTCGCCGCCTGGCTGCAGATGGCACTCGACGTCCCGGTCCGGTGGTCGTACGAGGACCCGGAGCACTGGCAGGAGGGTATCAAGTCGGTGCGCCTCACGCGCGAGTCCGGCGACATCCTGCTCGAGCGGCCGTCGCCGGGTGTGGCCGTGCTCACCCAGCCCGACCAGCCCGATCACGACCTCCACCTGCCGCGGCGCACGCTGCGCGAGTGCCTTGCCGAGGAGCTGCGCCGGCTCGACCCCGACGTCCTGTACGGTCGAGTGATCACGGAGGGCTGGGAGAAACTCGGTCCGCCCGAGACAGGAGAGTGACCTCGATGCCGGGATCGTCCGCAGAGAAGCGGGTCGTGGTCGAATCCACCCCGACCACCCTCGCCCTCCGGGTCGCCGATCGCTTCCTCACCCGCGTCCGCGCGCGCACGCGGAACGGCCGGCTGGCTCACATCGCCCTGACGGGCGGGTCGATGGGCGGCGCCGTGCTGCGCGCTGTACGGGAAAATCCGCGAGCCGCCGAGATCGACTGGTCCCTCGTCCACTTCTGGTGGGGCGACGAGCGGTACGTCCCTCGGGACGACGCGGACCGGAACGCGCTCCAGTCCCGAGAGGCGCTGCTCGACCACATCGACGTCCCGGCGGAGAACGTGCACGAGGTCGCCGGCTCCGACAGCGGACTCGACCTCGATCAAGCCGCCGCCGCGTATGCCGCCGAGCTCGCCCGTTTCGGCACCGAGGAGCACCCGTGGCCGTCGTTCGCGGTGTGCTTCCTCGGAGTCGGTCCCGACGGTCACATCGCCTCGCTCTTCCCGGACCGCGAGGAGGTCACCGTGACCGACGCCGCTGCGCTCCCGGTGCGGGACTCCCCCAAGCCTCCGCCCGAGCGGGTGACCCTCACCCGCCCTGTGCTGAATGCCTCCAAGCGCGTGTGGCTGGTCCTGACCGGTGCCGACAAGGCCTCCGCGCTGGGCCTCGCTCTCGCCGGCGCCAGTTACACGAGCGTTCCGGCAGCCGGGGCGAAGGGGCGCAAGCGGACGGTGTTCTTCGTCGACGAGGCGGCGGCATCCGAAGTCTCGCCCGACCTCATCGACCAGGCCTACTGAGCGTCGGGGTCGCGCGTCTCGCGCGGGTCCGGCTGCTCCGGCGCGCCCGATGACGGCGCCGCAGGCGGGGCCACGGGATCACTCCCCCTGGTGATGCCGAGGTCCTGGCTCTCGCTGAGGACCTGCGGATGGAACCGGGCGAGCCCGACGACACCCCAGACGGCGATGCCGCCGGCGACTCCGAAGATGATGAAGACCCACCACGGCGCCGCCGCGGCCTCGCCGAGCACGAGCATGCCGATGAGCACGGCCACCATGGGGTCGACGACCGTCAGGCCCGCGATGACGAGGTCAGGGGGACCGGAGCTGTAGGCGGTCTGCACGAAGTACGCACCCACCGCGCCCGCCGAGAGCAGCGCGAGCAGGCAGACCGCGGTGATCCACTCGAACTGGCCCGCCTCGATCCGCTTGATGATGACCTTCGCGAGCGTGGCGACGAAACCGTAGAGGATGCCGGCGCCGATGATGTAGAACAGCGCCCGCATCCGGTGCCGGAGGATGAGCCAGCACGCCCCGAGCACGATGATCACGACGAGCAGGATCGCGAGGATGACGAACAGCTCTCGGTCCGTGACCTCCTTCTCCGTGGCGTAGATCGCGGCGAAGAACACGAACAGGAAGATGCCGCCGACACAGGCGATGATCGCGGTGAGGGACTGCCGCGTGGGGGCGTGGCCTGAGATGCGGGCATTGAGCAGCGTCGTGATGACCAGCGCGATGGCGCCGAGCGGCTGCACCACGATGAGGGGCGCCTTGACGAGGGCGGCGAGCTGGCAGACGATCGCGAGGCCCAGCATGAGCGTGCCGACCACCCAGGACGGGCGGGTGAACAGGCGCTTGAGCTGATCGAAGCTGAGGCCGGCGGCACCGTCGGAGCCGCTGAGCCGCTCGACCTTCTCCACGCCCCGGTGCTGGTACTGCGCGCCGAGCGACATGAACACCGCGCCGGCGAGGGCCAGCGGGATGCCCAGGAGCAGGCCGGGGTTCTGGAACGCTCCGACCAGCTGGTCGCCGACGTCCTCGACCGTCCCCATCCACACCCCTGCGCTCACAGTACGACCCTACCCGGAGAGTGCCGCCGACTAGGGTTGTGACGTGGCTGTCCTTCCGATTCGCATCATGGGCGATCCCGTCCTGCACTCCCCCGCCTCCCCCGTCGAGGCCATCACCGACGAGATCCGCACCCTCGTCGCGGACATGTTCGAGACCATGGACGCCGCGCCCGGCGTCGGCCTCGCCGCTCCGCAGGTCGGGGTGCCGCTGCGGATCTACACGTACTCCTACGTCGACGACGACGACCAGCCGTGGCGCGGTGTGCTCATCAATCCGGAACTGTGGATGACGCCGACGGAACCGGGCGCTCCCGACCCCGAGCTCGAGTCCGAGGGCTGCCTGTCGTTCCCCGGCGAGCGGTTCCCGTTGCGCCGGTCCGACCGCGTGCGCGTGACGGCGACGGACCTGGACGGTGGCCCCGTCACGCTCGAGGTGGACGGCTGGCGCGCCCGCATCATGCAGCACGAGTTCGACCACCTCGACGGCGTGCTCTACATCGACCGCCTCTCGGACTCCGACTGGAAGACCACGCAGAAGATCGCCCGCAAGCGCGGCTGGGGGCGACCGGGTGCCAGCTGGCTCCCCGGCGTCGACGACCTCGAGGGCTGATCGCATTCAGCCCACGCACAGCATCCTTCAAGTTGCGTCATAGACTCCGGGCACTATAGCGTGTTCGCGGCGGGGATATTCAGCATGCCCCGCGTCACGCTCTGAAGGGGAAATCCATGATGAAGTCGCGCACCCGTCGCGCACTCGTGCTCACCGGTTCGGCCGTCGCCGTCTCGCTCGCCCTCACCGGTTGCAGCGCGATCAACAGCATCCTCGGCGGCGGTCGCGCCGACGCCGACCGCGACGAGGAGACCGGCCAGGTCACCGAGAGCGCGAACATCGACGTCTTCTCGGTGAAGCTCGGCGACTGCATGCTCGAGACCGGCTCCGGAATGCTCACCGACGCGAACGTCGTGCCGTGCTCCGAGCCCCACGACGAAGAGGTCTTCTACGAGATCAAGATGGACGACGGCGACTACTCGGAGGACGCCATCAGCGCCGCCTCCGAGGGCTGCATCGGCGACGCGTACACCTCCTTCGTCGGCGTCTCCTACCAGGAGTCCGCCCTGGACGTGACCACGCTCACCCCCAGCAAGGACTCGTGGGAGCAGGCCAACGACCGCGTGATCCAGTGCATCATCATCGACCCGGCCGGCCAGGTCGAGGGATCGCTCAAGGGCGCCGCACGCTGATCCGACGGCATCTCCACGAAGGGCTCCGCCATCAGGCGGGGCCCTTCGTCGTCCGGGTCGTGGGTCAGTCGTCGGAGGCGCGCAGCGCGAGCCACGCCGCGACGCGGTCATCCGGATCGCTCAGGGAGAGTCCGATCAGATCCTCGATCCGTCTGATGCGGGTCGTCAGCGTCTGCCGGTGGATGCGGAGTCGCGCCGCACTCTCGCTCCAGGCTCCGTTCGTCGCGAGGAACACCCGGAGGGTGTCCAGCAGCTCGGCCGGCCTCTCGGCGGCGCGCAGCGGATCGAGCAGTCGGGCGAGGCGGCCGGTCTGATCGCTGTCCAGCGCCCCGAGCACGAACGACACCGTCGGGATGGCCTCGTAGCGGACCACGCGTTCGCCCCCGGTGCGCGCGGCTTCGCAGGCGTGCCGCGCCTCGTCGATGCTGCGCGCGAGAGCATCGGTGCCCGCCGATCGGCCGAGACCGAGATAGAGGGTCGAGGCGAACGCCCTGGCGCGATGCGCGATCTGGTCGGCATGGTCCTCGCGCACGACGCCCTGGACGATTCCCCGCTGCGACGTGAAGACGTGCTCCGCGCCCAGCTCGTCGAGCCAGAGGCCGAGCAGATGCTCGACGTCGACACCGCTGGTACGGGAGGCGAGGGCGAACCCCACCAGCACGCGCTCGTGCACGCCCCAGCGGCGGAGCAGACGAGTGGCCTCCTCCCCTCCCTCGCGCACGGTCTCGAACATCATCGAGCGGCCGAGGCGCTCCAGCTGACTGCTGTCCCTCGTGCGCATGAGCAGATCGAGCAGCGCCGCGGCCTGCGAGCTCAGTTCCCGAGCGCGGCCGGAGCTGCCGTTACGCGGAGCGGTCACGAGCTGCGCGCTGATGTCCTGACCGGGACCGACCGGGTGCACCTGGAGGGCGCGATGCCGCACCCGCACCGGCCTGCCGACGGCGACCGCGATCGCGTCGTCGATGTGCAGGCTTCCGGCACCCGCCGTCGTGATGACCTCACCATGCCGGTCCAGCAGCACCGCCCACCCGTCGATGCGGTGCGCGAGCTCGGCGATGACGCCGGTGATGCCGCTGCGTCGCGCCGCCAGTGTGAGCACCCGCATCGCCGAGGTGATGGCGCGAGCCTCCGCCGCCTGATCGACCGCGAGGAGCGAGGTCAGCGTCGGGACCAGCAGCGACGGCGGCATCGGCACCCCGACGATGGCCGTGATCCCCGCGTCCCGCACCGCTTCGCGAAGACGGGGGCTGTCGTCGCTCGTGACCGCCACGGCCTCCCCCAGCGCGGCGCGCCGGTCGCCGGCGACGCCGAAGAGCGCGGTCTCTTCGGCCACGACGAGCGTCGCATGGAGCGGATCCACCGGTGGACCGAAGTCGTCGAGGGGTACGACCGCGTTGACGGGCCGCGCACCGGGAACGGCGCCGGGCAGCAGCTCCGCGCGGAGATATCGGGCCACCGAGGCGACGTCACGAGCCACCCTCCGATCATACAGATTGTCGAAGAGCAGCCGTTCTCTTCACGCTTCTGTCGGATGCCGAGGCCTTCCGCTCTCTCCTAGCATCGTGCGCATCCCCACTTCCCGAAGGATGTCATGAAAGCTGTTGTCTTCCGCGACCCCCAGTCGCCCATCGAGTTCGTCGACGTCGACCTCGCCCCGCCCCGCGCCGGTGAGGTGCGCGTGCGCATCGCCGCTGCCGGCGTCTGCCACTCCGACCTGCACGTCAAGCGCGGCGAGTGGGATGCGGCCGCTCCCCTGGTCATGGGCCATGAGGGCTCCGGGGTCGTCACCGAGCTCGGCGAAGGCGTCACCACCCTCGCTGTCGGCGACCACGTGGTGCTGAGCTGGGTGCCGCCGTGCGGCGAGTGCCGGTACTGCCGCGCCGGCCACGAGGCGCGGTGCCAGAAGGTCGCGACCGTGGTCGCGCCGCTGGGCGTCCTCTTCGACGGCACCTCCCGGCTGAGCCTCGACGGCGAGCAGCTGCACCACTACCTCGGTGTCTCGTCGTTCGCGGAAGAGGTCGTCGTCCCCGCGTCCGGAGCCGTGAAGGTCCGCGACGACGCGCCCCTCGACGTCATCGCCGTCGTCGGCTGCGCCGTCGCGACCGGTGTCGGCGCCGTTCTCAACACCGCCGCCGTCGAGCCGGGGTCGACCGTCGCCGTCATAGGCTGCGGCGGCGTCGGCCTCAACGTCGTCCAGGGAGCCCGTCTCGCCGGCGCCGAGCGTATCGTCGCGATCGACGTGCGCCCGGAGAAGACGCAGATGGCGCTGCAGTTCGGCGCCACGGACCGCATCGACGCCTCTCAGGGCGACGCCGTGGCACAGCTGCGCGAGCTCATCCCGGACGGCGTCGACTACGCCTTCGACGCGATCGGACGCACATCCACGACCGAGCAGTCCATCCAGATGCTCGGACTCGGCGGCGCCGCCGTGATCGTCGGCCTGCCGCCCACAGGGGCGCGTGCCTCGTTCGAGCCGCTCGTCCTCGCCGAGGCCGACCAGCGCATCCTCGGCTCGAACTACGGCTCGGTGCGACCGTCGATCGACGTCCCCGCACTCGTGGACCGCTACATGGACGGGCAGCTGAAGATCGACCCCCTGATCTCGGGCCGCCGACCGCTGTCCGAGGCCGCCGCCGCGCTGGACGACCTCGACGGCGGCTCGGCCCTCCGCACCCTCCTCATCCCCTGACCGCCGCGCGCGGCCCATCCCTGAAACCCGAATCCAGGAGAACCATGTCTGACACCGTCGTCGCCCCGCCCGGCGCCCCGCAGGATGCCGGCCTCCGCACCGGCGTCATGAGCGGACCCGAGCTCGCCGCCCAGGCCATCGCCAACATCGCCCCCAGCGCCGTCATCGCCTTCACGGCCGCCGCCATCTTCCTCGGCGCCGGGAACGGCACCATCTACGCCTTCGCCCTGGCCACGATCGTGATCCTGTGCGTCGGGTACTGCGTGGTGGTGTTCGCCCGCAAGCACGCCTCCGCCGGCTCGCTCTACACCTACGTCTCCAAGGGTCTCGGGCCGTTCGGCGCCTTCCTCGCCGGCGTGACGCTGCTGATCGGCTGCTTCGGCATCGCGGCCGCCTCCCTCAGCGGCTCGGTCAGCTACATGGGCCAGTTCCTGAGCATGCTGGGCCTGCCCGCGCAGGGCCTGGGGTGGGATGTCGGCCTGGCGATCCTGCTCGGTGGCCTGGCGACCCTCTTCACGATCCGCGGCATCCGGCTCTCCGCCCGGGTCTCGCTCGTCCTCGAGCTGCTCTCCGTCGGCATCATCCTCGTGCTGCTCATCGCAGCGCTCGCGTGGGCGGGGCCCTCCGCCTGGGACCCCGCGCAGGTGCTCGCGACCGGCTCCTCGTTCCAGGGCATCGCGTCCGGCATGGTGCTCGGCATCCTGGGCTTCGTGGGCTTCTCCTCCGCGGACGCCCTGGGGCGCGAGGCCAAGGAGCCGTACAAGGCGATCCCCCGCGCGATCATGTGGAGCGCCCTCGGTGTCGGCGTGCTCTACGTCTTCGCCGCCTACACGCAGATCGCGGTGCTCGGCGACGACCTCGCCACCGCCGCGAGCCCGCTGGAGAGCATGTCCGCCCTCATCGGCATGCCGGGCTGGTTCGCGGCCGTGCTCACCTTCGGCGTGTCCGCGTCGTTCTTCGCCGTGGTCGTCGCCCCGCTCAACGTGATCGGCCGCATCGTCTACGTGATGGGCAAGGAAGGCGTCGTCGCCGAGCGCTTCGGCCGCACGCACGAGCAGCACCTCACGCCGCACCGGGTACTCATCCTCGCCGGTGCTGCGGCGATCACGGTCGACATCGTGCTGCTGGCCGCGGGAGCCGCGACGGGCGACATCCTCGTCTGGGTCAACACCTGGGGCACCTACGGCTACATGGTCGCCTACGCCCTCGTCGCCATCGCGTGCGTGGTCTACACCCAGCGGGCGAAGATGCGGAACGGTCTCGTGAAGGTCTGCGCGACGGTCGCCGTCGTGACGATGGCGTACGTGTTCTTCGCGAACGTGTGGCCCGTCCCGGCCTTCCCGTACAACGTGATCCCGTACGTATTCCTCGTGACGGTCGCCCTTGCGCTGACCCGGTACGCCTACCTCGCCCGTCGCCGGCCTGATGTGATCGCCCGGATCGGCAACACCGAGACGAGCGCCATGGAGGGCGTCGGCTGAACGACGCTCCCCGCAGAGAAGAGCCCCTCCGCGTGGAGGGGCTCTTCCTCTGCGTCCGGCGCGATCGTGCGGTCCGGATACGAGAGAAGCCCCCTCCGTGGAGGGGGCTTCTCTCGTTGGCTCCCCGGCTTGGACTCGAACCAAGAACCTGCCGGTTAACAGCCGGCTGCTCTGCCAATTGAGCTACCGAGGAATGTGCGCCGCTGTGCGGGCAACTCGTCAAGCTTAGCAAACTCCGGACGCGGTTCGTGACACCGGGGCACCTTCCGCGGCCGTCGGGCGTGTCGCGCTCAGCGGCGTGAATCCGACTCCGCATTGGGCACCCACAGCAGGTCCTTCCCGACGCCGCGCGCGACGACATGGCCCCCACGCAGCATGAGCGTCTCGGCGTTGAGTTCCCGGATGAAGTCCGCGTCGTTGGTGACCAGGAGCGCGGCCATCCCCTCCTCCTTGCGACGCCGGGTGATGGCGTCGAAGACCACCGGCCGCACCTCCAGATCGAGGTTCGCGAGGATCTCGTCGGCGATGAGCACGCGCGGCTCCAGCACGAACGAGCGGGCGATCGCGACGCGCTGCCGCATCCCCGCGCTCAGCTCGTACGGGAACTTCGCCGCGGTCCCGAGCGGCAGGTGGAGCTCATCGAGGAGCGTCGCCACGCGGATCGAGAGCGCGCGGGTGTTGACGCGCTTCTCCCGGATGAGGATCGGCTCGGCGATGACCTCGTTGACCGTCAGCTGCGGCGGCAGGTCCGCCCCGGCGCCCTGGGGCACGAAGCCCGTGCGGTAGGTGAGGATGCGGTGCTTGCGGCCTGGGCGGCGGATGTCGATGCCGCAGACCTGTGCCCGGCCGCCGACGACGCGCACCGAGGGATCGGTCGAGCCCGCGAGCGCGGCGACGAGGGTCGACTTGCCCGAGCCGGTCGGTCCCGCGACGCAGATCAGCCCCCCGGGAGCGAGCGAGAACGTCACGCCGTCGACCGCGCGATTGGGCGCGCCGTGACCGATCCGGTCGATGACCAGATCGGAGCACTCGATCGCGTTCGAGGATTCGGGCGTGCGGGGCATATGTCCATCCTGCCGTCTCGTCCGGGACCGTTCCGGTTACGACTCGGCGAAGAAGCGTTGGCGCTCCACGTCGATGTCCCGCAGCCGCACCCGCAGCGCGCGCCCGCCGTCGGAGTCCGCAGGGACGCGCTGGACCGCGCCCAGCAGCTCCTGCTTCTCGTGCTCGAGCTGCCGCAGCACCAGGCGTCGCGCGAGATCGGTCGCGGAGGCCACCGCTCCGGCCTCATCCCGTGCCGGGAACGGCGTCATCAACAGCTCGCCGGCGAGGGAGCGGTAGGGCTCGCGCACACTGTTCACCGCGTCCGTCACCCATCCGGGGCGGCTGCGGTCGGGCGCGGCCGCGACCGCCTCGCGCACCGCGTCGAGGCCGGGTGTGCGGAACGGCTCGGCGAGAGCCCGGGTCAGCAGCGCCGCATCGACCTGGTGTCCGTACTGCAGAGCCCCCATGAGCGCGTCGCGCTCCACGGCGACGTCGGGTGAGCGGGGCAGGCTGGCCAGTGTGACCGCAGCGACCACGGGAGCGCCCGTGGACGGGTCGACCCGCGGCGTGCTCTCTCGGCGCGTCTGGGGCGCGGCGGACTGCGCCCCACGGGCGGCACGCTCCACCTCCCCGTGCACCTCGGTCGGGTCCATGCCGAGCCGGCGCGCCAGCACCCGCTCGTACCCGGGGCGCAGCAGCCGGTCGCGGATCTCCGCGACGATGGGGGCCGCGGCACGGAGAGCACCGACCCTGCCCTCGACGGTGGCGAGATCGAAGCCGGCGAGCTTGCGGTCGATCGCGAACTCGAACATGGGCTGCTTCGCGTCCATGAGGCCGCGCACCGCCGCGTCGCCGCGCTGCAGCCGGAGGTCGCACGGATCGAGGCCGTCGGGCGCGACCGCGACGAAGGTCTGGGCGTTGAACTTGTCGTCTTCCGTGAACGCCCGCAGTGCGGCCTTCTGTCCCGCCTCGTCGCCGTCGAACGTGAACACGACCTCACCGGACGCGTTGTCATCGCCCATCACCCGCCGGAGCACCTTGATGTGCTCGGCGCCGAACGCCGTCCCACAGGTCGCGACCGCGGTCGTCAAGCCCGCGAGGTGACAGGCCATCACGTCGGTGTACCCCTCGACGACGACGACCCGACGGGGGTCGCCGCGCGCGATGTCGCGCTTGGCGAGGTCGAGCCCGTAGAGGACCTGGGCCTTCTTGTAGATCGGTGTCTCGGGGGTGTTGAGGTACTTGGGGCCCTGATCGTCGTCGAAGAGCTTGCGGGCGCCGAAGCCGATCGTCTGCCCCGACACATCCCGGATCGGCCAGACCAGGCGCCCCCGGAACCGGTCGTACACGCCGCGCTGTCCCGTCGAGACGAGGCCCGCGGTGCTCAGCTCCTCCCGCGTGAATCCCTGGGAGGTCAGCGCCTTGAGCATGCCGTCCCAGCCCCGCGGGGCGAAGCCGACGCCGAAGTGCGCCGCCGCGCCCGCGTCGAAACCGCGCTCCCCGAGGAATCGGCGGGCGGCCTCGGCATCGGGCGACAGCAGCTGGGAGCGGAAGAACTCCGCGGCGGCCGTGTTCGCCGCGTAGAGCCGGCTGCGGCCGCTCGTCTCCGGCGCCGCGCCCCCGTCCTCATAGTGGAGCGTGTAGCCGATGCGGCCCGCGAGCCGCTCGACCGCCTCCGTGAAGCTGACGTGATCCATCGCTCGGAGGAAGGAGTAGACGTCGCCCGACTCCCCGCATCCGAAGCAGTGGTAGTAGCCGACCTGCTGGCGGACGTGGAAGCTGGGACTCTTCTCGTCGTGGAACGGGCACAGGCCCTTGAGGGAACCGACCCCCGCGGACTTGAGCGCGACCCGCTCCCCCACGATGTCGGCGATGTTGGTGCGGGCCTTGACCTCGTCGACGTCGGCCTGGCGGATGCGGGGCATCAGCGCGCGCCTTCTGCGACGGGCCGCCTCTCGACGGGCGTGCGCGCGCCGGGGCGCGCATGACGCGGCGTCCAGATGCCGACCTCCGCCGGGTCGATCTCCCCGACCAGCCGGTTGTGCCAATCGATCGCGCTCTGATCGGTCAGGCTCGCGATCTGATCGACGACCACCCGCGCCCGCTCCGCATCGCTCTCCGCCGCGACGAAGTCGGCAGCGAACGCCGGCTCCAGCACGTCGGCGCCGGCAGACCACAGGGTGTCGGTGGACCACAGGGCGTCGGCCAGCCGCTTGAGGACCCGCCGCTGCTCCTTGTAGACGCCCTTCCTGGCGTCGATCGTGACGATCGCCTGACCCATGATCCCCTTGAGCACCGCGATCTCGACCTCGACGACGCGCGGCACGATGACATGGGCGTTGTAGCGGACCAGCCGCGTGCCTCCGAACGCCTCGCGCGTGGCGGAGACCGCCGCCCGCGCGAACCGGCCGATGAGGTCGCTGGTGAGGTTCTTGAGCCGCGCGAGATCCTGTCGGGAGCGGTCGAAGGACGCCAGCCACATCGGCTGCGAGGCGAGCCGGTAGAGCGCATCGGCGAGCTCATCACGCGTGAAGTCGTAACCGACCCACTGCTGGATCCGGCTGAGCAGGGCCTCGTGGGCAGCGGGATCGGCGAGCTGCGCGACGTCGACGTAGCCGTTGACGATCGCGTCCTCGAAGTCGTGCACCGAATAGGCGATGTCGTCGGAGAGGTCCATGATCTCGGCCTCGATGCAGCGCAGCCGCCCCGGCGCTCCGTCGCGCATCCAGCGGAACACGGCCTCGTCCTCCGGGTACACGCCGAACTTGAGCCGGCCCCCCGGGTCGGGGACGGGACTGTCGACCGTCCACGGGTACTTGCAGGTCGCGTCGAGCGTCGCCCGCGTGAGGTTCAGACCGACGGAGGAGCCGCCCCCGTCGAGCACCTTCGCCTCCAGACGCGTGAGGATGCGCAGCGATTGGGCGTTGCCCTCGAAGCCGCCGATGGCCTCAGCCCATTCGTTCAGCGCCCGCTCGCCGTTGTGACCGAACGGCGGGTGACCGAGGTCGTGGCTCAGGCACGCGGTGTCGACCACATCCGCCGAGACCCCGAGGGCGGCGGCGAGCTCCCGGCCGACCTGGGCGACCTCGAGCGAGTGCGTCAGGCGGTTGCGGGCGAAGTCGGCCGTGCTGGCGGGGCTGAGCACCTGGGTCTTCGCGGCGAGCCGTCGCAGCGCGGCCGAGTGCAGCACCCGGGCACGGTCGCGGGCGAAATCGTCCCGCTCCGAGCGATGGGTCTCCGCGAAGAAGCGCTCCGCGTCGCGCGCGTCATAGCCGTCGGCGCGTGCGCCGACCCGGGGGTCATCCGCCACTGTTCTCGATCTCCGCTCCACGCATCATCTCCGAGGCCGACGAGGCGAGCTCGCGCGACTCCAGCCACTTCTCCGGAAGAGCGGTCCTCTTCGGGTGCCCCGCGCGTCCGCGCTGCCCTTCGGCGTCCGCACCAGGGTACGGTGCCGCACGGTCGAGCCGTCCGAGGAGGTCGTCGATCTCCTGCAGGCTCGACGCAGTCGCCAGCCCCGTCCGGATGTCGCCGCCGACCGGGTAGCCCTTGAAGTACCAGGAGACGTGCTTGCGGATGTCGCGGCAGCCGCGGTCCTCGTCCTCGAAGAACTCGACGAGCAGCTCCGCGTGCCGGCGGAAGGCGTCGGCGACGAAGCCGAGGGTCGCATCGACCGTCTTGCCCTCTCCGCCGAAGGCGAGGGCGAGCTGCCCGAACAGCCACGGCCGTCCGAGGCATCCGCGGCCGACGACCACGCCGTCGCAGTCGGTCTCCGCCATCATCCGCACGGCGTCCTCGGCCGACCAGATGTCGCCGTTGCCGAGCACGGGGATGCTGGTCACCGCCTGCTTGAGCTCGCCGATCGCACTCCAGTCGGCGTGTCCGGAGTAGAACTCGCTCGCGGTGCGCGCGTGCAGGGCGACGGCTGCGGCCCCGGCATCCTCTGCGGCGCGGCCGGCGTCGAGGAAGGTGAGGTGGTCGCGGTCGATGCCCTTGCGCATCTTCACCGTGAGCGGGATGTCGCCGGCGGCCTTCACCGCCTGATCGACGATGTCCGCGAAGAGCTTCGACTTCCACGGCAGGGCCGCCCCGCCGCCCTTCCTGGTCACCTTGGGGACCGGGCAGCCGAAGTTGAGGTCGATGTGGTCGGCGTGGTCTTCCGCGACGATGATGCGGACGGCCTCGGCGATGGTCTTCGGGTCGACGCCGTAGAGCTGGATCGAGCGCGGCGTCTCCGACTCGTGGTGCCGGATCAGCCGCATGGTGGTCTCGTTGCGCTCGACGAGGGCGCGCGACGTGATCATCTCGCTGACGTACAGGCCGGCCCCGTACTCCCGGCACAGGCGCCGGAACGCCGTGTTCGTGATCCCGGCCATCGGCGCGAGGACGACCGGCACGTCGAGGTCGATCGGGCCGATGCGGAGCGGGCGGGCGGGGGCGGTGGCGACAGTCATGGCGTGTCCATTCTCCCAGACCCGGAGCCGGTGGGGATGCGGCGACCTAAGCTGTGCATATGACCGATTCCGCGCTCCGTTCCATCCCCTTCACCGACGCCCAGGGGCAGGAGAAGACTCTGGACGATCTGGGTGCCGATGTGGTGCTCGTGGTGAACGTGGCCTCCAAGTGCGGCCTCACCCCGCAGTACGAGCAGCTGGAGGAGCTGCAGCGCCGATTCGGCGACCGCGGCTTCACGGTGGTGGGGTTCCCCTGCAACCAGTTCTTCGGTCAGGAGCCCGGTTCGGTCGACGAGATCCTCGAGTTCTGCTCCACGACCTACGGCGTCTCCTTCCCGGTGAACGACAAGGTCAAGGTCAACGGCAAGAACGCCGCGGAGCTCTACAAGGCACTCAAGGAGACGCCGGACGCGGGTGGCAAGGCCGGCCGCGTCGAGTGGAACTTCGAGAAGTTCCTCGTGCTGCCGGACGGCGACGTGCTGCGCTTCCGTCCCAAGCAGAAGCCCGATGCGCCGGAGATCGTCGAGGCGATCGAGGCCGCTCTCCCCCGCTGAGTCCGGTCGTTCACCTCCACGTCACGTGGGCACCGCTCCCGCGGCGCCACGGAGACGGGCCGCGTTCACCTTCCGGCCTCCCCGTCGACATCTGATGTCCCTAGTCTCGCCGCGGCGATATCCGCCCGAAGACGAAGGAGACCACGCATGCCCGACCGACTGCCGATCAGCCGGCGAACCGTCCTCACCGCGGGAGCACTCGGTGCACTCGGCACCACCCTCCCCCTCGGCACCGCGCCCGCCGCAGCGGCGACGGTTCCCGCCTCGCCCGGCACCGGACAGCGGCGGAACCTGCGGTTCCGCGCCGACGGCACCTTCAAGGTCGTGCAGTTCAACGACACGCAGGACGACGAGCTCACCGACCGCCGCACCGTCGAGCTGATGGAGAAGGTGCTCGACCAGGAGAAGCCGGACTTCGTGGTCATCAACGGCGACGTGATCACCGGCGGGTGCGAGACGCGGCTGGCCGTGAAGCAGGCGATCAACAACGTCGTCATGCCGATGGAGTCCCGCCGCATCCCATGGGCGGTGACCTATGGCAACCACGACGAGGACTCGCTGCCGCAGTCCGGTGTCGATGAAGCGGGGATGCTGAAGATCTACCGCTCGTACGAGTACAACGTGAACGCCGAGAACACCCGCGGCGTGACGGGCACGAGCAACACGATCGTCACGATCGGCTCCGCTGCGAAGAAGAACCGGGAGGCGTTCGCGCTCTGGCTGATGGACTCGGGCCGATACGCGCCGGATGCCATCGACGGCCAGGACTTCGCCGGCTACCCCGCGTGGGATTGGCTGCGCATGGACCAGGTGGCGTGGTACCGCGAGCAGTCACAGCGTCTGGAGCAGCGCCGCGGCCGCAAGGTCCCCGGGCTCATGTTCCTGCACATCGCGCTGTGGGAGCACCGCTTCATGTGGTGGGGTGGCGTCGACACCCGCACGGCGGCCGACGCCGCGCGCGGCAAGGCCCGTCACGGCATCGTCGGGGAGCGCAACGAGGACGAATGCCCCGGTCCGTTCAACTCGGGGATGTTCAACGCGATCCTCGAGCGCGGCGACGTGAAGGGCGTGTTCGTCGGACACGATCACATCAACGACTACGTCGGCGACTACTACGGCGTGATGCTCGGATACGCCCCGGGAACCGGCTTCGGCGCGTACGGCCTCTCCGGCGCCGAGCGCAACCGCATGCGTGGGGGCCGGGTCTTCGAGCTGAAGGAGACCGGCGAGGACGTCGCGATCACCACAAGGGTCGTCTACGCCAGGGACCTGGGCATCGACCTGACCGCGAACGATCAGCCGATGAAGCCGCTGCCCCTCGGCCCCCGCCAGCAGCGCATCTGAGGCCAGGCGGCGAAACGGCGGGGACCCCCGACCCGGGGTCCCCGCCGTCGCCTGCCGGAGCGGGTCAGGCCTCGACGGCAGCGCTCCGCTGCGCCCAGAGGTCGCGGATGACGTTCTCGAACGCCGCAGGCGGCTGCGCGCCGCTGATGCCGTACTGACCGTCGACCACGAAGAACGGCACGCCCTGGATCCCGTACGCGCGAGCCTGCGCCTGGTCCTGGCGGACATCGGCGAGGTACTGCTCGCTCTCGAGCGCGGCGCGGGCGCGATCGGCATCGAGGCCGACCTCGGCCGCGAGGGCCACGAGGTCGTCGATGCGCCCCACATGCTTGCCCTCGGTGAAGTACGCGGACATGAGCCGCTCCTCCATCTCGTGCTGGCGCCCCTCGGCCTTCGCGAAGTGCAGCAGCTCGTGCGCCTTCACGGTGTTCGTGTGCTGCAGCAGGTCGAACCGGTACTGCAGGCCCGCGTTCGCGGCGACGTTCGTGACGTTGGCCAGCATCTGCTCGACCTGCGTGCGCGGCATGCCCTTGTGACCGGAGAGGAAGTCGATCTCGTCGCCGTCGAAGTCGACGGGGGTGTCGGGCGAGAGCTCGAACGAGTGGAAGGTGACGGTGACCTGCGGAGCATCCTCATCGGCCGCGACGGCTTCGAGACCCTTCTCGAGGTTGCGCTTGCCGATGTAGCACCAGGGGCAGGCGATGTCGGACCAGATGTCGATGGAAATGGGTTCAGTCACACGATGGTCAACCGCCCGCGCGTCCGACGTATTCCGTCAGTAGAATCCTCGGATGCTCTCCGCCGATGATCCGCTTCCCTTCCGGCCCGAGCGCGTGCTCGTCGCCGGTGTCACCGGCTCGGGGAAGACGACACTCTCCCGGCGACTCGCCGCGCTCTGGGAGCTGCGGCACGTGGAGATCGACGGCCTGTTCCACGGTCCGGAGTGGACCCCGCGGGCGGAGTTCCTCGACGACGTGCGCGCCTTCGCGGCGGACGAGCGCTGGGTGACCGAGTGGCAGTACACGAGCAAGGGCACCGACGAGATCCTGACTCCGAGGGCGCAGCTCGCGGTCTGGCTCGACTACCCGTACCGCGTGGTGCGGTCGCGTCTGCTCCGACGCACCCTCAGCCGCAGCATCCTCCGCACCCGGATGTGGAACGGGAACGTCGAGAAGCCGATCTGGCGGATGCTGGGGAGCACGCCGGAGGAGAGCATCCTGGCGTGGCAGACCGCGACGCTCCACAAATGGACCGAGCGCTTCCCCCAGGTGCAGGAGCGCTTCCCGCATCTCACGATCGTGCGGCTGACGCATCCGCGCGAGACGGAGCGCTGGCTGCGGGCTCAGGCCGACGTCGGGGTGTCCACCGCGCCGCCGAAGCGACGGTCGCGGGAGAGGTAGACCCCGATCGCACGCCAGAGCTCCTCGCGGGAGAAGTCCGGCCACAGCGTGTCGAGGAACACCATCTCGGCGTAGGCCGACTGCCACAGCAGGAAGTTCGAGGTGCGCTGCTCCCCCGAGCTGCGCAGGAACAGGTCCACGTCCGGCATGTCCGGCACGTACAGGTGCCGGCGGATCATCTTCTCGCTGATCGCGTTCGGCTTCACCCGCCCGGCCGCGACATCGGCCGCGATCGCCCGCATCGCGTCGACGAGCTCGATCCGTCCGCCGTAGTTGACGCACATGGTGAGGGTGAGCACGTCGTTGTCGCGGGTGAGCTGCTCGGCATACTGCAGCTCCTTGATGACGCTGCCCCACAGGCGCGGCTTGCGCCCGGCCCACCGGACCTGCACGCCCCACTCGTTGAGCTGATCGCGACGGCGGTGCAGCACATCGCGGTTGTAGCCCATGAGGAAGCGGACCTCCTCCGGCGAACGAGCCCAGTTCTCGGTGGAGAACGCATAGACGGAGAGGTGCTTCACGCCGGCCTGGATCGCGCCGGCGACGACGTCCAGCAGCACCTCCTCCCCTGCCTTGTGCCCCTCGATGCGGTTGAGCCCCCGGCGGTTCGCCCAGCGGCCGTTGCCGTCCATGACGATGGCGACGTGCTCCGGGACGGCGGGGAACGCGGGCGGATACACGCCCGTCCAGTCGATCGGCCGGTAGGGCACCGCGTCCTTGTGCGTGTAGGGCTTCGGGCTCACCGTGCTCCTTCTCCGGGGGTGGACGAGACGTGCGCGAGCGAGCGGATGCCGCGCTCCAGGTGCCACTGGGCATACGCCGCGACGAGGCCGGATGCAGCCGCCGTGTCGGCGTGCGGGGCGGCGTCGATGAGGTCCCAGTCCCCGCGGATCAGCGCGCGCAGCAGCGTCAGGGTCTTCTCGGCGATCCGGGGGCTCCCGGCGGGCGCGTCGGCACGGCAGACCAGGCCGCCGAGCTGCGCGACGAAGACGGAGTGCGGCCCCGGGGCTCCACAGCGCGCGCAGTCCTCGAGGGACGGCGCCCACCCGGAGAGGGACATGACCCGCAGCAGGTACGAGTCGAGGATGCTGCGCGGGGCGTGCTCGCCGCGGGACAGCGCCCGCAGCCCGCCGACGAGCAGGAGGTACTGCTCCGGGGTGGCCTCGGCGTCGCTGAGCCGATCCGCCGTCTCGACCATGGCGTTCGCGGCGGTGAACCGGTCGTAATGGGCGGCGATGTCCGTGCCATAAGCCCCGAGCGACTCGGCCTGCTGCACGATGTCGAGCGAGCGGCCTTCGTAGAGCTGCACATCCGCGACCATGAACGGCTCGAGGCGGGAGCCGAACTTCGACGAGGTGCGACGCACACCCTTCGCGACCGCGCGCACCTTCCCGTGCCGCCGGGACAGCATCGTGACGATGCGATCCGCCTCCCCCAGTTTGTGGGTGCGCAGGATCACCGCTTCGTCTCGGTAGGTGGGCACCCTTCGATTATCCTCCGTGCGCGACAATGGACGCGTGACCGAACCGCTCTTCACCATTCCGCTGTGGGCGGACCTCCTCGGCGTCGGCCTCGGCGGAGTGCAGGGCGCGATGTTCGCCGCCGGGTTCCAAGGACAGCGTCGGCTCGACTGGCTGGGCGTCGCGATCATCGGGATCATGATCGGCATGGGTGGCGGTCTCATCCGCGACATCCTGCTCGGGCAGACTCCCGCGACGCTGCAGAACCAGTGGTACCTGGTCACGGCCGCGGGTGCCGCGCTGCTCGGCATGCTCCTGGCCGGACTCTTCACGCGACTCAACACCGCGATCGTCGTGCTCGACGCCGTGGTGATCGGCATGTTCGGCGCCTTCGGAACGAGCAAGGCCCTCGCCTTCGGCATTCCCGAAGTACCCGCGGTCTTCATCGGCGTGTGCGCCGCGGTCGGCGGGAGCGTCCTCCGCGACATGCTCATGGGGCTGCCGACCGCCATCATGCACGTCGGCTCCCTGTACGCGGTGGCCGCCGCGGCCGGCTGCACGTTCATCGTCGCCGCGAACGCGGTCGGCATGCCGATCCCGCTCGCGGCGGTCATCGGCATCGTCGTGACGGCTGTGATCCGCATCCTCGCCGTGACGTTCGACGTCTCGCTTCCGGAGCAGCGCCGTCTGTACCGCCGCAAGGTCGCCGCGGAGACCGGCGCCATCGCGATCGTGAAGCCCCAGGACTGACTTCGAGTCGCGCGATTGACTCCATCCCGCAGCCGGATACGACCAATCGCGCGATTCGAAGGAGGGTCAGGTGCCTGCGAGCCCGTCGATCACGCGCGCGAGACCGAAGTCCCAGGCGGCTCGAGCGTCGTAGGGGGCGCCCATCGACTCCCCGGCAGCCTGACCCACTGACCGGGCGAGCGGCATCCCGTCACCGAGATAGGCCGCCAGACGCGGTGCGGCCTCTGCCCACGAGGCCGCGAACGAATCCGCGCTCTCCTCCTCCCGCATGCGTGCTGCCGCGGAGAGAGTGAAGTCGAGCACGAAGCTCAGCGCCGCATCACGATCCACGGCGGTGAGGCCGAGGCCGTCGAAGGCGTGAAGTTCCCGGTCGTACTTGGCGATGGTTCCAGGGCCGAGCGCGACCCGCGGGTCGTGGATGTCGATGAGCCAGGGGTGAGCCCGGAGGAGGCGCAGGTTGTCCTCGGCGACCGCCCGGACCTCCGCGCGCCACCCGGACGCCTGCGCAGGCTCGGTGGGCATCCTGGCGTGCATCGCATCCGTCATCAGGACGAGCAGGTCGGCGCGGCTGTTGACATGCGTGTAGATCGACATCGGAGTCAGCTCGAGCCACTGCGCGAGAGACCGGATCGTCACCGCGCCGAGGCCCTCGGCGTCAGCCAGCGCCACGGCACGATCCACGACGTCATCCGTCGAGTGGCGCGCCTTCGGACCGCGCTGCCGAGCCACGGGAGCCGCGGGGCTGTGCCGCCAGAGCAGATCGACGAGATTCCTGGTCATCGGGAATAGCCTAGACCGCTCCAGACTTAACCCTGTACGCTGTACAGACTTTCGGAATGGAGCATCGTGAACATCACTCAGACCGCCCTCTCGCTCAACGTCCCCGACGTGGCGGCCTCCGCCGCCTTCGCCATGACGCATTTCGGCTTCGAGGAGGCGATGTCCGCGGAGGGCTTCGTCTCGTTGCAGCACCCGGGACCCGTCCCGAACGTCATCTTCCTCGAGACCGGGCTCCCGACGTTCCGTCCGGAGGAGATCGCCGGATCCGCCGGTCAAGGCACCCTGATCGTCTTCGTCGTCGACGAGATCGACCGGGAGTTCGCCCGCATCGCCGCCGCGGGTGCGCGGGTGGTCACCGCTCCCGAGACCGAGCCATGGGGCGAACGCTACTGCCAGTTCGCCGATCCCAACGGCCTCATCTGGCAGCTGGTGCAGTGGATGGACTGACCCCCTCCTTCGAATCGCGCGAATGGTCCCATCCGGCGGCCGGATACGACCGATCGCGCGATTCGAAGGAAGATCAGACGGCGGCCAGCTCCTGCTGACGGCTGCGGATCGAGCGGTTCACGCCGGACACGATCGCCTTGAGCGACGCGGTCGAGATGTCGCCGTCGATGCCGACTCCCCACAGGCGCTGGTCGCCGACCTGCAGCTCGACGTAGGCCGCGGCCTGCGCGTCGCCGCCGGCGCTGAGAGCGTGCTCGACGTAGTCATAGACCGTGATGTCGAACCCCTGACCCCGGAGCACCTCGACGAACGCCGCGACCGGACCGTTGCCGTTGCCGGAGACGGAGACCTCCTGGTCGTCGTCCCGCAGCACGACATCGAGCACCACGTCACCGGACATGTCGCTCCTGGTCTGCGTGGCGAGCAGCTCGAACCGCCCCCACTTGGCCTCGGTGTCGGCGGCGGGCAGGTATTCGTCCGTGAAGATCGACCAGATCTGCTCGCTGGTGACCTCTCCGCCCTCGGCATCCGTCTTGGCCTGCACGACCCCGGAGAACTCGATCTGGAGCTTGCGCGGCAGGTCGATCGCGTGATCGGACTTGAGCAGGTACGCGACCCCGCCCTTGCCCGACTGGGAGTTCACGCGGATGACGGCCTCGTACGAGCGGCCGAGGTCCTTCGGGTCGACGGGCAGGTACGGCACGGCCCACTCGATCTCGTCGACCGTCACGCCCTGCGCCTCGGCCTTGGCGGCCATGGCCTCGAAGCCCTTCTTGATGGCGTCCTGGTGCGAACCGCTGAACGCGGTGAAGACGAGGTCGCCGGCCCACGGGCTGCGCTCCGGCACCGGCAGCTGGTTGCAGTACTCGACCGTCCGCTTGACCTGATCGATGTCGCTGAAGTCGATCTGCGGGTCGATGCCCTGAGTGAACATGTTGATGCCCAGCGCGACGAGGTCGACGTTGCCGGTGCGCTCGCCGTTGCCGAATAGGCAGCCCTCGATACGGTCGGCGCCGGCCATGTAGCCCAGCTCCGCCGCGGCGATCGCGGTGCCGCGGTCGTTGTGCGGGTGCAGCGACAGGATGACGTTCTCGCGGTGGGCGAGGTGACGGCTCATCCACTCGATCGAGTCGGCGTAGATGTTCGGCGTCGCCATCTCCACCGTCGCGGGGAGGTTGATGATCACCTTGCGGTCCGGCGTGGGCTCGAAGATCTCGATGACCTGGTTGCAGACGTCGACCGCGAACTCCAGCTCGGTGCCGGTGTAGCTCTCCGGGGAGTACTCGTAGTACACCTGCGTGTCGGGGATGGTCTTCTCGAACCGGCGGCACAGCCGAGCGCCCTCGAGCGCGATGTCGATGATGCCCTGCTTGTCGGTGCGGAAGACCACCTCGCGCTGCAACACGCTCGTGGAGTTGTAGAGGTGCACGATGGCCTGCTTGGCTCCCGCGATCGCCTCGTAGGTGCGAGCGATCAGGTGCTCGCGCGCCTGCGTCAGGACCTGGATCGTGACGTCGTCCGGGATGACGTTCTCCTCGATGAGCTGGCGCACGAAGTCGAAGTCGGTCTGGCTCGCCGACGGGAAGCCGACCTCGATCTCCTTGTAGCCCATGCTCACGAGCAGCTCGAACATGACGCGCTTGCGCTCGGGTGACATCGGGTCGATGAGGGCCTGGTTGCCGTCGCGGAGGTCGACCGCGCACCAGCGGGGGGCCTCGGTGATGCGGGCGTCGGGCCACGTGCGATCAGGCAGGTGGACGGTGATCTGCTCGTGGAACGGCCGGTACTTGTGGATCGGCATCGCGGACGGGCGCTGAGTGTTCTGCATGATGGGGCTTCTTCTCTTCGTCAAGATGAACGGGCCAACACAAGCGCCGCGACGAGGAAGGCCCTAGCTTTAGGACTCGTCGCGGCAGCTAAGAAGAAGCAGACCGCCGAAAGGCATGTGGTCATGCTAGCAGGGAAGCCGCAGGTGTTTCGACGCCCCGAGACGATGCGAGTGCCCGCGACACTGGTCGGTATGAGCACCTTCCGCGACCGTCCCCTCCTCGCCGTCGGCGTCGTGTCGGCGCTGTTGCTGCTGGCCGGCTGCGCCGCGAGCCCAGGAGCATCGTCGCCGCCGACCAGCACGACGGTCCCGTCGGACTCCCGCCTGGAAGAGGCGGAGCCCGCGCCGCCGGAGGGGACCGTGGTCGCCACGGGAACGGTCCTCGACGAATCCGGGGAGGTCCGGCTGTGTCTCGGTGCGATCCGCGAGTCGTATCCGCCGCAGTGCGACGGAGTCGCGCTCGACGAGTGGAGCTGGGACGGTGTGGACGGCAGCGAGGCGTCCGGGGAGACGCGCTGGGGGGCGTACGCGGTCACCGGCACCTGGGACGGCGAGCGGTTCACGGTGACCGCACCGCCCGCCCTCCTCGCGCTCCACGATCCGATGGCTCCGGAGGATCCGACCGACGGCGCGGACGGCGCGAGCACGGCGGATGAGCTCGACCGCGTGCAGAACGACATCGCCGGACGCCTCGGCGCGGACGCGCTCGCCGTGTCGACGGACCGCGGCTACGTGTGGCTCCAGGTCGTCTGGGATGACGGGACGCTGCAGGACGCGGTCGACGCCGAGTACGGCGAGGACGTGGTCATCGTCACGTCCGCGCTCCGCGAGATCGACTAGGCGTCGGTGACCAGCGCGAGCTTGCCGCCCGGGTGCCCTGTGGCGAGGAGCCGGTGCGCGGCCGGCGCCTCGGTGAGCGGGAACGTGCGCGCGAGCGGAACCACCAGGTCGCCGTTCTGCGCCAGGGCGACGAGTTCGCTGCGCACCTCGTCGCGGAATCGTGCACTGTCCGGCATCGACCCCGCGATCGCGAGGAACCCGTCGGCCGATGCCCGCGCGAAGTTCGCGATCGTGACGATGCGGCGGCGATCGGACACCAGGGCGAGGGACACGTCGATCGCCTCGTCGGTGCCCACCGCATCCAGAGCCGCGGCGATCGGTCCGTCGGCCAGCGCTCGTACCCGATCAGCGAGGCCCCGTCCGTAGGCCACCGGGACCCCGCCGAAACGCCGCACCTCGTCGAAGCGTTCGGGGCTGGCGGTGCCGATGACCCGGACGTTCCGGAGCCGCGCCTGCTGCAGCACGCTGACACCGACCGCGCCCGACGCCCCGTGCAGCAAAACCGTCTCCCCCGGCGACGCCCCGGTGACGGCGAGCATCTCCGCGGCCGTCGTGCCGACGAGCAGAAGGTTGGCCGCTTCCGGGTGGGTGAGCGTGGACGGCTTCGCGAACACCTTCGCCGCGGGCACCGTAACCTCGGTCGCGTAACCGCCCCGCACGCGGAACGCCACGACCTCATCGCCGACCTCGGCCTCACCGGAACCGATGCGGGTCGCAGGGCCGATCGCCGCGAGTTCACCCGAGACCTCGTATCCGACGGGCACGGGGAACTCGAGCCCCGGTCGGGGGGCCGCGACATGCTTCGCGTCGGCCGGATTCACACCGGCGGCCCGGACGCGGATCGTGACCTCGCCCTTTCCCGGCGCTGCGGGCTCGTACTCCTCGAACTCCCACGACTCGGGAGACCCCGCCGCCGTCGCCACCCAGTGCGTCGCCATGATTCCACCCTTCATCCTCGCTTCCATCATGCGCCCGCGGGAGCATGACGGCGCGTTGCGTTCGGCACAGAACCTGCTCCGCCGCAGGGCTCAGTGGTCACCTCCCCGGAGTGGTCGACGTAAGAACCTTCAACGAGGGCCTCGACAGCAACGTCCTTGAACGACATCTCCGCGCGGTGGTCGGCCCCGGAGAGTATGACGTACACGGTGACGGGCCCTTCCAGACTCGACACGGGATACGCGTGGCTGCTGGTCACGGAGAAGTCGGGAAAGGTGTCGGGGAGAATCGGTTCAGCGGGCAGGACTTCCACCGCTCCTCCCTCATCGGCAGTCGCCGAGAAGAGCACGATCTCCTGTTCAACTCCCCATTCTTCACGGAGCGCTGTGGAGATGTAGTCGATCTCCCAGGGCTCGTCGAGGCAATGCACCCACGCGAACTGGTCATCGACGACCGTCAGTGCCACCGGCTCCAGGAAGACGGGGCGTGTGGGCACGCACCCCGCCGACGCCGCCACACCCAGCACTGTCAGTCCGGTGGCCGCAGCGCGGAGAAAGCCCCGCTTCACTCGAACGGTCCTCCGTCGGCATCGGCTACATGCAGCACGCGACAGCAACGCGGCCACGACTCATCGACCTATCCCTCGATCCGACCTTCTCGCCCGCATCGCCGCTACGCACGCTCAGAGGAAGCAGCGGATGTTGGTCGCGGAACCGGAGACGTTGCTCCACGCGTTGGCGGAGACCGTCGCCAGGACCGAGCTGCCGTTCCGGACCTGCATGTAACCGGAGGTGCGGGCGTTCGCCGCCGACTTCGTCGCGAAGGACGACGGGATCGCGATGGTCGTGCAGCTCCCCCAGCTCAGCATGGCGCCGACGCGATTGAGCTCCCGGTATGCGCAGATGCGGCCGGTCGCACAGTTCCCGACTGCACGCGCCATAGTGCGGACGGTCCCGGTGTTCGAGGTGTACTCCATGTCGAGCTTCGGCCAGACGGCGCTGCCGGCGTCGATCACCACACCACCGGGCACCTCGTCGAGGATACGCACCATCAACGGGTCGAGCGTCGGCTCCTCAGCGGTGGCCGCGGCGACGGGACCGCCTGCTCCGGTCAGCACCAGCGCCAGTCCGACCACGACGGCGATGCGCAGCCGTGTCATCGCAGCATCTCCTCGTCGATGTCCCACATCCGGTAGTCGACGATCGCCCCCGCGGGGAACACCCCGTCGTCCTTGAGCACCGTCCGTTCGAGACCCACGATGCGGCCGGTGTCGAGCGATACGAGCACGTCGTCACGGACGACGCCGTCCGCGGAGATGACACGGATCCCGGCGACCGGGCGGCCGAGACGATCGGTCGTCGTCCCCAGAGCCTCCGCGCCCCCGGACTCCTCGATCAGAGTCAGCAACTCGGCGTGCTGCGCGTTCGTCAGCGTCCACTGCCCGAAGACGGAGGTGATCGCCGTGACCGCCTCGAACGCGGTCGGCTGCTCGGGCATGTCGAAGGCGACCAGCAGCGCCCGCACGTCCGCGGCGGAATCGCCCGGGACGTCGACGACAGGAGTGACGAACTCGCCCGGAGCGAGGACGACGCGGGATGCCACCTCGCCCGTGCTCTTCACCTCGGCCTGTCCGTTCGCCACCGCATCCGTCGGCGCATACGGCTCACCGTTGATGGCGACGGCCTCTCCCGAGAGGTCTTCCTCCCAGGTGAAGGTCGCGAACTGCGGAACGACCTCGGCCCGTTCGGTGTCGACCTCGACGTTGTACGACCAGAACGCCGTGCGCGTCGAGCGCTCGGGTTCCGCCGGTGGACTGAAGATCTCGAGGTCCGCCTCCGCCGCGGCCACCGTATCGCTCAGCGAGCCGGCCGCCTCGAACACGAGCGGAGACGGCGCTCCCGCGACGGCGGCTCCTTGCGGGAGGAGGACGCCGAAAGCCACCGCGGCGGACGCCGCGACGGCCGTGAGGCCCGCTGCCCAGCCGATCGTCCTGGCACGCCGTCGTCGCGGCGCACGAGCAGATCGGATGATGCGATCACGCGCGGCGATGGCGCGCGCGTCCGGAGGGGCGTCCCGCGGGGTGCGCGCGGGATCGGCCTCGACGAGCACGCGCTCGAGCAGAGCATTGTCACTCATCACGCACTCCCCGTCCCCTCCAGTCCCAGCGTCTCTCGCAGCCGATCCTCGGCACGAGCCAACGTCTTCCGTACCCGGGACTCAGAAGTGCGCAGCAGCTCCGCGATCTCCCCCACCGCGAGTCCATCCCAGTACGTGAGCATGATGATACGCCTTTGCAGCGGAGTGAGGACACCCAAAGCCCTGAGCACTTCGCGGCGTCCGAATCCGCCGAGGGTCTCGGGGTCGCCGGAGAGCCCTGAGTGCACGGCGTCGATCGCCCCGTGGGCGGTGGATGAGCGCCGGGACCGCGCGCGCAACCGACGGTCGGTCTCCCGGAGCAGCCAGACCCTCCCCGGGGGCCGCGTCGGTCGGAGTCGCGACCACGCCGCGAGGAAGACCTCCGACACGATCTCGCTCACCTCGTCGTCGTCGGGGACGACGCCCTCGATATGGTGGCGCACCGTCGCCCAGTGCTCGTCGAACACTCGTGTGAAGATCTGGTCCCGCAGCGAGCTCGGGTCTTCGCCGCGGCCGATCATGTCGGTGGGGTCGGCGGTCTGCCCGCCGCCTCCGACGTCCTGCGGGCCTGCATGTCAGAACCCGAGCCGGCCGAGCTGCTTGGGATCGCGCTGCCACTCCTTCGCGACCTTGACGTGGAGCCCGAGGAACACGCGGGTCCCGAGCAGCTCCTCGATCCCCGCGCGGGAGCGGGCACCCACGTCGCGGAGGCGCTTGCCCTTGTGGCCGATGATGATGGCCTTCTGGCTGTCCCGCTCAACCACGATGGAGGCGTGCACGTCGGTGAGGTCGCTGTCCTCGCGCGGGGCGATGTCGTCGACCACGACGGCGATCGAATGCGGGAGCTCATCGCGCACGCCGTCGAGGGCGGCCTCGCGGATGATCTCGGCGATGCGATCCTCCGTCGACTCGTCCGTGGTGACCCCCTCGGGGTAGAGCGCGGGCCCCTCGGGCATGAGCTGCAGGATCTCGTCCGCCAGCACCTCGAGCTGATCGCGCGTCAGCGCCGACAGCGGGATCACGGCGGCCCAGTCCTCGCGGAGGGAGTCCACCTCCATCAGCCGCTCGGTGATCTCATCGCGCCCGGCCGCGTCGGTCTTCGTGACGATGGCGATCTTCTGCGCGCGCGGGTAGCCGTCCAGCGAAGCGGCGATGCGGCGATCGCCGGGGCCGACCTTCTCGGTCGCGGGCACGCAGAAGCCGATCACGTCGACGTCGCCCAGCACCTGCTCGACGAGGTCGTTCAGCCGCTCGCCCAGGAGCGTGCGCGGCTTGTGGATGCCGGGGGTGTCGACGATGACGAGCTGTCCGTCCGGGCGGTTGAGGATGCCGCGGATCGCTCGACGCGTGGTCTGCGGCTTCTCGCTCGTGATGGCGATCTTCTCGCCGACGAGGGCGTTGGTGAGCGTCGACTTGCCCACGTTCGGCCGTCCGACGAAGGTCACGAAGCCGCTCCGGGTGTCTTCAGTCATCGCGCCGTTCTCCTTCATCCTGCACATCTTCGGGCTCTGCTGCCCGCTCCACGAACACCGTCGCGATCCCTCGGCCCCGCCCGCGGGAAGCCCCGCCGGTGAGCACGAGGCCGTGGACGGTGGCCGTCGCACCGGGCTGCGGCACCTGGCCGAGCGTCTTGCCGAGCAGACCGCCGATGGAGTCGACGTCTTCGTCCTCGAGCTCCAGGCCGAACAGATCGCCCACGTCCTCCAGCGAGAGCCGGGAGCTCACGCGATAGCGGCCGTCGCCCAGGTCGACGAACTCGGCGGATACCTGATCGTACTCGTCCGAGATCTCCCCCACGAGCTCCTCGATGAGGTCCTCCAGGGTCACGAGGCCGGAGATGCCGCCATGCTCGTCGATCACGAGGCACACGTGCACCGCGTCGCGCTTCATCTGCTGCAGCAGGGTCTCCGCGCGCATCGACTCGGGGACGAAGGTCGCCGGTCGCGCGATCGGACGGATGGAGGCCGCACGCCAGGCGCTGTCGTCGCGGTACGCGAACTGCACGAGGTCCTTGAGGTACAGCACCCCGACGACGTCGTCGGCCTCATCATCGACGACGGGCATACGGGACACGCCGCGATGCAGGAAGAGCGACATCGCCTCGTCGGTCGTCGCCTCCGCACCCACGGTGACCATCTCGGTGCGCGGCACCATCACCGCCCGGACGAACTGGTCGGTGAAGTCGAACACCGAGTGGATGAGGTCGCGGTCGTCCTCCTCGATGAGGTCGTTGGACGCGGCCTCGTCGACCATGCTCAGCAGCTGGTCCTCGCTGGAGAACGAGCTGCGTCCGGTTCCCGGCGTCACCCGGTTGCCGAGGACGACGAGCCCCTGGGCGATCGGCCCGAGGATGATGCGCAGTCCGCGGACGACGTTCGCACTCCCCCGGATCATGCTCTCGGCGTGCTGATGCCCGAAGGTCCGCGGACTCGCCCCGACGAGGACGAAGGTGATGCCGGTCATCAGGATGGCGGCGGCGAGCATCGCCCACCAGATGTTCTCGAAGACGATCGTGAACGCCACGGTGACGAGCACGGCAGCCGTCACCTCCGCGAGGACGCGGATGAAAGCGACCGCGTTGACGTGCGCGTCGAGGTCGGCGGCGATCCGCTCCAGCGCCTTCGCGCGGCGGCCCTCGGTCGCCATGTCGGCCAGGCCGGCACGGGAGGTCACGCCGTATGCCGCGTCGATCGCGGCCATGAGGCCGCCGAACGCCACCAGCAGCACGGCGGCGACGAGCAGCAGCAGCTCCGTCATCGCCGGCGACGCTCGGACGCGGCGAAGCCCTGGATGAGCTGCTTCTGCAGACCGAACATCTCCCGCTCCTCATCCGGCTCCGCGTGATCGAAGCCGAGAAGGTGCAGCAGTCCGTGCGTGGTGAGCAGGATGAGCTCGTCCATGAGCGTGTGGCCGGCGGCCTGCGCCTGCGTCTCCGCGACCTGCGGGCAGAGGACGATGTCGCCGAGCAGCCCGGGGGGCGTCGGCCGGTCCTCGGTACCGGGGCGGAGCTCGTCCATCGGGAAGCTGAGGACGTCGGTCGGGCCCGGTTCGTCCATCCACTGCACGTGCAGCGCCTCCATGGCCCCTTCGTCGACGAGGACGATGGCGACCTCGGCGTCCGCGCTGACGTGGAGCTGCGCGAGGTTGAAGTCGGTCAGCCGCTGCAGCACGGTCTCGTCGACATCGATCGCCGACTCGTTGTTGATCTCGATCATGAGAGCCCTCGTTTCGGCATGCGATCGCGTGGTCCTGGTCGCTGGGCACCGCGTCGCTCGGCACGGTTGGCGAACTCGTGCGCCTGTTCGCGCTCGGTGCGCTGCGCCACGCGGCGCTCGTCGTACTCGCTGTACGCGTCGACGATGCGACCGACCAGCGAGTGCCGCACCACGTCGTCGCTGGTCAGGCGGGAGAAGTGGATGTCGTCGATGCCGTCGAGCACGCGGGTGACCAGGCGGAGACCGGAGGCTCCCTGCGGGAGGTCGACCTGGGTGATGTCGCCGGTGACGACCATCTTCGTCCCGAACCCGAGACGGGTGAGGAACATCTTCATCTGCTCGGGCGTGGTGTTCTGCGCCTCGTCCAGCACGACGAAGGAGTCGTTGAGCGTGCGCCCCCGCATGTACGCCAGCGGCGCGACCTCGATGGTCCCGGTCGCCATCAGGCGCGGCACGATCTCCGGGTCCATCATCTCGTTGAGCGCGTCGTAGAGCGGCCGCAGGTACGGATCGATCTTGTCGGTGAGCGTACCGGGGAGGAACCCGAGGCGCTCCCCCGCCTCGACCGCCGGACGCGTGAGGATGATGCGCGTGACCTCCTTGCGCTGCAGCGCCTGGACGGCCTTCGCCATCGCCAGGTAGGTCTTGCCCGTTCCCGCCGGACCGATGCCGAACACGATCGTGTTCTCCTCGATCGCGTCGACGTACTCCTTCTGGCCGAGCGTCTTCGGCCGGATCACCTTGCCGCGCGTGGACAGGATCGCCTCGCCGAGCACCTCGCTGGGACGCGGGCCCCCCTCCTGGCGGAGCATGCGCGCCGAGCTGGACACGTCGCTCGGGGCGAGGTCGTGGCCGGCCTTGGTCATCGCGAGCAGCTCGTCGACGAGGTTCTTGGCCTTGGCGACGGCCTCGCGCTCACCCGTGAGCGTGATCTCGTTGCCGCGGACGAGCACCTGCACGTCGCGGTGCTCCCGCTCCAGCATCCGCAGCAGCCGGTCCTGGGGACCGAGCAGCTGCACCATCGCGACACCGTCGGCGTAGAGCCTTTCGGTGACGGTTTCCTGATCGTCAGAAGCCAACGAGCTTGTTCTCCTCGAGGTTGCCGAGCACATGGGCGTGCACGTGGAAGACGGACTGCGCGACACTCGCGCCGTTGTTGAAGATGAGGCGGTACTCGCCGTTGGCATGCTCCTCGGCGATGCGCTTGGCGGCGGCGACCATCTCCGCCAGCAGCTCGGGGTCCCCGGCTGCGAGTGCGGTCACGTCGCGGTACTCCTCGGTCTTCGGGATGACGAGTACATGGAGCGGCGCCTGCGGATCGATGTCGCGGATCGCGAAGACGCGACCGGTGTCGAGCAGGATCTCCCCTGGGATGTCCCCGGTGAGGATGCGCGTGAAGATCGAGGGTTCGCTCATGCTCTCAGCTTACTGGGGGGACGCGGGCCGCGGCCGGTCACCAGCGGCCGAGGGCCACCGAGAGCACGGCGATGGCGGCAGGTCCCGCAGTGGACGTGCGCAACACGGTGTCGCCGAGCAGGACGCGCTCAGCGCCGGCCGCCGTGAGCTTCTCGAGCTCCTCCGGAGCGATCCCGCCCTCCGGACCCACCACGAGCACGAGGTCACGGTCGTCGGGAACGAGCGTGGAGAGCCGGGCCGGAGCGGTCGGGTCGAGCAGCAGCACCCGCTGCGTCGCCACGCGCGCCGCAAGCTGTGCGGTCGACTCGGGGGCGGCCACCTCGGGCACCCAGGTCCGGTGCGCCTGCTTGGCCGCCTCGCGGACGATCGTCGCCCAGCGCTCGCGTCCCTTCGCCGCCTTCGGACCCTCCCAGCGCGACACGCTCCGGCCTGCCTGCCAGGGCACGATCTCGTCGACCCCCAGTTCACATGCCGCCTGCACCGCGAGCTCGTCGCGGTCGCCCTTCGCGAGCGCCTGCACGAGCACGAGACGCGGAGTCGCCGGCTCGTGCTCGACGCGCTCGGCGATCCGGACATCGACGCGCGACGGTGACACCTCCTCGGCGACGCCGGTCAGCCAGACGCCTCGACCGTCGCCGACGGTGACCGCCTCGCCGACGCGGAGACGCCGGACGACGGCCGCATGCTTGGCCTCGGCGCCCGTCAGCGACACGAGACCGCCCACCGCGGCGTCACCCGCGGACTCGACGAGGAAGTGCAGCGCCACGATCAGTGGGTACGGAACCGGTCGCGCAGCTTGGAGAACAGGCCCTGCTGGAACTGCGCGAGCTGCGGGCCCGGCGCCTTGTTCTTCTTCGCGAAGTCCTCGATGAGCTTGCGCTGCGCGGAGTCGAGCTTGGTGGGGGTGACCACCTGCACACCGACGCGGAGATCGCCACGCTGGGTGCCGCGCAGCGGCGTGATGCCCCGTCCCTTGATGGTCAGCACGTCGCCGGACTGCACGCCCGCGCGGATCTCCAGGTCGACCTCACCGTCGAGCCCCTCGATCGAGGTCTCGGTGCCCAGGATGGCGTCGGTCATGGACACCTCGAGCGTGGCGAGCAGGTCGTCGCCGTCCCGACTGAACGCGGGGTGCGGGTTGACCGTCACCTCGACGTACAGGTCGCCGTTCGGGCCACCGGCGCGACCGACCTCGCCGGAACCCGGGAGCTGCAGCCGCAGGCCGGTCTCGACGCCCGCCGGGATGTCGAGGGACACCGTGCGGCGCGACCGGACGCGTCCCTGACCGCCGCAGGTGCCACAGGGGTACGGGATGGTCGTGCCGTAGCCCTCGCAGGTGCCGCAGGGCTGAGAGGTGACGACGTTGCCGAGCAGGCTGCGCACCTGACGCTGCACGTGGCCGGTGCCACCGCAGATGTCGCAGGTGACGGGCGACGTGCCCTCCTGGCAGCACGAGCCCTGACAGGTCTCGCAGAGCACAGCCGTGTCCACCTCGATGTCGCGGTGCGCACCGAAGACCACGTCCCCCAGGTCGAGGGTGACCCGGACCAGGGCATCCTGCCCGCGCTCCCGTCGTGACCGGGGACGAGCACCGCGCCCGCCGCCCTGGGACGCGCCGAAGAACGTCTCGAAGATGTCGCCGAAGCCGCCGAAGCCGCCGAAGTTGTTCGCGCCGTCACCGCCGCCCATGTCGTAGCGGCGGCGCGACTCCTCGTCGCTGAGCACGTCGTAGGCGTGCGTGACCAGCTTGAACTTCTCTGCGGCCTCCTCGCCCGGGTTCACGTCCGGGTGGAGCTGCCGTGCCAGGCGCCGATACGCCTTCTTGATCTCGTCGGTGGAAGCGTCCCGGGACACCCCGAGAACCTCGTAGTGGTCCGCCACAATCGCCTTTCTGCGCGTGTTTTCCGTGGGGCCGCCTCAGCGGCCGGCCTCGTCATCGTCGAGCATCCGCGACAGGTAGCGGGCGACCGCCCGTGCCGCTGCGAGGTTGCTCGGATAGTCCATCCGGGTCGGTCCCATGACACCGACCCGCGCGGTCCCCGAGGGTGCCGCGTAGTTGCTGGCCACGATCGACGCCTCGCCGAGCCCGAAGGAGGCGTTCTCGGTGCCGATGCTCGCCGCGAGGCCGTGCTCGTCCGGCACCATCTCGCTCATCAGCCGCAGCAGCGTGACCTGCTCCTCGATAGCCTCGAGGAGGGGGTGGATGCTGCCGCGGAAGTCCTGTTCCCGTCGCGCCAGGGTCGCCGCGCCCGCCATCACGAGCCGCTCCTGCCGGAAGCCGCCGAGCTCGTCGATCACGACTCCGGCGACGGCGCGGAGAACGCGGTCCTGGGGGGTCTCCTCCGTGGCGAGGAGTGCCTGCAGACGGTCGGAAGCCGCCGCGATCGCCTGCCCGGTGATGAGGGCGGACAGTCGAGCGCGCAGCACCGCGAGGTCCGCTTCGTCGATCGTGTCCGGCAGCGCGGTGATCCGCTGTGATACCCCGCCGGCGTCCGTGACCAGGACCGTGAGGAGCCGGTTGGGAGCGAGCGTCACGAGTTCGACGTGCGTCACGTGGGCCCGCGCGAACGACGGGTACTGGGCCAGCGCGACCTGTCCGGTGAGTTGCGTGAGCACGCGGACCGTACGGACCATCAGATCGTCGAGGTCGGCCGGATCGGCGAGGAACGACTCGATGGCCGAGCGCTGCGCGGGGGAGAGCGGTCGGAGCTGGGCGAGGTGATTCACGAACACCCGGTAGCCCTTGTCCGTGGGGATGCGCCCGGACGACGTGTGCGGAGCCGTGATCAGCTCTTCGTCCTCCAGCTGCGCCATGTCGTTGCGGATCGTCGCGGCCGAGACGCCGAAGGAATGGCGGTCGACGATGGAACGGCTGCCCACGGGCTCGTGCGTCTCGACGTAGTCCTGCACGATCGCGCGGAGAACCTGCAGCCCTCGCTCTGTGACCATGGGTTCCCCTTCCCGCCGACCGGATGCTGGCACTCTGCCGCCCTGAGTGCCAATCCTACCTCCTGCGATCGGGAGTTCTCCGAAGGCGGGACGGCCCAGGCGGCGTCGCTCAGTCCGTCAACTCACGCACCACCGCGTCGGCGAGGAGACGTCCGCGCAGCGTGAGCTGCACGCGACCCCGGATCGCCGCCGGCGCATCGATCAGGCCGTCGGCGATGAGTCCGGCGACGCGGTCCCTGTTCCGCTCCGGGACGTCCGTCACCGCGATCCCTTCGCGGATGCGGCTCAGGAGGAGGATGCGCTCGAGCGTCTGCGCCTCCTGGTCGGGACGTTCGCGACCCGCCGCCGGCGAGGACGAGGCGGCCAGCCGCTGTGCGTAGGCCGCCGGGTGCTTGACGTTCCACCACCGGAGCCCGGCCACGTGGCTGTGCGCCCCGGGGCCGAAGCCCCACCAGTCGCTCCCCCGCCAGTATGCGAGGTTGTGCCGCGACCGCTGCCCTTCGCTGCGGGCCCAGTTGCTGACCTCGTACCACTCGAACCCGGCGGCGGCGAGGCGCTCGTCCGCCATCTCGTACATGTCCGCCTGCAGGTCGTCGTCCGGTGTCGGCACCTCGCCACGACGGATCTGCCGCGCGAGCTTCGTGCCGTCTTCGATGATGAGCGCGTACGCGGAGATGTGGTCGGACTCCAGGGCGAGCGCGGCGTCCAGGGATGCTTCCCAATCCGCGAGCGATTCCCCCGGCGCGCCGTAGATGAGGTCGACGCTGACGGCGAGGCCCGCGTCCTTCGCGGCGGCGACCGCGGTGCGCACGTTCTCGGGCCGATGCGTCCGATCGAGCGCGGCGAGCACGTGCGGGACGGCCGACTGCATGCCGACGGAGAGTCTCGTGACCCCCGCCTCTGCGAGGATGCGCGCGACCTCCGGCGTCACCGTGTCGGGATTGGCCTCGACCGTCACCTCGGCACCCGGAGCGAGCCCGAACGCCGCGGTGGCCGCTCCCAGCATCCGCGCCAGATCGCCTGCCGGCAGCAGCGTGGGTGTGCCGCCACCGAAGAACACCGTGTCCATCGGCCGCAGCGCTCCGGCGTCCTCCAGCACGGTGCGGGCGAGGGCGATCTCGCCGATGAGGGTGGACGCGTAGTCCTCCTGCTTCGCCCCGCGGAGCTCGCTGGACGTGTAGGTGTTGAAGTCGCAGTAGCCGCAGCGCACCCGGCAGAACGGGATGTGGAGGTAGGCGGAGAACGGCGTCTCCGCGGAGATCGGGAGGTCGGCAGGGAGTCGCCCGTCCGGCGGCGCGGGATCCCCGAGCGGAAGCGGTCCCGCCATCACACCGGGGTCGCGTAGAGCGGGGAGATCGCGCGGAGGTAGCGCGCGAAGAGCTCGCGACGGCGGCGCTTCATGAGGGCGGGGACGAGGCGATAGAGCAGCGTGTTCGGGGCGTCGAAGGCGCGGACGGTGAACCACACCTCGTCGTTGTCCTCACGCCAGTCCACATCGAACGACTCCTCGCCGCGGACCACGGATCCGCCCACCGTGCCCAGCACGAAGCCGATCCGGCGGGTCTCCTCGGTGACGGAGATCACGCGCAGCTCCGAATCGGCGCGCATGCCACCGACACGGCCGCGCAGGTGGAGCGTCATTCCCGCGCCCACGAAGGGCATCCCCTCCGCGTCGTACCGCGGCTCCACGTCGCGCTTGCTCGGCGCGATCGGGTTCCCTTCGGCGTCGAAGCTCACGCCCGCGTACGCCGGACCCGGAGCAGGACGGACGTCTTCCACGGAGAGCCCGGCGGCGCGCTGCGCCGTCCACGAGAGCAGGGCTTCGCCGGCCGTCTGGAAACGCTCCTCACCGCTGCCGATGCGCCAGGATTCCTCCGCCGGGATGCTGCGCTCCGGCGGGTACTGCATCAGATCCGGGGCGTGGGTCGCACCCACGGCCGCATAGTCCACCGTGTCGTCTCGGAAAGTCCCGCGCCGCATGAGTTCCAGCCTACTTCGGGTTCCCTGAGCGAACACCCCCCGCGCCGCACGCCGTCACATCCCCCGGATGATGCTGGGTCCCTGAGCCTGCCGAAGGGCTGGATCCCTGAGCGTGTCGAAGGGCTGGGTCCCTGAGCGTGTCGAAGGGCGCACAACACTCAGTCCAAGGCTCCTCCACACCGCTGGGTCCCTGAGCTTGTCGAAGGGATCTCCGCACGCCCCGGCCAAGCCGCACGCACCTCCGCCATGATGGCCCGATGCCATGGACCTACATCCTCGAATGCGCAGACGGCAGTTTCTACACGGGCAGCACGAACGGCGACCTCGAAGCCCGCGTCTGGGAGCACAACCACGACGACGCCTTCTCCGCCAACTTCACTCGCAACCGGAGACCCGCGGCGCTGGTGTACGCGGAGCACTTCGACACCGTCGACGCCGCCTTCTTCCGGGAGAAGCAGATCCAGGGGTGGAGCCGTCGGAAGAAGATGGCGCTGATCGAGGGCCGGTGGGAGGACCTTCCGTCGTTGTCGACCTCGTACAGTGCGCTTCGACAAGCTCAGCGACCCAGCGTGGACCGACCCTGAGAACCGCGCGCTTCGACGAGCTCAGCGACCCAGCGCGGGCAGCCCGGAAGAACCGAGGCTACTTCTTGTCCTTGGTCTCGACGTCGCCGGAGAGCGCGGCGATGAACGCCTCCTGGGGGACCTCGACGCGGCCCACCATCTTCATGCGCTTCTTCCCCTCCTTCTGCTTCTCGAGGAGTTTGCGCTTACGGGTGATGTCACCGCCGTAGCACTTCGCGAGCACGTCCTTGCGGATCGCGCGGATCGTCTCGCGAGCGATGATGCGGGCACCGATCGCGGCCTGGATCGGCACCTCGAACTGCTGGCGAGGGATGAGCTTGCGCAGCCGCTCCGCCATCATCGTGCCGTAGGCGTACGCCTTGTCACGGTGCACGATCGAGCTGAACGCGTCGACCTTCTCGCCCTGGAGCAGGATGTCGACCTTGACGAGGTCGGCCTCCTGCTGCCCCGAGGGCTCGTAATCCAGGGAGGCGTAGCCCTGCGTCTTGGACTTGAGCTGGTCGAAGAAGTCGAACACGATCTCGCCGAGCGGCATGTTGTAGCGCAGCTCGACGCGCTCCTCGGAGAAGTACTCCATGCCGAGCAACGTGCCACGACGCGACTGGCACAGCTCCATGACGGTGCCGACGTAGTCCTTGGGCAACAGGATGGCTGCCTTGACCATGGGCTCCGACACCGAGCCGATGCGCCCATCGGGGTACTCGCTCGGGTTCGTGACGGTGACGGTCTCGCCGGTGTCGCTCGTGAGCACCTCGTAGATCACGCTCGGCGCGGTGGTGATGAGGTCGAGGCCGAACTCCCGCGCGAGGCGCTCGGTCACGATCTCCAGGTGCAGCAGGCCGAGGAAGCCGCAGCGGAATCCGAACCCGAGAGCCACAGAGGTCTCCGGCTCGTACTGCAGCGAGGCATCGGAGAGCTTCAGCTTGTCGAGCGCCTCGCGCAGTTCCGCGTAGTCGCTGCCGTCGATCGGGTAGATACCCGAGAAGACCATCGGCTTGGGGTCCGTGTAGCCGGGAAGAGCTTCCGCCGCGGGCTTGCGGGCGTTCGTGATCGTGTCGCCGACCTTCGACTGACGCACGTCCTTCACGCCGGTGATGAGGTAGCCCACCTCGCCGACGCCGAGACCCTTGGTGGGAGTGGGCTCCGGGCTCGACACGCCGACCTCGAGAGCCTCGTGGTTCGCGCCCGTGGACATCATCTGGATGCGCTCGCGGGGCGAGAGGCTGCCGTCGACCATCCGCACGTAGGTGACGACACCGCGGTAGGCGTCGTACACGGAATCGAAGATCATGGCGCGCGCCGGTGCGTCCGCGTCCCCGACCGGAGCCGGGATCTCCTCAACGATCCGGTCGAGCAGATCGTCGACCCCCATGCCGGTCTTCCCCGAGACCCGCAGCACGTCCTCGGGCTTGCCGCCGATGAGCGAGGCGAGCTCCTTCGCGTACTTCTCGGGATCGGCGGCCGGGAGGTCGATCTTGTTGAGGACGGGGATGATGTGGAGGTCGTTCTCCAGCGCGAGGTAGAGGTTGGCCAGCGTCTGGGCCTCGATGCCCTGCGCGGCGTCGACGAGGAGGATGGCGCCCTCGCACGCGGCCAGCGACCGGGACACCTCATACGTGAAGTCCACGTGACCCGGTGTGTCGATCATGTTGAGCGCGAAGACCTCGTCGGCCCCCTGCGCCTGGGCGAGCGCCCAGGGCATCCGCACCGCCTGGCTCTTGATCGTGATGCCGCGCTCACGCTCGATGTCCATGCGGTCGAGGTACTGGGCACGCATGTCCCGCTCCGCGACCACGCCGGTGATCTGGAGCATGCGGTCGGCCAGGGTCGACTTGCCGTGGTCGATGTGGGCGATGATGCAGAAATTGCGGATCTGCGCAGCCGGCGTCGCGGCAGGCTGAAGAGGGGTGAGAGCGCGTGGGGACATGTCCCGTCGATTGTACGGTGAGGGCTCTCATAATCCCCATTCGGGCGTATCGGTGATAGTCTCCCGAAGTTGCCCGGGATCAATCCGTGACACCGGATCCCGTAAGCGATACGACTCCGTCACAGACTCCGTGAGGGCTGTCGCGTCGCGCGGAACGGCGGATGACACCCGATCATCCGCCCGGCTCAGCGTTGCGTCGGCAGACCCCGAGCGCGTCTGGAGAAGAGAAAGACAAATCCCCCTTGATCAAGTACCTCGCGCGCCGTGCCCTCGGCTGGCTGCTCATGATCGTGGTCGCGACGAACCTCACCTACTTCCTCGCGTGGGGCTTCCTCGATCCGCGCAGCAACTATGTGGGTCGTCGCCCTCCGCTCACCGAAGAGCAGATCGTGAACACCCTCGCTCCCCGCAACCTGAGCGACACCGTCCCGCTCATCGAGCGGTGGTGGACCTGGTTCACCGGCATCCTCCTCCGCTGGGACTGGGGCGTGAGCCCGACCGGGGGTTCCGTCAACGAGCAGGTCGCCTACCGCATGTGGGTCAGCGCAGAGCTCGTCCTCGGGGCGACGATCCTCACGACGGTCCTCGGCATCGCGCTCGGCGTCTACACCGCGTCTCGGCAGTACAAGCTCGCCGACCGCATCGGCCAGGCCACGAGCATCATCACGCTCAACATCCCGATCGTCGTCGCGGCCTTCGCGATCGTCCTCCTCGCGATCGGCCTGAACAACGCCACCGGCACCCGCATCTTCTACGTGACCGGCAACGCGAGCCAAGGCGTCGAGGGTTTCTTCCCCACGCTCATAGACGTGTTGCAACACCTGACGCTGCCGACGATCGCGCTGGTGCTCACCGGCTACGCCAGCATCCATTTCCTGCAGCGATCGCTCCTCCTGGACAACATCAACGCCGACTACGTCCGGACGGCCCGCGCGAAGGGCCTGACCAAGCAGCAGGCCATCCGGAAGCACGCACTTCGGACGTCGCTCATCCCCGTCGCCACGCAGGTCGCCTTCACGATCCCCGCGATCTTCACCGGAGCGGTGCTGACCGAGACGATCTTCGCGTGGAACGGCATGGGCCGGTACTTCATCGAGACCATCACCAAGAACGACATCCACGGAACCGTCGCGATCGCCGCCTTCGGTGCGGTCCTCACGGCGATCGGCGCCATCCTCGCCGACATCGCCGTCGTCGTCCTCGACCCGCGCGTGAGAGTGAGCTGACATGAGCACCGACATGCTCGACCCGACCATCCACCCGGAGCCGGAGACCGCCGGCCCGGAGACCACCCGCGTCGCCACCAAGCGGCTGTCGAAGTGGACGCTGTACTGGCGACGCTTCTCCCGGAACCGCGGAGCCCTCATCGGCCTCGTGATCTTCGTCGTCCTCGTGCTGTTCGCCATCCTCGGGCCCTTCATCGCCCGGTACGACCACATCGAACTCGACTTCCTGAACCTCAGCACTCCCCCGTCCGCGGAACACTGGTTCGGCACGAACAACGCCGGAAACGACCTCTTCGCCCAGGTCGCCGTCGGCCTGCAGCGGTCGCTCATGATCGCCATCACCGTCTCCGTCGGCGTCACGATCGTGTCCGCGCTCGTCGGCACGGCCGCGGCCTACTTCGGCGGCTGGACGGAGCGCATCTCGCTCCTGGTCATCCACTTCATGATGGTGATCCCGAGCTTCCTCATCCTCGCGATGATCTCGAACAAGGCCGGCGGCGACTGGCGCGTCATCGCCCTCATCATGATCTTCGTGATCGGGTGGTACTTCCCCGCCCGCGTCATCTGGACGATGGCCCTGTCGCTCCGCGAGCGCGAGTACGTCAGTGCCTCCCGGTACATGGGCGTCGGCGGCATGCGCATCGTGCTCCGCCACCTCCTGCCCAACATCGGCTCTCTCCTCGTCATCAACTTCACCCTCGGCGTCGTCAACGCCGTGGTGACGGAGACGGGCCTGTCCTTCCTGGGCTTCGGCGTCAAGATCCCCGACGTGTCGCTCGGTGCCCTCATCGGCGCCGGCTCGAGCTCGTTGACCACGGCGCCCTGGCTGTTCTACTTCCCGGCGGCGGCGCTGACTCTGCTCACCGTGTCGATGGCGCTCATCGCCGACGGCCTGCGCGACGCCCTCGATCCCACCTCGGCTGCTGGAGGCCGCGCATGACCAACGTCCTCTCCGTCCGCGACCTCAAGGTCAGCTTCGCCTCCGAGGCCGGCCGCGTCGACGCCGTCCGCGGCGTCTCCTTCGACCTCGAAGCCGGCAAGACCCTCGGCATCGTCGGCGAATCCGGCTCCGGCAAGTCCGTGACCTCGCTCGCGATCATGGGTCTCCTCGACGAGAACGCCAAGGTCACCGGCTCGATCATGTATGACGGGAAGGAACTCGTCGGCATGAGCGACAAGCAGCTGTCGGTCATCCGCGGCAACGGCATGTCGATGGTCTTCCAGGACCCGCTGACCTCGCTCACGCCGGTCTACACGGTCGGCGATCAGCTCATCGAGGCCCTCACGGTCCACCGCGGCCTGTCCAAGAAGGACGCCTGGGACCGCTCCGTCGAGCTGCTCAAGCTCGTCGGCATCACCGAGCCCGAGCGGCGGATGAAGTCCTTCCCGCACGAGTTCTCCGGAGGCATGCGGCAGCGTGTCGTCATCGCCATCGCGATGGCCAACGATCCGAAGCTCATCATCTGCGACGAGCCCACCACGGCCCTCGACGTCACCATCCAGGCGCAGATCCTCGACCTCATCGAGAAGGCGCAGGACGAGACCGGCGCCGCGGTGATCATGATCACGCACGACATGGGCGTGGTCGCCCGCACCGCCGACGACGTGCTCGTGATGTACGCCGGCAAGCCCGTGGAGCACGCGCCCGTGCGCGAGCTGTTCCACAAGACCCGCATGCCGTACTCGATCGGTCTGCTCGGCGCCATCCCGCGCGTGGACAAGGCCGAGAAGGAGCCGCTGACCCCCATCAAGGGGAACCCGCCGCTGCTCATCAACCTCCCGGACGCCTGCCCGTTCGCCGACCGCTGCCCGATCGTCATGGACGCCTGCCGCGCCAAGGAGCCCGAGCTGCTCCCCGTGCCGACGGGCTCGGGCGACCTGCATCAGGCGGCCTGCATCCGCGCGCACGAGATCGAGGACGGCGGCCTCCTCGGTGGCCTGCCCGTCTACCCCGTCCGCCCCGTCCCGGAGAGCGACCTCACACGGACGCCGCGCGAGGAGCGGCCGATCACGCTCGAGGTGAAGAACCTCCGCAAGACGTTCCCGTTGGTCAAGGGCGCGTTCCTGAAGCGCAAGGTCGGCGAGGTCCAGGCGATCAAGGGCATCAGCTTCGACGTGCGCGAGGGCGAGACGATGGCCATCGTCGGCGAGTCGGGCTCGGGCAAGACGACGACGCTGCTGCAGATCATGGACATGGTCAAGCAGACCGAGGGCGACATCGTCATCGCCGGCACCAGTGTCAACGACATCCACAGCCGCAAGGTCGAGCGCGCCCTGCGCCGCGACATCCAGATCGTCTTCCAGGACCCGATGGGAGCCCTCGACCCGCGCATGACGGTGGCCGACATCATCTCGGAGCCGCTCTTCGCGATCGGCACTCCCAAGGAGGAGGCGCACCGGCGGGTGGACGAGCTCATGGACCTCGTCGGGCTCAACCCCGCGCACAGCGACCGCTTCCCGCAGGCGTTCTCGGGCGGTCAGCGGCAGCGCATCGGCATCGCCCGGGCCCTGTCGACGAACCCCAAGATCGTCGTGCTCGACGAGCCGGTGTCCGCGCTCGACGTCTCGATCCAAGCCGGCGTCATCAACCTGCTCGACGAACTCAAGACCAAGCTCGGGCTCTCGTACCTCTTCGTCGCGCACGACCTCTCGGTAGTGCGTCACATCGCCGACCGCGTGGCCGTGATGTACCTCGGCGAGTTCGTGGAGCACGGCGACGTCGACCAGGTCTTCGACGACCCGCAGCACCCGTACACGAAGGCGCTGCTGTCGGCGATCCCCGTGCCGGATCCCGACATCGAGCGCACCCGCGAGCGGGTGGTCTTCGACGCCGAGACGATGTCGACGAAGCCCGCGACGGTCTGACCCGAAACCATGCGCCCGTTCCTGGTCACCGTCCGATAACGGTTAGGCGGCATTCACCGCAGTGCGGTGTACCGGGATAAAGCTCGAACTAGTCTTCCCTTTATGAAACGCCGAAAGGCGAAAGGAGCACCATGAAGAACAAGAAGTTGCTGGGGGCGGTCGCGATCGGCGGCGCCCTCGCACTCGCCCTCGCGGGCTGCGCGAGCGGTTCCGGGAACACCGGTGGCGGGGACAACGGCGAGAAGGTCGAGACCAAGACCGCCGACTACAACCCGCAGGACCGCAGCAACCTCCAGGAAGGTGGCGAGGTCAACTTCCCCATCAACGAGATCCCGGAGCAGCTGAACGGCTTCAACAGCGATGCCAGTGCTGACACCGCTCGCCTGTGGTCGTGGTACATGCCGCAGATCCTCCTGGTCTCGCCGGAGGGCGAGGTCACGAAGAACGACGCCTACCTCGATGCGTACGAGATCGGCGAGGAGGATGGCAACACGACCATCACCTTCACGTTCAAGGACGAGGCGCACTTCAACGACGGCACCGACATGGACTGGACGTCCATCGACGCCACGTGGAAGGCCAACCGCTCCTACGACGAGGGCTTCAACCCGAACGCGACCGACGGCTACAAGCAGATCAAGACCGTCGAGCAGGGTGACACCGCGAAGACCGCCGTCGTGACGTTCGACGGCATCTACGCCTGGCCGTCCATGGCGTTCCTCACGGGTGGCGTCCTGCACCCGGACATCGCCGACCCGGCCGTGTTCAACGAGGCCTTCATCGGCAACATGCACCCCGAGTGGGGCGCCGGCCCGTACACCGTCGACACGTTCGACGCGAACGGCGGCTTCGTCTCGTTCAAGCCGAACCCCGAGTGGTGGGGCAACGCGCCGCTGCTCGACACGGTCACCTTCACGGCCATGGAGCCCGACGCCTCGATCAACGCCTTCAAGAACGGCGAGATCGACATGGTGGGCGCCAACACCAACGACCGCCTGAAGCAGGTCCAGGAAGTGGACGACACCGTCGTCCGCCGTGCGCAGCAGACCGCCAAGACGGTCCTGCTCGTCGACGCCGACAAGCCGCAGTTCGAGGACATCGACGTGCGCAAGGCGTTCTTCCTCGGCGTGAACGTCGACCAGCAGAAGCAGATCGCGTGGAACGGCCTCGGCTACGAGGAGCCGGTCGCCGGTTCGCTCAACCTGTACTCGTTCCAGGACGGCTACAAGGACTCGTTCGCCGAAGCCGGTCTGAAGCACGACGTCGAGGGCGCCAAGAAGCTCCTCGACGACGCCGGCTGGACCGAGGGCGAGGACGGCATCCGCGAGAAGGATGGCGAGAAGCTCTCCGTCACGTTCCCGATCTTCGGTGAGGACCCGACCATCGAGGCCCTCGCGAAGTCGCTGCAGGCGCAGCAGAAGGAGATCGGCATCGACCTCAAGATCGATGTCCGCGCCTCCGCCGACTTCTCCAGCGACTTCACCACGAAGAACTGGGACGTCGTCTCGCTCCGCTTCACCGACTCCGACCCGTTCGGCCCGGCCTGGTTCTGCCAGCTCTACTGCTCGGACAGCGGTCTGAACCTGTCGGCGACCGGCACGGAGGAGATCGACAAGCAGATCGCCGACGAGGTCGAGAGCCAGAAGGACGCGGAGTCCTGGACCACCGCGGCGATGGACCTCGAGCCGAAGATCATCGAGCAGACGTGGGGCCTCATCCCGCTGTACAGCGGCCCCTCGATCTACGTGGTCAAGAACGGCCTGGCGAACCTCACTCCGGAGCCCTACGTCGGTCTCGACCTGTTCGGTGTCACGCCGGTCGAGAACGTCGGCTGGGAGAAGTAACACTCTCTGACACATCTCGTGTCGAAGCGGGGTCGGTGGTCCATCCACCGGCCCCGCTTCCTTATGCTGGAGGCGTGACCGTCCAGACCGTCCTCGTGCACGGCATCCGCACGTCGGCCACCATGTGGCGGTCGCAGGTCGAGTACCTGGAGGCGCACGGACACCCCGTCACCGCCGTCGACCTCCCCGGCCACGGCAGCCGGATGGACGAGGACTTCACCCTTCACGAGGCGCTGCACACGATCGACGCGGCCGTCCGCGCCGCCGCGGAGAAGGGCCCCGTCCTGCTGGTCGGCCACTCGATGGGCGGGCTGCTCTCCCTCGCGTACACCGGCGGGGCCGAGCCTCCCCCTGTCGACGGACTCGTCGCCGCCGCGTGCACGTCGCTCCCCCGCGGCCCCGGGCTGCGTGCCTATCGGCTGTTCGCCCGGGCCGTCGACTCCCTGCCGGACCGCGGCATGTGGCTGACGCAGCGGATGCTCGCCGCGACGATCCCCGAGGACAACCGCGGCGACTTCTCCGCCGGAGGATACGCGCTCGACATCCAGGACCAGACGCTCCGCAGCCTCGCCGCCCTGAACGTCGCCGCCGCGGTCCCGCGGATCCGGGTACCCCTGTGGTTCGTGAACGGCCAGTACGATCAGCTCCGGCTGAACGAGCCCCTGTTCCGGCGCCTGGCCCCGCAGGCGGAACTCATCGTCGTGCCGCGGACCACGCACCTGCTCACCGCCATGCGTCCGCGGGTGTTCAACGCCGTCCTCGCCCTCGCGATCGCGACGATCGAGGAGCGCGCGGCGTCACGCTGAGGACACCCGCGGCCGCGCGGCAGCGGTGAGCGCTCCCCCGACGAGCGACAGGATGGCCGCCGCCAGGAAGACGAGCCAGAACCCGCCGGCCAGGGCGACGAGTCCTGCGCCGAGCACGGGCCCGATGAGCTGTCCGAGGGCGGCGGTCACGTTCACGATTCCGAGATCGCGCGCGTGATCCTGCTCATCCGGGAGCAGATCGGCGGCGAACGCGAGGCCCACCGTAGAGAAGGCGCCGTAGCCGACGCCCATGAGCGCGGCGGCCACCATCGTCATCTCGAAGGTCGGTGCGGCCACGATCACCACACCCGACGCCGCCTGCACGACCGTGGCCCCCACGGCGAGCCGGCGCCGCTCTCCGGTGCGGTCGGAGACGATTCCGGTGATCACGGAGGCGAGCACCACGAAGACCGTGTAGACGACGATCAGCAGGAGGAGGTTGTCCTGTGCGGTCGTGCTCTCCTGTCCGAGGCCGTGGAGGAGGAAGAAGAGGAACAGCGCCGTGCCGAGGGCGTTGCCAATGTTGGTGACGAGTCGTCCGGAGAGCATCCAGGCGAAGTCGCGGTCGCGGAGCGACGCCAGGCGGGGCCGCCCGATGCGCTGAGGACGCATCGCCTCCGTGCTCGGCGGGTCCGGCAGCAGCAGCGCCGCCGCGACGCCGACCACCGCGATGATGCCGGCGAGGAGCAGATACCCGGCGACGATGTCGAGGCCCAGCAGCACGACGAGCCCGACCCCCAGCACGATCCCGACCGCCTGGCTCGACCCGACCGCGGCGGACGCGGCACCGCGCTGCGTCGTCGGGAGCTGGTCGGCGATGAGCGCGGTGAACGCGGCGGAGGAGACGGCGACGCCGATCGAGACGCCGACCCAGCCGGCGCCGACTGCCCATGGGCCCTCGGCGAACCCGGTGAGGACGAGACAGACGGCCGTGAGCGCGACCCCTCCCAGAGCCCATGGCCGCCGCCGGTGCGCGCCGGCGCGGGCTCGATCCGAGAGCGCCCCGGCGAGCGGCCCGGCGACGACGCCGGCGAGACCACCCACTCCGAGCACGATCCCGGAGGAGACGACGCCGCGGATCCAGTCGTCCTCCGGAGTGTCGAGCTGCAGCGGGAGAAGGAGCTGGACCGGGGTGAGCTGGACGGTCCAGATGGCGAGCCAGGCGAGCGTGAACAGCGACATCCAGCGAAGACCGGCGCGGCGGGCGATGAGGCCCGGAGTACCGGTCATGCCCGTGCCGCCGCGGCGTCCCTGGCCTCACGAGCGCCGGCGACGAGGTCGCGGTACCACCCGTAGGAGGCCTTCGGCGTGCGCTCCCCCGACGAGAAGTCCACGTGCACGAGACCGAACCGCTGAGTGTAGCCGTCCGTCCATTCCCAGTTGTCGAGCAGGGACCAGACCGTGTACTCCTCGACCGGGACGCCGGCATCGAGGGCCTCGCCCACCGCGTCGATGTGCGCGGAGAGGTAGGCGATCCGGTCGGCATCCTCGACGGCACCGGCGAGGTCGGGTTCGGGGAAGGACGCTCCGTTCTCCCCGATGATGATCGGTGGCATGTCCGGGTGTCGTCGGTGCAGATCGATGAGGAGGTCGCGCAGGGCGGACGGCATGATCGGCCACTCCGGTCCGAACCCGGTGACGGGGACTCCGGGCGTGGGCACGATCTCGAACGGGATGTCGGCATCCGGAGCACCGGCGGTGACGGTCGTCGGGTTGTAGAAGTTCACCCCGTAGAAGTCGATCGATCCCGCGATGCGGGCGAGGTCGTCGCCGAGGATGGGCAACGGCGGGAGTCCGAGTGCCTCCAGGTGCGGTGTCGTCCCGGACAGCAGAGGCTCGCTGAACAACCGGTTGTGCAGGAGGTCGTACACCGCGGCAGCGGTGCGATCCTCCTCGGTGTCCCGCAGCGGCAGGACCCAGGTGTGGTTGTTGACGAGACCGACGCTCGCCGCGCCTCGGGCATGCAGCGCCTCGGCGGCTCGGGAATGGGCGAGCAGCTGGTGGTGCACGGTCGGAAGCGCACCGAAGAGGAGCTGTCTCCCCGGCGCGAGTGCCCCGACCGCGTAGCCCTGCAGCGTCGTCATGGCGGGCTCGTTCAGCGTGTACCACGAGGACACCCGGTCACCGAGACGGGCGGCGACGAGGGCGGCGTACTCGCCGAAGCGCTCGGCGGTGTCGCGGGCGAGCCAGCCACCGTCGGCCTCGACCGCGCTCGGCAGCTCCCAGTGATAGAGGGTCGGGAACGGGGTGACACCGGCCGCCAGCAGACCATCGACGACGCGGGCGTAGTGGTCCAGCGCTGGGACGTTCCCGGGTCCGTGACCGTCCGGCTGCACGCGGGCCCACGGGATCGAGAACCGGTAGCGATCGAGCCCGAGTCCGGCTGCCAGGGCGACGTCATCCTCCACACGGCGATAGCTGTCGCACGCCGGTTCCGCGGTCGAGCCGTCCCGGATGCGTCCGGGCTTGGCGATCTCGTCGTCCCAGATCGACCGTCCCGCACCGTCGGCACGACGGGAACCCTCGATCTGGACGGACGAGGTGGCGGCGGACCAGCGTAGCCGCGCACGCGCGGTCGGGTCGGTGCTGAGGGGGGTCATCGGGCTCCTGACGTCGTCGTCGTTGTGGATGATTCTGCACCCGGTCCCGCCTTCCCCGCGACGGCGTCTCGCCTGGGCGATGTCGTTTCGCACGATCCCACCCGGTACTGGTAGACTCGACTCTTGGCTTGCGTGTGGGTTCTTCCCTCACGACCGCCGTGCAGCAGCCCTCTTCTGCTGCCGGCACTCCGAATAACTCCTGTACAGAAAGCGTCCACACGTGGCAAACATCAAGTCGCAGATCAAGCGCAACAAGACCAACGAGAAGGCTCACGAGCGCAACAAGGCCGTGAAGAGCGAGCTGAAGACTCTCGTCCGCCAGACCCGCGCGGCCGTCGCCGCCGGCGACAAGGCCGCCGCCGAGAAGAACCTGAAGAAGGCCTCGGTCAAGCTCGACAAGGCCGTCAGCAAGGGTGTCCTGCACAAGAACCAGGCGTCGAACCGCAAGTCGGCGATCGCCAAGCAGGTCTCCGCTCTCTGAGCTTCTGACTTCCGGAAAGCCCGTCTCCTCGTGAGGCGGGCTTTCTGCTTTCGCGCAGGGGCTTATCCCCCGAATGGCTCACGGGTGGCGATGACCGTCACCATCCGCTCGAGCGCGAAGATGGGGTCACGCGCCGCACCCTTGACCTCGGCGTCGGCGCGCGCGGTGGCCTGGATCGCCATCCCGAGGGATCGCTCGTTCCAGCCCGCCAGGTCGCGACGCGCGCGGTCGACCTGCCAGTCCTTCATCCCGAGGCGCTGGGCGAGCTGCCTGCTGGGTTCACGATTGCCGGCGACGCGCGCCATCGTGCGCAGCTTCATCGCGAACGCGGCGACCATCGGCACCGGGTCCGCACCGGAGGACAGGGCATGCCGAAGCGCCACGAGAGCCTCACCGTATCGGCCGGCGATGGCCGTGTCGGCGACGACGAACGCCGACACCTCGACCCGGCCGCCGTAGTACTTGGTGACGACCTCTTCCGTGATGTCGCCCTCGACGTCGCCGATCAGCTGCTGGCAGGCGGCCGCGAGCTCGGTGAGGTCGTCGGCGAAGGCCGAGACGAGCGCCCGGAGCGCAGGTGGAGCGATGCGCTTCTTCGCCGCCTTGAACTCCCCCGCCGCGAAGTCGACCCGGTCGCCGTCGCGCTTGATGGCGGGGCAGGCGATCTCGATCCCACCGCCGGTCCCCGCGCGGAGGGCGTCGAGGAGCTTCTTCCCGCGGACACTTGCGCCCGTGTGCCGGAGCACGACGGTCGCGCCCTCCTGCGGGTTCTCCAAATACCCGATGGCCTCATGGAGGAACGCGTCGGAGCACTTCTCCACGCCGGACACGCGGACCAGTCGCGGCTCACCGAACAGGGACGGTGAGGTGAGGGAGAGCAGTGTGCCGGGAGCATAGTCGTCGGCACGGACGTCGCTGACCTCGAGTGCCGGGTCCTCGGCACGGAGGTAGTCGCGCACCCCGGCAATCGCGCGCTCGGCGCAGACCTCCTCCGGGCCCGAGACGAGCACCAGCGGCGCGGGATGCGGCTCCCGCCAGGACACCTGCGGGATCTTCGTGGCCTTCGCGCCGCCACGGGAGGGAGGACGGGAGGCTGCCATGGGACCAGCCTACCGGCGGTGTCGGACACCCGACTCAGGGCGGCGCGACGTCGGTCCAGACGCGGAGGACATCGTCCTCGACGGCGAGCAGGGTGCGGCCGTCGCGATCGGTGCGGTAGACCTGCGTCCCGAGAGCCGACAGGAGATCCAGGGTCTCCCGACGCGGGTGCCCGTAGTCATTGTCGGCGCCGACCGTGATGAGCGCGACCCTCGGCTGCACAGCGTCGTAGAGGGCGGGTTCCTGGTCGGCGCTGCCGTGGTGGGCGACCTTCACCACGTCGTATCCCGTCAGCGGCGTGCTCCGGAGCAGCGCGCGCTGCGGGGCAGCGGAGAGGTCACCCAGGAAGAGCGCTCGGGGCACTCCTCCCCCGACGAATTCGGTGACGACGCTCGCGTCGTTCCCTGGCGGGAAGGCGGCACTGTGCGGCAACGGCCAGAGCACCCGCCATGCCGCTCCGCCCAGCGCGCCCCGGTCCCCGGCGTCGACCGGCCGGAGGGCTCCGCCCGCTCGGGCCAGGCCGTCGAGCGCACGCGCATCGGCGGCATCGGCAGGTGGTCCATGCAGCACCGTGCCCACTTTGCCTTCGAGTGCCGTCGCGCCTCCGATGTGGTCCGCGTCGAAGTGTGTGAGCACGAGGAGGTCGATGTGGTCGATGCTCAGCGAGCGCAGACAGGCGTCGAGCGCCGTCGGGTCCGGTCCCGTGTCGATGAGGGCCACGGCGTCCTGCGAACGCACCAGGACCGCATCGCCCTGGCCCACGTCGCACGCAGCGATCGCCCACCCGTGGGGCGTCACGAGCGAGGCGAGCGGACCGTCGATCAACGCACGGGAGGCGCCGACGGACGCGACGACGATGAGAACGCCGGCCGCCACGCGTCGAGCGGCGGGGAGCACAGCGCCGGGCGTCCAGGCCCGTCCCGCGCGAACCGACGCCGTCACGACGTCGGTTCGCGCGACTTCCCGGACGCGCGGCCCTCCGCGGCAGCACACGACGGCGATCGCGACGCTCACCAGCGTGACCACCGCAGCGCTGCCGAGGCCGGCAGGGAGGAGCACCTGAGCACCCGGGAGCCCGGCGGTGACCCGCGCGACCGTCGCGATCCACGCCGACGGCAACCAGGCGGACGCGGCGAGCAGATCCGCGACGACGGGGACAGGGGCAGCGAGACAGGCGAGGAGCCCGATCACCGTCGCGAGCGGCGCGGCCGGCTCGGCGAGGAGGTTCGCGACGACCGAGACGAGCGACTGCTGCTCCGCGAACAGCGCGATCACGGGCGCGCACGCGAGCTGCGCCGCCAGAGGCACCGCGATCGCGAGGGCGAGCGGACGGGGCAGCCAGCGCGCGATCCCGTCCGCCAGCGCCGGGGCGAGGAGGATGAGGGCCCCGGAGGCCACCGCGGACAGCGCGAATCCCGGTGTCGATGCGAGCCAGGGGTCGGCCACGAGGAGGGCGGTCACGCACAGGGCCAGGATTCCGGCACCTGCGCTCGGCCGCCCGACGAGGATCGACAGCATGCCCGCCGCGGCCATCGTGGCGGCCCGGATGACGCTCGGCTCCGGCGTCACGAGCACCACGAAGGCGGCCAGCGCCACGACGGCGAAAACGACCCGCAACGCCCGCGCCCCTCCGCACAACGCGACGATCCCGAAGACCGCAGCGACGACGATCGCGCAGTTCGCCCCGGATACGGCGGTGAGGTGGCTGAGGCCGCTGGTACGCATATCGGCGTCGACCGCGGCGGGCACGGCGGTGGTGTCGCCCACGGCCAACCCCGGAAGGAGCCCCGCACCGGGCTCCGGGAGTCGGGTGGCGCGCTCGACGAACGACCGTCGCAGGTCGGCAGCGATTCCGAAGACGCCCGGCGCCGCTCGCTCCACGGTTCCCGCGGTGACGAAGACGACGAGCTCCGCCCGCTCCCCCGGATCCGTCGCCATACTCTCGCCGGTCACGCGCACGACCGCACCGAGGACGAACCCCTCAGCCTCCGCGATCCCGATACGCACCGGTCCGCCCGCCGGCCCCGCGGCACCCGGCGCACCGATGCCGCTCAGCTGCACGTCCATCCACAGGCGCCCGTCCCGCCCCACGGACGCCGATGACGACACTTCACCGACCGCTTCAACGACCCTGCCGTCCCACCCGTGCACGGCGTCACGGTCCGCAGACTGTACGAGCACGGTGAACGCCACGGCGGCCCCGGCCGCGAGAACCACGATCATCAGGCCGCTCCACGTCGCGGCTGCCGGACGCCGGAGCGCGAGCACGGCGCCGATGATCACCGCGGATGCCAGGCATCCACCCGCAAACCACCCCGCCGTTCCCGGCACGAAAACGCAGACCAGGGCCATACCCCACGCACCGACCGCCACCGGCAGCAGGCGCAGATCACGGGTCACGCCGATCCCCGCTCGGACCCCGGGGACGATCGCTGCGGCTCATGCATCCGATCACCCTAGAGTCGCGCCGGTGCCCACTCCGCCCGCCGCGACCGCCGCTGCACGAGCGGAGGACAACACCTCTCGAGGTCAGGACGTGGAGGAGCACTCTCCGAGGGCGGAGAAACAGTCGGCGTCGGGCGCGACCGTTCCATCAGCCTGACTGCGGCAGACAGGCGTATCGTGGGGTTCACGACGACACCGCTATGCTTCGCGCATGACTGAATCTCTGGGGGATTCTCCGGACGAACTCCCTGTAGCGGAGCGCAAGCTCAGCCGTCGGGGATGGCTGATCACGCTCTTCGCAGTGGGGTGGCTCGCACTGACAATCGGCGCAGCATTTCTTGTCGCCGACCTCACCGGACGATGGATCCCTACCGTCTTCCTCGGACTCACGTTCGGCCTCGGTGTGTTCATCCCCGTGATTCGAGATCAAAAGCGGCGGAGACGGGAACTCTCCGATGCGGGCAGCGGTCCGGGGAAATAGATGGCTGCGCCTGACCCCGCACCGTCCCTGATCCAGCAGCGCCTCGCTCTCGGACGCTTGCGTCTGACCGCTCTCTTCATGATGATCGGCTGGGGCGCAGTCGCGGCACTCCGGGGCGTAGGCATCCATGACGTCGCCGACGTTGTCAACTGGATCGCCTTCCTCCTACCGTTGGCGCTGGCGTCGTACGGAGTGAAGCTCTGGTTCGACTACCGCCGCAAGGTGCGTGCCTTCGAGGCTGCCCACGGACCGGACGCTGGCAAGCAGCCGTAGCGCGACGCTCCTCTCTCGCCCCTGCGCACTCCGGGACCATGGCAGCGGCGCCCGAGGCGTGACGCTCGTCACACGCGTACCCCGTCGCGCAGCCCCTCCAAGACCTTCTCCCCGATCCCCGGTACCGCCAGGAGGTCGTCCACCGTGCGGAACCGACCATTCTCCTCGCGCCACGCGACGATGCGCTCGGCAAGCGCCGGCCCGATTCCCGGAAGCTCTTCCAGAGCTGCCTCATCCGCGGTGTTCAGGTCGACGGCGCCATCACCGGGAGGCCCGGCCGAGGGGTCGGCGACGGCACCCACGACCGGCACGAGGATCTGCTCCCCGTCCTCGACCCGTCGGGCGAGGTTGACCCCCGCGAGGTCGGCGGCATCCGTCGACCCGCCGGCGGCCGCGAGAGCATCGACGACCCGGGAGTCGGTTCGCAACACGTACAGACCCGGGCGCTCGACCGCCCCGAGCACATGCACGTAGATCTCCGCGGGCGCGGACTCGACCGACGCCGAGCTCTCCGCGAGCGGAACGGCCTCGACGGACGACGGTCGGCCCTGCAACAGCCCGAGGCCGACGGCCGTGGAAAGCGCGATGATCGCCAGCACGACCGCCGCGCCGAGCCCGAGGCGGAGCCTCCGACGGGGCGGAGGAGGTGGAGGCGGCGACGAGGTCATCCAGTCACCCTATGCGTCGCGTCCACCGCCTCCCGGCTCCGGACACAGCGACCGTGGAGAGACGCTCAGATGGGACTCGTCGTGGAGGACGGCCGTTCCCGGTCGCGACGTGATCCGGGCATCATCCCTTCGCGCCGGGGTAGGCGGAACCGCGGAGCACGCCGAGGACTCAGCCCTTGACGACGATGCTGACGATCTTCGGGGCCCGCACGACGACCTTGACGATCTCGCGATCACCGATCGACCGGATGACGCGCTCATCGGCTCGTGCCAGCGCCTCGAGCTCGGCCTCGCCGATGCGTGCCGGCACCTCGAGCTGCGCGCGCACCTTGCCGCCGATCTGCACGACCGCGGTGACGGTGTCCTCGACGAGGAGCGCCGGATCGGCGGAGCGCCACGACACGAGTCCGACGGACGGCTCGTGCCCGAGGATCTCCCACATCTCCTCCGCGGTGTGCGGGGCGATGAGGTCGAGCATGACGGCGATGGTCTCCGCCGCCTCACGGACGGCGGGGTCGGCAGCACCGGCAGCGCCGTCGATCGTCTTCCGGGTCACGTTGACCAGCTCCATCAGACGGGCGACGAGCACGTTGAACTTCGTCTGCTCGACCAGCGCGGGCGCTTCGGCGAGCAGCTTGTGCGTCGCGCGGCGCAGCGCCGCGTCGCCCCCGTCGAAGACGACGTCGACCGGGCTGGCGACCTCGTGGGCGACACGCAGGGCGCGCGACAGGAACTTCTGCGCACCGGTCATCGAGACGTCGGCCCAGTCCTTGTCGTCCTCCACCGGACCGGCGAAGGCCAGCCCGACGCGCAGGGCGTCGGCGCCGTGGGCGTCGAGCTCCTCCTGGAACAGCACCAGGTTGCCCTTGCTCTTCGACATCTTCTGCCCGTCGAGCAGAACCATGCCCTGGTTGATCAGGTTGGAGAAGGGCTCCGTGAAGTCGATCAGCCCCATGTCGAAGAGGACCTTCGTGATGAAGCGGGCGTAGAGCAGATGCAGGATCGCGTGCTCGACGCCGCCGATGTACGAGTCCACCGGTGCCCAGCGGGCCGCCTGGGCCGGGTCGAACGCCTGCGTGTCGCTGTTCGGGGACAGGAACCGCAGGAAGTACCAGGAGCTGTCTACGAAGGTGTCCATCGTGTCGGGGTCGCGCAGCACCGGGTCACCGGTCTCGGGATCGGTCGTGCGCACCCAGCTCTCCGCGCCGCCCAGCGGCGAGGTGCCCTTCGGCTTGAGGTCGAGGCCCTCCACGCTCGGCAGTTTCACGGGCAGTCGGTCCTCTGGCACGGGGATGATCCGGCCGTCTTCGGCGTGCAGCATGGGGATCGGCGTCCCCCAGAAGCGCTGACGCGAGATCAGCCAGTCACGCAGGCGATAGTTCTTCGCCGCCCGACCCGTCCCCGTGGCCTCCAGCTGCTCGATGGCGCGCGCGATCGCGTTGCGCTTCGACAGTCCGTTCAGCGGACCGGAGTTGATCATGCGCCCCTCGCCGGTGAGCGCGACACCGGTCTTCGCCGGGTTCTGCTCGTCGAGCGCGGCATCCGCATCGATCGGGACGCCGTCCTCGTCCACCTCGATGACCGGCATGGCACCGGTCACCGGAGCGGTGGTGTCGACGACGACCTTCACCGGCAGGTCGAACGCGCGTGCGAAGTCGAGGTCACGCTGGTCGTGCGCCGGGACCGCCATGACGGCGCCGTGCCCGTAGTCGGCCAGCACGTAGTCGGCGGCCCAGATCGGGAGCTTCTCGCCGTTGACCGGGTTGATGGCGTAGCGGCCCAGGAACACGCCCGTCTTGGGGCGGTCGGTGGACTGACGGTCGATATCGGTGGTCTTCTGCACCTCGGCCAGGTACGCCTGGAAGCGCTCGCGCACCTCCGGTTCGGCGTCGGCGGCGAGCTCCGCGGCCAGGTCGCCATCCGGGGCCACGACGAAGAACGTCGCACCGTGCAAGGTGTCGGGGCGCGTCGAGAACACCGTCACCGGCTCCTCGCGCCCCTCGATGCGGAAGTCGACGTCGGCGCCGACCGAGCGGCCGATCCAGTTGCGCTGCATCTGCAGCACCTTGTGCGGCCAGAATCCCTCGAGCTGGTTCAGGTCGTCCAGCAGACGGTCCGCGTAGTCGGTGATGCGGAAGTACCACTGCGTGAGCTTCTTCTTGACGACCTCGTAGCCGCAGCGCTCGCAGCGCCCATCGACGACCTGCTCGTTCGCCAGCACGGTCTGGTCGTTGGGGCACCAGTTCACCGGGCTCTTCTTGCGGTAGGCCAGGCCGCGCTCATACATCTTCAGGAACAGCCACTGGTTCCAGCGGTAGTACTCCGGGTCGGAGGTGTGCAGCACCCGGCTCCAGTCGAACGAGACACCGTACTGCTGGAAGCCGACCTTCTGCTGCGCGATGTTCTGGTACGTCCATTCGCGCGGATCGGCACCCTGACGGATCGCGGCGTTCTCCGCCGGCAGACCGAAGGAGTCCCATCCGATCGGGTTCAGGACGTTGTGACCGCGGTGACGCCAGAAGCGGGCGACGATGTCGGAGTAGAGGTAGTTCTCCGCGTGCCCCATGTGCAGGTCACCGGAGGGGTACGGGAACATGGCCAGCACGTAGCGCCGCGGCCGGGTGTCCTCGTCGCCGCCCGTGAGGAACGTCTCGTGCTCCGCCCAGTACTTCTGCCACTTGGCCTGGATGGCGTGCGGCGAGGAGAACTCCTCGTCGACGGGAGCGGTGGACATGTTCTCGGACAACGAACGCACGACCAATCTGAAGGAAAAAACGGGATCAGTTCAGGATATCGGAACGCCAGGTCGCGGGCATTTCCGCGCCCAGCGCCGCGAGGGGGGCCCTGGCCTTGGTGGCGACCTCACGCACCTCGGCCGCCGGCACCGAACCCCAGGTGATCCCCCCGCCCGCGCCGACGAACGCCGCATCCGCGTCAACCACGATGCTGCGGATGACCATCGCGAGATCGAGAGCCCCGTCCACGCCGATGTAGCCGAAGCAGCCGGCGTAGATGTCGCGAGGAGCGCCCTCGAGATCGTGCAGCTGCGTCATGGCCGACAGCTTCGGGGCCCCGGTCATGCTCCCGGCGGGGAACGCCGCCTCCAGCAGCACTCCGACGGTGATCCCCTCCGCGGCCGTGCCGCTGACCGTGCTCACGAGTTGATGCACGGCCGGATAGCTCTCGACTTCCCAGAGGCCTTCGACGCGGATCGACCCCGGAACGCAGACCCGGGAGAGGTCGTTGCGCATGAGATCGACGATCATGACGTTCTCGGCCCGCTCCTTCGGGTCCGCGGCGAGCTCTGCGGCGAGCGCGGCATCGGTCACGGCGTCGGTGCCCCGAGGACGGGTCCCCTTGATGGGACGGGTGCGGATGACCCCACCGCTGGCGTGGAGGAACTGTTCGGGGCTGGCGCTGAGGAGCGCACGTCCTCCGATGCGCAGGAAACCGCCATGGTGCGCCGGTGTGGCGGCCCGGAGCCGCTCGTACACGGCGACGGGGTCGTGGGTGCCTGGCACGGTGAACCGCGTCGTGAGGCAGAGCTGGTAGGCGATGCCCGCATGGATGAGGTCACGGCAGCGGTCGATGAGCCCCTGGTACGCGTCGGGGGTGTGTCGGGCCTCCGCGACCGGACGGGCCTCCGCCGCACGGACGCGAGCCTCCGCACGGGGTGGGGTCAGAAGGGACTGCAGCCAGCGCTCCCCCTCGTCGTCGGTCTCGCCCTCGGGGGACAGCAGCCACAGTCGGCGCGCGCCGTGGTCGAACGCGAGAGCCCTGGTCACGCGCAGCCAGGTCCGAGCGTCCGGTTCCGCCTCCCCGGCGACCGGCGCCCCCGCGAGAGCCGCACCGCTCTCGTAGTCGCGCCAGCCCACCCATCCCCCGCGTAACGGCGGCATCCCCGCTTCCACGGGATCGGTGTCGAGACGTACGTCCCCGGGCAGCGGTTCCGCGACGCCAGTGCCGAGGAAGCTCCATCCCTCGACGGCGTCAGCGCCCGCATCGAGCCAGAACACGTCCGCCTCCCGCTGCGCGAGCGCCGGGAACAGACGCTCCGACGCCACCCAGGACGGCAGCGGTCGGGGGCTCAGGCGGTCGGGCACCTTTCCAGCCTAGGACCGGGCCGCTCCCGTATCCTCATGGGGTGGACGACCTCCTGCTCTGGCTCCTCGACACCGTGCAGTCGATCGATCCGGTCACGCGCACACTGGTCGCCGGTCTCGCCGTCATGCTGGAGACGAGCATCCTCATCGGCCTCATCGTCCCGGGCGACACCATCGTCATCATCGCCTCGATGGGCGTCGCCACTCCCCTGGAGGGCATCGCGATGGGGGTGGCCGTCGTCGTCGGCGCCCTGATCGGGGAGAGCATCGGGTTCTGGCTCGGCCGCTGGCTGGGCCCCTACATCCGCGCCTCCTGGCTGGGTCGACGGATCGGCGAGCACAACTGGGTCCGCGCGGAGAACTACCTCGCCCGGCGCGGCGGCATCGCCATCTTCCTCTCCCGCTTCCTCCCGGTCCTGCACTCCCTCGTCCCTCTCACGGTGGGGATGAGCGAGTACCCCTACCGGCGCTTCCTGGCCTGGACGACCCCGGCCTGCATCATCTGGGCCTCGGCGTACGTGAGCGTCACCTCCCTGGCGGCCGGGAGCTTCCGCGAGCTCGTCGACCGCGTGCACTTCGCGGGCTACCTGTTCGTCGGAGTCATCGCCCTGTTCCTCGTCCTCGCCTATCTGGGCAAGAGGCTGCTGCACCGTCTCGAAGCCCGTCATCTGGAGGCCCCGGCGGCGGAGTCCGACGCCGACGTGAAAGACTGAGGCAATGGCCCCCGCACCCCCGGCGCCCAGGATCCACTGGTTCGCCCGACTCGAGCACCGTCTGCACGTGTGGCGCGAGGGACGAGCGCGCCGCCGCGGTCGCAACGCCACTGTCCTGCCCTTCCCCGGCTACGGAGGCCCCGGATGGGTGCGCGTGCTCGGCCGGGTGCTGATCGTCCCGCCGCAGCGAAACAACCGTGACGGCGAGCCGGCGAGCATCCGCGGCTGGCGCAGCTTCGTCGGCATCCCCGTGGGTTTCGCCTCGGTCAGCGTGCACCTCGGAGACGGCACTCATCAGGTCGTCGCCGACCGCGGCGGCGTGATCGACTCGGTCATCCGCGCCGAGCTGGAACCCGGCTGGCAGACCTTCACCATCACCGTCGAAGGGCAGGAGCCCATCGAGGCCCGCGCCTTCATCGTCGCGGAGAGCACGCGGTTCGGCGTCGTCTCCGACGTCGACGACACCGTCATGGTCACGGCGCTCCCTCGACCATTCATCGCCTTCTGGAACTCGTTCGTCGTCGACGAGCACGCGCGCATCCCGGTACCGGGCATGGCCGTGCTGCTCGACCAGCTCCTCCGGCAGCACCCCGGAGCGCCCATGATCTACCTCTCCACGGGTGCCTGGAACGTCGCACCCACACTCTCCCGGTTCCTCGGCCGGCATCTCTTCCCCGCCGGCTCGCTGCTGCTGACCGACTGGGGTCCCACGCACGATCGCTGGTTCCGGAGCGGGCGCGAGCACAAGCTCACCAACCTGCGCCGACTGGCCACCGAGTTCCCCGACGTGAAGTGGCTGCTCATCGGCGACGACGGCCAGCATGACGAGGCCATCTACACGCAGTTCCAGGAGGAGCACCCGGATTCCGTCGCGGGTGTCGCGATCCGTCGACTGCTGCCCGCGGAGGCGGTGCTCGCCGGCGGTCGTGCCGAGATGGAGTCCCATGATGCGGACGAGGCGCCGTGGGTGAGCGCAGAGGACGGCGCGGGCCTTCGCGACCAGCTCGGCGACGCCGGCATCCTGCAGTGACATGATCCTCACGCGTGATGACTGGCTGCGGCGGGAGGACGCGCATCGGCAACGGGCCGACGCGCTGACGGCGGCGCACCGGGAGCGCGTCGCGCGCGGCGAGAAGCACCCCGTGTGGGACTTCCTCTTCACCTACTACGGCTACAAGCCCGCGCAGCTCCGCCGCTGGCACCCCGGAGCGGGCGTGGAGCTGCAGGATGCGTCCGAACGGGCGGCGTGGCGCTGGTACGTCCCCGGGAACACACCCGACGGCGTCGTGCCCGATGCGGAGCGCTTCGCGGCCGAGAAGCCCGAGCTCGCTCGACTGGTGGCCCTCATGCTGCGCCGCACCGGCTCCCGTCCCGGGCAGTTCGGCTGCTTCGGGCTGCACGAGTGGGCGATGGTCTACAACGCCGCGGAGCATCGGCATGCCGTACCCCTTCGGCTCGGTCAGGCGGGCACGGATGCGGTGGTCGAGGCGCACGACCTCCGCTGCACGCATTTCGACGCCTTCCGGTTCTTCACCCCGGATGCGGCGCCCCGCAACCGCACGGCGTTGACGAGAGACGACCAGCCCCTGTTCGAACAGCCCGGCTGCTTGCACGCCGGCATGGATCTGTACAAGTGGGCGATGAAGCTCGGGCCGCTGATTCCCGGCGAACTGCTGCTGGACACGTTCGAGCTCGCGCGCGACATCCGGCTGCTCGACATGCAGGCGGCCCCCTACGATCTCTCGGCCTGGGACGTCGAACCGGTACACATCGAGACCCCGGAGGGCAAGGCGGAGTACGTCCGACGCCAGCGCGGCTTCGCGGAACGCGGTGCCGCTCTCCGCTCTTCCCTCCTCGCCGCCTGGCTCGCACCCGAGGGTCGCGCCGCGGCCTGAGGGTCAACCCGCAGGGGCGCAGTCGCCGCAGACACTCCACGACGACGTCGTATCGGAAAGCTGCAGGCGCAACGCGAGCACGCGCGTCGCAGCATCCGCGAGGCGATCGGCGGGCAGAGTGCCGGCATCGACCGCCGCGGCGATTCCCGCAGCCATCTCTCCCGCCGTCCGGGCATCGGAGCCCGCGATCATCAGCACCAGATCATTGCCGGCCGCCACCGCCGCGACGCCGTTCGCGACCGGATCGGCATACGCCGGGTCCCCGGAGGAGAGCAGCATGCCGAGGTCATCCGTGACGGACACCCCGTCGAAGCCGAGCTCGTCCCGAGCGATGCGATGCCACTCGGCGGACAGCGAGGCCGGCCGCGCGTCCACTGCCGTGTAGGCGAGATGGCCGTACATCAGCAACGAAGCACCGGCTTCGATGCCGGCGGCGAACGGGAGCCCGTCCGCTTCTCGCCACGCGGCCTTCGTCATCCCCGTACTCGGGATCGCGTGATGCGAGTCGCCCGGCGCCGCTCCGTGCCCGGGGAAGTGCTTGAGCGTCGAAGCCACGACATGCTCCTGCCCCTTCGTCGCGGCGGCGGTGCGGTCGGCAGCACTCTGCGGATCGGTGCCAAGAGCCCGCCCGAAGATGAAGGAGCCGGGGTCGGCGGGGACGTCGGCCACCGTGCCGAAGTCGACCGTGATCCCCGCCCGAGCCACGAGCGCGCCACGGGCTGCGAAGGCCGCCGCGGTCTCGGCGACCGGGCGACTCTTCAGAGTCGGCGACGCCGGGTAGGTGTCCCAGGGCAGCCGCGAGACGATGCCCCCTTCCTGGTCCACCGCGATCAGCGGGGGCAGAGCGGGATCGATCGTCAGCGCTGCCGTCAGCGCGCGGAGTTCCGACTCGGACTCCGGGATGTTGCCACCCATGAGGATGAAGCCGCCGAGCCCCGACTGCATGTAGGCGCGAAGCGCCGCGGGGTCGGTCCCGCCGATGTGACCCATCACGATGGACGAGGCCTGCTCCGCGGTGCTCATCTCCGCGACGAGGGCGGCGGCATGATCCCGCAGGCCGTCGCCGTCGGCCTGCACGGTCACCACGTCTGCCGGCGGTCTGGACGGTGCCGCCGACGACGAGGCGGCGGCCCCGGCGCCCACGGCGGTGATCAGCGCGGTCAGGGCCGTCGCGGCACCGAGGCCCCGCCGCATGCGGCGCCCGAACGAACGAGCCGGGTTCATCGCTCTCAGCGCGCGAGCGCCTCGACGATCGGTACCGAGGTCTCCTCGTCGCCGTTGCCGAAGCGGATCGTGCGCCCGATCGTTCCGGGGTCCTCCAGGGCCGCGACGATGACAGCCGCGACGTCGGCACGGGAGACCTCGCCGCGCCCCTCGGGGTCGATGCGGATCCGCCCGGTCGGGTCGTCGAAGGTCAGCGCGCCGGGGCCGAGGATCGTCCCGTCGAGGCCCGAGGCGCGGAGGTGCTCGTCGGCAGCCCACTTCGCGTCCGCGTACGGGAAGAAGGAGTCGTCCTCCGGGACGCCGTGGTCGGCCGTGGAGCCGATCCACGACACCATGACGTACCGCCGCACGCCGGCGCGCTCCGCCGCGTCCATCGTCCGCACCGCCGCGTCCCGGTCGACCGCGTAGGTGCGCTCGGGACTGCCGCCGCCGGCGCCCGCGGACCACACCACGGCGTCGTGCCCGCGGATGATCTCGGCGAGGGCGTCGACGTCCATGGTCTCGATGTCGGCGACGAGCGCGATGGCGCCGCCGTCTTCCACCTCGGACACATGATCGGGATTCCGGATCACGCCCGTGACCTCATGTCCTCGGGCGACGAGGAGCGGGGCGAGCAGCAGAGCGATGCGGCCGTGGCCGCCGAAGACGAGGATGCGCGACATGTCTTCACCCTACGCGCCCCCGCCGACGTCAGCCCGGCGTCTGCGAGCTGTCGATGACGAAAGCCTGCGGATGCGACGGCAGATACCGCACGACGACAGGCGCGCCGGTCGGGATCCACGCGTCGCGATCGGGGTACACGGCAGGAGTGAAGAAATCGCTCTCCAGGGTGTACTCGGTGCCGTCCGCCGCCGTGAACGTCACCCAGTCCCCGTCGACGGTTCCCGTCGTCGGGCGGCCGTTCTCGAAGATGTATGCGCGGGTCACCGGGACACCGGTCAGGCTCAGGATCCCGACGATGAGAGAGCCGAGCATCACGAAGGCCAGTACGCGGAAGACCAGGCGGACCACGGTGCCGCCGACGTTCCCGCGGGATCGGCTCTCCGCGGGGAGCAGCCCCTCGCGTTCGCGGACGGCGCGCAGGGACCCGCCGCGCGTCGTTCCCCGCGCGGAGATCGCGAACAGCCCGAGGATCGAGAACGCCGCGATGAAGACCATCGCATAGCCGTGCGCGGCCGGGAAGTTCACCAGCCACATCAGCGTGTCCAGGGGGTTCATCGTGCCGCCTCCTTCTCGATGGTGACGGCGACCGTGTGCGGATCCTCCCGGCGGTAGAACGCCCAGACGGGAGCCCCCACCTGCAGCCGCGAGACGGCCTGCGGGTAGACGAACACGGTGGTGTCAGCCTCCCATGGCTCCGCGCCCTCCGGGGCCACCAGCACCTTCAGCGCGAGCTCGCTCTGCCCCTCGCGACGCCGCCCGGTCGGACGGACCTCGACGACGGAGGCGGGAACCTGGGTTCCCGTCGTGCGCGCGCGGACCTGGGACGGGTCGATGAGGCCGCGGTCGATGCGCCACTGCAGCATCGCCTCACGGACGGTCGGGTCGCTGAGATCGGCGAGCTCGACCGTGTCGGGGTCCTCGAGGCTGTAGCGGACCGGGACGGGCTGTCCGACCTGCAGCGCTCCGACGTCACCGGCATCGAGCAGCATGCGCAGCTGTCCGATGAAGTCATCGCCGACGCTCGGGCTGACCCGGATGAAGAGGTCGTACTGAGGCACATCGTTCACGGTCACCCCAGTGCGGGACATCTCGACGACGGTGCCGACGCCGATCTGCACCGGCCCGCGGACCTTCTTGCGCCGCGCCAGACCCGACATCGACCCGCCGAAGGTGAGCAGCAGGCCCCAGGCGACGCCGATCACGATCGGTCCGCCCAGGCCGTCCTCACCCGCGAAGGGGAGGATCGACTCGCGCTGGTTCACCCCGAACAGGCCTTCACCCACCCACACCACGAGCCACGCGGACAGCAGCAGCCAGACGACGGTCAGGACGATGCGCAGCATGCCTCCCAGCGTATCCATAGGAGCCGCCCCTGGACGAACCGGTCAGGACGAGACCGGGGTCCCCACTCCCTCGAGGGCGCGGACGACGCCGGCCGCAGCGGCTCGCCCCGCCCGGTTCGCGCCGATGGTGCTCGCGGAGGGACCGTAGCCGACGAGCTGCACCCGGGGATCCGCCACCGCCGTCGTGCCTCGACCCCCGCGGTCGAGCTGGATCCCGCCGGCGGCACTGCGCAGGTGGAGCGGGGCGAGGTGACCGATCGCGGGTCGGAACCCCGTCGCCCACAGGATCACGTCCACGCGTTCGAACGATCCGTCGGCCCACCGCACGCCGTCGGGCTCGATGCGCTGGAAGAGCGGGCGACGGTGGGCATACGCTCCGAGACGCTCCGCCTCCCGTTCCTGGGGGCGCAGCATGAGACCCGTCACACTGACCACGCTCTCCGGGGGCAGGCCGGCCGCCACACGCCTCTCGACGAGCGCGACGGCAGCAGCGCCGGCCTCCGGCGTGAAGTCGTCGTCGCGCCAGACGGGAGGGCGACGGGTGACCCACAGCGTCTCCGTGAGGGGGGCAAGGGCGCCGAGGAACTGCACCGCGGACGCACCGCCGCCGACGACCAGGACCCGCTTGCCCGCGAAGTGCACCGGCCCCGGGTAGTCCACGGTGTGGAACTGCTCCCCGAGGAACGTCTCCATCCCCGGGTAGTGAGGGACGAAGGGTTGCGTCCAGGTCCCGGTCGCGTTGACGAGGGTGCGGGTGCGCCACTCCCCCTCGTCGGCCTCCACGACGAGGACCCCGTCGTCATCGTGGACTCGACGGACGTGCACCGGCCGCAGCACCGGCAGATCATGGGCCTTCTCGTAGGCGGCGAAGTACTCCGGCACCGCGATGTTCGCCGGGCGCTCGTCCCGCGGCGGCGCGGTGTCTCCCGGGAGCTCGGCGACCCCGTGCACATCGCGCATCGTGAGGGCGTCCCACCGGTGCTGCCAGGCTCCCCCGGCCCGAGCATCGGCGTCCAGCACGACGTGCTCGATTCCGCGGCGACGCAGATGGAAGGACGCGGACAGCCCGGCCTGGCCGGCGCCGATCACGAGGCTGTCGAAGATGCTCACGATGGATCGAACGCCGTTGCACCGCCGGATGTTCCGCGTGTCCCGACGCGCCCGGGCGGCCCGCGCCGATTGGTGCGGATGCGGATTCGTGTAGTAGTGTTTTCACGTTGCCCGGAGCACTCCGGAGCAGCGTCTGGGCCTGTGGCGCAGCTGGTAGCGCACCTGCATGGCATGCAGGGGGTCAGGGGTTCGAGTCCCCTCAGGTCCACGAAAAACCCTCGGTTCGCCGGGGGTTTTCGTGTGTCTGGAGCCCGTGACGTCCCGCGAGGTCAGGCCCTCGCGCCGCATCAGGCAGTCGCGCCACCTCCGGCCTGATCTCGCGCGATCGCCTGTCCGGGAGCATACGAAAACGACACGCCGTCGTTCGTAGCGTGTTACACATGAGCACTCGGCCCGCCCCTCCTCAGGGACATCTCCCGCATATCCAGGGGCTTCGGGCTCTCGCGGTTCTCGCCGTCGTCCTCTACCACTTCTGGCCTGCGCGCTTCAGCGGCGGGTATGTCGGAGTGGATGTCTTCTTCGTCATCTCCGGCTTCCTCATCACGGGGCATCTGGTTCGCGAGCTCACGTCGACGGGGACGGTGCACATCGGTCGATTCTGGGCCCGTCGGGCCCGACGCCTCCTTCCCGCGTCCCTGCTCGTCCTTCTGTTCTGCGTGACGGTCGTCGCCCTCCGCCAGTTGACTCCGATCTCCGCTCTCCCGGAGGAGCTCCGCCAGATCGTCGCGTCGGCCTTCTCCGTGCAGAACTGGTATCTAGCGAGTGCGGCCACGGACTATCTCGGCCAGACGGGAGATCCGACCACTGTTCAGCACTACTGGTCACTGTCGCTGGAGGAGCAGTTCTACGTCCTCTGGCCTGTGCTCCTCGTCCTCACCGGATGGCTCGCGGTGAAGCGCATCCACGGCGAACACCGAAAGGTCATCGCCGTCGTCGTCGGAGTCCTGTCGATAGCCTCGTTCGTCTCCTGTGTGGCGCTGACCGCAGCGTATCCCGCGCCCGCCTACTTCGTGACTCCCGTCCGATTGTGGGAGTTCGGGGTCGGCGCCCTGCTCTCCCTGCTCCCCGCGCTGCGCGCGCGGCGCCCCCTCACGAGCGCTCTGCTCGGAGGGGCCGGGCTGGTCGCCATCCTGTTCAGCATCTCCTTCTTCGACGGACAGACCGCGTTCCCCGGATACGCGGCCGCCGTGCCGACGATCGGCGCAGCAGCCGTGATCGCGGCGACGAATGCAGCACGCTGGTGGCTCCCCGCACGCCTGCTGGCCATCCGCCCCCTGCGATTCACCGGGGACATCTCTTTCAGCCTCTACCTCTGGCATTGGCCGCTCATCGTGATCGCTCCTTCTGTGCCCTTCTGGGGCCTCTCCCTCGCTCACCGCCTGGCCCTCCTCGCGCTCTCCTTCGTCGTGGCCTGGCTGACGAAACGATTCATCGAGGATCCCGCCCGAACCTGGCGCGCGCCCTCGCTCAGGCGCCCGCGGGTCGTGCTCGCCCTCGCTCTCGCGGGGATGACGGTGGTCGGCGCCGGCGCGGGAGCCGCGTGGGCGGTGAATGCTCCGACCTACGAACGCGACGCGACTGCTCTCGCGGCTGTCCGCGCACACCCCCCTGCGTGTTTCGGAGCCCAGGCGGTGCTCGACATCCGCTGCGCGGACAGCCGGAGCGCGTCCGTCATACCGACCCCTGGATTCGCCGGCGCGGATCGCCCCACCGAGCAGAAGTGCTTCGTCCAACTGAACGATTCTCGTGCCGTGGCCTGCCGTTTCGGGTCACGGACGACGGACGCCCCGTCGATCGCGCTCGTCGGAGACAGCCACGCTTTCCAATACGTGAGCACCTTCAGGGCGATGGCGGAGAAGGAAGGCTGGTCGCTGACGACGTACGTCAAGGGGGCGTGCCCGTGGAACACGACCCCACTGGCGACGGGCGGCGCATTCGGAGCAGCCTGCTCGGAGTGGCGGGACGAGGTCACGGCCGCACTGGAAGGCGGCGACTTCGACGTCGTCTTCACGACGGCCCTGGCCGCGACCCCCTTCGCGCAGGCAGGACACGAGTCCACCCTGCATGCCGCCGCCTCCGGATACCGGGCGGCCTGGTCACGTGTCATCTCCGAGGGCACACGGGTGATCGCCCTGGTGGACAACCCGGCCTGGGCGACGGACCCGAACAAGTGCCTGCAGACGCGAAGCCCGGAGGCCTGCTCCGTATCGCGCGACGATGCCCTCGCCGCGTCGGACCCGATCAGGGCTGCCGGCGAGGACTTCCCGGGGGTCACAGTGCTGGACTTCACCCCGGTGTTCTGCTCGTCGAGCGAGTGCCTCCCCGTGATCGGCGGGGCCAACGCCTACCGCGATCAAGACCACTTGACCACCACGTTCACCGACACCTTGGCGCCACAGCTGAGGGCGGCACTGCGGGACGCGATCACGAGGTGACAGCCTCGCGGGTTCAGGCACTCACTGCGCATCAGGCGGTTGCAGCATGTCTGGCCTGACGTGGCGCGCTCGCCTGCGCAGGAGCATATGAAAACGACACAGCCTCCGACGTAGCGTGTTACACATGCACGCTTCCGTCACCCGGTCTCGCGGTCGCCGCGCCGTCACCGTGATCCTCAGCATCCTCGCCGTCATCGCTCTCGGTATCGGCGGGGTGATCGCATGGCGCCTGCTCGCCCCGGCGCCATCGAACTGGGAAAGCCTTGATGCCACCGACAAGGAGATGCTCACGCAGCTGTCGGAGCAATACGACATCACGGCGACACACGCGGCGGAGATCTGGACGGATGCGTACCGGTACGAGGACCAGCCGCTGGTGCTGCTGCGCACGGACGGGGAGAACAGCTCCTTCTGGTCGCACGCGATCCTCGTCAACATGAGCGGCGTCACGGACACGTCGGGCATGGCGGAGATCGACGTCCCCGGGGCCTCCCACCTCGATGACGTCCGCATCAGCCGGACGTTCGCCGTCGGGGAATGGCTGCTGTATGCCCCGTCGAACTTCGCTGTCATCGATGTGAGCGACCGGGACGTCCTCGCGTTCAAGTACAACCAGGCGATGCTCGACACCGAGACGACGACCTCTCAGGGCTTCCAGCGCTTCTCCCTGCACGAGAACTTCCACGTCACGAAGCAGGGGCTCGACCCGGAGACTCCCGGCGCCTGGCCATGGGGAGCCGGTGGGCTCATCCCCGACTACCCGCACACCGAGGCGCAGTACGAGCTGCTGCGTGTCGAGGCGCGGATCTTCGACCGGGTGGAGACGGAGACGGACCCGCAGGCCCTGGCCGTCCTCGCGTCCGACCTCGCCACCGTTCGGATGGCGCGCTACACGACGTGGCCGACCCTGAAGGCGGAGATCGACCTGGAGGCGATCGAGGGGACCGCCACCTACGTCGAGCGGGCCTTCGACAGGGCGCGAGGACTCACCCCGGTGCAGCGGACCTTCACCGATGGCCTCGAAGATCTGATCTCCGATCCCGAGCAGCAGATCGTCCTGGAACGCGACTACTCGTATTTCACCGGTGCCCAGCTCGGACTGCTTCTCAACCGAATCGCCCCGGATTGGAAGACGCAGATCGAGCCCGCTCCCACCGGTTCGGCGTCGACTCCTTTCGCGACGCTGCAGCGCGTGACCGGGGTGACCACCGCGCCCGACGACGCAGAGCTCCGCGCGGTCGTGGACCGCTACCTCCCTTAGCTCATGCCATCGCGCGACAACAGGCCCCCCCCCTGGGAGGGGACGCCTGTTGTCGCGCGAATGCCTGAGGCGATGCGGACCGACCGACTCAGTCGAGGACGGCGCGGCAGGTGACGGAGCCCGCCGTCGCGATCTCCTCGTCCGTGCGAAGGACCTCGAGGTTCGCGTCACCTGCGTCCTGCACGATCGCGCACGCCACGGTGGCTCCGGGGTTCTCGATGACGACAGCCGCCTCCTCCCCCTCGGTGACGATGGCCTCGATGGTCATAGCGCCGGCGCGGGCATCGACGACCGTCTCCTCCGTCTCCTTGGTCCCGAACACGAAGCCCTCGGCGAAGGCCGTGTCCTGGTAGCGGATCGTCTCGTCGCCACTCAGACCGTGGAGCTCGTACGTGATGCGGTAGTCGGTCGGCTGGTTGAACAGGTAGTAACCGGCGGCGCCCAGTCCTCCGATGACCGCCAGACCGGCGGCGATGGAGACTCCCAGGACGATTGCTCTCTTCGTGCTCATACCTCCACGCTGTCACCGGCGCTCTCGTCGCGAATCGGTCGGTCGATGTATGCGCCCCCTCCATGCGGATGAGGTCCTGGTCATCCGGAAAAACACGGTATCCCCGCACCTCATAGGATGCGCATCGACGGCGCAAAGGAACCCCATCGATCACCTTCCTAGCGTGGTGGGCATGAACACGACTCCCTCTCCCGTCACGAAACGCCTCGCCTGGCTCTCCGGCCTCGTCCTCGCGGGCGGCCTCGTCTTGAGCGGCTGCGCGGCGGCCACGACCGCCGAACCGACGATCTCCGCGTCATCCTCCGCCGCGACCTCAACGGCGGCGTCGACGGACGCCGGGTCGACCGCGGAGACGATCGCCGACACGTCCGCCGCCGCTGCGGCCTTCCTCGCCACGCTGAGCGACGAGCAGAAGAAGGCCGTGTCGTACGACTTCGACGACGAGACGAAGACGACGTCGTGGTCGAACTTCCCGGTGACCTTCGTGCAGAGAGCGGGTCTGAACCTCGCCGACCTGACGGAGGAGCAGCGGACCGCGGCCCTCGCCGTGATGGAGTCTCTCCTCAGCGACGAGGCCTACGCGACCGTCACCGGGATCATGGGCGGCGACGAGTACCTCGCCGAGAACAGCAGCAGTACCGAGGATTCCCTCGGCCAGTACTACATCGCCTTCTTCGGTGATCCCACGGCGACCGACAGCGCCTTCGAGGTGCAGTTCGGCGGACACCACCTCGGCATCAACGCCACGCTGGACGGCGACGCCGACGCGATCACCTTCGCTCCCACGCACCTCGGGGTCCAACCCGCTGTCTACACCGACGAGGACGGCGAGGAGGTGCAGCCGTTCGAGGGGATCTACACGGACGCGTTCGCGTTCTTCGACAGCCTCGCCGCCGACCAGCAGGCCACGTTGACCTCCGGCGATGTGAGCATGTGCGCACCGGGCGACACCTGCGACTTCGCCACGGGAGCCGGGCTGTCGGGGGCCGACCTCGCCGACGAGCAGCGGGATTTCCTTCTCCAGCTCATCGCCAACTGGGCCGGGATGAGCGACGAGGAGACCACCGCCGCAGCGCTGGCGGAGATCGACAAGACCCTGGACGACACCGTCATCGCCTGGTCCGGGGCGACGGTGTACGACATGACCACCGGGAACGGCATCGACTTCTCCATCTCCGGGCCGAACGTCTACATCGCCTTCCAGGCGCAGCAGGGCTCGGCCGGCGCCGACGTCGACGGTGTGACGACATCGGGCTGGGGACATGTGCACACCATCTACCGCGATCCGACGAACGACTATGCCAACAGTGTCACCCAGCAAGCCTCTGCCGGGATGAGCGGCGGTCCCGGGGGCGGGAGCACTCCCCCCGCATCCTGACGCCCGACGCCCGTACCCGTCCAAGCCGCCACCCGTCAACGGCCTCCTCCACCATCGCGTACACGCGTAGACAGAGGGCATCCGACGAAAGGAGACGACATGTCCAACACGACTCCCCCGATCCCGCCCCTCCCCCCGATCGCGGACGGGGATGGGGACGCCGAAGAGCTCCCCACGCGTGAAGTCGACGGCGAAGAGGTGCTCGACGAGGATGCGGACGACGCCCAGATCGACAGCGCAGAGGCCGACCGCGCCGCTGTCATCGGCGACGACGACTGAGCGGGAAAGGAGAAAGGGCACCCCTCCTCGCGGAGGGGTGCCCTTTCTCGTGCGGGTTCAGGTGGCCAGCAGCGGCGGGCGAGACGGGATCGCGATGGGGCGCGTGGCTCGGCTCGCGCCCTGCATGCGCTCGACCTCCTCCAGTACCTCGAACGCGGTGCCATACCGGATGGCGAGCGGAAGATCACGCAGCCACGTCACCTCGACCTCGGTGTCCGCGAGCTCGTACACGCAGGCGACGACATGGCGCGGATCGTTCTGGGGATAGCGCAGGTCGTTGATCACCCACTCCGACGGCGTGATGCGGTGAAGCACGAAACGGGGATCAGGAACTTCTGACATCAGTCGGCCCTCCAGGACTCTCTGATGACGAGCCTCCGATACCCCGCCGGGGAGGGGAAGGGCCTTGACACCCTCGTGATGAGGTGCAGGAGAATGGTCAGATCGGCGTTCAGCCCTGAGGCCGCACCGTGAGATCCGTGAGGTGCGCATCCCGCGGGAGATCGAGAGCGGCGAGGATCGTCGTCGCCACGGCGTCCGGCGTGATGAACCGCGCGGCGTCGTACTCCTGCCCTTCCTGCCGGTGCACGCGCTCCTGCATCGGCGTCGCGGTGCGTCCCGGATAGACCGAGGTCACGCGCACACCGTGCTCGGCCTCCTCCTGCCGAAGCGCATCCGCGAGGGCCCGCAGACCGTGCTTCGAGGCCGCGTACGCCGACCACCCCGGGCTCGCCCGCAGCCCGGCTCCGGAGTTCACGAACACGACGTGCCCGCGCGAGACGCGCAGGACGGGGAGCAGGAGCCGGGTGAGCTCCGCCGGGGCGACGAGGTTGACCGCGAGCTGCTGTTCCCAGAGCGCCGGGGTGAGGTCCCCCACCGATCCGAGGTCCACGACCCCTGCCGCGTGCACCAGGGAATCGATGCGATCGGGAAGGCTCTGCTTCGACAGGGCCCACGAGAGGCGGCCGGGCTGCGCGAGGTCACCGACCAGCGTCGAGACCCCGGGGAGGTCGTCGGCGATCTGCCTGGCCCGTCCCGCATCGCGCGCGAGCACCACGACGTCGTCGCCGCGCTCCAGGAGTCGCCGCGCGAGGACGGCGCCGATGCCGGAGCCCGCACCGGTCAGCAGGTGCGTGGCCATGTCAGCGGTTGTCGGCCGGGGTCTCGGCGACCTCGAGGGGGATCACCGGGCAGTCCTTCCACAGGCGCTCCAGGCCGTAGTAGACCCGTTCCTCCTGGTGGAAGACGTGGACGATGAGGTCGCCGAAGTCCAGCAGCACCCACCGCGCCTCGGCGCGCCCCTCCCGGCGCACGCGCTTGTGTCCGGACTCGACGAGACGGTCCTCGATCTCATCGGCGATGGCGGCGACGTTCCGCTCGCTGTTACCGGTCACGAGCAGGAAGATGTCCACGAGCGGCAGCGGCTCGGAGACGTTCAGCGCGACGAGGTCCTCACCGCCCTTGGCCACGGCGGCTTCGGCGGCGATGCGCAGCATCTCTTCGGCGGTTTCGGGTGATTGCATCAGAAGACGTTTCCTGTGAAGGCGATGACCAGGGCAGTGCCCAGGCCCAGCGCGAGGGCGCCCGCGACGATGGCGGCGATCAGCATGAGCCGGTTGCCCTTCTCAGGGGCCGGCGGACGGATCACCTCGCCGGCGGGCTTGATGGTGCTGACCGCAGAGCTCGCGGCGATGGGGGTGGGCGAGGACGCCGGAGGGAGCTCACCGTCGATGAGCACCGCGTCGACCTCCTTGCCGTCCGTGGTGCCGTGGGCGTGGCCCTGCGAGCCGAGGCCCTTCGGCAGCTCGTACGACCCCGTGACGAGGATCTCTCCGGTGGAGGCGACCGGCCCGGAGAGGGAGCCCTCGCCGGGAGACGGCGTGAAGATCAGCGCATTGGGCGCCGAGTGCTGGGTGCCGCCGGAGTCGTTCGACGTGAGCAGCTCATCGAAAGAGGGGCGGAAAGGCGCCGGCTCGGCAGGAGTCTCCTCCTGCAGCACGCCCTGCCCGAACGTCGGGCTCACGGTCGGGCGCTCAGCCTCGTCGACATCGCGCTCGTCGACGTCGCCGTCGTCGTCGCTGTCGCTGTCGAGGAGGTCCTCGCCACCGGGGCCGTCCTGCTCGGAGACGCCGAGCACGGCGGAGATGTCCTCGGGCTCGGACTCCGGCGCCTCGACGGGCTCTTCGACGAGCGGCACGTCTCCGACCGTGTCGGCGACGTCGGCCGCGCGGACGGGCTCCGCAGCGACCTCGTCGTCGACGACGTCGTCGTCGGACCCATCGTGCTGTGCCACCACAGCCTCATCGGTCGTGTCGTCCGCCTCCGCGTCGACGGCCGGGACCGCGGCGGTCTTGATCTTCTCCTGCTCGCGTGCCTGACGCCGCGTCAGCGGCGCGGCGTCAGGATCGACGGACGTGTCAGCGACAGGCGCCGAGGGAAGGACGACGGGCTCGGCGGCACGAGGCAGCGGCGGTGCGGGCGTCGCGGCCTCCGCCGCGGCGGCGCTCGCCTGCTCCTCGCTGATGATCGGGGTGGATCCCGTCAACCGGATCTCCCGCAGCTGCTTCCGCGTCAGCGGACCTCGCTGATCCGATGTGCTCATGCCTTGCTCCGATACAGATGATGCTTCGCGATGTACTGGACGACCCCGTCGGGGACGAGGTACCAGACCGGTTGATCGTCACGGACGCGGTCACGACAGTCCGTCGACGAGATCGACAGCGCCGGCACCTCGAGCTGGCTGACGTCGTCGCTCGGGAGGCCGTCGATGCTCAGAACGTGTCCTGGGCGGGAGACCGCGACGAAGTGGGCCAGTTCCCACAGTTCATCATGGTCTCTCCAACTGAGAATTTGCGCCACGGCGTCCGCGCCGCTGATGAAGAACAGCTCGGCGTCCGGCCGCTGTTCCTTGAGATCGCGGAGGGTGTCGATCGTGTACGTCGGTCCCGCGCGGTCGATGTCCACCCGACTCACCGTGAACTGCGGATTGGACGCCGTCGCGATCACGGTCATCAGATAGCGGTGCTCGCTGGGCGTGACGTCGGCCTTCTGCCACGGACGACCCGTCGGGACGAACACCACCTCGTCGAGATCGAACGAGTGCGCGACCTCGCTGGCGGCGACCAGGTGGCCGTGGTGGATCGGATCGAAGGTTCCGCCCATCACGCCGATGCGCGGTGCGCGCGTGGTCGCGGTGCTCATGAGGGCCTAGTGGCCGTGTCCCGCCTCGTGGTCCTTGCCGTGCTTCGCCGCCCAGGCTTCTGCCTTGGCGGAGTGGCGGTTCGCGACGTTCTTGTACGACAGCGTCACGAAGCCGAGAGCGGCGAACACGATCGCGGCGATGACTCCGAAGATCAGGGTCTCGAGAGCCACGTTGCCGTGGTGCTCGGTCTCTGCGGCGGCCATCGCGATCTGTGCGACGAGGTTCATCCTGACTCCGTTCGTGGCGTGCTGTCTCGGGGGTCCTGTAGGGATACAGCGTCCCCCAGTCTAGCCCTCAGCCGCGCGTCTGACCCGCCCCACGCGCGAGCCACTTCGTACTGGTCAGCTCGGAGAGCCCCATCGGACCGCGCGTGTGCAGCTTCTGCGTCGAGATCCCGACCTCGGCACCGAAGCCGAACTCGGCCCCGTCGGTGAACCGAGTGGACGCGTTCGCCATCACCACCGCCGAATCCACCTCGGCCAGGAACCGCTCCGCGCTGCGGGAATCGGTGGTGACGATGGATTCCGTGTGCCCCGTGCTGTAGCGACGGATGTGGTCGAGCGCGTCGTCGAGGCTGTCGACGACCTTCATCGCGACGTCCAGGCTCAGGTACTCCGTCGCCCAGTCCTCCTCCGTGGCCGGGATGATGTTCGCCACGAGCCCGGCCACCACGTCGTCGCCGTGGATCGCCACCCCCTCGCTCATGAGGGCGCTCGCGACGAGCGGGATCAGGCGCGGCGCCGCCTGCCGGTGGACGAGAATCGTCTCGACCGCATTGCACACGCTGGGGCGCTGCACCTTGGCGTTCACGACGATGTCGCAGGCCCAGTCGTCGGGGGCGCTCTCGTCGAGCAGGATGTGCACGTTCCCGGCGCCCGTCTCGATGACGGGCACGGTCGACTCGGTCACCACCGTCTCGATGAGCCCAGCGCTGCCGCGCGGGACGAGCACGTCGATGAAGCCGCGGCCGTGCATGAGCGCCTTCGCCCCGTCGCGCCCGAAGTCGTCCACGGTCTGGATCGCCTCGGGCGTCACCCCGGCGTCGCCGAGGGCAGAACGCATGACGTCGACGAGCACGGTGTTGGAATGGAGCGCCGCGCTGCCTCCCCGCAGGACGACCGCATTCCCCGAACGCAGCGCGAGGGCGGCGATGTCGACCGTGACGTTGGGACGCGCCTCGTAGATCGCCCCGACCACCCCGAAGGGGACGCGCACCTGCTCCAGAGCCACGCCGTTCGGCATGCGGTGTCCGCCGACCACGCGACCCACCGGATCGGGCAGGGCCGCCACGTCGCGGACGGCCGCGGCGAGGGCGGAGACCCGCTTCTCGTCGAGGCGGAGGCGGTCGACGAGGGACTCGCCGATGCCGTCGTCCCGACCGCGCGCGACGTCACGCTGATTGGCCTCGATGATGCGGGCGGCGTTCTCCTCGAGGGCGACGGCGACGGCGTCGAGCGCCCGTGCCTTGTCGTCGCTCGTGAGGGCGGCGGTCGTCCGCGAGGCCTCCTTGGCCCGCTCCAGGCGCGTCTGAGGGGTGAGGTCGGTCATCCGCCCAGTCTAGGAGGTGGCGGGCTCGAACCAGGTCCCGATGTCGGCGCCTGCAAGGGCCTGCGCCACGAGGTCGGCGCTGGTGACCAGCACCCCGATGCCCGAGGCCGCCGCGAGTCGGGCAGCGGAGACCTTCGTGGCCGCTCCCCCGGTGCCGACGCTGTTGACCACGGTCGCACCGAACTCCAGCCCGGAGAGGTCCGCATCGGGGGCGACGACGTCGATGGGTTCGGCGCCGGGATCGCTCGGAGGCCGCGTGTAGAGGGACTCGATGTCGCTGAGCAGGACGAGGGCGTCCGCCTCGATGAGCTGGGCCACGAGGGCGCCGAGCCGGTCGTTGTCGCCGAAGCGGATCTCCTGTGTCGCGACCGTGTCGTTCTCGTTCACGATCGGCAGCGTGCGCAGCCCCAGGAGGCGCTCCATGGCCCGCCGCGCGTTCGAGCGCGACGTCGGGTTCTCGAGGTCTCCGGTCGTGAGCAGCACCTGGCCGGCGACGATGTCGAAGGGGCGCAGAGCCTCCTGGTACCGGTAGACGAGGATGTTCTGGCCGACCGCGGCCGCGGCCTGCTGCGTGGCGAGATCGGTGGGCCGCGCATCCAGACGGAGGAACGGGATGCCGGAGGCGATCGCTCCCGACGACACGAGCACGACCTCGGCCCCGCGGGCGTGCGCCGCCGCCAGCGCCTCGACGATCACCGGGATGCGCCAGGACGACTCGCCGCTGATGGACGACGAGCCCACCTTCACGACGATCCGCGTCGCCGTCGCGAGATCGGCGCGCGTGCGTGCGGTCACGCCTCGTCCTCGCGGTACGTGGCGAGGCGCTCCGCCTCCAACTCCGCGCGCGCCTGCGCCTTGGCGTCCATGCGCTCGTAGTACTTCTCGCGACGCTCGGACGTGGTCCGGCGGGCGTTCGGAGCCAGACGCGGGTCGGTGCCGCGGGGCGCCGACATGAGCTCGGCGGCGGAGCTCATCGTGGGCTCCCAGTCGAAGACGATGCTGTCGCCCTCGCCGATGACGACGGTCGAACCCTGGACGGCGCCGAGGCGGAAAAGCTCGTCCTCGACGCCCAACTTCTCCAGACGGTCGGCGAGGTAGCCCACGGCCTCCTCGTTCTGGAAGTCGGTCTGCTGCACCCAGCGCACCGGCTTCTCACCGAGGATGCGGTAGACGTTGCCGTACGTGCCGCCCTCGACGCGGATCGTGAACGGCTTCACGGAGCCCTTCGGGCGGATGACGACGCGCTCGCGCGGGGCCTCGACCGCGGTCTCCTTGCGGTGCTTCTCGACGAGCTCGCCGAGGGCGAGGGTGAGCGGGCGCAGCCCCTCGTGCGAGACCGTGGAGATCTCGAAGACCCGGAATCCGCGGGCCTCCAGATCAGGACGCACGAGATCGGCCAGGTCACGGGCCTCCGGCACGTCGACCTTGTTCAGCGCCACGAACTGCGGGCGCTCCAGCAGGGGCGTCTGCCCCTCCGGCACCTCGTACGCGGCGAGCTCGGCGAGGATGACCTCGAGGTCGGAGATCGGGTCACGGTTCGGCTCCAGCGTCGCGCAGTCGAGCACGTGCAGCAGCGCGGAGCAGCGCTCCACGTGCCGCAGGAACTCGAGTCCGAGGCCGCGGCCCTCGCTCGCGCCCTCGATGAGGCCCGGCACGTCGGCGACGGTGTAGCGGAAGTCCTCCACCTGGACGACGCCGAGGTTCGGGTGCAGCGTCGTGAACGGGTAGTCGGCGATCTTCGGCCGCGCGGCCGAGATCGCGCCGATGAGGCTCGACTTCCCGGCGGACGGGTAGCCGACGAGCGCCACGTCCGCGACCGTCTTGAGCTCGAGGATGACATCGCCCTCGAAGCCGGGGGTGCCGAGCAGGGCGAAGCCGGGAGCCTTGCGCTTCGGAGTCGCCAGGGCCGCATTGCCCAGGCCGCCCTGGCCGCCCGCCGCCACGACGAAGCGCTCACCGGGCTCGATCATGTCGATCAGGACGTCGCCGCTCGGGCTCTTGACCACGGTACCGACCGGGACGGGCAGCTCTAGTGTCTCGCCGTCGAAACCGGAGCGGTGGTCCCCCATGCCCGGTCCGCCGTTGCCAGAGGACCGGTGCGGCGAGTGGTGGTACGACAGCAGCGTGCCGGTCTGCGTGTCGGCGACGAGCACGATGTCGCCGCCGTCGCCGCCGTTGCCGCCGTCGGGGCCACCGAGGGGCTTGAACTTCTCGCGGTGCACCGAGACGCAGCCGTTGCCGCCCTTGCCTGCACGCAGGTGCAGTGTGACGGTGTCGACGAACGTGACCATGTGCGAGTCCTTCGGTGTGCTCGGGGTGCCTGACGGCAGATACGCGGACGGGGCGAGCCGAAGCCCGCCCCGAACCGGATGTTTAGCGTGGTGCTGTGATCACTCAGCAGCGGCGACGATGTTGACGACCTTGCGGCCGCCCTTCGCGCCGAACTCGACCGCACCGGCGGCCAGAGCGAACAGCGTGTCGTCGCCCCCACGGCCGACGTTGGCGCCGGGGTGGAAGTGCGTGCCGCGCTGGCGGACGATGATCTCGCCGGCGAGGACCTGCTGACCGCCGAAGCGCTTCACGCCGAGGCGCTGTGCGTTGGAGTCACGACCGTTACGGGTGGAGCTTGCGCCCTTTTTGTGTGCCATGTCCTGGTCTCCTCGGTCTTACTTGATGCCGGTGATCTTGACGCGCGTGAGCTCCTGGCGGTGGCCCTGACGCTTCTTGTAGCCGGTCTTGTTCTTGTACTTCTGGATGACGATCTTCGGGCCGCGGAGGTTGCCGACGACCTCAGCCGTGACGGTGACCTTCGCCAGCGCGTCGGCGTCGGTGGTCACCGTGGAGCCATCGACGAGCAGCACGGCGGGCAGCTGGATCTCGTCGCCCTGGGCAGCCTGAACACGGTCGAGCTGAACGATGGTGCCGACCTCGACCTTCTCCTGCCGGCCACCGGCGCGCACTACTGCGTAAACCACTTCATACCTGTTTCGTTGGGGAGCACGCGGCTCCGAGAATCTCACGGGAAGACTGTTGCTTGCATGCGTCGCTGGTACGACGGGCGCGAATGCAAGACTCTCCGCTTCGGCCGTCGAGGACGACGCGGCATGCGCACCAAGGGACTACTTTACCGGATGCCGGCTGACCTCGCAAAGTGAGCCGGGTGACGGGGCCGGTCGTAGGCTGACGGAGTGACCGTACTCGTCGACGACCCCCGCTGGCCCGCCCATGGACGCCTGTGGGCGCACCTGGTCAGCGACGACAACCTCGACGAGCTGCACGCCTTCGCGCGCGCACACGGGATCCCCGCCCGGGCCTTCGACCTCGACCACTACGACGTCCCCGAGGACGCCGTCCCCCGGCTCATCGCCGGTGGTGCGCAGCACGTCCCCGGCAAGGAGCTGGTCCGGCGCCTGATCTCCTCAGGCCTCCGGGTCCGCGGACGCGACCGGCGGCACTGACGCCTCCGAGTTCACCGACACCGGCGTACCGGAGAGGGCGGCGGTGGTGACCCGGCGCCGTCCACGACCCTGGCCGGGCGCCTTGGGCTCCGGAAGCGCATCCAGCACCGAGTCGAGCAGCTCCTCGGTGGGCGTCTTCGGCCCCTTCCGGTCACCGCGCTTCTTCCGGGCCTTCTTCGGGCGCTCGGAAGCGGGGACGGGCGCGGACTCGGCCGCCGGTGCCTCGGCGGCCGGTTCGCCGGACGGCACGATCGTGGAGGCGGCGATCTGCGCGAGGGCCGACTTCGCCCCCTCGGTGATGCTGTGGGTCACCGGCGGCGCGGCAGGTGCGGAGGTGTTGTTGCCACCGCCGTTGCCGTTGTTGCTGCCGCCGTTCCCGCGCTGACGGCGTCCGCCGTTGCCGTTACCGCCGTTGTTGCCGTTGTTGCTGCCGTTCGCACGGTGCTTCACGACCGGGTCGTGGTGCACGATCACGCCGCGACCGGCACAGACCTCGCACGCCTCACTGAAGGTCTCCAGCAGCCCGAGACCGAGCTTCTTGCGTGTCATCTGCACGAGACCGAGCGAGGTGACCTCGGCCACCTGGTGCTTCGTGCGGTCGCGGCTCAGGCACTCGATGAGTCGGCGCAGCACGAGGTCGCGGTTGGACTCCAGCACCATGTCGATGAAGTCGACCACGATGATGCCGCCGATGTCGCGCAGACGCAGCTGGCGGACGATCTCCTCGGCGGCCTCGAGGTTGTTCTTCGTGACCGTCTCCTCGAGGTTGCCACCGGATCCGACGAACTTGCCGGTGTTGACGTCGACGACCGTCATGGCCTCGGTGCGGTCGATCACGAGCGAACCGCCGGAGGGCAGCCAGACCTTGCGGTCCAGTGCCTTCTCGATCTGCTCCGTGATGCGGAACGCGTCGAACGGATCGACGTCGTCCTCGTACGCCTCGACACGCTCGAGCAGGTCGGGGGCGACGCTCTCCAGGTACGCCCGGATGGTGCGCTGCGACTCCTCGCCCTGGATGAGCATCTTCGTGAAGTCCTCGTTGAAGACGTCACGGACGATCTTCACGAGCAGATCGGGCTCGGCGTGCAGGAGCGCCGGAGCCTGCTGGCTCTCGACCTGCTTCTGGATGTGCTCCCACTGGGAGGTGAGGCGCTGCACGTCGCGGGTCAGCTGATCCTCGGTCGCGCCCTCCGCGGCCGTGCGCACGATCACGCCGGACGACTCGGGCAGCACCTCCTTGAGGATGCGCTTGAGGCGGGCACGCTCGTTGTCGGGCAGCTTGCGGCTGATGCCGTTCATGGAACCGCCGGGCACGTACACCAGGTAGCGGCCGGGCAGCGAGATCTGGCTCGTGAGGCGGGCACCCTTGTGACCCACCGGGTCCTTCGTGACCTGGACGAGCACGCGATCGCCCGGCTTCAGAGCGAGCTCGATGCGGCGGGGCTGGTTGCCGGTCTCGACGCCGTCCCAGTCCACCTCGCCCGAGTAGAGCACGGCGTTCCGGCCGCGGCCGATGTCGACGAACGCGGCCTCCATGCTGGGAAGCACGTTCTGCACGCGACCGAGGTAGACGTTGCCGATCAGCGAGGCGTCCTGGTTGCGGGCGACGTAGTGCTCCACGAGCACGCCGTCCTCCAGCACACCGATCTGCGTGCGGCCGTTCTTGGAGCGCACGACCATCTTGCGGTCGACGGACTCGCGGCGCGCGAGGAACTCGGCCTCGGTCACGACCGGACGACGACGGCCGGCGTCACGTCCGTCACGACGGCGCTGCTTCTTGGCCTCGAGGCGCGTCGAGCCCTTGATGGCCTTCGGCTCGGTGATGTACTCGACGACCCGCTGACGCTGCCGCGGCTCTTCCCGCTGCTCGTCGCCCTCGGATCCGCCGCGGCGCCGACGACCGCGGCGACCGGCACCGGGCTCGTCCTGGTCGCGCTCCGGCGCACGGTCGTCACGACCGGGGCGCGCGGGCAGCGGAACGACCTCCGGCGCGTAGAAGTGCAGCTGCGTCGACACCTGCGACACGAACACCTCGGGCAGCAGACCGAGCGACACGGCGGTGACGGCCGCGGGCTTCTCGGGCTCGGCGGGGGTCTTGTCCGCAGGCGCCGCCTCAGCGGAAGCCTCTTCCGCAGGGGTTTCCTCGGCGGGGGATTCCTCGGCGGGAGCCTCCTCCGCGGGAGTCTCCTCGGCCGGGGCCGGCTCGACGGGTCCCTGCTCCGCAGGGGCCTCCTCGACCTGTGCCGCCGCGTCGATCGCGTCGGCGGCGGCCTCGTCTGCGGCGGCAGCGTCCTCGACAGCGGCCGCAGCCGCATCGTCCGCCGCCGCAGCGGCGTCATCGGCCGCCGCGTTCTCGGCAGCGCGGTCGTCCGCCGCGGCCTCCGCCGCCGCGTCGTCCGCGTCCTCCTGATCCCGCGAGGTGTCCTCCGACTCCTCCGCGGCGAGAGCGGTGGGCGCCGTCAGCGGCTCCGCGGCGTCAGCCGGGGCGTCGAGGGCGGGGGCGTTGTTGTCATTGTTCTCATCGGCCATCTCTGGCGTGCTCCCTGGCACGGTCCACTGCGTGTCCCGTGAAATCTCATGCGGCACCCGCGGGTGCTGCGAACTCAATCGGCCTGCGACCGGCTCATGGCTCTGGTCGCGTGGGGCATGGGCCCCGAAGTCTGCTCGACGCGTGTCGCGGCAACGCCGTTCATCGCATCACAGGTCATTATCGCACCACATCGGTCCGATCGCGGCATCCCCTCGGCCCGCGACCGTTTTCTCCGGGCGGTTCTCGCCCTTTCCATAGCCGTCGCTGGGATAATCCTGAGCATGAGCGAGCAGCGCACCCGCCCCGTCGTCTATGCCGTGTGGTTGATCATCGCGAGCGTCATCGGCTGGTACGCCGCCTTCCAGCTCACCGTGGAGAAGTTCGCACTGCTGGAGCACCCGAAGGAAGCGCTCGGCTGCGATCTCAGTCCTTTCATCCAGTGCAGCACCAACCTGCAGTCGTGGCAGGGATCGGTGTTCGGATTCCCGAACCCGATCATCGGCCTCACCGGCTGGATGGCGCCGCTCGTCGTCGGCGTCGCGATCCTCGCCGGGGCGCGATTCCCCCGGTGGTTCTGGGCGGCGTTCGGGGTGGGCATCACCTTCGCGTTCGGCCTCGTGTGCTGGTTGATCGCCCAGAGCCTCTACGACCTCTTCGTGCTGTGCCCCTGGTGCATGGTCACCTGGGCGGTGACGATCCCCACCTTCTTCGCGACCATGGTCCACCTCGCCCGCAACGGCACCTTCACGGGCAACGCGAAGGTCCGCGCCACGGCGGACAAGCTCATGCCGTGGGTGCCGCTGGCGACCGTGATCGCGTACGCGCTGATCATCTTCCTGGCACAGCTGCAGGGCCTCGACTTCCTCGGCGAGATGGCGAAGATCCTCTTCTGAGCGCCTCTCCTCGAACGACGAAGCCCGTCCGCCATTCCGGCGGACGGGCTTCGTCGTGAAGTTGGGGTCAGTCGAACCAGATGCCCAGCTCTCGGGCCGCCGATTCGGGGCTGTCCGAGCCGTGCACGAGGTTCTGCTGCACCTTGAGGCCCCAGTCGCGGCCGAAGTCGCCGCGGATGGTGCCGGGCGCGGCGGTCGTGGGGTCGGTCGTGCCGGCGAGGGAGCGGAACCCTTCGATGACGCGGTTGCCCGCGAGACGGATCGCCACGGAGGGACCGGACATCATGAACTCGAGAAGGGGCTCGTAGAACGGCTTGCCCTCGTGCTCGGCGTAATGCGCGGCGAGGAGGTCGCGGTCGGGCTCGACGAGACGGATGTCGACGAGCGCGTAGCCCTTCGCCTCGATGCGGGCGAGGATCGTGCCGGTGAGGCCGCGGGCGACACCGTCCGGCTTGACGAGGACGAGGGTTTCTTCGGTGGCCATGTCATTCACTCTCTGTGTCTGCGTTCTGCGCGGTCGGAGCCCCGCTCGGGCGTCGTGCGTCCAGGCGGGCCCCCATGATGGTCGCATACGCCCACATGCCGCCGAAAATCAGGACGACGAGGAGCACGGCGGGGACCGCGATGGCCGAGAGGGCCACGACGATCTGCACGATCCAGCCGGCGGCGATCGCCCACGGCTTCGTGATCATGCCGGCGATGACGACGCAGGCCACCGCGACGACGGCACCGCCCACGATCCCCCACCACTGCTCGATGCCCGCCGGAAGAGCCTTCAAGCCGAAGATGGTGAGCCCGACGAGGAAGACGACGATCGCCTCGAAGCCGAGCACCACCGGGGCGAGCTTCTGCACGAGGGTGCGCGGCGCGCGCGGTCGACGCGGGGCAGCGGAGGCGCTCACGCGCGCCACCCCGACTTCCAGTCCTCCTCCTCGGAGAGCGCGATCGCCTCGCCCGCGAGCACGACGGAGCCGGCGATGACCACGGCCCGACGATCCGACGAGGCCGCCCACTCCCGCGCCGCGTCCGCGGCATCCGCGAGCGACGGGTGCACGGTGGCGCGCTGTCCGGCCTGTTCGACGAGGTCGGCGATGAGGTCGGCATCGCTGGCGCGGTCGGACTCCGGCGCGGTCGCGAACACGTGCGCGGCGGCGGGCGCGAGACTCGCGACGATGCCTGCGGCGTCCTTGTCCGCGAGGACGCCGAGCACGAGTCCCCACTCGTCGAAGTCGAAGCTGTCGTCCAGCGCCTGGGCGAGCGCTGCGGCGCCGTGCGGATTGTGCGCGGCGTCGACGATGACGGTGGGGGCGATGCCGAGGAGCTGCAGACGGCCGGGAGACGTGCTGCCCTGCAGGCCGTCCGAGATCACTCCGCCCGCGATGGCCCGGCCGGCCCCGCCGATCAGCGACTCGACGGCGGCGACGGCGAGGGCCGCATTGTGACCCTGGTGCGCGCCGTACAGCGGCAGGTACTCCTCCTCATACTGCCCGGCGAGGCCGCGGATGGTGAGGAGCTGACCGCCGACGGCGAGCTTCTGCTCGGAGAGCCCGAAATCCTCGCCCTCGAAGGCGATGGTGGCATGACGCTCCGCGGCCACGCGACGCAGGACCTCGGCGGCTTCAGCCGGCTGCTGGGCGGAGACGACGGCAGCGCCTTCCTTGATGATGCCGGCCTTGACCTGGGCGATCTCCGCGATGGTGCTTCCCAGGCGGTCCGCATGGTCGATGTCGATCGGAGCGAACACCGCCACGTCGCCGTCCGCGGTGTTCGTGGAGTCCCACTCCCCTCCCATGCCGACCTCGAGCACGAGCACGTCGACGGGGGCATCGGCGACGGCGACGAAGGCGAGCACCGTGAGCAGCTCGAAGAACGTCAGCGGGGCCTCCCCCGCCGCTTCGAGCTCGGCGTCGACGATCGCCACGAACGGCTCGATCTCGTCCCAGGCGTCGGCCACGGCCTCGTCGGCGATCGGCTCACCGTCGATCATGATGCGCTCGGTGAAGCGCTCCAGGTGCGGGCTCGTGAACAGGCCGGTGCGCAGGTCATGGGCACGCAGCAGGCTCTCGATCATGCGCGCGGTCGACGTCTTGCCGTTGGTGCCGGTGATGTGGATGACGCGGTAGGTGCGCTGCGGGTCGTCGAGGTACTCGAGGATGCGGGCCGTGCGCTCCTTGCGCGGCTGCACCCAGCGTTCCCCGGCACGGCTCAGCAGCGTCTCATAGACGGCGTCGGCCCGGTCTCTCGCACTCATGCGCCCACCTTCTCCAGGTTCGTGTCGATCGTGACGAGGAGCGGTGCCTTCCCGGCCCCGAGGGCCTTCGCCCCGCTCCGATGCACGCCGTCTCCGGGGCTCGTGACCTCGTCGACGAGCCGGTCGAGGTCATCGGTCGGCTGCACGGCGAAGGCCACGGCGAGCGTCTCGGCGGCGATGAGGTCGGCGTGGGTCTCCAGCGCCGCCGCCTCCGCGGGGGCGGCGTTGAGCGCCAGCACGATCCGGTCACTGACGTCGAGGCCCGCGTTCTTGCGCGCCTCCTGCACGACGCGGATGGCGTCGCGGGCGATGCCCTCGGCCTCCAGCTCCGGCGTCGTGTCGGTGTCGAGCAGGACGAACCCGCCGGACGGGACGATGGCCAGGGCCTCCCCCTCGGGGCGACCCGTGGTCTCCAGCACGAGATCGTACTCCGCGGGCTCCAGCGCGATGCCGCCGGCGGTGACGACGCCGTCGGTCTCGGACCAGTCACCCGAGCGCGCGGCCTGGATGGCCTTCTGCACGTCCTTGCCGAGGCGCGGACCCGCCGCGCGGGCGTTCACGCTCAGCCGGTGGCTGATGCCGTACTCCCCTGCCGCCTCGTCGGTCAGCGGGACGAGCTCGACGGTCTTCACGTTGAGCTCCTCGCGGAGGATGTCCTCGAACTGGCCGAGGTCGGCCGCGAGCGGAGAGACCACCGTGAGCCGTGCGAGCGGCAGGCGCACGCGCAGCTTCTCCTTCTTGCGCAGCGCGTTGCCGACGCTCGACAGCTCACGGACGGCATCCATGGCGTCGCGGATCTCGTCGGCCGCCGGGAACTGCTCCGGATCCGGCCAGTCCTGCAGATGCACGCTGCGCCCGCCGGTGAGGCCCTGCCACACGCGCTCGCTGATGAGCGGGACGAGCGGCGCGGCCACGCGGCACAGCGTCTCCAGCACGGTGTAGAGCGTGTCGAAGGCCTCGCGGCTCTTCGGGTCATCCGTCACACCCACCCAGAACCGGTCGCGCGAACGACGGATGTACCAGTTCGTCAGCACCTCGGCGAAGTCCCGGAGTCGCGCGGACGCGGTGGTCGAGTCCAGACCCTCCAGGTCGGCGCGGACCTCGCGGACGAGATCGCCCAGTCGCGCGAGGATGTACCGGTCGAGGACGTCGGTCGAGTCGGTGCGCCACGACGCCTCGTACCCGCCTCCCTGGGTTGCCGAGCCTGCTCCTCCCTGGGGTGCTGAGCCTGTCGAAGCATTCGCGTACGTCGCGAAGAAGTACCACGAGTTCCACAGCGGCAGCAGGAACTCCCGCACGCCGGATCGGATGCCCTCCTCGGTGACGATGAGGTTGCCGCCGCGGAGCACCGCGCTGGACATCAGGAACCAGCGCATCGCGTCGGATCCGTCGCGATCCAGCACCTCGGACACATCCGGGTAGTTCCGCAGCGACTTCGACATCTTGTAGCCGTCGCTGCCGAGCACGATGCCGTGGCAGCTGACGCCCGTGAACGCCGGGCGGTTGAACAGCGCCGTCGAGAGCACGTGCATGACGTAGAACCAGCCGCGGGTCTGACCGATGTACTCGACGATGAAGTCCGCCGGCGAGTGCGAGTCGAACCACTCCTGGTTCTCGAACGGATAGTGCACCTGGGCGTACGGCATCGAGCCGGAGTCGAACCACACGTCGAAGACGTCGCCGATGCGCCGCATCGTGCTCTTGCCCGTGGGGTCGTCGGGATTCGGCCTCGTCAGGTCGTCGATGTACGGGCGGTGCAGGTCCACCTCACCCTCGGGGTTGCGCGGCAGCGTGCCGAAGTCGCGCTCCAGCTCCTCCAGCGAGCCGTAGGCGTCGACGCGCGGGTACTCCGGGTCGTCACTCTTCCAGATCGGGATGGGTGAGCCCCAGTAGCGGTTGCGGCTGATCGACCAGTCGCGGGCGCCCTCGAGCCACTTGCCGAACTGACCCTCCTTCACGTTCTCCGGCACCCAGGTGATCTGCTCGTTGTTCGCGAGGAGGTCGTCCTTGATGTCGGTGACCCGGATGAACCAGCTCGACACCGCCTTGTAGATCAGGGGGTTCCGGCAGCGCCAGCAGTGCGGGTAGGAGTGCTCGTAGCTCTGCAGCCGGACCAGGCGGCCGTTGTCGCGGATGATGCGCACGAGCGGCGTGTTCGCGTCCATCCACAGCTCGCCAGCGACATCGGTGACGTTCGGGAGGAAGCGCCCGCCGTCGTCGAGGGACAGGATCGTCGGGATGCCGGCCGCTCCGGCGACGCGCTGGTCGTCCTCACCATAGGCGGGTGCCTGGTGGACGATGCCGGTGCCGTCGGTCGTGGTGACGTAGTCGTCGACGAGGATGCGCCACGCGTTCCCGGTGCCGTAGGTCTCCTCGTCCGCGTAGTAGTCGAACAGACGGTCGTAGGTGACGTCGGCAAGATCTGCGCCGCGGAGCGTGGCGTCGACCGCGGCGAGCGCGTCCTCCGGGCTCTCGTAGCCGAGATCCTTGGCATAGCCGCCGAGCAGGTCCTTCGCGAGCAGGTAGCGGTGCGCGGAGGCCTCAACCGCGAGCTGGTCTGCCGAGGGAGCGGCGCGGCCCTGGTGCACGTCGGAGGCGCCGGCGGGACCGGCGGGCAGCACGACGTACTCGATGTCCGGGCCCACGGCGAGCGCGAGGTTGGTCGGCAGGGTCCACGGGGTCGTCGTCCAGGCGAGGGCGCGCACGCCGGTGAGGCCCAGCGCCTCGGCCTTCGCGCCGGTGAGCGGGAAGGTGACGGTGACCGACGGGTCCTGTCGCATCTGGTAGACGTCGTCGTCCATGCGGAGCTCGTGGGCGGACAGCGGCGTCTCATCGCGCCAGCAGTACGGAAGGACCCGGTAGCCCTCGTAGGCGAGTCCCTTGTCGTACAGGGTCTTGAAGGCCCACAGCACGCTCTCCATGTAGCCGAGGTCGAGCGTCTTGTAGCCGCGCTCGAAGTCCACCCACCGGGCCTGGCGGGTGACGTAGTCCTCCCACTCCCGCGTGTACTTCAGGACCGAGGAGCGTGCCTTCTCGTTGAAGACGTCGATCCCCATCTCCTCGATCTCGCTCTTCTCCGTGATCCCGAGCTGCTTCATCGCCTCGAGCTCGGCCGGGAGCCCGTGGGTGTCCCACCCGAAGACGCGGTCGACCTTGTGCCCGATCATCGTCTGGAAGCGCGGGAACACGTCTTTCGCGTAGCCCGTGAGCAGGTGGCCGTAGTGCGGCAGGCCGTTCGCGAAGGGAGGGCCGTCGTAGAACACCCACTCGGGGGCACCCTCGCGCTGCTCGATGGAGGCGCGGAAGGTGTCGTCGGTCTTCCAGAAGTCGAGCACCTCCTCCTCGATCTGCGGGAAGCGGGGGCTCGGCGCCACAGACCCCTGGGTACCTGAGCTGGTCGAAGGGTCGGCAGCGGGGCCGAAGGAGGAGCGCGGGTAGGTCATGGTCTCTCGCAGTGGTCGTCGTGGCGGATGCTGCTGCGAGGACGATCCTCGCGGACCGCGGTACCACCTCGCGTGCCCCTGCGTCCCCTCGACAAGCTCAGAGACCCACGGACCACTCTCACTGCGGCTGTGACGGGCCTGCCCCGCTCGGTTCTACTGAGTCCGTCGCCGGACCGTTCTTCCGAGAGCTCCCCGGTGATGGCCGGATCGATGCTCGTGTGCCCATTGTACGCGTGCTCCTCCCCACGCGGATTCTCTTCGACGTCGCAGGGACCGGAGCCAACCCTGCGACCAGGGGCGGAATCTGCGACATCACGCCGTGCGGGCACGATGCAGTCCCTGGGCGACGGCGCGCATGATGAGGTCCTGCACCGCGGGCCACTCGTCCATCACCTGGTGATAGCCGAGACGGATGACGTGGAAGCCGCGCAGCTTCAGCTCCGCATCGTGAGCGTTGTCCTGGTCGCGCTGGGCTCCGACATGGGTGCCGCCGTCGATCTGCAGCACGAGCCGCTCGCCGATCAGGGCGTCCACCCGATGCCCGGCGATCCACGTCTGGAAGCGCAGCGGCAGACGGAGCCAGCGCAGTCGCACGCGCAGGTAGGTCTCGAGTCCCGCATCCGCGAACGGCAACGCCTCGGCCAGGAGCCGCCGCCCGCGCGGTCCCCAGCGGAGGCGGAGCAGCCTCTCTCGATCGACGAGTCCCTTGTTCAATGCCGACTCCCAGGTCGCGAGCGCCTGTTCGTACGGCTCGCACGTGGACACCAGGCTCAGCACGTTCTCGATCGGGTCCTCCAGGACATCAGGATGTCGCGGGACCAGGGGCCGAGCCCAGTGCACGCGCGCCTCCGGTGGCTTCCCGCCCCTGCTGCCCGGGCTGGCGGCCAGGTGAAGGCGCGGTCTCTCGTCGTGCACCCAGATCCCGAGGCGCCGCGCCTGCGTCACGCACGTCATCAGAACACCGTGCTGCGCCGCGGTCACCCGAAGCGGATCCGCATCGGGCAGCGCCACCCACCCGACCCGCACCCGGTGGATGATCCGCTCCGCCACCGCCGTCTCGAGGTCGTACCGGCTGACCCCGCGTTCCCGGAGCCGCTCGACCCTCGCGACTCCGTCGACCTCGCGCATCGCCTGCAGCAGCCGCGCCCGCCTCATCCCGTTCATGCCCCTGATACTGCTTCCGGCCCCCTCCCTCGTTCCCTGCCTCGGCCAGCTCCTCCCATGCCCTGTGCACAACTCCCCCACTCCCCCTCCTGTGCAGCCCGAGTCCCTCTCCTCCCCGGCCCCGTCCGACGTCGCAGATTCGCGCCCATGTCGGACGTTCCCGCGGAGAACCTGCGACACAGCGCAGATCAGCGAGCTCCTACAGGGCGAGTCCCAGAGCCCCGGAGCCGAGGCAGGGGCGAGGCAAGGCCGGGGTGAGGTCGCAGATCGGGACTCCCGTCGCAGGGGCTGCGAGGGAGAGTGCGAGGCAGCGAGGATCTGCGACCTCGCACCGGAGCGGGAGCACGGAGCAGGAGCGGGGGTGTCGGAGGGAGGACATAGCCTCGGAGGATGCCGAAGTCCCCGAGTGCACCCCGAGTGTCCGCGCCCGACCTGCCACCGGTGCTGGAGCCGCGCGTGGCCGCCCGCCGCGCCGATCTCCTCGCCGCCGCGCTGGAGCTGACCGGCACCGTCGATCTCTCCTACGCCACGCTCGAGCAGTGCGCGGTGCAGGCCGACGCCGACAGCATCGACCTCACCGGGGCCACGCTCCTCGACGTCGACCTCCCCGACCCGCGCATCGCGTCGCTCCGGATGCGGAACGCGAGCATCCGTCGGCTCCGGATCACGGGCGGCCGCATCGGGACCCTCGATCTCAGCGACGCCCGCGTGGCGGAGCTCGAACTGCGGGACGTGCGCATCGACTATCTCAACCTGGGCGCCGCCCGCGCCGAGGACGTCGATGTCGTGGGATGCGCCGTCCGCACGATCGACATCCCGCAGTCGGAACTCACGCGCGTCCGGTTCCAGGCCACGCGCAGCGACGAGGTCGACCCCCGGGGCCTGCGCGCGAAAGACCTCGATCTCCGCGGCCTCGACGCGCTCTCCTACCTCGACGTCCAGAGCCTCCGCGGCGCGACCCTCTCGTCCCTGCAGGTGCAGCAGCTCGCGCCGGTGATGGCAGCGGGACTGGGCATCGCCGTCACGGACTGACGGGGCCGCTCGCGGCGAGCAGCTCCTTGGTGAACGGATGCTGCGGGGCGGCGAACACCTCAGCCGTGCGCCCCTGCTCCACGATCCGGCCGTCCTGCATGACCAGGACGTCGTCCGCGACCGCGCCGACGACATCGAGGTCGTGCGAGACGAAGACCATCGTCAGCCGCCGTTCCTCCTGCACCCGTGCGAGGAGCCGGAGCACCCGCTCCCGCACCGACGGGTCGAGGGCGGAGACGGGCTCGTCCAGCACCAGCACGTCCGGGTCGGCGGCCAGCGCTCGGGCCAGAGCCGCCCGCTGCCGCTGCCCGCCCGACAGCGCCGCCGGTCGTCGTCCCGCCAGACTCTCCTCGAGCCCGACCTCGGCGAGCAGCGCACGCACCCGTGATCGACGCGCGCCGCGTGGCACGCCTCCCGCCTCCAGCGCCTCCTCCAGCGACCGCCCGACCGTCCACCGCGGGTCGAACGCCCCGAGCGGGTTCTGATGCACGAGCTGCACCCGCGGCGCCCCGGCCCAGCGCAGCTCTCCGGAGCTCGGCGTCTCGACGCCCACCATCATCCGTGCAAGGGTCGTCTTGCCCGACCCGGACTCGCCGACGATGCCCAGCGTGCGGCCGGTGGGCACCGTGAACGACGCGTCGACGACGGCCGGCACCCCGCCGAACGCCTTGGATACGCCCTCCGCGACGAGTACGGCCTCGGAGGGCGCCGCACGCTCCTCCCGTGGCTCGTGCATCGTCGCCGCGATGAGCTGCTGCGTGTAGGGGTGCTGCGGGGCAGCGAGCACCTCCGTGACCGGCCCGGATTCCACGATCCGGCCGTCCTTCATCACGAGCACCCGGTCCGCCACCCGCCGCACGGCGGCGAAATCGTGACTGATGAAGACCACGGCGGTGCCGTCGTCGACGATCTCCCGCAGGAGCACGAGGATGCGGGCCTGCACCGTCGCATCCAGGGCCGTGGTGGGTTCATCCGCGACGAGCACGGCGGGGTTCCCGGCCAGCGCCGAAGCGATGAGTGCGCGCTGCCGCAATCCTCCGGAGAGCTCCTGCGGACGCTGCCGTGCACGGCGGTCGGGGTCGGGCATCCAGACCCGCGCGAGGAGGTCCCGGACGCGCGCGGCGACGACCGCCCGGCCGCGCGCGAGGCGGTGCAGCCGCAGCGGCTCCGCGATCTCGTCCGCGATCCGCCGCAGCGGGTCCAGCGACACCAGCGCGTCCTGGGAGACGAGGCCGATCCCGGTCCCTCGTATCCGCCGCCAGCCGCGCTCGGTCAGGGCGGCGGCGTCCACCCCGTCGATGCGGAGTCGGTCGACGGCGACATCGGCCGCCGGCGGAGTGAGGCCGAGCAGAGCGCGGGCCGAGAGCGACTTCCCGGCCCCCGACTCCCCCACGATCGCGACGCACTCGCCGGCCTCCACAGCGAACGACACGCCCTCCACGACGGTAGTCCCCGCGAAGGCGATCCGCAGCTCCTCGACCTCCAGCGCCGCACTCATGCGTCCCTCCCGTCCGCCCGAGCCCGGAGGATCCGTCCGATCACGGTCGCACACACCACCGTCAGTGTGATCGCGAGACCGGGGAAGACCGACACCCACCACGCCTGTCCGAGCACATTGCGACCGCCGGCGAGCATGAGGCCCCACTCCGGGGTCGGCTCGGACGGCCCGAGACCCAGGAAGCTCAGTCCGGCGGCGGCGAGGATGCTCGATCCGATGCCGATGGTCGCCAGCACGCTCAGCGATCCCAGCACCCCGGGCACGACATGGCGGCGGAACGCCCGCAGCGGCGGCACGCCCAGGATGCGGGCGGCCTCGACGTGCTCGGCCACGCGCAGCGTCCTGGTCTGCACGCGGGCGAGCCGCACGTACACGGGCGCGGCCGCCAGGGTCACCGCGATCGCGATGTTCACCGGCCCCGGTCCCAGCACGGCCACCACGACGAGCGCCACCAGGAACTCGGGGAACGCCATGAGGACGTCGTTGATGCGCATGAGCGTGACGTCGACACCGCGCGGAGACATGCCGGCGAGCGCCCCCACGAGCAGGCCGGCGGCGAGGGCGATCGCGGTGGCGAGCAACCCGATCCCGACCGAGCGCCCCGCGCCGAACACCACGCGGGAGTACACGTCACGGCCGCTCTGGTCGGTACCGAAGAGATGCTCGGCACTCGGCGGCAGGAGCGCGGCCCGCACCTCGGTCTGCAACGGATCGTGCGTGGCGAGCAGTCCCGGCCACAGGGCGGCGACGGCGATCACGGCCAGCACGGCTGCGGCGGACCCGAGCAGGAGCCGCTGGCCCCGACTCATACGGCGCCTCCCGACCGGGGCGCGGCGACGCGCGGGTCGATCAGCGGGTGCACGAGCTCCACCACCACGTTGATGACGACGAAGACGAGAGCGCTCAGCAGGATGATGCCGGTGAGGACCGGGAGATCCCGGTCGTTGATGGCGGCGAGGGTCACCCGCCCCAGGCCGGGGCGGGCGAACACGGTCTCGACGAGAACCGCGCCGCCGAGCACCGAGCCGGTGAGATAGGCCGCGAGGGTGACCGCCGACGCGGCGCCGTGCCGTACCCCGTGCCGCAGCGTGAACCAGGTCGGCCCCGCGCCACGCGCGCGGACCGTCTCCGCGAACGGCATCCGCTCCGCCTGCATCAACCCGTCGCGCAGCACCTGGCTCAGCAGCGCCGCCACCGGGAGGGCGAGCGTGATCGCCGGCAGCACGATGGTCGCCGGGTTGCGGGTGCCCGAGACGGGGAACCACCCCAGTCCGAACGCGAAGACGCTGAGCAGCAGCAGCCCGATCCAGAACACCGGCGAGGAGAGCACCACGAGCTCGACGCCGGCGGCGATGGTGCGCCCGACACGACCCCGCACGAAGAGGGCGACCGCGAGAGCGAGCACGACGGCGATCACCAGGGCGAGGGCGGACAGCTGCACGGTCGCCCCGAGCTGCCGTCCGATGACCTCCGACACCGGAAGCCGCAGCTGGTACGACTCGCCGAGGTCGCCGCGGGCGAGCTGCCCGATGAAGCCGACATACTGCTCCAACGGCGGACGGTCGAGGCCGAGGTCGGCGCGGATGCCGTCCTTGACGGCCTCACTCACCTGCGCCTGCGGGCCCAGCATCACCGAGACCGGGTCGCCGGGGATCACCCGGAAGGCCAGGAATGCGACGGTCGCGGCCCCCCACAGCACGATGACCACCGAGGCCACGAGCCCGAGGGCGCGGCCGAGCACCGCCTTCACGGTTCGATCACTCCGCCCGCTCCCTCGAAACGACGGCCGCCGGATGTCAGCCGAGGCTCACATCGTAGAAGAGCGGCCGCCCGTAGAGGTCGTAGTCCAGACCCTGCACGCGCTCGCCGACCGCCGTGATCGCCGAGGGGCTGTAGAGCGGGACGATGGCCGTGTACTCCGCGTTCCACTGCTGCAGCTGCGTGTAGAGCTCGTTGCGGGCGTCCTGATCACTCGACGCGACGGCCTCTTCCAGGAGCGCGTCGATCTCCGGATCGCTCACCTGCGAGGCGTTCTGGAAGCCGTCGGTGTGCAGGTGCGCACGGAGGAAGTCGGCGTCCACGCCGGAGAAGCCCCAGTCGGTGAGGTCGAACGTCTTCGGCTCGTACTGGGCGTTGTAGGCGCCGGGCTCCAGCTCCTCGCGCTCCACCTCGAAGCCGATGGCCTTGAGGTCCGACTGGATCGCGTTGGCCAGCGCCGCGCGGTCATCCGGGACCGGGGTCCAGGCGATCCACCGCACGGACAGGCGCTCGCCGTCCTTCATGCGGATGCCGTCCGCGTCGCGCTCCGTCCAGCCGGCCTCGTCGAGCAGGGCGTTCGCGGCGTCCTGATCGAACGGCCAGGAGTCCTCCAGCGACGCGTCGTAGCCCGGGGTCGTGCTGCCGAGGACGCTCCACGCCCGCGGGAACTGCCCGAAGTAGATCTCCTCGACCGCCGCGTCGACGTCGATGCCGCGGGCGAACGCCTGCCGCACCTTCTCGTCGGCGAAGACGCCGTACTTCTCGTTCAGGTAGAGCGAGTAGGGCAGTCCCGGGTACTCCACTGAGTCGACCGTGACGCCGGCGTCGTCGAGACCGGCGACCTGGTTCGGCGGGATGTTGCTGGCGAGGTCGGCTTCGCCGCTCTCGATCACTCCGGTACGCACCGACGCCTCCGGCTGGATCTGCACGCGCAGCGTCTCGAACGCCGGCGCCTTCGCCTCGTGCGGGCCCCAGGCGTAGTCATCGTTGCGCGTGTAGACGATCTCCTGGTCGGCGGTGTACTCGGTGAGCACGAACGGCCCGGTGCCGACCGTGACGTCGGGGCCGCCCGCCTTGAGCTTATCGGCCGACTCGGCGAGCACGGCCGGCGAGTAGAAGCCGAGCTGCGGGGTGCTGGCCGCCTGGAGGAACGGCGCATACGGCTGCGTGAACGAGACCTTCACCGTGTGGTCGTCGACGACCTCGGTGCCGGCGTAGAAGTCTGCACCGAGCATGCTCGATGCCTGCGCCGACGCCGTCTCCGGGTCGACGATCCGGTCGAAGTTCGCCTTGACGGCCTCCGCATCGAACGGCTCGCCGTCCGTGAAGGTCACGTCGTCGCGCAGCGTGAAGGTGTACTCCGTGCTGTCCGGCGAGACGTCCCAGCTCGTCGCGAGCCACGGGCTGAACGTGCCGTCGTCCTCCTGGAACACCAGGGAGTCGAGCACCGCGCGCTGCACCATGCCGGAGACGTCGAGCTGGCTCACCTGTGGGTCCATGTGCCCCGCGGACAGGTTCGCGCCCTCGATCGACCAGACGAGCTCACCGCCGTCGCTCTCCGTGGACGGGCCGGCGCACGCGGTCAGCACCAGGGCGGTGGCGGCGGCGAGCGCGGCGAGGGGAAGGAGGCGACGCACAGGGGTGGCGGGCATGAGGATTCCTCAGAACGGACGGGTCGGGATGCCTCCATCCTAGGGCGGTTTTTTGGACCCGGTCGATCTGTGCAGGTCGCGCTATCAGAACGACGGCAGGACGACCAGGTGCCGCTCGGTCGCTCCGGCTCGCTCCCCCTCGACACGTGTCTGCCCTGGCGCGACGACCGCCGCGCTGAGCCCCTGCACGCGAGGCTCCGGCAGCCCGACCAGCCGCACGTCGACGAGGAGGTCGCCGCGGTTCCCCGCGATCCGCCAGCGCAGTTCGGCCTCCGTCGCCGCGGCCACCACGCGATCGGGGAACGGGTCCTGCTCCGCGCGGAATCCGCCGATCTCCTGAACCTGTGCCGCCAGCCGGGCATCGCGGACGTCGGCCGGGATGTCATCGAGCACATGGTCGGCGAGGAACGGGTACGTGGCGGCGGGCCGTCCCGAGCGGATCGCGACGTCGAGAGCCTGCGCGGCGGCGACCGTCTCCTCCCACGGGTGCAGGACGGCGGAGGGGGCGTCCGTCCGTTCGAGCAGCAGCTGGAGCGCGGCGCCTGCGATCCGCCGGGCGCCGAACTCGTCGGAGTTCCCGAAGGCGACGACGCCGATGCCGCTGGCCACGTGCCAGCGCATGTGCGCCGAGAATCCGGGAAGCCCGCCGGAGTGCTGCACGATCCGCCCGAACCGCCGGTCGTCCTCGACGAAGAGGCCGTAGCCGTAGCCGGCCCCCGCAAGGTCGCGCCCGTCGAACATCGCCGACGGCACCGGGATCGGGGTGCGGGCCTGCTGCAGCTCCCGTCGCGACGCCGGAGCCAGCACGTCGGGCGCCAGCGGGTCGTCGGTGAAGGCCGAGCCGAGGAACCACATCCATCTCGCGATGTCGTCGACGGTGCTGAACATGCTGCCGATGCAGCCGAGCGCGCCGGACCCCACGAACGGCTCGGGGCGGAACGTGGTGCCGTCGTCGAACGTCCGGAACCCGCCGGCCAGCGTCTCCGGCGCGAAGCCGTCCGACACGTGTGCCGTCCGGCGCAGCCCGAGCGGCTCCAGCATGCTCTCCCGGATCACGTCCTCCACCGTCCGCCCGGTCACCGCTTCCACGACGCGGCCGAGCAGCGACTGTCCGAGGTTGGAGTACTGGTAGACGGTTCCCGGCACGGCCGCGAGAGGCACCCCACCCGCGAACAGGGCGGCGATCTCGGCCCGCGAGGCGCCGAGGTGCCGATCCACCCAGGCGTTGTCCTCCCCTAGACCCGAGCGGTTGGAGAGCAGCAGGTCGCCGGTGACCTCGACGTCGGCACCGCGGTGCCGCAGTCGGACATCGGGCAGGTAGGTGCGGATCGGCGCGTGGAGGTCGAGCAGACCGCGGTCGCGCAACGAGAGCACGGTGGCGGCGAGGAAGCTCTTGGACATCGACGCGATGCGGAAGACGGTGTCCCGCGTCGTCGGGGACTCATCGGCGCGGGGATGGCCGTGGGTGAGCACTGCGCGGACGCGCCCCCGTTCGGCCACCGCGGCGATGGCGGCCGGGGCGGCACGACGCGCGCGCTCGTCCAGGCCGTGCTGGAGAGCTTCCGCGGCGGTATCCGTCGTGACGAGGAGACCCGCATCCGCAGGCGTCACGCCTGTACCTCGGCGCGCACCTCGTCGGCGAAGGCCTCGATGAGCGCGCGGCTGGCCGCGGTGTTGTGGTCGTGCACGCGCTCGGCGGCGGCGATGAGCGCGGGAAGCGAGCGTCCCTCTCCCCGCAGCGCCGCGTCGTCCCACCGCGCGAGGTCGGCGGCGGAGGCCTCGGGGTGGAACTGCACGCCGCGCACCCGCGCTCCTAGACGGAAGGCCTGGTTCTCGACGGCCGCGCTCGACGCCAGCAGCACCGCCGCGGGTGGCAGCCGCGTGATCATGTCCTGATGGTTCTCGATCATCGGAGCCTCGTCACCCAGCGCCGCGAACACGGCGTCCGTGCGTCCGGCCGGGGTCGGACGGATGGGGGTCGCGCCGCGTTCGATGGGTCCGGTCTTCTCGGCGACCTCGCCGCCGGCCACGTGTGCGAGCAGCTGACCGCCCAGACAGATGCCGAGCGTGGGGAGGTCGCGGGCGATGGCCTCCGCGGCGAGCGCCCGCTCTGCCGCGAGCCACGGTGCACGGTCATCGTCGTCCGGCATGAGCCCGCCGCCCAGCATCACGAGTCCTGCGTAGCCGTCCAGGGAGGTGGGCAGCGGCTGCTCGGCTCCCACGATCTCGTCGACGTCGATCGCCTTCTCCCGCAGCCAGGTGCCGAGGCGACGCGGGCCGGAGCTCGCGGAGTTCACGATCACGAGGACGCGCGAGGTCACAGCGCCCCCTCCCGCATCGTCGTGTCGACCGCCGGCGCGAGTGCGGCGTCGGTCGGCTCTCCTGCGCTGCCCGCGAGGAAGGCCTCGTGGTCGGGGTCGGAGGCCTCCAGCACGCGGAGGACGTTCTCGTGGGCCGCCGCCCGGAGGTCGTCCTCCGACCAGCCGCGACGCCGCAGCTCGGCGAACAGGGCCGGGTACCCCGAGACGTCGCCGAGACCGTCCGGCATCGCATCGGAGCCGTCGAAGTCGGCACCGATCCCGACCGCATGCGCGCCGGCCACGCGCCGCACATGATCGAGGTGATCGGCGACGTCCGCGACACCGACGCGCGGGGCCTCTCCCTCTCCCCCGGCCTCCCACCAGTCGCGGCGGGCCTGCGAGACGAACGTGGGCACGAACGGCACCATCACGACGCCGCCCTGCCCCCCGATCGCGGCGAGCACGTCGTCTGGCACGTTGCGGGGGTGGTCGCACAGGGCGAAGGCGCCGGAGTGGCTGACCATCACCGGGCGCGTC